>JBJOHO010000001.1:0-8384 GCA_046047615.1 Pseudomonadota bacterium
ACTACGTGGATGTGCCTGCCGAAGTCACCGACAGCCCCTCACAGGCAGGCTGGCTGTCCTTCGGGCGCCCGCCCTACCCGGCTGCCCGCCTTGACGCCCTGGGCCATGTGCGCCCCGAGGCAGGGCGCCTGGCACTGTTCCCGTCCTACCAGTGGCACGGCGTCGAAGCCTTCCCGGGCGAAGGCGAGCGCCTGACGCTCGCCTTCGACGTCATCCCAGCCTGAAGCGCCGTTCGGCCTCAGCCAGTTTCTGCACGATCACGCGCTCCTCCGGCGTGACCAGCGGATTCCAGACATCGAAGAGCAGGATCACGCGGATCTGGTCGCTGTCGTTGACCGCATCGTGCTCGATGGTGTCGTCGAAGATCATCACCTCGCCCTCGACCCAGCGCCGCGTGTCGTAGCCGACGCGGAACAGGCATTTGTCTGGCACCACCAGCGGCAGGTGCGCCACCAGCCGGGCATTGGTCTCCCCGTTGTGCGGCGGGATCTTCGCCTTGGGCTGCAGCACCGAGAACATGGCATTCGGGCAGGTCCCCGGCATCTGCGCCTGGTCGGCGAGCCGCAGCGCCTCAGCCGTCTTCGGGCAGCGTTCGATGTTCTCCGGCACGGGCTGGCCAGCCCGGAACAGGTGGAATGCCGTCCAGTCCCGCGAGTGGTTGAGGTCCGCCCACTGGTTCACCGGTTCACCCGGGTTGTACTGCACGTAGGGCGTGAAATCCGCGCCCGCCTCGCTGAGGGCCGCGATCATCTCGCTGCGGATGTCGTCGGTGTACTTCTCGAACTCCGGCACCCAGCTGAACATCTCGCGACGATAAAAAGGCTGCGCAGGCAGCCTCGGCACGGTGAGCTGGTTGCACTCGGAATGGTAGGGCTTGCTGCGCCCGGACATGATGGACGCAGCCTCGCGCCACTTCTGCGACATCCCCGGCAGGCTGCCGATGGCCTGCATCAAGTTCACTTCCAGCGCCTCGGCATACATCGCCGACAACTGCTCGGCGTGCTCAAGGGACTCCTTGAACACGGGCGGCCGATGCTGGGCGGCGGGTGCGATGCGGATGACATCGCGGTAGGTCAGCGCTGCCATCTTCATCTGGCCCTTGCGCTCCAGCCATTGGCCGCGCTGCAGCAGCGCCGGCCAGCAGTAGGCATCAGCCGCCAGCGCCTCACCCAGCGCCGCATTCTCCTCGTCGTCACGACCCAGTTGCCGCAGCGCGGCGGCCTTGAGCAGCAGCGAATCGGTCAGCAAGCGTGGTTCGGTGCGTGAGGGCTGCAGGCGGGCAAGCACCGACAGGGCGTCGGCCGGCTGCCCGCCCATCATGGCCAGGCGCGCCAAGCCGTTCACGGCCACCGGGTGCTGCGGATCGGCGGCCAGCAACTGCTCGTAGTGGCGACGCGCCGCAGCGGCATCGCGCGCGGACTCGGCCTCGCGTGCGGCACGCAGGAGTTCTGCTTCGTTTGACATGTGGTTTTCCTCTCCCCCAAACAGAACTGGGGCACCGCTTGCGCGGTACCCCAGCCCGGTCAGTCACCTTCCTTGCGGAGAGGCGTCAGAACTTGTACGACAGGCCCAGGCTGTAGCGCCGGCCCAGCGGATCGTACATGTCGGCATAGGCGTTCATCGACGTGTTCGCGCCGGGGATGTTGCCCACCACCGTCGGGTCCTTGTCGAAGAGGTTGGTCGCCGCCGCCGTGACCTTCAGCTTGTCGTTCCAGCGGTACTGCAGCGAGAGATCCACGTAGTTGAACGACGGGATGCTCTCGACCAGGTAGATGGAACGGCCGGTCTGGTCCGGATCATCGTCACGGGTCTGCACGTCCACCGCCGAGAGGTGGCGCACGAAGACCGTGGCGTTGAAGTTCCGCCAGTCGGCACCGAAGCTCAGGTTGATGCGCTCCTTCGGGGTCGGGTTGCCGCAGGTGTCACCATAGACGCCCTCGCACTCGATGACCGGCGCCGCCGGGCTCGAGGCAAAGGAGCTGTCGATGGTGTGGCTGCCCGCCAGTCCCGCGTTGAACTTGAACTCGCTCCAGTCGAACGAGTAGTTCAGCGAGTAGTCGATACCCTTGGCGTTGAGCGACGACAGGTTGCGCGTGTCGAGCACGACGCCGTAGCCGTCACCCTCGAGCTCGCCCAGCGAGTTGCGCTTCACCAGACCGCAGAACGAGCTGATGTTGTTGACGAAGCAGTTGTCCAGGATCTCCTGCGCACCGTAGGAACCGATGCCGCCCTTGATCTTGATGTCGTAGTAGTCGACCGACGCCACGAAGCCCGGCAGGGACTCCGGGGTGAACTGCACACCGAAGGTGTAGGTGTCCGCCTCTTCCGGGTTCAGCTGCACGCCGAGGGCCACGGCGCCACCGCCGAGGCTCGACGCCTGCTGTGCGGCCGGCGAGTTGATCGCACCGATCTGCGCGGCCGGCGCACCCTGCGCGATGCACTTGGCCGTGAGGGCCGCGTTGCCCACCGGCGCCGAGCCGGCACAGGGGTCGTTGCGGACCTCGGTCAGGCCGTAGGACAGCGGCGCGAACTGCTCGCCGATGTTCGGCGCACGGACCGCACGCTGCGCCATGGCGCGGACGCGCAGGCTGTTGACCGGCTGCCACTCGAGGCCAGCCTTCCAGGTGCCGAAGGTGCCGGCCAGGTTGGTGTCCGCGTAGCGGTAGCCGAGCTCCAGGGCCAGGTTCTCGACGCCCGGCTTGCCACTGGCCAGGGGCACGTAGGCCTCGACGAAGAACTCCTTCGAGTCGGTGCGACCGGACAGCGGCGGCGCCGTGCCGCCCTGGCCCATCGCGCCACCGAACTGCGTGAGGTCGTCAGGACGGAATTCGGAGGTGTACTCGTTCCAGTCGATACCGAAGGCCGCGCTGACCGGCGCCTCGGCGGTGGCGAACTTCAGCGACGGCAGCTCACCCGACACGCTCGCCGACGCGCTGTGCGCCTCGGTGGTCTGCGACGAGAAGTAGTTGGCACGGATGTAGTCCAGGCCCGCCTGCGAGATGTTGCCGGTCATCGGCACGCCCGTGGTCTGGTCGATGAAGCCGTTGCCCGTGAACAGGTTGACCGGGGCGCACTCACCGCCGGACACGCACTTCACGCCGTCCGGAGTCTGGACCGCGATCAGCGCCTTGCGGGCGCGGTCGATGCTGACGTCGTTCAGCAGGCCGTCGACGCGCGACACGCGACCCCACTGGGCCGACACGTCGTAGTTCCAGCCCGAGTCGCCGATGCCACCACGGACACCGCCGGAGAGCTGGAAGGTCTTGCTGTCGGCGAGGCCGACGCGATCGCCGAGTTCGGGCAGGCGACGGCGCAGGCCGTTGACCGTGACCAGCTGGGTGCCCGCGGGAGCCGCGGCGTCATACGGACCCGCGTGCAGGCCGGCCGCAGCCTCGTTGTCATAGACGGCGATCAGCGCCGCTTTCTGGGCCGCCGACAGGAACGGGTTGTCGACGTTGACCTGGAAGTCGGCCGTGGAGCCGCCGAAGTAGGCCGAGGGGGCCAGCTGCGTCGGCACCGACGAGTCGACCGCGAACACGCGGCCGTAGATCTCGGCCGAGTCGTTCAGCTGGTAGTCCACACTCGCGAAGGCCGAATAGCGCTCCTGCGGGACCTGGAAATAGTTGTACGGGTTGTAGTTGTACACCCGGTTCGGGCCGTACTGTGTGGCACCGGCGGCGGCCGAAGACAGGAACTGGCCATCCGGCGTGAAGTAGCGCGTGCCGCGGGCAGTCGGCGAAGTGTAGACGGCGGCACGGGTGGCACCGGCGTTCGACGAACCACCACGACGGCCGGCATCGAAGATGTCGGAGGCGTACTGGTACCAGTTGCCGTTGTAACGGTAACCGTCGACCGCATTCAGGAAGTAGTTGGAGTAGGCCCGGGCGCCCTGCAGCACCGCATCGCGCTTGGTGTAGCCGAAGGACAGCACGGCGCTGCCGCGGTCGTCGGCAAAGGTGCTGCCCGCCGTCAGCGTGGCGCTGGTGGTCTTGCCATCACCTTCGCCATAGCGCGAGGTGTTGGTGTCGATCTGCAGGCCTTCGAAATTCTTCTTCGTGATGAAGTTCACGACGCCCGACACGGCGTCAGAACCGTAGGCCGCCGAGGCACCACCGGTGACGATGTCGACGCGCTCGATGAGGGCGCTGGGGATCAGGTTGATGTCGACGGCACCGCTGGTGCCGAACGGCGGCAGGCGCTTGCCGTCCATCAGGACCAGCGTGCGGTTCGAGCCCAGGCCACGCAGGTTGATGGTGGCGGCACCGGGATTGCCGTTGTTGACGAACTCGGTCGAACCCGGCAGGAACTGCGGCAGCTGACGCAGCTGGCTCTCCAGGTTGACCGTGTTCAGCTGCTCGATGGTCGCGGCGGAAACCGTCGTGATCGGGCTGTTGGACTCAAGGTCCGGACGCGCGATGCGCGAACCGGTGACGACGACCTCGGTCAGGTCATCGTCGGCAGCGAGCGCGTGCGGAGCGTACAGCACGGCCGTGGTGGCGCTGGAGACAAGTGCCAACCGGACGGCACTGGCGAGCTTCGGGTAACTGAGCATGCATCCTCCTGAAAGAGAGACCTTTCCTCGGGCCCCCGCGGGCCCTGTTGGCCACCTCGCCCCAGCGGGCGTGTGACCGGTGTTGCGACGCACGGCCCCCGGACGCAAGTCCATGGCGTAGGAGACGCAGTCGTGCAGGCAGCATAGCCGTTGTTTCGGAAATGTGAACGCTTGTGCTTAAAAAACCACAACTTGCGCCGCATCGCAGCAACCGCGCCGCCCCGGGGAGGCGCGGCGGCACTTGAGTTTCCCGGCGACCGGCCCCACCATGCACTGAAAGCCGGCAACGGCTTCCGGGGGCGACCGGTTTCGACGTGGGTTGCGAAACTCCGGGTGCGTACCGAGGTGCATGGGTCCTCGTTAAACTCTTGTGCAAACTACAGTTGCCAACGACGACAACTACGCTCTGGCCGCTTAATCCGGCCTAACCTCCGACCCGCTGGTGCCTGTGCCACGGACCCGGGGGACGCGCTCACAGGATCGCGCTGCATCGTGCTACGGGATGCAGCGTTAAGAGACACCGTCAGCTGGCCAAGCATCTTCCCTGCTGCTCGGGTAGTGCGAAGCGAGAACACAAAGAGACAGCTACGTACGTAGATCTCGGAATGTAGGACTTGCGGACGGGGGTTCAATTCCCCCCGCCTCCACCAATAACGATGTCCAACTGTGTATGCAGTTGGACATTTTTTTTGGATTCCCGCGTACCTGCGCGGGTTCGTGCGGATTCCTGCGGACTTCGCCCCGTGGCTCGCGACGCCTAAAAACGCCCTTTTTCACTCTCTCCGGGCAATTCCTCGCTCCGAACTCGCTCCTGCGAAGTGGCCGAAGTCCGCAAAGGCCTCATTTCATGGCTATACAAATCAGCAAGTTACGCGCGGACGAATCAAGCGGTTGATTTTTAGCATCGGTAGGCGGAGGAACCCGGTAATCCCCCCATCCAACTGGGGGTCTGAGAAGTAGAATTTTCTCACCTGGAGGAAGTTCTGCATGAAGCGCTCGAGGTTTACGGACACCCAGATCATGGCGGTGCTGAGACAGGCGGAGGCTGGGACGTCGGTCCCGGATCTGTGCCGGGAGCACGGGATCAGCACGGCGACGTTTTACAAATGGCGCAGCAAGTTTGGCGGCATGGATGTGTCGCTGATGGCGCGGATGAAGGAGCTGGAGGAGGAGAACCGGCGGCTCAAGAAGCTCTACGTCGAGGCGCAGATCAAGGCGGATATCGTCGCGGAGGCCCTGGCAAAAAAACTCTGAGGCCATCTCGCCGACGCGAGGTGGCCAGATGGGCGGTCGAGGAGAAGGGCCTGAGCATCCGGCTGGCGTGCGAGGCGTTTGGGCTCAGCGAGAGCGGGTATCGCTATCAAGGGAAGCGCAACGCTGAGAACGAGCGGATCGCTGACTGGCTGCTGCGCTTGACGGAAAACCAGCGCAACTGGGGTTTTGGGCTGTGCTTCCTGTATCTGCGCAACGTCAAGGGCTTTGCCTGGAACCACAAGCGCGTGTATCGCATTTACCGGGAACTGGAGCTGAACCTGCGGATCAAGCCCAAGCGACGTATGGAGCGGGTCAAGCCAGAGCCTCTGAGCGTTCCGGAGACGATCAACGAGGTGTGGTCGATCGACTTCATGCACGATCAACTCAACGACGGCAGGACCTTCCGGCTTTTCAACGTCATCGACGACTGCAACCGCGAGGCACTAGGCATCGAGGTGGACTTCTCATTGCCGTCAGAGCGCGTGATCCGAGCCCTCGATCAGATCATGCAGTGGCGAGGTGTCCCGAGGGTAATCCGCTGTGACAACGGCCCTGAATACGTAAGTTCGGCCATTGTCGAGTGAACAAGGCGAAAGGGAATCCGAATGGAATACATCCAGCCCGGAAAGCCCCAACAGAACGCGTACGTCGAGCGGTTCAACCGCACCGTCCGGTACGAATGGCTGGCCCAGTACTGCTTCGACACGATTACCGAAGTTCAGGACTTCGCCACCCGGTGGCTCTGGACCTACAATCACGAACGCCCAAACATGGCCTTGGGCGGAATCACCCCCAAACAGCGGCTGGCCATGGCCGCGTAACGTCTACTTCTCGGACCCACCCAAAATGGGGGGATTACCGTTGACCGAGGGAGAGATGGAGGAGCTGGCCAAGGCTCAAGACTACATCCACGGTTTGGCGGCAATTGGGGTCCCATTGCTGCAGCGGGAAGCTGAGCTGGAAAGGATATCGGCCGAGAACCAGTGGGTGTTGAGCGATGGAACCAACAGGTTCACCGACTCAATAGGCCATGACGTGTGGACCGGAACGCGGGATTGGAAGCATGAGGAGTGAAAGGTTGCGGCTCGTCCGGCAGGGTCAAGCGTAGCTGCCTCGGACAGTTGTCCACTCTTATGACGAAGGTTTGATTTGCGGCCAAGGTGACCCAGCAGGGTTGCACGGCCGAGGTCTGGCGACCCTCGGTACTCCTCCCGTGCCTCAGGGGGCGGCAATCAGCCGTGCAACGGCTGCCAGCCTGGTCTCCCCTGCCTTCCCGATTTGACACTCCCAGACGATGTGGACGCGCCAACCCTGCTTCCTGAGCGCGCGGAGGTTTGCGGCATCCCGCTGCTTGTTGCGCAGGATCTTCTCCCGCCAGAATCCGCTGGAAGACTGCGGCCAGCGGAACTTCTTGCAACCGCTGTGCCCATGCCAGAAGCAGCCCCGCACCTCCACGACGGCACGATGCTTGGGAAATACGATGTCGGGCCTCCCCGGCAACTCCTTTACGTGCAGCCGGTAGCGCAGTCCTTTGCGCCAGAAATATCGTCGCGCGGTCAATTCCGGTTTCGTGTTTTTCGCACGGATACGCGACATCATCCGCGACCGTGTCTTGGTATCAACGATGTCCATCACCTGGTACCATCTTCGGTTGCGCGGAGCTGCCAATGTCCCCACGGATCAATGTCATCGACCTCTTTGCCGGCCCAGGCGGACTGGGAGAGGGCTTCTCGAGTTTCGCAGATGGGAAGGGCCGCCGCCCTTTCCGCGTCGTCGTGTCCGCGGAGATGGACCGTGCTGCCCATGCCACCTTGTCGCTTCGGGCCCTGACGCGGCAGATCCGGTGGGCGGGTGATGCAGCCGCGATCGGTGCCCTCGGCGAGTTGACCCGTCGTCTTGAAGCATCCGGCAGTCTGGATGTCGGGCAATCTGCGATCGAGCTCGGCCTGGGCGCGGCTTGGGAGCGGGTCGCGCGGGAAGCGCTCAACATCGAGTTGGGGACCTCCGCGGGTGATGCGGCACTTTCCGGTGCCCTCGGCGCTGCCCGCGTGGACCGCGATCCGCTGGTGCTCATTGGCGGACCGCCCTGCCAAGCCTATTCCCTCGCAGGCCGGGTGCGGAACCGCGGGAAGAAGGGCTACGAGCCGGAGGCGGACGAACGGCATTTCCTGTACCGGCAGTACCTGCGGATACTGGCGGACCGCCGCCCGGCAGTATTCGTCATGGAGAATGTGAAGGGCATCCTGTCGTCGAAGATCGGCGGCGCTTCGATATTCGCAAGGATCCTCGACGATCTGCAGTTGCCGGAGCGGGCCTTGGGACGCACGGCAGCCACCGGTCTTCGCTACGCCCTGTTCCCCCTCGCACCGGGCGCAGGCCCGCAATCGGACCTTTTGGGAGGAGCGGCCACTGATCCGTCCCAATACATCGTCCGTGCGGAGGCATTCGGCGTGCCACAGGCCCGCCACCGCGTCATCTTGGTGGGCGTGCGCGAAGATGTGGAAGTTGCCACCTACGCCACCCCCGTCTTGCCGACCGTCAAGGAGCGCCGATCTACCGAGGATGTGCTCTCGGACCT
>JBJOHO010000002.1:0-3360 GCA_046047615.1 Pseudomonadota bacterium
GCGAAGTCGAGCCGCGCCTGTTGGTCGAGGCCGAAGCGTGCATCGACATTGTTCCGGCCCTGGTGGCCGCTGTCCGTGGCAACCACGGCAAAGCCGCGCTCCAGCGCCGAGGAGAAGCCGGCGATGCGGCCCATCGCGGGCACCTGCACGCCGTTCATGCCGCCGCCCCCCTGGAAGAACAGCCGACCGTTCCAGTGTTGTGGCAGCCGCAGTTCAATGCCCGTGCCGAAGCCGAGTTCTGGCAGCGGAGAGGGGCGGGCGCCGACCATCAGGCGTACCCGGCAGTGGGCTGTGGGCGCCTCCTGCCACTGTGCGTCCTGAATCTGGCGGTCCGCAGTACTGCCTGCCAGCAGCGCCGAACACGCTGCGGCGCTGCCTTGTGCAGGCGCGGCAGCCCCGCCCGGCATCATGGCCAACAGCAGTACGAGGCCCGGCACGCCGTAACGCAGCGCGGGGTGCCTGCGCGGCACAAGAGTGGTCATGTGTCCCCCTGATCGACAGTGCCAAGCAGGCTGCCGTAGAGTGGCGCGACGCTGCAAGGGGGGATGATGCCGGAACAACCGGTCACGGGCGCCGTGAGCCTGATGAACACGCTGGCCGCCGCCGGCATCGAGGTCTGCTTCGCCAACCCAGGCACGTCCGAGATGCATTTCGTCTCGGCGCTCGGGCAGTTGCCGCAGATCCGCCCGGTGCTGGGCCTGTTCGAGGGCGGGGTGGCCGGCATGGCCGACGGCTATGCGCGCATCAGCGGCAAGCCGGCGCTGACGCTGCTGCACCTTGGCACGGGCATCGGCAACGCCATCGCAAACCTGCACAACGCGCGGCGTGCACACAGCCCGGTGGTCAACGTGGTGGGTGACCACGCCACGTACCACAAGCGCTGGGACAGCCCGCTCAAGTCCGACGTGGAGGCGATGGCACGGCCGGTGTCTGACTGGCTGCGCATGGCGGGCAGCACGCAGACGCTGTCCGCGGACGGGGCGGCGGCGGTTGCCGCGGCCCGCAGCGGCAAGGGACAGATCGCCACCCTGGTGTTGCCGGCCGACATCGCCTGGGGAACCACGTTCGGGCACAGCCAGCCTCTGCCCGTCCCGCGCTGCGCGCCGCCCGATGCCGCCGTGTTGCGGCATGTGGCTGCTGTGCTGATGGAGCAAGGTCCGCGTTGCGCGCTGCTGGTACGCCGTGCCTGCGGCGAGGCGCGAGGTCTCACGGCCCTGCGGCGCATCTGCGAGCACACCGGTGCGCGGCCGCTGGCCGACATGATGGCCGCAAAGCTGCTGCGTGGGCGCGGCGTGTACCCGGTCACGCGCGTGCCCTACCGTGCCGAGATGGCCGCTGCGGTGTTGAAGGATGTGCAGCAGCTGATCCTGGTCGGTGCGCCGCCGCCCGTGGCGCCGTTTGCCTACCCGCATTTCCCCAGCTGGTTGCCGGCCGAAGGCGCGACCCTCACCAGCGTCTGCCACGAGCAGCAGGATGAGGTCGAGGTCCTGGAGGCGTTGGCCGACCTGCTGCAGGCCCCGTCGGCGCTGCCTGCGCTGCCCATGCCTGCCATGCCACCGCCACCCGCAGGCGCACTGGATGCGGCAGCCATCGGACGCGTGCTGGCCCGGCACATCCCCGAGGGCACGGTCCTGTCGGAGGAGGCCATCAGCAACGGCCCGCCCTTGCTGGCGGAGCTCGCCGTGGCCGCGCCGCACCTGCACATGACCAATACCGGCGGAGCGCTGGGGCAGGGCATTCCGCTGGCCACCGGTGCGGCCGTTGCCGCGCCGGAACAAAAGGTGGTGAACGTGCAGGCCGATGGCAGCGGCATGTTCACGCTGCAGGCGCTCTGGACGCAGGCCCGCGAGCGGCTCGATGTGCTGACGGTGATCCTCGCCAACCGCAGTTACGCCGTGCTGCGGGCCGAAGTGGAACGCGTCGGGGCGCAGGTGCAGCCCGCGCTGGCCCAAGGTCTGCTGGACATCGGCAACCCGGACCTGGATTGGGTCGCGCTGGCGCGCGGCATGGGGGTGGACGGCGTGCGCGTCGCCACCGCGGAAGCATTCGAAGAAGTCCTGGCTGCGGCCCTCAAGCGGCGTGGTCCTTACCTGATCGAGGCGGTGATGCCATGACGATGCTCAAGGATGACGGGGTCTGGCGTTTCCACGCCAAATGCATGGTGGCGGTGGTCGCCTTCGCGCTGATGCTCGATGGGCTCGACGCGCAGGTCCTCGGTCTCGCGATCCCGGCCTTGATCCAGGACTGGGGCGTGACGCGCGGCGATCTCACGCCGGTCACCGCCGGGAGCCTGATCGGCATGGCCGTGGGTGCAACGGTCGGTGGCTGGTTCGGTGACCGCTATGGGCGCCGCGCGGGGCTCATCGGCAGCCTGCTGCTGTTCGGGCTGGCGACGGCCCTGGCATCGCGCGTGGAGGGACTGCTGTTCTTCGGCGCGCTGCGCACGCTTGCCGGTGTCGGCCTGGGCGCGGCCCTGCCCAACGGCACCGCCCTCATCACCGAGTTCACACCGGAGCGCCATCGCAGCCTCGGTGCGTCGCTGGCGATGCTGAGCCAGCCGGTCGGTTCCATGGTGGCGGGACTGCTGGCTGCGGCGGTGATCGAGTCGGCCGGCTGGCGTGGACTGTTCCTCCTCGGCGGCATGGCGCCGCTGCTCGTGGCGCTGCTGTTCCTGAAGTGGTTGCCCGAGTCGCCGCGGTTTCTCGCCGAGCGTGCGGGGGCGCCGTCTGGCGGGGATCCGGCAGTGGCAGCTGCGCAGCCCGACGGCCGTGCGGGCCTCGGTGCCTTGGTGGCCACAGGCTGGCGCCGCGACAGCATCCTGCTGTGGCTCGCCTGTTTCATGGCGCTGCTGGCGCTGTACACCATGTTGAGCTGGGGGCCGGCCATGCTGACGGCAGCGGGTTATCCGCTGGCCTTCGCCGGCACCGTCGTCGCTGCGTTCAGCGTCGGTGGCATCTGCGGCAGCCTGGCCGTCGGCCTGCTCGCGCGCCGCCTCGGTTCACGTGGCACGCAGACGCTGGTCGCGGCCGTCGGCATCGGCGCGGCAGCCGTGCTGTGCCTGCTGTTCATGGCCGGTCGGCCCGGCGAAGGCGTGGTGCAGGCGCTGATGGCCTGCATCGGCTTCTGTGCCGCCGGCAACCAGACCACGCTCTACGTGCTCTCCGCGCACCTTTACCCGACCTGGCTGCGGGCCACGGGCATCGGCGTGATGCTCGGGCTCGGACGCCTCGGCGCAGTCGCCAGCGCCTGGGCGGGCCCCTGGGCACTGGACCTCGGCGGCGCGGTCGCCTTCTTCATCCTGTTCGCCGCGGCGACGGCCGTCGCGACGCTGGGTTGCGCCGCGATCAGCCGGCCGATCCG
>JBJOHO010000003.1:0-44396 GCA_046047615.1 Pseudomonadota bacterium
GGCTGGGTTACCAGCACCGGGATGACGTGAATCCGGTCCCGATCGAGGAAACGCTGGACGCGCTGACCGATCTGGTGCGCGCGGGCAAGGTCCGCCACGCGGGTCTCTCCAATGAAACACCTTGGGGCCTGCACCGATACCTGCAATTGGCCGAGGCGGGTGACCGCGTGCGCGTGGCGTCGATCCAGAACCCCTACAGCCTGCTCAACCGCAGCTTCGAGATCGGCCTTGCCGAAATGGCGATCCGCGAAGAGGTGGGCCTGCTGGCCTATTCGCCGCTGGCCTTCGGTGTGCTGACGGGCAAGTTCCTGGGCGGCGCGCGGCCGCCACAGTCACGCATCGCGCGCTGGTCCCGCTTCTCGCGCTACAGCAACCCGCAGGCCGAGCAGGCCACTGCCGCCTATGCCGAAGTCGCGCGCAAGCACGGCCTCGACATGACGCAGATGGCGCTGGCCTTCGTGCGCAAGCAGCGCTTCGTGACCAGCGTGCTGGTGGGCGCAACGACGATGGAGCAGTTGCGGGTCAACCTGGCCAGCGCGCAACTGACGCTGGACAACGCGGTGCTGGCGGAGCTCGACGCGGTTCACCGCGCGCAGCCGAATCCTTGTCCCTGAGCCGGCTTGCCCGACTCGTCCGCCTCCCCTAGTCTCGGTGCAAACAGACCGCGCAACGCGGCGGGGGAAGCATGCGAAGACTGATCGGGGCAATTGCCGCCGTGCTGGCGCTGTGTGGCCTGTTCGTGACCGCCGAGGCTGCCGCCCCGCAAGGCACGCTGGAAAAGATCCGCGTCCACAGCCCGGCCCTCGAGGGCAACCTGCAGGGAAACGAGGCCACGCGCGACGTCTGGGTCTACCTGCCACCGGGCTATGGCAAGGGCCGCCAGCGCTATCCGGTGGTGTACTTCCTGCACGGCTATGCGGTCACGGCAGACGTCTATGTCGACAGCGTGCTGAAGATCCCCGCCAGCACCGATGCCGCGATGGCCGCCGGCGCGCGCCACGCCATCATCGTCATGCCGGATGCCTTCACGCGTTTCGGCGGCAGCTTCTATTCCAGTTCGCCCACCATCGGTGACTGGGAGCGCTGGATCGCCCGCGACATGGTGGCTTACGTCGACAGCCACTACCGCACGATTGCCCGTCCCGGTGGGCGCGGCCTGTCGGGCCATTCGATGGGTGGCTATGGCACCTTGCGCATCGGCATGAAGTACCCGGAGGTCTTCGGCGCGCTGTATGCCATGAGCTCTGCGGTGGGCCTGTCGGCGCCTTCAGCAGAGGTCAGCAAGGCGCAGCACGCGCGCATGGCCGAGGGCATCAAGACCGAGGCGCGCAGCTTCGTGAATTCGGTGCAGTCGCAGGCCTCGGCCTGGGCGCCGAACACGCAGAACCCGCCGTACTACTTCGACCTGCCCTTCGATGCCGACGGCAAGGTCGTGCCGGGTGTCGCGGAGCGTTGGCCCGCCAATTCGCCCAAGGTCATGGTGGACCAGTACGTGCCGGCGCTGAAGGGCTACCGCGGGCTCATGCTCGACGTGGGCAACGAAGACGGCCTGCAGGCGGGCAATGCGGAGTTCGTGGCCACGCTCACGCGGCTGGGCATCGCGCACCAGTACGAGGTCTACGAGGGCAACCACGGCAACCGCGTGGGCGCGCGCTTCATCTCGCACGTGCTGCCGTTCTTCGCGCGGCATCTCGACACGAAGTGAGTGCCGGCATGCCCACGCAGGACAGCCGCGTCACGGTGCACATGGTGGCCAGTCTCGACGGCTTCATCGCACGCCGGGATGGCAGCACCGACTGGATGCACACGGCCGATGAGTACGCTGCGGGCGAAGTGCTGTCCGCAGCGGACATCGCGGCCTTCCTGGGTGGCATCGACGCCTACGTGATGGGTTCACGCACCTACGAGACCGCCCTGGGTTTCGAGCGGGCTGGCCACGGTTGGGCTTATGGCGACACGCCGGTGCATGTGCTGACGCACCGCGAGCTGCCGCGCACGCGCGACACTGTCAGCCTGCATGCGGGCGATCTGCAGGACCTGCTGCAACGCTGGCGCACGCAGTACCGCAACCTGTGGGTCGTCGGTGGCAGCGAGGTCTGCGGCGAGTGCCTGCGCCGCGGCCTCGCAGACGAGCTGCGCTGGTCGATCCTGCCGGTGCTGATCGGCGAAGGCCTGGCTTTCCTGGCGCCGCCGGGTGCCGCGACGGCCCTGCACCTGCGCGAGGTAAAGGCCTACCGGGATGGCATGGTGGGCCTGCACTACGACGTGAAGCGCATGACAGCCGCGGCCAGCGCGGAGTAGCCTGCGCAACAAAGAACGACGCGCAGCCCCCCCGGGGCGCGCCAGAGGGGAGATGCAATGGACGACTTCGCCGTCATGGACCGTCGCGCACTGCTGCATCGCGCGATCCTGCTGCTGGGCGCGGGTGCCCTGGCCTCCTGCGATCTGCTGCCGGCCGGCAAGGCCGGTGGTGCGGCGCTGGACGAGACCCAACGCAAGCTGCTCGAGGCCTTTGCGGACACGCTGATCCCGGCCACGGCCACCCCGGGTGCGCTGGCCGCTGGCGTGCCGGACGTGCTGGCGCAGCTTTACGCCGAGTGGGCCGCGCCGGCCACGCGCGAGGCCTTGGCAGGCGCGCTCTCGCGCCTCGATGCCGCCGCCCAATCGCAGGCGGGCCAGGGCTTCCTCGCGCTCGACGCCGCGGCACGGCAGCGCTTTCTCGCGGCCCATGACAAGGCTGCGCTGGTGCCCGTGCCGGCACCACCCGGGGCACACAGGGGCACGCTGATCGCGCCGGCCGTGTTCGTGCAGGACATCGGCTATCACCGGCTGAAGGAATTGGTCGTGTGCATCCACTACGCCAGCCAGGTGGGCCTGTCGGCCGAGCTGGAGTACCAGCATGTGCCTGGGCCCTGGCAGCCCTCGGTCGCCGTGACTGCAGCCACAAAGCCGGCCGCCGGCCCCAACCCCTGAACCCAGGACGCAACACCCATGTCATTCGATGCCATCGTGATCGGTTCGGGAATGAGCGGCGGATTCGCGGCCAAGGAACTCTGCGAGCGCGGCCTGAAGGTGCTGCTGCTGGAGCGTGGTCGCGACATGGATCCGAAGAAGGATTCGACGGACCACCTCATGCCCTGGGAACTGCCGCTGGGCAATCGCGTGCCTGAAGAGGAAGTCGCGCGGGACTACGCGGTGCAGAGCCAGTGCTATGCGTTCACTGCCGCCACCCAGAAGTTCTGGGCCAAGGACAGCGAGCAGCCCTACAGCACGCCGGACGACAAACCCTTCAGCTGGATCCGCGGCAACCATCTGGGCGGCCGCTCGGTCATGTGGGGCCGGCAGAGCTACCGCCTGTCGCAGATGGACTTCGAGGCCAACGCGAAAGATGGCCATGGTTGCGACTGGCCGATCCGCTATGCGGACCTCGCGCCGTGGTACGACCACGTGGAGCGTTTCATCGGTGTGGCTGGCTCGAAGGAAGGCCTGCCGCAGCTGCCGGACGGCGAGTTCCTGCCACCCTTCGAGCTCAACGACGCCGAGAAACTGCTGAAGGCCAAGGTCGAGGCCAGCTTCCCGGGGCGCAAGGTCATCTCGGGGCGCGCCGCGAACCTCTCGGTGGCCCAGCCCCAGCACACGGAGCTTGGCCGCAGCAGCTGCCAGAACCGTTCAATCTGTGAACGCGCCTGCCGCTTCGGGGCCTACCACTCCAGCCTGAACTCTTCGCTGCCGGCGGCCCGGCGCACCGGCAACCTGACGGTGGTGACCGATGCCATCGTCGAGTCGCTGGTGCACGACCCTAAGACCGGCCGAGTCTCGGCAGTGCGCGTGATTGATGCCAAGACCAACGAGGGGCGCACTTACGAGGCGCGCATCGTCTTCCTCAATGCGTCGACGATCGGCTCCGCGCAGATCCTGTTGAACTCCGCCTCCGCGGCGCATCCGCGCGGCCTGGCCAACGGTTCGGACCAGGTGGGCCGCAACCTCATGGACCACCTCTACGGCATGCTCACCGTTGCCCGGTTCCCGGGTCCGGAGGACAACTACTACGTGGGTCGTCGTCCCACGGGCTTGTACATCCCCCGTTTCCGCAATGTCAGCGAGCAGGCACAGGGCTATGTGCGCGGTTATGGCTACCAGGGCGGCGTGTCGCGTGCGCCGTGGAAATCGCTGGCCCTGCAGCCCGGCCTGGTGGGCGCGGACCTGAAGCAGGCAGCGGGCACCTTGGGTCCGTGGATGGCGACGCTGGTGGGCTTCGGCGAAATCCTGCCCTATGCCCACAACCGCATGACCCTGCACGCCACGCGCAAGGACAAGTGGGGCATTCCCATCCCGCACATCGAGTTCACGATGGGCGCCAACGAACTGGCCATGAAGCAGCAGATCCAGGACGACGGCCGCGCCATGCTGGAAGCGGCGGGCGCGCAGGTGGTGATGCAGACCGATTCGTTGGCGCCGCCGGGGCTGGGCATCCACGAGATGGGCTCGGCGCGCATGGGCCGCGATCCGGCCACCTCGGTGTTGAACCAGTACAACCAGGCCCACGAAGTGCCCAACCTGTTCATCACCGACGGTTCGGCCATGGCCTCGTCCGGCTGCCAGAACCCGTCGCTCACCTACATGGCGATGTCGGCCCGCGCCGCGCACCATGCCGTGGAGTTCATGAAGGCTGGCAAGCTGTAGGCGGGAGACCGACCCCATGAAGACCGAACGCGCTGCCGGCCCCCTGTTCGTCACCGCGGTGGCGATGCTCGGCCTGCTGTCTTCGATGGGGGCAGCACGCGCGGCTCCTGCATCGCGGCTGCTTGACTGTCCGCTGCGCGATGCGCCGCTGTCGGTCGAGTCGCCGTTCATCGACGTGCTGCTGAACCCGGCCGCACGCGCGATGGCGCAGGAGGCCAGCGGCAAGGACTTTTCGACGCTGCCGCCGCTGTTCACGGGCACCACGCCGCCCACCTTCGCGGCCATCGTCACCCTGCGCGAAGCGGTGGCCTTTGCCGGTGGGGATGCCGCCGCCTTGCCCGCACTCGATGCCCGGCTGCGTGCCCTGCCTGTGACCGAAGCGGACCGCCGCGCCCGCTGCGCGCGCTATGACGAAGAACGCCCGGCGCTCGAGGTGCCTCGCGGCAAGCCTGCGCTGCTGCTGTTCGAGAAGATCAACGGCTTCAAGGACACGCCCTCGGTCGATGCCGCCCGCGTGGCCCTGCAAGCCTTGGCTGCACGTGAAGGCTGGACGCTGGTCGTGACCGACAAGGCCGGTGTCTTCAAGCCGCGCCTGCTGCGCCGTTTCGATGCGGTGGTCTGGAACAACATTTCAGGTGACGTGCTCACGCTGACGCAACGTCGCGCCTTCCAGGACTACCTGCAGCGCGGCGGTGGCTTCGTCGGGTTGCATGGCTCCGCGGGCGACCCCGCCTATTTCTGGGACTGGTACGCCGATGGTTTGCTGGGCGCACGTTTCGCCGGCCACCCGACCGACCCGCAGTTCCAGGAGGCGCGCATCACGGTCGACACGCAGCATCCGCTGGCGGCCGGCCTGCCCACCGACTGGCGCATGACGGACGAGTGGTACTCGTTCCGCAGCAACCCGCGCGCGGTGGGTGCGCAGGTGGTGCTCAGCCTGGATGAAAGCAGCTACACGCGCGTCAGCCAGTTCGGTGGCAACCTGACGATGGGCGACCACCCGCTGGCCTGGTCGCGCTGCATTGGCCGCGGCCGCATGTTCTATTCCGCCATCGGCCACCTGCCCGAGACCTACGCGCAGCCGCAGCATGTCACGCTGCTGACCAACGCCTTGCGCTGGGTGGCCTTGGCACAAAGCGCTTGCAGTTCCCACTGAGCGGAGGTGCCCATGCTTGAACGTTACTGCACGGAACGTCTGGCACCGGCGCAAAAGATCCGCCGCTGGTGCGACTTTGGCAGCAGCACGCTGTCGCGTATGGCGGTGACGCCCTACCGGCCCGAGCGTTTCAGCGCCCAGCTGCTGCGTGCCACGCTCGGCGATGTCGGCATCACCCACATGACCTCCAACGCCGCGGTGGCCGAATCAGCGGAAGGCTGCGTGGGAGAATGGGCTGCAGCACACAATGGCGCGCTTGCCGTGACGTACTACAAGGCGGGCCACCTGCGCCTGATGCAGGGCGGGCGCACGCTCGAACTCGCCCCCGGCGATGTGGTGATTCGAGACCTTCGCCGGCGCTGGGTACAGGATGCGCACGAAGACTTCACGCTGATGACCGTGAAGATTCCGACGCAGGCCCTTCAGGCGGCGTTCCCGGATTTCGCGTCCTGCGTGATGGTGCCGCTGAAAGGTGAGGACCCGCGCGCGCGGCTGCTCTCGTCCCTGATCGAAAACCTTGGGCGCCTGGCTTTTGATGACCGTGCCCCCGCTGCGGTGGCGCCCGTCCATGACCTGTTGCGATCGGCGCTGCAGATCGCGTTCACGCCGCTGCGCGAGGGTCCGGGGCCCTCGGCGCCGCGGCTGCCTGCCGCGCTCGTCCGCCACGTCGATGAGCGGTTGTCGGATCCCGAACTCAGTGTTGCTGCCTTGGCGGCGGAGCTGGGAATGACCGTACGCAGCGTGCAGCGATTGTTCCACCAGGCGGGCACGACGCCGAAAGCCTGGATCCTGGAGCGTCGTCTCGCGCGGGCGGCGGACCACTTGCGAGCGGCGCCGGCGGACGGACGCGTCAACATCACCCAGCTGGCCTTGTCGCTGGGGTTCAATGACCCAGCTTATTTCAGCCGTGTGTTCCACCACGAGTTTGGCGTAACACCCACGGCGTTCCTGCGTCGGGAACGGTCCCCGGCGTAGCTGTCGTGTTTCTCCCGGTGCTGCCGTGTTCGTCCGAGCCACGGGGACGCGCAGCGGCTAGCGTCTTCATCCGGATTTGCAACGCCGAGCGGAGGCACGATGACGCGGATGTCCCTGCAGCAGAAGATGGACCAGGCCGGTGGCGCACTACCGATGATGCGCAACTCGCAGACCGGTCCCTACGCCTTCCCCATACCAGCCGAGTTCTCCAATTGGCGCGACGAGCAGCGCGCCTGGCGCGAGGGCGTGGCGTTGATGGACCAGAGCTACCACATGACGGACCTGTACCTGGAAGGTCCCGACACCCACCGTCTGGTGTCGCAGCTGGCGGTCAACAGTTTCAGCGGCTTTGGCGACAACAAGGCCAAGCAGTTCGTGGCCTGCGCGCCATCGGGCCACCTGATCGGCGACATGATCATCTTCGGTCTGGGTGTTCAGAAGGTGAACATCGTGGGCCGGCCCACGGTGGCCAACTGGGTGGAGTTCCACGCCCGCACGGGTGGCTACGACGTGCAGGTCGACCGCGACGAGCGCTCGCTGGCCAACCCGAAGCCCCGCAAGACCTTCCGCTTCGAGATCCAGGGACCGCGTGCCTGGCAACTGATCGAAAAGCTCAACGGCGGGCCACTCGAGACACCGCGCTTCTTCACCATGGGCAGCCTGCAGGTGGCGGGCCGCCCCTACCGCTCGCTGCGCCACGGCATGGGGGGTGCGCCGGGCCTGGAGTTCTGGGGGCCAGTGGAGCAGGGTCCGGAAGTGAAGGCCGCCATCCTCGCAGCCGGTGCGGAGTTCGGCCTGCGGCAGGTGGGCGCTCGCGCCTATGCCAGCGCAGCGGTGGATTCGGGCTGGCTGCCCTGCCCGATGCCGGCGATCTACAGCGGCGAGGACATGCGTCCCTACCGCGAATGGCTGGGCGCGGACAGCTTCGATGCCATTGCCTCGGTGGGCGGCAGCTTCCAGTCCGATCGACTGGAGGATTACTACTACACGCCTTGGGACATTGATTACGGGCGGCTGATCCGCTTCGACCATGACTTCATCGGTCGCGAGGCCTTGCAGCGCATGTCCAACGACACCCACCGCCGCAAGGTGTCGCTGGTGTGGAACGCGGCCGATGCGCAGCGTGTGTACGGCAGCCTGGCCACGCCGGGTGCGAACGCCAAGTACATGGAGATGCCGGCCTTCCACTATTCGAGCTACCAGTACGACGCCGTGCACGACGCCGCCGGACGGCGTGTGGGCATTGCTACCTACTCGTCGTTCCTGGCGCCGGATGGTGCCTGGGTGTCGCTGGCGGTGGTCGATGCCGACCAGGCGCGGCCAGGCCAAGAGCTGACGGTCGTGTGGGGCGAGCCGGGTGGCGGCTCGACCCGTCCGAACGTCGAACGGCACGTGCAGACCGAGGTGCGGGCGACGGTGTCTGGCTGGCCGTTCTCGTCCTTGGCGCAGCAGGGTTACCGGCCGGGCTGAGCTCCGGTGGGCGCGGAGGGCGCGGGCAGCAGGCCCGTGCCCTTGCAGCGGTAGCAGCTGACGGCTTCCAGCCGGCCGTCCTGCGGGCAGGTGGCGCAGCCGCGGCCGCAGCACAGCGACATGAGCGTGTGGCCGGCGCCGTTGCAGCCGGGGCAGGGCAGAGATGGCGTGGCGGCGACTACCGTCCGGTTCATCGGGCCAGCTTGAAGCCGGTTTGCGCGGCGGCTTTCCGGTCGAAGGTCAGGGTGTACGTGCAGCTGGCGGCCAGGCCGAGGCGGGCGATCAGTGCATCGCTGAAGTTCGCGCTGCCTTGCTTGAGGTCTTCGACCGCCTGCCAGACCGCCTCCGCGTGCTGCACGCGCAACTGGGCCGCACCCAGCAGCGTCTCCAGGACGCGGATCAGCACATCACGCTCTGCGCGGTAGCAGCGTGCCATCACCCACACCACCTCGGCCAGCGTGACGACGCTGATGAAGCCCGGCGTGGTCGCTGTCAGGTCCCGCTCCATGATCCGCGTTGCGCAACGTGACTGCGCCGGTTCGTCCTGGGCGAGGTAGCGCACGATGACGTTGGTATCGAGACCGATCACGGCAACTCGCCCATGGCGCCAATGGCCTCGTTCATGTCGTCGATGCTGACCGGTTGCGCCGGCGGCGCCAGGATGCCCCTCAAGGAGCGCAGGTCCTGCGTGGCGGGTCTGAGAAGGTAACCCGCGCCTGATGCCACGAACTCCACACGGTCGCCCGAGTAAACGCCAAGGGTCTCGCGCACCTCCTTGGGCAGGGTGATCTGGCCTTTGGAGGTCAATTTGGCCGTAGGCATGCCAATGCACCTTTCCGATTCCTTACCTTTAGTAAGGATATCATGTGCCCGCCAGCAGGACGGCGTGCTCCGGAAAGCGTTCAGCAAGACGCCGGTCTGCGGTCAGCAGGGGTGTATCGAGCTCCATTGCCAATGCCACGAACTCGCAATCGTAAGCACTGTGCCCGGACTGGGTCGCCAGTTGCAGGACCAGTCCATTGTCCGGCGAATGCTCCCGGCCGTGTACAAGATCCGCTGCAGAGTCGAACAGGCGGATCGCCGCGGCCAGGTCCAGATCACCGCGTTTCACACAGCCGGCAAGCACGTTCCGGAACTCGCTGCGCCATAGATGCGGCGCTGCCCAGTCCGGGTCCTCGCGCAGCCATGCGTCGACACGGGCACCAAGATCTGCACGAAGGTGCAGCCAGGCCAGAACGTTGGTGTCGACCACGATCATTCCCGGCCCTCGCGCTTCAGGCGGTCCAGCTCCTCCAAGGTGACGGTCAGACCACCCAACCGCTCGCGCAGCGAGCGAACCCGGGCCAGCCGCTGTTCCACGTCCGCGCGAGGTGCGTTCAAAGCCTGTTCAAGGCAGACGATCGCCTCGCTGTTCAGGCTGCGCCGGTGACGCTCAGCCGAGGCCTTCAGCGCTTCGTAAACCGGTTCCGGAATGTTCTTCAGCGTTATGTTGACGGGCACGGCCGATACCTGGTGCTGATACGCAACCATAATGGTTCCTCTTTGGGTGGACTGCAAGGCGCAGTGTGGCGGAGCGCGCGCCCTGACAGGCTCTGCAAATCTGCCGAAGGTGCCCTGAAAGTGCCGTCTTGCGTCCGCCTGCCGGCACGGTTCTACTGGCGGCCACAGACGGGGGAATGCTGATGACGACGAACACGGACTACGACCCGCAGGCGCTGACGGCCGAGGTGATGGCAGCTTTCGGCAAGTGCCAGGACCCGCGCACGCGCGAGCTCATGGTGGCGCTGGTCAAGCACCTGCACGCCTTTGCGGTGGAAGTGGACCTGAAGCCCGAGGAATGGCTCAAGGGCCTGGATTTCCTCACCCGCACCGGCCAGATCAGCACCGAGCGGCGGCCGGAGTTCATCCTGCTGTCGGACGTGCTGGGCCTGTCGATGATGGTGGTGTCGCTCGCACATGCGCGCTCCGCCGAAAGCCTGCAGGGCGTCACGGAGGCCACGGTCGAAGGGCCGTTCTACTGGCCGGATGCGCCGGAAATCGAACAGGGTGGCGACATCGCCGTGGGCATCAAGGGCGAACCCTGCCTCTACACCGGCCGGGTGACCGATGCCCAGGGCAAGCCCCTGGCGGGCGCCTTGCTGGACATCTGGAGCGGTGACGGCGAGGGCTGGTACGACGTGCAGCTGTCGGCCACGCCCACCATGGCGGCACGCGGCCGGCTGCGCACGGACGCCGAGGGTCGCTACCGCTTCTGGTCAATCCGGCCGTTCTACTACCCGATCCCGGTGGACGGCACGGTGGGCGAACTGATGAAGGCGACGGGACGCGGCATCAACCGCCCGGGTCACATCCACATGATGGTGACGGCCGAGGGCCACGCGCCGCTGACCACGCACCTGTTCGTGGCCAACAGCCCCTACCTGCACGAGGATGCGGTCTTCGGCAAGCGCGACAGCCTGGTGGTGGACTTCGTGGAGCATGCGCCGGGCACGGCGCCTGATGGTCGCGTGCTCGACCGGCCGTGGTTCACTGCGGCCTACGACTTCCGGCTGGCGCGCGCGGCGGGCTGAGCCCCGCCGGCGCAACGCCTGAGGCGACCCTCAGGGCCAGAAGCGCTTCGTGGCGAGCGCGGCGCCTTCGGCCAGGGCGCCCAGCTTGGCCCAGACCACTTCCGGGTCCACGCCGCCGGAGCCGACGTGGATGCTGAAGCCGCAGTCCACGGCGGCCATCACGTTGTCGCGGCCGACCAGGTTGGCGTAGCGGGCAATGCGCTGCGCGACCAGCTCCGGGTGCTCGATGTAGGTCGACTGGCACTCGATGACGCCGGGCACCAGCACCTTGCCCTCCGGCAGCTTCACCTGCTCGAACACTGTGTATTCGTGCGCGTGGCGCGGGTTGGCGGCCTCGAACAGGATGGCGTGCGGCTTGGCCTTCCAGACGATGTCGATGATGTCCTGCAGCGGCACATCGCGGTGGTGCGGGCCGGGGTAGTTGCCCCAGCACAGGTGCATGCGCACCTTCCCGGCGGGGATGTTCACCAGTGCGCGGTTGATGGCCTCGACGTGCAGTTCCATGCGTTCGCGGAAACCGGCCAGGTCGAGGTGCGCGTACTGCGAGTGCCGGCCCATGGCCAGGTCCGGGCAGTCGACCTGCAAGGTCATGCCGGCGTTCACGATGGCTTCGTATTCGTGGCGCAGGCCCTCGGCCACCGCGAACACGTAGTCTTCGTGACTGGGGTAGTAGTCGTTGCGGAAGAACAGCGTGGTGACGCCCGGCGAGGCGGCACTGAGGAAGGTGCCGGCCGGCTGGCGGCCCAGCCGCGCGATGGCGCTCTTCAAGCGCTCGGCATCCTGCTTCGGGGCTTCCATGTCGCGCACGGTGATGGGCGCATTGCAGGCCGGCGTGCGGCGGTGCTTGCGGCCCGGGTCGCCGAACACGCGCAACTTGGTGCCCGGGTAGTCCTCGAGGTCCTGGAACTGGAAGCTGTTGCCCGTGCCGCCGAAGCCGTTGAGGCGGTCCTTCACGTAGGTGGCATAGCTGGGCTTGGACTGCTCGCCGTCGTTGATCAGGTCGAGGCCGGCGGCCATCTGCCGCGCAGCCACGTGCTCCACGGCCTGCGCGATCTTCTGCTCAAGCGCGGCCTGGTCCAGCGGAATGCCGTCTTCCTGCGCGAACATGATGTTCATCAGCTCTTCCTGCCGGGGCAGGCTGCCGATGTGCGTGGTCAGGAAACGGTTGAAACGGCTCATGTGGGGCCTCGTGTCAGGGTCGCCGGATCATAAACCGCCCGGACGCTCCGGTGTCGCTTCCTCCCGGGCCTTCGCGGCGAAGGGGTAGGCGGACTGCGACTTGCCACGCGCCGGCGGGATGCGCAGCGACAGCAGCATGGTCAGCGCCAGGATGGCGACGGTGACCGAGAGCGAGATGGCGACCGGAATCTTGTAGACGTCCACCAGCAACATCTTCACGCCGATGAACACCAGCACTACCGCAAGCCCGTAGGACAGCAGGTGGAAGCGCTCCTGCATGCCGGCCAGCAGGAAGTACATCGCGCGCAGGCCAAGGATGGCGAACACGTTCGACGTCAGCACGATGAACGGGTCCATGGTGATGGCGAAGATCGCCGGGATCGAGTCGACGGCGAACACGATGTCGACGATGCCGATCAGCAGGATGACGACCAGGAGCGGCGTAGCCATGCGTACGCCGTTGCGCACCGTGAAGAAGCGCTCGCCGTCGTAGTCCGGCGAAATCTTCATGCGGCCGCGGATCCAGCGCAGGGCCGGGTTGGCCTCAAGGTCGGGCTCCTGCCCGGAGGCCCACCACATCTTGATGCCTGTGAAGACCAGGAAGGCACCGAACACGTAGAGGATCCAGTGGAACTGGGCGATCAGCCAGGCACCCACCAGGATCATGATGGCGCGCAGCCCGAGCGCGCCGAGGATGCCGAACATCAGCACGCGCTTCTGGTATTCCGGCGGGACGGCGAAGTAGGTGAAGACCATCAGGAACACGAAGATGTTGTCGACGGCGAGCGCCTTCTCGACGAGGTAGCCGGTCAGGAACTCCAGCGCCTTGGCGTTGGCCACGGGATCGCCGGCCGGGCCGCCCAGCGTCCACCACAGCCAGCCCACGAAGACGAGGCTGACCAGCACCCAGACCAGCGACCAGCCCGCGGCCTCGCGCATCGTCACGCGATGGGCGCCCTGGCGCTCCATGGCAAAGAAATCCACGACCAGGGCCAGCAGCACGAAGCCGCTGAACAGGGCCCACATCAGGGGGGTGCCGACGGATGACATCGCTGAGGCTCCCTTCAGGTTGTTGCTGTTGCGACAACCGCGGGCCGCCGGGGTTCAACGGACGGCATCACCTTCGAGGTCGTAGTCGCCGGCCGCCGTGATGCGGACCTGGACGAAATCGCCCGGCCGCAGGCCGCGCGTGCCCCGCACCTGGACCACACCGTCGATCTCCGGCGCGTCTCCGGCGGTGCGGCCCGTGGCCTGGTCACCGTCGACCTGGTCCACCAGCACCTGCAGTTCCCGGCCCACCTTGGTGGCGAGCCGTTCCGCGCTCAGGTCCGTGGCCAGCGCCATGAGGGCATCGTGGCGCTCCTGCACCACGTCGTCCGGCAGCAGGCTGCCGAGGTCGTTGGCCACCGCGCCTTCGACCGGGGAGTACTTGAAGCAGCCGACGCGGTCGATCTGCGCCGCCTCGACCCACTCGAGCAGCTGCTCGAACTCCGCGTCGGTCTCCCCCGGGAAGCCGACGATGAAGCTGCTGCGGATCGTGAGCTCCGGCACCTGTTCGCGCCAGCGCCGGATGCGCTCCAGCGTGTCCTCGGCATGCGCCGGGCGGCGCATGCGCTTGAGCACGGTCGGGCTGCCATGCTGGAACGGGATGTCGAGGTAGGGCAGGACCCGGCCCTCGGCCATCAACGGCATCAGCGCATCGACATGGGGGTAGGGATAGACGTAGTGCAGCCGCACCCAGGCGCCCAGGCTGCCGAGGCCGCGCGCAAGGTCGAGCAGGCGCGTCTCGTAGTCATGGTCCGCGAAGCGCGCCTTGCGGTAGCGCAGGTCGACGCCGTAGGCGCTGGTGTCCTGGGAGATGACCAGCAGCTCCTTGACACCGGACTGCACCAGCCGCTGCGCCTCGGCCAGCACCTCGTCGACCGGCCGTGAGACCAGGTCGCCGCGCAGGGCGGGGATGATGCAGAAGCTGCAGCGGTTGTTGCAGCCCTCGGAAATCTTCAGGTAGGCGTAGTGGCGGGGCGTGAGGCGGATGCCCTGTGCGGGCACGAGGTCCTGGAAGGGATCGTGCGGCCGCGGGAGGTGCTCATGGACGACCTGCAGCACCTGCTCCGTGGCGTGCGGGCCGGTGACGCCCAGCACCTTGGGGTGCCGCGCGAGGATGCGCTGCGGATTGGCGCCGAGGCAGCCGGTGACCACCACCTTGCCGTTGGCATCGAGCGCCTCGCCGATGGCATCGAGCGACTCGTCGATGGCCGATTCGATGAAGCCGCAGGTGTTGACGACCACCAGGTCGGCCGAATGGTAGTCCGGCGCGATCTCGTAGCCACGGACGCGCAATTGGGTGAGGATGCGCTCGGAATCGACGAGCGCCTTGGGACAGCCGAGGCTGACGAAACCGACGCGGGGCGTGCTGTGGGGCATGCGGCATTTTAGCGGCAAACAGGACAGGTGACCGACCGTGACCGAGGGCGAGCGCTTCGACGAGGCTTATTACCAGCGCTACTACCGCGATCCGCGCACCGCCGTGACCAGCTGCGCCGAGATGAACGCCCGTGGCCGGCTCATCGCCGCCTTCTGCGACCACCTGGGCCAGCCCGTTGCGCGAATCCTCGACGCGGGTTGCGGCATCGGTCTGCTGCGTGCGCCGCTGCGCCGCGCCTTCCCGAAGGCGGCCTACACCGGCCTTGAGGTCAGCGCTTACCTTTGCCGCCGCTACGGCTGGCAGCAGGGCGGCATCCAGGACTATCACAGCCGCGAGCGCTTCGACCTGGTGATCTGCTACGACGTGGTGCAGTACCTCAAGCCGGCCGAGGCGCGCCGGGCCTTCGCCAACCTCGCCCGCGCCTGCCGCGGCGTGCTGTACTTCGGCGTGCTCACCAAGCAGGACTGGGAGCAGAACTGCGACCAGACGCGCACCGACCCTGCCGTCATGCTGCGCACCGGTGCCTGGTACCGCCGCGAACTGTCGCGCGACTTCCGCCACATGGGCGCGGGTTTCTGGCTGCGGCGCGGCAGTCCGCTGGCGGTCTGGGAAATGGACACGGCCGGGAAGGACTGACCCCATGCTCAAGCTGTTCTCGATGCTGATGGCGGCCGGCAAGCTGGGCCCGGCGCTCAAGTCCGGCCTCACCATGATCCTGTCGGTGGGTGCCTACGCCTTTGTGTTCGGCTGGTGGTACGCGGTGGGCTTCGTGCTGCTGCTGCTGGTCCACGAGATGGGCCACTACGTCGCCGCACGGCGCGTCGGCTTGCCGGTCGGCCTGCCCACCTTCATTCCCTTCGTGGGCGCCTGGATCGACCTCAAGCAGCAGCCGCTCAGCGTCGCGCAGGAGGCGTATGTGGCCTTCGGCGGACCGTTCATGGGTACCGTGGCCTCGGTCGTGATGCTGTTCCTGGCCGGCAACACCGGCAGCCCCCTGCTGCTGGCGCTGGCCTATGCCGGCTTCTTCCTCAACCTTTTCAACCTGGTGCCGGTCACGCCCTTCGACGGCGGCCGCATCGTCGCCATCGTCTCGCCGCGCATCTGGCTGCTGGGGGCGCCGATCCTGGTCGGCATCTTCCTGCTCATCCCCAGCCCCATGTTCCTGGTCATCCTGCTGCTGGTCGCGCCGACGATCTGGCAGTCGCTGAAGGCCGCGTGGCGGCGCGAGCCGCTGGGTGGCGATCCGCGCTACTACGACGTTCCGGCGCAGGAGCGCCTGCGCTGGGGCGCCTACTACCTGCTGCTGCTGGTGTTCCTCTGCGTGATGACCTGGCAGACCCACCAGTCGCTGCAGGCGCTGCGCCAGTGACGGCGCCCGGGCCGCGCCACGAATCGCTGGAGGCGGTATTCTCCGCCGCCGTGCCGCCACGGCCAGCGCCCTTGTGGAAGCGGGCGGCCTTCGGCCTGCTGTTGCGGCTGCTCGCCTTCGCTCCGACCCGTGCCCTTATCCTGAAGAGACGCTCCGAATGACCGCCACCAAGCGCATCCCCGTCACCGTGCTGACCGGCTTCCTCGGCGCCGGCAAGACCACCCTGCTCAACCGCATCCTCTCGGAGAACCACGGCAAGCGCATCGCCGTCATCGAGAACGAGTTCGGCGAAGTCGGCGTGGACCACCAGCTGGTGATCGGCGCCGAGGAAGAGATCTTCGAGACCAGCAACGGCTGCATCTGCTGCACGGTGCGCGGTGACCTGATCCGTGTGCTGAACCAGCTGCTCAAGCGCCGCGAGCGCTTCGACCACATCCTCATCGAGACCACCGGCATGGCCGATCCCGGCCCGGTGGCGCAGACCTTCTTTCTCGACGACGACCTGAAGGCCCAGTTCCAGATCGATGCCATCGTCACGCTGGTCGATGCGCGGCACTTCGAACAGCACCTGAAGGATCTGAAGGAGCCTGCCGTGCAGGTGGGCTTCGCCGACGTGGTGCTGCTGAACAAGACCGATCTGGTGGGCGAGGCCGACCTGGCGCGGATCGAGGCGGCCATCCGCGGCATCAACCGCAGCGCGCGCATCCTGCGCACGCAGCAGGCGGCAGCGCCCGTCGACGCCGTGCTGGGTCTGGGCGCCTTCGACCTCGAGCGCGCGCTGGCCGTCGACAAGGACTTCCTCGAGCCGCAGTACCCCTTCGAGTGGGCGGGCGCCTTCCTGCTGGACAAGGGCCGGCACATCCTGCGGGCTGCCGGGCCCCACGCCCATGAACACGGGCACGACCACGACCACAGTCATGACCATGACCACAATCATGGCCACAGCCACGACGCGCTGAAGATCGCCGTGCTGCCGCTGGCAGCGCCAACGGCCGAGGCACTCGCCGCTGCCATCGAGCCTGCGGTGCGGGTGTTTGCCGAGAAAGCCGTACCGACAGCCAGCGGCGACCACCTCGCACCCGGGTCGCAGCCGCTGGCGCTGGACATGCAGTGCCATGGGGGCCAGTACTGCCTCGACATCGCCGGGGCGGGCGCCTATGCCGTGTTCTGCGAACATGCGCCGGCCGAGTTCGGGCTGCACTTCCCGGCACCCGCACAGGCCGAACGGGCCTTCGCCTCGCACCACCATGACAACGAGATCACCTCGATCGGCATCAGCGACACGCGGGCGCTGGATGCGCGCAAGGTCAACGACTGGCTCTCCTACCTGCTGCAGAGCCGCGGCGAAGACATCCTGCGCATGAAGGGCGTCCTGAACCTGCGCGGCGATTCCCGCCGCTACGTCTTCCATGGCGTCCACATGATGTTCGACGGCCGGCCGGACCTGCCCTGGGGCGACACGCCGCGACGCAGCCAGCTGGTCTTCATCGGCCGCAAGCTGGACCGCCAGGAGCTGGAGGCCGGCTTCGCCTCCTGCCTGGCGACGTGAGCCGCGCCGGCGCCACCTTGCTGGCGGGTGCCCAGGTCCCGCTGGAGGATTTTCCGGTCGACGTCGCCTGGTCGCCGGACAGCCGGCAGCTGGTCGTCGCAGGTGGCGAGGGGCGGCTGTACCGCGTCGATGCCGGGGACGGCAGCGCCGTCCTCATGGGCGAGCAGCCGCCCGGCCTGCTGTCGGTGGTCTGGCAGCCGGGGGGCAAGCTGCTGGCGACCGCCGGTCAGGACGGCGCCGTGCTGCGCTGGGACGCCACGACACCGGGCGCGGCGCCGCAGCGCCTGCATCGCGGCATGGGCTGGCCGGCCGGCCTGGCCTTCCAGCCGCGCGGCAAGGCGCTGGCCTTCGCGCTGGGCAAGCAGCTGCAGGTCCTCGACCTCGAGGGCCAGGTGCTTGCCAGCCTCGGGCCGCACGAGGTCGGGTTGACGCACCTGGTCTGGCGGTCGGTGGACGAGATCATCGCCGTCGGCAATGGCGCCCTGTTCACAGACCGGCTGGCCCCGCAGCCGGAAATCGCCCGCCACGTCCTCGAAGGCTCGCCCCTGTGCCTGGCCCTGAGCCCGGACGGCCGCGTGGCGGCCGCGGGCCTGCAGGACGGGCAGTTGCAGTTCCGCATGCTGGCCGCCGGCAAGCGCAGCCGCATGAGCGGCTATGACGGCAAGGTGCCGTTGCTGGCGTGGAGCGGCAACAGCCGCTACCTGGCCAGCACCTCCACCGGCAATCCGGACATCGTCGTCTGGGATTTCGGCGGCAAAGGTCCTGAAGGCAGCGCGCCGATCGAACTGCGCCTGCACGCGGAGCGCGTCGAAGCGCTCGCCTTCCAGCCGGCGGGCAACCATCTGGTCTCCACGGGCCGCGACTGGCGCGTGGTCCTGTGGAAGCCCGGCCCGGGTGCACAGGCGGCGGAACCGCTGGACGTGCAACTGCTGGACGGGCCCGCAAGCCTGGCGCGCTGGTCTCCCGATGGGCGACAGGTGGCGATCGCCCAGGCCTCGGGTCGGCTGCGCGTCTTCAGTATCCGGTCGTGAGGTGGCCGCTGTCGGACGCCGTGGTCACGATGGATCCACTGCGCTCGATGTCCCCTTCCGGTGGCAGCTGCACCCGGAAACGGGTGTAGATGCCCGGCTTGCTGGTGACGGTGATGCGGCCATCCATGCGCATCACCAGTTCGCGCAGGAACTCCAGCCCCAAACCGCGGCCCGGCACCTTGGCCATTCCCGTGGCGGCGAAGCCCGGACGGAAGATCAGCCCGGCGACGGTACGGGCGTCTGCGTTGGTCAGCGAATCGGCGGTGACCAGACCACGATCGACCGCCAGTTGGCCGATGAGCGCCACGTCCAGCCCGCGGCCATCATCGCGCACCGTCACTTCGATGCCCGCGCGGCCACGGTCGACACACTCCACCACGACAGCACCGACCGGCGGCTTGCCCACGGCGAGGCGGCTGTCCTGCGTCTCGATGCCGTGCTCTGCCGCGTTGCGCACCAACTCCTGCAGGATGTGCTCGATGTTGCGGCGATAGCCGAGTGGAATGGCCTCGAGATTCACGGCCGACAGGCGCGCCACCGCGCCGCCGCCCGCCGTGCTCTCCTCGAGCAGTGCAGCCAGCCGGCTGGCGTGCCGCGACGGCCAGGTGACCATCTCGATGGCCGCCGTCGTGGTCGTGCCGGACATGCCGCGAATTTCCGGCAGCGCGTCGGGGCCCAGAAGGGATTCGATCACCGGTGCCAGCCCGGGTCGCGTCAGTTCGACTTCCACGGTAACCGGGGCAACGGGTTCGGCAACAAGCTCCGGTTCCGGCTCCGGTTCCGGCTCCGGTGCGACCTCGGGCTCAGGTCCAGCAGCGGGATCGAGGCCGGTGGTGGTGGCCTCTGGTCCAGTAGCCGCCACCGGCTCTGCCGGCTCTGCCGGCGGCACTGGCTCAAGGGTGGCCTCCAGCTCAGCGGTTGGCGCTGTGACAACCTCCGGCTCCGGCTCCGGCTCTGGTTCCGGCACCCCCTCGGAGGTCGGCGCGCCCATCGCGGGTGCCACGAAGTCACCGCGTTGGTCGGCCAAGCGGGCACAGGTCGTGATCTGGCAAAACAAGGCGTCGAGTTCCACCGCCACCGGCAGGAACTCATCCCCATCTGCGACCGCGGCATTGGCAATCCGTTGCAGCGACGACAGCACCTTCGCCGCGTGCGCGACGACGGGCTCCAGGGGCACACGGGAGGCGCGCTCCTGCACGAGCAGCACTTCGTCCTGCAGGCGCGACAGCTTGTCCCGGTAGGCGGCGTCGGCGCGGGCCGGCACGCGCAACAGCGACTGCAACAGCGTGATGGACGAGAGTGCGTCGGCAAGGAAACCACGCAGTACCGCCGGCGAAGCCCGCAGCACGGCCAGCGCCAGCGCGTGGGCCTCGCGGGTGGATTCGGTGGCCCGCAGCAGTTGCAGGCGCGGTGTGACGTCGCGGATGCCCAGCAGCAGGGAGGCGCCGTCATCGGCGATGAAGGGCCGCAGCGTGATGTCGTAGAAGCGTGTCTGCCCCGCCGCCCGCATCGCAGCCGAGGCGGCACCCTCGATGGCGCGCAGCACCTCGGGGGCCTCGGACGGATCCTCCGTCAGGGCCTGCAGGTGCGTGAGCAGCGGGCGGCAGGCCTGGGGCGCGAGCAGCGGGCGCAGCACGTCGGCCAGCGGCGCGCCGACCAAGTCGTGGCGATCGCCGAGGCGTGCCGCCAGCGCCCTTGCGGACTCGGTGAACGCCGCGCGGATGCGCAGGTCAGGACCCACCAGCAACAGCGCGTCGTCCAGCCGTTCCAGCAGCCGCGTGGCCTCGATCAGATGGGGATTGCGCTTCATGCCGCCACCGGCAGCGCCAGCAGAGGATCGGCCAGCAGGGCCTGCATCGATCCGTAGCGGTCCGCAGCATCCTTGGCCAGCAGCCGGTCGAGCAGGGGTTGCAGTTCCGCGTGTTCAGGTGGCAGCACGGGCAGGGGGTCTTCCACGTGGCGCCGCAGGACCTCGAGGGCCGTGGCCCCGACATACGGGCGCTGGCCGGTCAGCATCTCGTGGAGGATCACGCCCACGCTGTAGATGTCGGAACGCGCGTCCACTGCGCCGGCCTGGGCCTGTTCAGGGCTCATGTAGTAGGGCGATCCGCGCAACACGCCGGCGCCGGTGGGCTCAAGGCTGTCCTGGCAGCTGCGGGCGAGCCCGAAATCGATGAGGACGACCTGCGCGTTCTCGCGCAGCATGATGTTGGCGGGCTTCACATCCCGGTGCACCACGCCGGCCTCATGGACGACGGCTAGTGAGGCGGCGATGCGTCGCAGGTAGACGAGCGACTGCCGCGGCGAAAGCGGGTTGGTGAGCCGCGTCCGCAAGTCGCCGCAGGGGAAATATTCCATCGCCATGAATTCCCGACCGTCGTGGATGCCGTAGTCGTACAGGTCGACCACGGCCGGGTGGCGCAGCGCGCCGACCACGGCGTATTCGGCGGCGAACTGTCCGGCCCCGGATTCGGTGAAGCGGCTGACCTTGAGCGCGACGTTGCGTCCCATCGCTTCGCTGGCGGCCAGATAGACGGTCGCGCGCATCGACTCGCCCAGCTTCTGCAGCAGGGTGTAGCGCGGCACGAGTTCGCGCGGCAGACCCGCCAGCAGCGTGCCGGCCGATGGCCGCGAGCCCTGCACCGGCGCGGCAGGCCGGGCCTGCAGGCAGCGCCCGATGGCCTCACGCAGCAGGGCCGGGGCGAGCGCATCGTGCGGGAGGTAGTCTGCCGCGCCCAGGCGCAGCGCCTGCACGGCCGTCAGTTCGTTGCCGTCCGCCGCCAGCACGAGCAAGGGCGGCCGCTGCGCGGCACCCGGCAGCGCACGCAGCCAAGGCATGCCCGGCAGCCCTTGCGGTGCCGCTGCGAAATCAAGCATGGCGACCAGCAGATCATGGTCTTCCAGCAGCGCCTCGGCGCGACAGCCGGCAAAGGCGGCAGCGTCCAGGCAAGCCAACGACAGGTCGAGGCCGGCGGCCTCGCACTGCTCCAGCAGCCCAGGGACGGTCGAGGCATCTTGAGTGATCAGCAGGACGCGGACTGTCACGACGGAAAGGCCCTTTGCGGCGGGAGTCTGGGTATGCAACCTTGCAGCGTCCACCCCGGTGGTTCATGCGAGCCGTTCACGGAACCACCAAGTCGTCTGTGTCGAGGAGAATGCCATTATGTCCGAGCCGGCCGCCGTCGTGGTGCGTCTTGCCCACGAGGCAGACGTTCCCGCCCTCCATGCCCTGATCGGCGAGTTGGCCGAATACGAACGACTGCAGGAGCAGTTCGTCGGCCAGGCCGGGCAGCTGGGCGAGCACCTGTTTGGCCAGCCGCGGCGCGCACATGCGCTGGTGGCCGATCATGACGGACAGGTTGTCGGTTTTGCCCTGTACTTTTTCAACTACTCCACGTTCCTGTGCCGTCCCGGTCTGTACCTTGAAGACCTGTACGTGCAGCCGGCCTGGCGGCGTCACGGCATCGGCCGGTCGCTGCTGCAGGCCCTGGCACGCGAAGCCTTGGCGCAGGGCTGCGGTCGCATGGAATGGTCGGTGCTGGACTGGAATGCGCCGTCGATCGCCTTCTACCGTGCCTTGGGCGCGAGGCCGATGGACGAGTGGACCACCTTCCGCCTGACGGGCGACGCGCTCAATCGCCTCGGCTCAGGCTGAATTGGCGGCCGCGCCACGCCAGCACCAGCCCTGACTCGGTGATTCGCTCGACGCGCACGCCCTCCGGCGTGGACTCCCCTTCGCGCAGGCGCTGGCCATTGAGCATGACCACCCGCTGCGTGGCCTGGTCTGCGTAGATGTGCAGGTTGACCTGCAAGGCGGGGATGCCGGCACCGCCGGCATTGCCCTGCTCGACCGTGGGCAGGCCCTGCTCAACCACGCGATCCAGTGCCGGCAGGGCCGACAGCGGCGCCGCCACGGCGGCTGCCGGCGCCGCTCCGCTGGCAATCCGCAGGCCTTCGACCGCCGGCGCGAAATCCGCGTCATATTCAAACCGCGGCGGGGGTTCGCCGGCGGCTTCCGTGGGAGAGGGTGCTGCGGGTGCCGCGGCCACCGGCGACATCACGGCTGCTGGCGTGGGCGCTGTGGCGGCGGGCGTGACCGGCGTTGCTGGCCGCCACAGCAACCAGGCGAGCAGGCCCAGGTTCAGCAGCAGGACGCCAGCCAGCGCCACTGCCCACCACGGCAGGCCTTGGCGCGCGGCCGTCACGCGGGCCGGGGGCAGCCCGGTGCCGCCGTGACCCTGGCGCTCCTGCTCAGACTTGCGCAAGGCATCGAGGATCAGCGACATCAGGGGGCTCCGGCGCGGCGCAGCGAAGGACGGTCAGCGGGACCGTACACGGCATCCAGCAGCAGCGCGGTCTGCACGCCCGCGATACCGTCAGCCTGCAGCCCGTGTGCGGCCTGGAACCGCCGCAGGACGTCCTGCAGTGCCTCGTCAAAGTTGTCGCTGCCGGTGGGCAGGCTGGGCTCGAAGCGCGCCAGCTTGCGGCGCAGCATGCGCACGGTGTCGCCGCCGGCGCCGAGCGCGAGCGGGCGCGTGTCCGGGTCATCGGGCGACCACAGCAGCAGGAAGGCGCCACGCCATTCCTGCTCCAGTTGCGCGCGCGGCACCTGCCACGCGCGCTCACCGATCCACAGCGTGACCGTGTCGGGTCCGATGCCGGCCAGCACGACATGATGTGCTGCCGCCGCATCGCCGAGCACCAGCACGGCGGGCCGGTCGAAACGCGCGAGCAGTGCGAGGTCGCCGTCGGCCACGTGGCACTCCAGTCCCTGCCGCACGGCCTGGGTGCAGGCGTCCTCGCTGCCGATCGCGAAACGCGCCCCCCAGAGCGAGAACAGTCGTGACCACGCCGCATCGATACCCGTGTCCGCGGCAGGGGCCCGCAGCAGGGACCCCAGCGGCGGCTGCAGATCGGTGGCGAACGCAACCGGCGCTGCGCCTGGCGCCTCGGCCGTTGCCGCCGGCGCAGCCTCCGGCACGGGCGCGGTGGCGCGCTCCGCCATGAGCCGCCAACCCAGCAGCCCCGCCCCGGCCAGGACGACGACACTGCCTGCAGCGAGGGCCCAAGGCATCCAGTGCGGCAGCAGACGCCGCCCTTGCACCTCGCCGGCCGCCTGACGCACCAGCGCGGTGTCCACGCCATGCCGGTCCCGGGCGTAGGCGCCGAGCAGGGCGCGGTCAGCGATGATGTTCACCAGCCTGGGCACGCCGCCGCTGCGGCGGTGCAATTCCGCCAACGCCCCGTCCGTGAACAGTTCCGTGGCGGCCCCCGCCACCCGCAGCCGGTGGCGCACGTAGGCGGCGGTTTCCTCGCGCGTCAGCGGCACCAGGTGGTAGCGGCCGGTGATGCGCTGCGCCAGTTGGCGCAGGTCGTGGCGTGCCAGCAGATCGCGCAGTTCCGGCTGGCCGACCAGCAGGATCTGCAGCAGCTTGCGCGTCTCGGTTTCGATGTTGGTCAGCAGGCGCACCTGCTCCAGCACCTCAGGCAACAGGTTTTGCGCCTCGTCCACCACCAGCACCACGCGGCGCCCGGCAGCATGTGCCTTGAGCAGGTGGCTGCCAAGGATGTCGACCAGGTGCTTCAGGCTGCCGGTCGAGCTGTCTGCGGTGACCAGTCCCAGTTCCTCGCAGATGGACAGCAGGAACTCGGCGGGCGTCTGCCGCGGGTTGAGGATCAGCGCGATCTCGGTGCCGGCGGGCGCGCGCGTCAGCAGCGAGCGCACCACCGTGGTCTTGCCGGTGCCGACCTCGCCGGTCAGCTGGATGAAACCGCCGGCCTGTTCGAGCCCATAGACCAGATGCGCCAGCGCCTCCGTATGCCGCGCACCCAGGAACAGGTAACGCGGATCCGGCGTGATGGCAAAGGGCGTTTCGGCCAGGCCGTGGAAGGCAAGGTACATCGTGCGGCCTGGTCGCAGCGCCTGGAGCCTACTGCGTCACCGTGATGGTGATCTTCTCCGAGGCCACCAGGGGATTGAAGGGGATGTGCAGGTGATCGCCCAGTACGAGCTGCAGCGTGTGCCGGCCGGGCTTGAGCGTGAGCGTGGTCTCGGTCTGGCCCTTGCCGAAGTGGATCAGCTCGGCCGTGGCCGGCAGGGGCAGGGACAGGTCCTTGGGAACCTCGGTGTTGACCAGCAGGTGGTGGTGGCCCGCGTTCTCGAACTTGATGCCGGCGGGCGCGACGCCCATGCCCTGCAGGCCGAAGACCACCTTCACCGAGGGGCCCTTGACGGTGGCGCCGTCGGCCGGGCTGACGATGTAGGCCTTGGCACCCGGCGGCGAGGCCGAGCGTTCGAGCCCCTGGGCGGCAAGGCTGCCCGTGGCCAGCACGCAGGTGAGCGTGAGGGCGGTCATGCGCAAAGCGGTCGGCATCATGGAGAAGCTCCTTGGTCGTCGGTATGGGCAAGTTCGCCGGGCGCGAAGTCGTCGACGTGGACAATCTCCATCGCCCGTCTATCGTAATCGAGCAGCTGCTCCGCTTCGGTGTCCGTGAACACTCCGGCGGCGCGTGCCTGCTCGACCTGTCCCGGCAGGTCGAGTGCGCTGACGCGGCCGGTGCGCAGGCCCTCGACGCGCAGCCGGCGCAGCAGCGCTTCGGCGGCATCATCGCGCTGCAGCAGTTCCTGCAGCTGGTGCATCGGACCGCCGATGGACCCGCCCTGGAACAGGTCGCGGCACAGCCGGCGCCGCGCCGGGCTGTCGGTGCAGGCCAGTTCCGCCACCTGGCGGGCGAGCGAGTCCGCCGGGGCCGAGTAGGTGCGGCCGCGCGGGAACACCAGCAGCCGCATCAGGGCCGCCAGCCAGCGGTTGGGGAAATTGCGCAGGAAGCCGTGCAGCTGCTCCTGCGCCGTGTAGAGCAGGCTGCGGCAGGCCCACTCGACGATGGGCAGTTCCTCGCGCGGGGCGCCATTGTCCTGGTGGCGCTTGAGCACCATCGAGGCCAGGTACAGCGCCGACAGGACGTCCCCCAGTCGCGCCGACAGGTTCTCGCGCCGCTTCAGGGCACCCCCCAGCGACAGCATGGCCACGTCCGTGGCAAAGGCGAAGGACGCCGAGAAACGCTCGATGTGCTGGAAGAAACGTCTTTCGACGCCGCTGCCCGGGGCCGGCTCGAAGCGGGCCAGCGTCAGCGCCATGAGCAGCGAGCGCACTGCGTTGGAAACGGCGAAGCCGACGTGGCCGAACAGCGCACGGTCGAACTCGTCGATGCCGCGCCGGCGGTCCGCATCGCGCGTGGCCTCCATCTCGCGCATCACGAACGGATGGCAGCGGATGGCGCCCTGGCCGAAGATGATGAGGTTGCGCGTGAGGATGTTGGCGCCCTCGACCGTGATGCCGATCGGCGCGGATTGCCAGCCGCGCGCCAGGTAGTTGCGGGGCCCGAGCATGATGCCCTTGCCGCCGTGCACGTCCATGGCGTCGTTGGCGACCTGCCGGCCCATCTCGGTGAGGTGGTACTTGAGAATGGCCGCCGGCACGGCAGGGCGGTGGCCGGCATCGATGGCCGCGGTGGTGACGCTGCGTGCCGCGTCCATGATGTAGGTCGTGCCGAACAGCCGCGCGATCACCTGCTCCACGCCCTCGAAGCGGTTCACCGACAGGCCGAACTGGCGGCGGATGCGGGCGTAGGCACCGGTCGCCCACGCCGCCACGACCGCACCGCCTGTGGCCGACGCAGGCAGCGAGATGCAGCGGCCGACCGACAGCTGCTCGATGAGCATGCGCCAGCCACGGCCCGCCATCGCTGGGCCACCGATGATCGCGTCCAGCGGCACGAACACGTCCACGCCCTGGATCGGCCCGTTCTGGAACGGGATGTTGAGCGGGAAATGCCGGCGCCCGATGCGGATGCCCGGAGTGTCGCGGGGCAGCAGCGCGCAGGTGATGCCCAGGTCCGCCTTGTCGCCGAGCAGGTGGTCCGGGTCGAACATGCGGAAAGCCAAGCCCACCACGGTGGCCACCGGCGCCAGCGTGATGTAGCGCTTGCTGAAATTGAGCCGCAGGCCCAGCACCTCGCGGCCTTCGTGCAGGCCCCGGCAGACGATGCCGGTGTCGCTGAGCGATGCGGCGTCGCTGCCGACCGTAGGGCTGGTGAGCGCGAAGCAGGGGATGTCCTCGCCACGCGCCAGCCGCGGCAGATAGTGCTCGCGCTGGGCGTCGGTGCCGTAGTGCACCAGCAATTCGGCCGGCCCCAGGGAGTTGGGCACGGCCACGGTCGACGACAGGGTGATGCTGCGGCTGGCCAGCTTCACCAGCACGCAGGACTGCGCATAGGTGCTGAATTCGAGGCCGCCATAGCGCCGCGGGATGATCATGGCGAAGAAGCGTTCGCGCTTCAGGTAGTCCCACACCGCGGGTGGCAGGTCGGCGCGACGGTGCGTGACGTCGAAGTCATTGAGCATCGCGCAGACGGTCTCGCAGGGCCCGTCCAGGAAGGCCTGTTCCTCGGGCGACAGGCGTGCCGGTGGCGTGGCCAGCAATTGTGGCCAGTCCGGCTTGCCGGTGAACAACTGCCCGTCCCACCACACGCTGCCTGCACCCAGCGCCTCGCGCTCCGTGTCCGACATCGCAGGCAGCAGCCGCAGGTAGGCCTTCATGAACGGCCGCGACACCAGGGCCTTGCGCAGGGGCCTGAAGTTGGCCAGCCACAGCACGGCCAGCACCACCCACAGCACGCCTTTCCAGGCGCCGGCAGGGATGCCCGACAGCGTGTAGGCGGCCACCATGGCGGTGAAGGCGAGGGAAAACCACAGCAGTGGCAGGCGCTGGTAGACCAGCACCAGCACGGCCAGCAGGAACAGCACGGTGATGGCGATCGTCATGGTCCGACTATAGCTGTGGCTCACGCAGGGTGTGCTAGCGTTCCGACCGCCATGCGCCGCCTGTTGTTCCTTGCCAATTCGCCCCGCACGACGCGCTATTTCCGCGCGCTTGCCGCGGCCCTGCCGGAATACGACTGCCGCGTCCGGCGCGTGGGGCTGGCGTTCTCCGGGGCAGCGCCATCGCGGGAGCGGGTCGAGACCATCATCGACTACGGCATGCGCCGCAAGCGCGCCCGGCCGCACTACGGTCCGCGCCGCATCGCGGTCGAAAACTGGCTTTATGCGACGGCCGCCCGCGCCCACTACCGGCACGCGGCGGGCCTGATCCGCGGCTGGGCCCCGGACGCCGTCTGCGTCTGGGGCGGCAATGCCGTGGACGTGAATGCGGTCGTCGCCGCCGCCGAGGATGCCGGCCTGCCCTGCTGGCGCTTCGAGAACGGGCAGCTGCCGGCCACCACGCAGATGGACCTGCAGGGCGTGAACGCCCGGTCCTCGGTGCCACGCGATCCGGCCTTCTATGCCGCCCGGGGCGGCGACTGGCAGCCGCGGCGCGCGGCCGACGTCGTGCCGCGCGCGCCCCGCAAGGGCAAGGCGTCGATGGCGGCCGTCAGCCTGCCACCCCGCTATGTGTTCGTTCCGTTCCAGGTGATGCTCGACAGCCAGGTGCTGCTGCATTCGCCGTGGATCACGTCGATGGAGCAGTTCTTCGAGGTGCTCTGCGCGGCGCAGGATGCCGCCGGACGCGACGCTCCCGTGCTGGTCATCAAGGAACACCCCAGCTGTCCGCGCCGTTACCCGGGTCTGCACGCGCGTGCCGCAGCTCGCGGCGGCCGCGTGCTGTTCGCCAACGGCAACGCCACCGGCGGGCTGATCGAGGGTGCGGAGGGTGTCATCACGCTCAACTCCAGCGTCGGCGTCGAGTCGCTGCTGCTGGGCAAACCGGTGCTGGCGCTGGGGGATGCGGTCTTCGGCATCGACGGCGTCACGGCACGCGCACAGGACGTCGCGGGCGTTGCTGCCTGGCTGTCTGCCGTGGGCCGTGGCGCGCCGCCGGCCGCGCCGTTGCGCGGTGCCTTCCTCGCCCATCTTGCCGAGGACTATCTGGTGCCGGAGCGCCACCAGGCACCGGGAACCGCGCACTTCGCCGCAGTCCGTGCCCGGCTGGCCGGCACACCCTGGAGAGCGGACCGATGACCGCGCCACCGATCGAGTCCGTCTGCCTGCTGCGCCTGTCGGCGCTGGGCGACGTGGTGAACACCGTGCCGCTGCTGCGCACCCTGCAGACGGCGCTGCCGCAGGCCCGGATCACCTGGATCATCGGCCGTGCGGAGCACAAGCTGCTGGGTGACATCGAGGGCGTCGAATTCATCGTCTTCGACAAGAAGGCCGGGCGTGCGGCGGTGCGCGAACTGGAACAGGCACTGGACGGCCGGCGCTTCGATGCGCTGCTGGTCTTGCAGCGCTCGCTGCGCGCCAACCTGCTGTCGCTGCGCATCCGGGCACGCCTGCGCGTCGGCTATGACTGGCAGCGCAGTGCCGAGCTGCACAGCCTGTTCGTGAACCGGCGCATCGCCTTCCGCCCGCGCCAGCACAGTCTGGACCTGATGCACAGCTTCGCCGAGCCGCTGGGCATCACCCCTGGCCCGGTGCGCTGGGACATCCCCGTGCCGCAGGAAGATCGCGACTGGGCCGCCGCGCAGTGGCCTGAAGGCCAGCCCGTGATGCTGCTCAGTCCCTGTTCCAGCCAGGTGGCGCGCAATTGGCACGCGCGCGGCTATGCCGCGCTGGCCGAGCATGCGGCCCGCCAGCACGGCTGCCGCATCGTGCTCTGCGGGGGGCGTTCAACGCTTGAACGCCAGATGGCCGACGCCATCATCGCTGCCATGCAGGCGCCCGTGCTCGACCTGGTCGGCAAGGACACGTTCAAGCGCTTCCTCGGTCTGCTGCAGCGGGCCACGGTCGTGGTCACGCCCGATTCCGGTCCCATGCACATGGCGCGTGCCATGGGCGCGCCGGTGATCGGACTGCATGCCGCGACGCCAGCCTGGGGCAGCGGCCCCTGGGGTGACACACGCTGGTGCGTGGACCGTTACGAGGATGCCGCGCTCAAGTACGCGGGCAAGCCGGCCGACACGCTCAAATGGGGCCGGCGCCTGCAGTTCCCGGGCGTGATGGACCTCGTGACCGTCGACGACGCGATCGCCGCCTTCGAGCGCTTCATGGCCTTCAGCCGGAGTTGCGGAGCGCCGTCGCAATCGCGTTGATCGACAGCAGCAGGCCCTCCTCGATCCGCGAATCCTGCTCACCGGCGCGGTGCCGCTGGATCAGGTCCACCTGCAACAGGTTCAGCGGTTCGATGTAGGGCAGGCGCAGGCGGATCGAGGCATCGAGCTGCGGATTGCGTTCCAGCAGCCGCGACTGCCCGCTGATGGCCAGCAGGGCGTCATGCGTCTGCCACCAGGCGGTCTCGATGCGATTGAACAGGCGCTCGCCGGTCGACCGGTCACCGACCAGCGCCAGGTAGCGCCGGGCGATCTGCAGGTCCGACTTGGCCAGCACCATCTCCAGGTTGTCGAGGGTCGTGCGGAAGAACGGCCAGGCCGCGTGCATGTCGCGCAATACCGGCAGGTCTGCCACCGCGCCCAGGGCCTGGCCGGTGCCGTACCAGCCTGGCAGCATCACGCGCGACTGTGCCCAGCTGAAGACCCACGGGATCGCGCGCAGGTCTTCGATCCGGCCTGAAGTCGTGCGGGCGGCGGGCCGCGAGCCGATCTTCAGCTGCGCGATTTCCCTCAGTGGCGTGAACTCGCGGAAAAACGCCGCGAATCCCGGCGTCTCGTAGACCAGCGCGCGGTAGGCGGCGAAGGAGGCACCGGACAGCCGCTCCAGCGTGGCGGCGTAGTGATCGCGCTCGCGGCTGCCCAGCGCAGGGGGTTCCAGCGACGCCAGCACCGTGGCTGCCGCCATCGCCTCGAGATGGGTCGCCGCATGCTGGCGCGTGCCGTACTTGGCCGCGATCATCTCGCCCTGCTCGGTGATGCGGATCCGGCCGCGTACGGTGCCCGCCGGCTGCGCCCGGATCGCGGCGAAAGCCGGCCCGCCGCCGCGTCCCACGGAGCCGCCCCGTCCGTGGAACAGCTGCAGCGTGGTGCGGTGATCGGCAAAGACCTGGGCCAACGCGGTGCTGGCCTGATGCAGGTTCCACACCGAACCCAGGTAGCCGCCGTCCTTGTTCGAATCGGAATAGCCGACCATGACTTCCTGGACGTCGGCGCCGCCGGACCACCGCGGCCGGTCCGGCAACGACAGCCACGCCGCCATGATGGCGGGTGCGCGCTGCAGGTCCGCGATGGTCTCGAACAGTGGCACCACCATCAGTTCAGCACTGCCAGCTTGCCCGTCGGCACCGGGGCGGCACAGGCCGGCTTCCTTCATCAGCACCAGCACCTCGAGCAGGTCCGACAGGCTCTCGCACTTGGAGATGATGTAGGTGGTGATCGTGTCGCGGCCGTGCCTTTGCCGCAGCACGCGTGTGGTCTGCAGGATGTCCAGTTCGGAGCGCGACAGTTCGCTGTACTCGGCATACGGTGTGGACAGCAGTCGTGGCTGCGCCAGTTCACCACGCAGCAGCGCAACGCGTTCGTCTTCCGCCAGCGCCACGTAGCGGTCCGTGACGCCAGCCCGCGCCAGCAACTCGGCCACGACCTGCTCGTGCACGGCCGAGTTCTGCCGCAGGTCAACCGTGGCGAGGTGGAAACCGCAGGTCTCGACGCTGCGGATCAGCCGGCCCAGGGTGCCTCCCCGGACGAGGATGCCTCCACCGCTCTCCGCGAGGCTCGCGGCCAGCGTTGCGAGATCGGCCTGCAAGGCCGCCGGGTCCGGATACGGTGCCAGATGCGGCGCCGGTGCGGGCGTCCAGGCCTCGCCGACGAGGGCCGCGTAAGTGTGGGCCAGACGGTCGTGGATGCAGCGCAGTGCCCGCCGGTAGGGCTCGTCGCGCCGTGAAGGCGCATCGATGCCGCTGGCGTCGGCCAGCGACTGCACCTCGGGGCTCACGGTTGCCAGCGTGGTCGACACGGACAGCTCGGCGGCCAGGCCGTCGAGGTCCGTCAGGTGGCGCGCCAGCACCACGCGCGAGGCGCGCCGGACTGCATCGCCCAGCGACCGGGCGGTGACATTCGGATTGCCATCGCGGTCCCCGCCAATCCAGCTGCCCAGGCGCAGGAAGCCTGGCGTGCGTCCGGGCAGCAGCCGGTCCCACTGCGCATACAGCCGCGGCAGCACAGGGAGCAGCACTTCCCGCATCCACGACAAGGCGATGGTCACTTCGTCGCTGACCGCGATGCGCTGGTAGCGCAACGGCCGCGTCTGCCACAGCAGCGCGATCTGCTGCAGCAGCGCCTGCTCCACCAGATCGCCCTGACGGGTCACGGTTGCACCGGAATCGCGCAGCCGCATCAGGGCGGCGATGCGGTTGCGGTGGTCGATCATGCTCTTGCGCATGACCTCGGTGGGATGTGCCGTCAGCACGGGCATCACCATGGCGCGGTCCAACAGCGCCAGCACGGCCTCGGGCCCGACACCCTGCGCCTGCAGTTGACCCAGCGCCAGGGCGAGGTCGCCGCCGGCGGACTGGTTGGGACCGCCTTGCCGGTCTTCAGCCAGGTTGGCCAGCATCGACAGGAGCATGAAACCGCGCACGAAGGCGAGGCTGTCGTCGAGCGTCAGCGAACGCAGGCCCGTGTCGGAGGGGGCATCGCGCATGCCGCTGCGATGGCGTTCCACCGAGGCCGCGCGGATCGCCTCGATGCGGTCGAACAGGGGCTGTCCGCCATAGGCCCTGATCACGTCGCCCAGCAGGCGCCCGAGGTAGCGCAGGTCGGCGTTCTGCGTGATGGGGGGTGGGGAAGGGCGATCCATGGCCAGCTCCACGACTGCGCCAGCGGCGGCGCCGTTGCGGATCATGCAGGAATCAGGCCGTCTGCTTCCTGAACGGCCCGTTCCGGAACCGGCACCGCTCAGGCCGGCACTTCACCCACCACCGTGGTGCGGTACAGCTCGCGGCGATAGCCGTGGTAGTCGTTGAAGGCCTGGTGCACGCAGAGGCGGTTGTCCCAGATGGCCAGCATGTCCGGCTCCCAGCGCAGCCGGCAGGTGAAGGCGGCCTGCAGGAGGTGGTCTGCCAGGAAACCGAGGATCGGCGCGGCTTCGAAGTCGTCCATCCCCTCGATGCCCACGGCGTAGGCACCATCGACATACAGCGCTTTCTCGCCCGTCACCGGATGGGTGCGCACCATCGGGTGGAAATTGCCGCGGATCTTGCGCAGCAGGTCTTCGGACAGCTGGCTGCTGTGCTTGGTGGAAGCCAGCTTGCCCAGCGGGTTGTCGCGCTCTTCGGCGGCGGCCTGCGCCGAGGCCAGCACGTCGCGGAGGGAGAAGTGCGTGCGCAATCCGGCGATCATCCGTTGGTACGCCGGGCTGAGGGTGGCCAGCGCCAGGGCCGAATTGGCCCACTGCGTGTCACCGCCGAAGGGCGGCACCTCGATCGAGCGCAGTGCGGTGATGGCAGGCGGCTTGGGCAGGAAGGGCGAGTCCGTGTGCCACCCTTCGCCGAACACCATCTTCGACCTGTCGTCGGCTTCCTTGATCAGCGGGTGCACGTTGGGGTGGCCGGGCACGCCCTTGGTGTAGGCGTCTTCGGCGAAGGGGCCAAAGCGCAGGCTGAAGGCCTCGTGCTCGGCGTGGGTGATCCGCTGGCCGCGGAAGAAGATCATCTTGTGGCGGAAGAGCGCGTCGCGGATCTCGGTGAACTGCGCGTCGGTCAACTGGCCCAGATGCACGCCACGGATCTCGGCGCCCATGGCGGCGGCCAGCGGCACCGCCTCGATGTGCTGGTAGGGCCGGGCGTGGTTGTCGAATTGACCGGTGGGGTGCAGGACGCGGCGCATGGGGTGCTCCTGTGGGGCAGTGGCTGCAGCGGCAACTGCTTAACACGTTAAAGGATCGGGCGGAAAAAAACCACCACGCAAGGGCGGCCGCGCGGCTTGCGGCACGGCCCTCACGGGTGGTCGGGCGCGGCTGCGTGTCAGAGCAGGGTCTGCACGCCGTCGCGCTCTTCCAGCAGTTCCTGGTGCGTGGCGGTCATCTTGCCGCGGCTGAAGTCATCGACCGGCAAGCCCTGCACGATCTGGTATTCGCCGCCCGACGTGGTCACCGGGTAGGAGTAGATGACGCCTTCGGCGATGCCGTAGCTGCCGTCCGAGGGTACGGCCATGCTGACCCAGTCACCCTCGGCGGTGCCGTTGACCCAGGTGTGCACGTGGTCGATGGCGGCCGCAGCGGCGGACGCGGCTGAAGAAGCGCCGCGCGCCTTGATGATCGCGGCGCCGCGCTGCTGCACCACCGGGATGAAGCTGGACTCGATCCAGGCCTGGTCGACCAGCGACTTGGCCGCGATGCCGCCCACGGTGGCGTGGCTGAGATCCGGGTACTGCGTCGAGCTGTGGTTGCCCCAGATGGTGAGGCGGCGGATGTCGGTCGTGTGCTTGCCGGTCTTCTGCGCCAGCTGCGCCAGGGCGCGGTTGTGGTCCAGGCGGGTCATGGCCGTGAAATTGCGCGGGTTGAGGTCCGGCGCGTTGGCACGGGCGATCAGGGAGTTCGTGTTGGCCGGGTTGCCCACCACCAGCACCTTGATGTTGCGGTCGGCCACCTCGTTCATGGCCTTGCCCTGCGCGGAGAAGATCTGCGCGTTGGCCAGCAGCAGGTCCTTGCGCTCCATGCCCGGTCCACGGGGGCGCGCGCCCACCAGCAGTGCCACCTCGCTGTCCTTGAAGGCCACGCGTGCATCGTCGGTGGCCGTGACCGACTGCAGCAGCGGGAAGGCGCAGTCGTCCAGCTCCATGACCACGCCCTGCAGGGCCGGCAGCGTCGGCGTGATCTCGAGCAGGTTCAGGCGCACAGGCGTGTGGGGACCGAGCAGCTGGCCCGAGGCGACGCGGAAGGCGAGGGCATAGCCGATCTGGCCGGCCGCGCCGGTGATCGTGACGGTGACGGGCTTGTTCATGACGGCTCCGGTGGATGAAGGCCGCCGATTCTACGGCGCCCTGCCCACGACGCGTCAGCCGCCGCCGGACCTGTTTTGTGAACCTGAACAAAAATCCGAAATGAACCTTTTTATATCCGTATTGACAAATATCTGGAAAGGGCGCTTCCTGCCCTTCCACGGCGCTGTCTTCCGCCGGTTCCGCGGCGCTGCGCCGGTCACGTTGTCAACGGGAGTGCTGCCATGCAGACCCTGCACGATACTGCCGCGACCAGCCTGGCCTCGAAAGGTCTGGCCCTCGTCCTCGCCTTGCTGATCACCGGTTCCCTGCTCGCAGGGTTCGCCTACGCCGCCCGCACGGTGGGGACGGATCTCGGCCTGCCCCGGGGAACGATCGACATCCTGCCCCTCCCCTGAGACGGGTGCTGGCGCAGCGCCAGCAGCACGGCGCATGATCCCGGGGTGATTCCGCAGGACGCTTCATGAGCCCCGAGGCCTTGCGTGCCGCCGTGCAGTTGCGGCGCGGGGAAGGCCGTCTCCTGCTGGTCCTGGGGGGGCGCTGGGATGCACTTGCCTTGCCGGCGCTGCGGAAGGCGCTGCAGGCGCTCGAGCTGCCGCGCGGTGCAAGTCTCGCCCTTGATCTGGGAGCCATCGAACGCCTTGAGCCGGCAGGGGCCTGGCTGCTGCAGGACCAGCTGCGCCGCTGGTCTGCAGCGGGGGTGAGGGTGCCGCCGGTCGCGGACTGGCCCCCCATGCTGCGGTTGGTGCATGACAGCCTTGAGCCCGAGGCGACCGTCGCGGTGGCGGCGGTGCCGGTGGCAGGGCAAGGTCCGGCGTGGCAGCTGCGTTTCACGCGGCAGCTGGGGATGCGGGCCGATGCCGCGGCGGGACGCACCGTGGCCGGCGTGGCCTTCGTCGGGCGTACCGTGGCGACGCTGGCATCGGCCGTGACCCGGCCCCGGCGCCTGCGGCCGACGGCCATCGTACGGCACATCTGGGACACGGGCATCACTGCCTTGCCGATCGTGTCGCTGATCGCCTTCCTGATCAGCGTGATCCTCGCCTACCTCAGCGCCACGCAGTTGCGCAGCTTCGGGGTCGACATCTTCGTCGTCGACCTGGTCACGGTCGGTGTGTTGCGCGAGCTCGGCGTGCTGCTCACCGCCATCATCGTGGCAGGCCGCTCCGGCAGTGCCTTTGCCGCCGAAATCGGCGCCATGCAGCTGAACGAGGAGGTCGATGCCCTGGAGGCGACCGGCGTCGATCCCATCGAGACGCTGGTGCTGCCGCGGGTGCTGGGGCTGGTGATCGCGCTGCCGCTGCTGACCTTCGTCGCCGACATCATCGGCATGGCCGGCGGCGCCTTGCTGAGCCTCGCGCTGCTGGACATCCCGTTGGTGCAGTTCATCAACCGTGCCGAGGAAGCCATTGCGCCGACGACGTTCTGGGTCGGCATCTGGAAGGCGCCGGTGTTCGGCCTGCTCATCGCGCTGTCCGGCACCTGGCGCGGCCTGCAGGTGCGCGGCTCCTCACGCGAGCTGGGCCGCTTGACCACCGTGGCCGTGGTGCAGTCGATCTTCCTCGTGCTGCTGGCCGATGCGCTGTTCGCGGTGCTGTTCATGAAGCTCGACGTATGAACGAGCCGGCCGCCGCGGTCCGCGTCACGGGTCTGGTCAACCGTTTCGGTCGCCAGGTCGTGCACGATGGCCTCGACCTGTCGGTGCGGCACGGCGAGGTCTTCGGCATCGTCGGCGGCAGTGGCAGCGGCAAGTCGGTGTTGTTGCGGTCCATCCTCGGACTGCGCCGGCCACAGGCGGGCGAGATCCGGCTGGACGGGCGCGACATCACGCGCCTGCGGGGACCGTCACTGCGGGAGGCCAAGTCGCGCTATGGCGTGACCTTCCAGCATGGCGCGCTGTTCAGCGCGCTGACCGTGCGCGAAAACATCCAGTTGCCGATGCTGGAACACCTCGAGTTGCCGCCCGATGGCCTGGAAGACCTGGCGCGGCTGAAGCTGCGGCTGGTCGGCCTGCCGGACGATGCCCTGCACAAGTATCCGTCACAGCTTTCCGGCGGCATGGTCAAGCGTGCGGCGCTGGCACGCGCCCTGGCGCTGGATCCGCCCCTGCTGTTCCTCGACGAACCCACTTCGGGCCTCGATCCGATCAGTGCCGCGGCCTTCGACGAGCTGATAGCCTATCTGCAGCGCACCTTGGCGCTCACGGTGGTCATGATCACCCACGACCTCGACAGCCTGTTCCGCATCTGCGACCGCGTCGGCGTCATCGTCGACCGGCGCATGGTCGTGGGCACCCTGGCCGAGGTGTCGGCCCACCCCCATCCGTGGATCCAGTCCTACTTCCATGGCGAGCGGGCGCAGCGCTTTTCGCCGCCGGCGGTGACCCATGGAACGTGACGCGCACTACACCTTGGTGGGTGCCTTCGTGCTGCTGGTGGTGACGCTCGCCGGGCTGTTCGTCTACTGGTACTCGGACGGCCGCGACCACCGCGACTACCTGCGCTATGAGATCTATTTCGAGGGCAGCGTCAGTGGCCTCACCGTCGGCAGCCAGGTGCGCTACCTGGGCGTCGACGTCGGGCGCATCGTGCGCATCCGGCTCGACCCGCGCGCCGCGGACCGCGTCCAGGTCATCGCCGACATCGATCGCGCTGCACCGATCTCGCAGCGCACCCAGGCCAAGTTGTCGCTGCAGGGCGTCACCGGTCTGCTCTACCTCGACCTGCAGCAGCCACGCGATGATTCCGCCCGCATGCCTTCCGTGAAGGGCGAGCGCTACCCGGTGATCGACTCGATGCGCTCGGAGTTCGACGTGGTGGTGGCGTCGCTGCCGGAGATCGCGCTGCGCGTCAACGACGTGCTGGCCAAGGCGCAGGACGTGCTCTCGGCGCAGAACACCGCCAACCTCGCGCGTACGTTGGAACAACTGGAGCGCAGCACGCGCCCGTTGCCGGCAACGGCCGCGCAGCTCGATGCCTTGCTCGGCGACCTGCGTGGTGCGGCCGCCGACACACGTTCCCTGGTGCAGTCGGTACAGGGCGCAGCGGACCTGCTCGGTCCTGATGTCGCGCGCACCGTGGAGCAGCTGCGTGCCACCAGTGAAAACCTCGCGCGACTGAGCGCGCGCGTCGACACCCTGATGGCCCAGAACAGCACCGGCCTGCAACAGTTCACACAGGAGGGTCTGCCGCAGCTGCAGCAGACCTTGCGCAGCGCGCAGCAGGCCGCCGACGAACTTTCGGCCCTGTCGCGCCGCCTGGAGGAGGAGCCCTCGCAGCTCCTGTACGAGCGTCGGCCGTCCGGCGTGGAGTTGCCGCAATGATCCGCCTGCTGGTCCCCGCCCTGTTGGTGCTGGCGCTCCCCGCCTGTGGCAGCCTGCAAAGCCGCGCGATCCCGGAACGCACCTACCTCTGGGAAGAGGCCGCCGTGGCTGCCCCTGCTGCTCCGGTGCCGCGCATGACCGACGTCTCGCTGCGCCTGTCAGCGGTCTCGGCCGAACCCGCACTGCGCTCGCCGCGCCTCTGGCTGGTGCAGCCACAGGGCCGGCTGCGCGCGGTGGAGGGTGCACGCTGGAGTGGCGAGGCGCCGCAACTGCTGCATACCGTGCTGGCGCGCGGCCTGCGCGACAGTGGCCGCTTTGGCCAGGTGCAGGCGGAAGGTCCCCCCCGTGGCGTGACGCACGAGGTGTCGGTGCACCTGCGGCAGCACGCGGCGTTCTATGCGGGGGCGGCGCCTGCCGACGAGGCGCCGCTGGCCCGGATCACGATTGACGTGGCGGTGGGTGCGCCGCGCGAGGGTCGACAGCTGGCGGCCTTTGCGCTGCAGGCCGAGGTCCGCGCGCGCAGCGCGCGCGAGCCCGATGTGGCGGCAGCGCTGGGGCAGGCCGCCGTGCAACTGTCCCGCACCCTGCCTGGCGCGGTCCAGGAGGCCGTCAGAACGTCGACAGGCCGCTCCACTCCATGAACCGGTAGAGCAGCTGGCGCCAGCGCGAATCATCGCGCCAGACCGCCGCCGGCACACTGCACTGCAGGCCGTCCCGGTTCGTCCACAGTCCCTCGAACCAGCCCACGACGGCCTGCGCCACGGCGTCGCGTTGGGACACTTCAAGCGCGACATTGGCCTCCAGGTTGAAGTCCTGCAGGTTGCGGCGCGTGAAGTTCGCCGAACCGAGTGTCAGCCAGAGCCGCCCTGCTTCGCGCACCATGAGCAGCTTCGCGTGGAACTGCTCTCCGTGCGTGACGGCCCAGCGCAGTTGCAGGCTGGCGCCACCGTCGCGCAGCAGTTCAGCCGCCACCTGGCGGTTGGGCAGCCCCGACTTGCGGTGGCCAAAGGCATCCTTGTTCGGGTCCAGCAGCACCCGGATGCTGGCTCCGCGGTGCGCGGCATCGCGCAGCGCGTGGACCACGCCGCGGTCCGACAGGTAGAACTGCGCCAGGTCGATGCAACTGCCATGGGCACAGCGGGCAAGTCGCCCGAGGACTGCGGCACGGATCGCTCCTTCCGTCAGCACCTGGGCCCATGCACGCGAAGGCACACCGTCGGCGGGTTTGCCGTGGCCTGCGCTGCGCGCGTCGAAGGCCGCCGGATCCCCGCGCCACCCGCAGGCGACCGCCCACTGCAGCTCACTGCGCAGCAAGGGGCGCAGCGCTTCGCCCTCGAGTTCGAGTCCGACGTTCGAGTGCGCACTGCTGGCATCGTGCGGATTGGCGGACGACACGATGCCGTGCAGGCCACCCTTGCCGTCACCCGTGAGCAGCAGCTTGCGATGGTTGGCCTTGAACTGCAGCAGCCGCGCCACCGCCGCCGCCGGCATCCGCGGGCCGTCCGCGTCCAGCAGGTTCGGCCAGCGGCCGGCGCCGCCCTCGGGCAACCACCAGCGCAGCAGCAGCCGCCACAGCACGGACCAGGCGGGGTTGCTGTCGCGCAGCTGCTCGAGGTCGGAGACCACGACATCGATGCCGGCGTCCTGCAGTTGTTGCAGGCCATGTGGCCATTGCCTGCCATAGCCCAGGTTGATCGGATCGACCAGCAGCAGCACCGGGAGCGCGGGCGAACTTCGCCGCAGCGCCAGCAGTGACTCCCGCAGCTCTGCAGATGCCGGACGCAATCGCGCGTCGGGCGCCGACAGTGCGCCGCGATCATCGTTGAACAGGAAGTAGTCGAGCAGCAGGAAGTCGCGTGCCGCGGCGATGCGGCGCAGCGTCGCGTCCAGGATGGCGTGACGCAGAACCGGTCGCCCCGAGGCGTCGGCGGCCGTCAGGTCGGCCAGGAAATGGACTGTGCCGGCCTCGATCCGGACGCGGTCACCGGCCACGCGGCTGCCCGGTGGCAGGGACCGCAGGCGCATGCCTCAGGCCTGCACGACGGCGTCTCCCGCCGCGGTGCCGCCGATGAACACGTCGCCGAACGGCTCGATGCCGTGCTCCTGCGCCCACATCTGCTCAGACAGGGCCGTGGCGGTGCAAGGCTCGCCGAACAGGCGTCCCTGCGCATAGTGGCAGTTCAGGCTGCGCAGGAACTCCAGTTGTGCCTCGGTCTCCACCCCTTCGGCGACCACCTGCATGCCCAGGTTGCGGGCCATCTCGATGATCGTGCGCACCAGCGTGGCGACGGCCGGTTGGGTGGTCGTGTCACGCACGAAGCTCTGGTCGATCTTCAGCGTGCCGATGGGGAACTGCTGCAGCGCCGCCAGCGACGAATAACCGGTGCCGAAGTCATCGATGGAGAGGTGCACGCCCAACTCGCGCAGTTCCTTCAGCATGCCCACCGTGCGCTGAGGATCGACCATCAGCGTGCTCTCGGTGATCTCCAGCTCGAGGTTCGCCGGCGAGACCTGCTGGTTCTCGAACACCGAGCGGCAACGCAGGATGAAGCTGGCCTGGCGCAGCTGCCGCAGCGACAGGTTGAGCGAGATGCGGCCGGGGTCGCGGACGTGCTCGGCGATGGCCCGGTAGTCCTTGCAGACCTGGTTCAGCACCCACTCACCGACGGAGAAGATCAGGTCGTTTTCCTCGGCCAGCGGGATGAACTGCGCGGGCGGGATGTCACCATGCCCGGGCAGCCGCCAGCGCAGCAGGCCTTCGGCGCCGACGATGCGTCCGCTGCTGAGGTCCACCTTCGGCATGTAGCGCAACACCAGCTCGTCGCGCTCCACGGCCCGCTTCAGCTTGCTCTTGAGCATCAGCCGCTCGATCGCCGCGGCGTTCATCTCGGGAGAGTAGCTCACGTAGCTGTTGCCGCCACCCTCCTTCGAGTAGTACATGGCCGCGTCGGCGTTGCGGATGAGGTCGATGACGTTCTCGGCATCGCGCGGACAGAAAGCGGCACCGATGCTGACCGACAGGAAAATCTCCTGCTGGTTGATGTGGAAGGGGCGGGCCACGGCCTCGAGGATGGCGGCCGACAGCTGCCGCAGCGTGCTGCGGGCCTCGACGGTGTTTGCGCCTTCGGCAAACAGCGCGAACTCGTCGCCAGCGAGGCGGCCGATCACGGCACCCTGCGGCAGGATGCGTGTCACGCGCTCGGTCAGGATCTCGAGCACGCGGTCGCCGGCGGCGTGTCCGAAGGTGTCGTTGACTTCCTTGAAGCGGTCCATGTCCATGTACAGCATGCCGACCGCACCGCGTGCCCGCAGTGCGCGTGCGATGGCCTGCTGCAGCAGGTGCTGGAACTGCATGCGGTTGGGGATCTTGGTCAGCGCGTCATAGCGCGCCAGATAGCGGATCCGGCGCTCGGCGCGCTTGCGGTCCGTGATGTCCCGGGCGACGAACACGCAGCCGGCGAATTCCGGGCGCACAACGGCCAGCGTGGAGGCCGTCAGCGACACCGGGATGGTCTGGCCGCTGCCGGTACGCATCACCGTCTCTCCGGCCAGTTTCATGACGTCCTGCGCAGCGGCTTCCGGCGGATTCTCGAACAGCTCCGTGAGTGCCACGCCGCGCAACTGCACGAGCGCCTTGCCACTGAGCTGGAGTGCCTTCTGGTTGGCGATGCGGATCTCGCCGCCTGCGGAGGTCACGAACACCGCGTCGGTCATGCTGTCCAGGACGCCCTGCAGCTCGTCGCGCGAAACACTCGTGAGCGCGAGGCGCTGCCGCAACTGGTCGACCGTCTGCTCCAGCTCGCCCAGTTCATCCGGCCGGCGGATCGGCACCGGATGCGAGTAATCGCCTTCCATGATGCGGGTGGCGCTGGCCGTGAGGTCTTCCACGCGCCGTACCAGACGCCGGCTGGCGTAGAGGGCCACCATGCCGCTGGCGACCATGCCAGCGAGCCCGATGCCGGCCACGCCCCAGCGCAGCGGCGCACCCGGGGTGCCGAGCCACGCGGCCGGCAGCACGAAGGCCAGCAACAACAGCAACGCGCACAGCCAGGCTGCCCAGGCCGTGGCGTGCAAGGCGATGCGAGTCTTGAGGCTGTAGGACATGTCGGCGCCGGCGGAAAACCCGTGGCATAGGTTACGCCTTCGCCGTGCCCGGAGCAGTCCGCAAACGTGATGCAGCCCCTAGAATGGGCCCATGACCCTCTGTGCCCCGCTGGATTCCCTGCAGCTCACCGGGCGTTGCGACTCGCACATCGAGACCGTGCCCGGCAGCCCTGGCCTGCGCCTGCATCGCGCGGCCATCCAGCCCTGGCTTGCCTTGCGTGAAGCCGCGGCGGCCGAGGGTCTCCAGTTGCAGGCGGTCTCCGGCTTCCGTGACTTCGCGAGGCAGCGCGCCATCTGGAACGCCAAGTGCCGCGGTGATCGCCCTGCACTGGACCGGGACGGCCGACCCGTTGATGTCCGGGCCCTGGCGCCTCGCGAGGTGGTGGACACCGTGCTGAACTGGTCGGCATTGCCCGGGGCCAGCCGCCACCACTGGGGCAGCGAGATCGACCTGATCGACCTCGCCCGCTGGCCCGCCGGCCTGCCCTGGCGGCTGGAACCCGCGGACTTCGCCACCTCAGGACCTTGTGCGGAACTCGATGCCTGGCTCGACGCGCAGGCTGCCACCCTGGGCTTCTACCGCCCCTACGCCCGCGACCTGGGCGGCGTGCAGCCTGAGCCTTGGCATGTCAGCTTCGCGCCGGTATCCGTGCCGGCCACGGCGGCGTTGGTTGTGGACCTGCTGGGGGAGGCGCTCGCGGGCGGCGACGTCGCTTGTGCCGCCGACATCCTCGGACGGCTGGAATCCCTGCATGCGCGCCAGGTGCTGGCGGTCGAGGCGCCGCCCGCCCACCTGCTGGCGCGGCTCACTGCAGCGTCGGCGTCCAGGCTTTCCTGAGGTAGTCGTTCATCTGTCCGCGCACGGTGTTCATGGAATCCGGCGTGGCGACGAACACTTGCGGCGAGCGGCGCAACATCCGCCAGCTTTCGCTGCGCAGCACGCGCTTCAGGTGGAGGAGGCTGCGGTCTATGGCCTCCATGTACGGGTTCTCGCCGTCGAACAGCGGCTCGATATGCCGGTACGCATGGCGGAAAGCCTTTTCAAGGCGTTTGCTGCGTGTTTCCTCGATGAACACCGGTGTCTGCCGCAGCAGGTCGAGCCCCGAGGCATAGCGCACGGTCTTGATCCCCGCCCCCAGCGGCAAGGCCACACCGCCCAGCACGAATTCCGCATACAGCCGGTCGCGGCATTTCTCGAGGTAACAGCGGTCGGCCATCTGCGCGATCATGTCGGCCGTGCCGAGCAGATGACCGAGGCGGATGTCGCGCGGATCGGTCACCGTCTGTTCGATGACCTCGAATGGCCGCTCATAGCCGGTGTAGTGGACGATGTCCGCGGCCAGCGCCGCCCAATGGCCGAAGCCCGCGCCCGGCAGGTAGCGCTCGATGAACCGTGCGCTTCGCGACACGTGGTTGCGGGTGAACTCGGCACCGCTGTGCCCGGCCTCGCTGTCCTCGCGCAGGTAACCGATGTCGTGGAACAAGGCCAGCAGCAGGCCGACCGTGGCGCGCTCGGCACCCAGCGCGATGCGCGACAGGCCGAAGCTGCGCTCGTAGCCCACCATGAGCCGCGCCATGGCCAGCGTCACGTCGAGGGTGTGCTGGAGGTCGTGGTACACCGTGTCGAGGCCGAGGTAGCCGGGCATGCGGCCCGCGCAGGCTTCCTCGAGGTCGTGGAACGCGCGCGCCACCGGCAGGAAGTTCGCGCCGGGCCAGGTCTGCGTGAACAGCGGGTAGATCGCGTCGCGCACGTCGGCCGCCGAACTCACGCGGACCGTGTTCGTGACGTCATGATCGCTGCGGCGGCTGGCGGACATCATCGGAGTCTAGAAGCCGCAGGTGCCGTGCCACCAGCGCGGTGCGACATATGGCCGTGGATTGCCCGGCCCATATGTCATGCGGACGGGGCAGGACCCGCCGCCCTGAAGCGGGCGACGGCCGGCGCGTGGTCCGACGGCCGCTCCGCGCGGCGTGGCTCCTTGTCGATGGTCGAGCCGGCACAACGTGCCGCCATCGCGGCGCTCGCCAGCACCAGGTCGATACGCAGGCCCAGGTTGCGGCGGAAGCCGCCCTGCCGGTAATCCCACCAACTGAAATGTCCCGCGGCGTCCTCGAACAGCCGGAAGGTGTCAGACAGACCCAGTCCCAGCAGCCCCTGCAATGCGCTGCGCTCGGGCCCGCTGCACAGGATCTGGCCCGCCCAGGCCACGGGATCGTGCACATCGCGGTCGTCCGGGGCGATGTTGAAATCACCCATCACCACCACCTGCTCATGCCGTGCCAGCTCGCGCTCCAGTTGCGCGTGCAGCGCTTCCAGCCAGCGCAGCTTGTAGGCGTACTTGTCGCTGCCCACGGCCTGGCCGTTGGGGACGTAGAGGTTGAGCACACGCACACCGCCGACGGTGGCGATGGCGACGCGGCGTTGTTCGTCCTCGAAGCCGTCGAAGCCGAACTGCACGTCGGCCTGCGGCTGGCGCGACAGCAGCGCGACGCCGTTGTAGGTCTTCTGGCCGCTGCGCGACACGTGGTAGCCGAGCGCCTCGAGTTCCGCCTGCGGGAAGTTCTCGTCGGTGAGCTTGGTCTCCTGCAGGCCGAGCACGTCGATCGGGTTGGCGGCGAGCCACTCCACCAGCTGCGGCAGGCGCACCTTCAACGAATTGACGTTCCAGCTGGCGATG
>JBJOHO010000004.1:0-54429 GCA_046047615.1 Pseudomonadota bacterium
CCCGCGACCTGCGCTCGGGAGCCCGCTGGTACTACCACTGCCACCCCCCGGGCCGTGGCGTGCCCCGCGGCGAGCACGGGCATTTCCATCTCTTCGCCGAGGAACGCCGCCGCGGCAGCACGGTGGCGCTGCGCCACCTTCTGGCCGTCGGCCTGCGTCCCAACGGCTTGCCGTGCCGGCTGTTCACGGTGAACGGCTGGGTGACTGGCGATGCGCCGCGATCTCCCCGCTGGACCTTGGCGCAACTGGCCCGTCTGGATATGGACACGGGCCACCCGCGCATCGACGCTTTTCTCGCCGATCTGTGCTGCCTCTACAGACCTGTGCTGCCGAAGCTGCTGGACGCGGGAGAGTTGCGCCTGCAGGCCTGGGCGGGCGGTCGGGTCCGTGCCTGCAATGACCGTCGTCTGGAGGTGCTGGCCAGTGTTGGCATCGACCTGGATGCGCCTCCGCGGCTGACGTGAACGCCGCGTTCCGTTTGTCCGCTTTCCAATTTAGGGAAAGCTAATTAAGATCGACCTTAAACAGGCGGCTGGGCGTTCCAGTCGGCGCAGAATGTGACCCAGGGGGAATGATGATCAGGAAATCCGTACGCGCCTTGCTGCTGCCCGTCCTGCTGGCGCCCGCGCTGGCTGGCGCCACCAACGGCTATTTCATGGCCGGCGTGGGCACCAAGAACCAGGCCATGGCCGGTGCCGGCAGTGCCGATCCCGAAGAAGCCCTCAGTGCGGCGGTCAATCCCGCGGGTCTGGCCTTCGTGTCGCCGCGACTTGAGGTGGGCTTCGCCCTGTTCTCGCCCAGCCGCAGCTACAGCACCAGCAGCAGCATGGCCAACGGGCAGGGCGGTGCCTTCACCATCGGCCCCAACAACATCACCAGCGACAACAAGATGTTCCCCGTGCCGTCGGCGGGCGGTGTCTGGGCGCTGGGAGATGACACCCGCATCGGCCTGTCGCTGTACGGCCGTGGCGGCATGAACACGCTGTGGAAGGGGGGCTCCGCCACCTTCGATCCGGATGGCCCCGGCCCGGCGCCGGTCATGAACATGCCGGGTACCTACGGCGGCGGCAATGCCGGTGTCGACCTCACCCAGGCCTTCCTCAACCTGTCCGTCGCACGCAGCTTTGCCGATGACAGGCTGGCCTTGGGTGCGTCCCTGGTCGGCGCCGGCCAGCGCTTCAAGGCCTTGGGCGTCGGCATGTTCGCCGGCTACACGAAGTCCTTTGCGGCCAGTGGCGGCACGGCGATGCCGGCCAACCTGTCCAACAACGGCTACTCCACTTCACTGGGCATGGGTGGCAGCGTGGGTGTGAACTGGCGTGTGTCCGACTCGTTTGCCGTGGCTGCAGCCTACGCGACCAAGACGTCGATGGGCCGGTTCAAGAAGTATTCCGACCTGTTTGCCGAGGGCGGCGACTTCGACATTCCCTCCAGCCTCAACCTCGGTGTGTCGCTGAAGGCATCCGACGCGCTCACGCTCAATGCCGACTTCCAGCGCATCAACTACAGTGATGTGGCGTCGGTCAGCAACCCGGTCAGCAACCTGTTTGCCTGCCCGACGGCCGGTGCCGGCGGCACGGACCTGGAATCCTGCCTGGGCGGCGCCCGCGGTGCCGGCTTCGGCTGGCAGGACATGGACGTCTACAAGGTGGGCGTGCGTTATGCCGTGAACCAGGACCTCACGCTGCGTGCCGGGTACAGCCACGGCAACCAGCCGGTGCCGGCCTCGCAGGTGACGTTCAACATCCTCGCGCCCGGTGTGTCCGAAGACCACATCGCCGCGGGCTTCACCCGGCGGACGGCCAGCGGCGAGTGGAACGGCGCGCTGCTCTATTCACCCGAGAAGTCGGTGAGCGGCACCAGCACCTTTGACCCCACCCAGCAGATCCGCTTCGGCATGAAGCAGTGGCTGGTGCAGGTCAGCTACGCCTGGATCGACTGACCGCTGGCTTGCGGCGGCGGGGCGGCGGCGCACAGGCCGCCGCTCCCGGCGTGGATTCGTCGCCCTTGCCGCAGAACTCATGATGGAGCGTGCCGATGACGCTGTGTGCCGGCCCTGAAGTGACCGAGTAGTAGATCACCTGGGCCTCGCGACGCGTCGTGACCAGCCGCGCGCGGCGCAGCACCGCCAGGTGCTGCGACAGCACCGACTGGCTGACCGGGATCATGGCGTTGAGTTCGCCTACGGACTTCTCACCGCCGATCAGCATGCACAGCACCCGCAAGCGGTGCTTGTTGGCCATGACGCGCAGGAGTTTCGCGGCCGCGTCAGCCTGGCGGGCAACCTGCGCGGCAAGAGGAGGGAGGGGGGGCGCTGTCATGCATCAATCATACCGTGACGCACCTGCGCTCCAACTGTTTACATGCGCATATCCACATATTATATTTTTCTAATACTGAACCCAGCGTTCAGATAGTCACCCGGGGGATCGATGGACCAACGCAAGCCTGCTTCCGACTGGAACGCCTACCTGGCCGGTGTGTTGCTGGGCCTGGTGTTGCTGGCCACCTTCGTGCTCACCGGCCATGGGCTGGGGGCTTCCGGCTTCACCACTGCGCTGGCGGCCGAGACGGCACGTGCCGTTGCACCGGCTGCCACCGAGGGCAATGCCTATCTGGGCCCCATGGTGGCGGAGGGCGCGCACCCGCTGGACAGCTGGATCACCTGGCAGGTCCTGGGCGTTGCGGTGGGCGCCCTGTTGTCGGCATTTCTTGGCGGCCGCTTCCGCTGGCGCCTTGAGGGCCCCACGCGCATGACGCCGGTGCCCCGCGCCGTTGTGGCCGTGCTGGGTGGCCTGGCTGCCGGCTTTGGTGCCCGCATCTCCGCGGGGTGCACCAGCGGCTTGGGGTTGTCCGGCGCGGCCACGCTGGCGGTGGCCGGCTTTGTGTTCCTTGCGGGCTTCTTCATCGTGGGTCTTGCCGCCGGCATGCTGACCAAGAGGTACTGGCAATGAGTCTCCCGTTCTACCTGTCCGGGCCGCTCTCCGGCCTGCTGCTGGGCGCGGCTTTCGGCTTCATCCTTGAGCGCGGTGGCCTGGGCAACGGCTGCAAGCTGACTGGCCAGATGCGCCTGCAGGACTGGACCGTGTTCCGCGTGATGTTCACGGCCATCATCGTGGCCGCAGCCGGCCTGCTGGTGCTGCAGTACGCAGGGGTGATGCCTGCTGATTCCGTATATGTGCCCACCACCTATCTCTGGGCCGCACTGGTCGGCGGGGCCTTCGTGGGACTGGGCATGGCGCTGGGCGGCTACTGCCCCGGCACGTCGGTGGTGGCTTTGTGCGCGGGCCGCATCGACGGCCTGTTCTTCCTGGGCGGCCTGCTTGCTGGCACCTGGCTTTTCGCCGGCGCTTATGAGCGGCTGGCGGTGTGGCTGGATGCCGGCACGGAGCCGCAGTGGCCCACGCTGCAGGCCATGCTGGGTGTGCCGGCGTGGGTCGTCGTGCTCGCGCTGGTGGCTGTCGCCGTCGGCCTCGAATGGATTCTGTCGCGCCAGAAGAACGTTGCGGCCTGAGCTGTTCGCTGCCCCCTCACAAGACTCCGGAGTCCCTCATCATGAAACACAATTCCCGCTCCAAGTCGCGCAAAGTCCTGCCGGCTTTCGCCCTGATGGCCGCCGCCCTTCCGCTGCTGCCGGCTGCGATCGCCGCGGAGCCCAACTGCACGCCCAAGCCGGGTACCAGCGAGCTGCCGGCAGGCTGTCCCGTGGTCAAGCCCGCCAACCCTTGCGCGCCCGCGGCCAAGGCCAAGCCGGCCAATCCTTGCGCGCCCGCGGCCAAGGTCAAGCCGGCCAATCCTTGTGCGCCTGCCGCCAAGGCCAAGCCGGCCAATCCTTGCGCGCCGGCCCGCAAGGCCAAGCCCGCCAATCCCTGTGCGCCAGGCCGCTGATCGCCGGGTCCGGCGCTTGATTGTCCTGTTGCGGAGTGCTGCACGATGAAACTGCGAAACTGTCTTGCCGTCGCCAGCCTGCTGGTCATGGCGGGCGTTGACGTTGCGGCGGCGGCTGTCCTGCCAGGACCGCTGGTCACGCCGGACTGGCTTGCGGCGCACCGCGCTGAAGTGGCCGTCCTTGATGTTCGCGAGGATCCGGAGGGCTACCTTGGCGCACCGGCCTTCGAGACCGACGACGCCGGTCGCCGCACGCTCGAGACCTTGGCCGGACATGTGCCGGGTGCACTGCTGGTGGAATTCTCGAAGATCCGCACGGCGCGCGAGATCGACGGCCGCAAGATCGGCGGCATGGTGCCGGAGGCCGCCCAGTTCCAGGCCTACATGCGCAGCGTGGGCGTGCCGGCGGGCAAGCCGCTGGTCATCGTTGCCAACGGCGAGTACATCGAAGACTTCGACACCGCCGCCCGCCTGTACTGGACGCTCCGCTACTACGGCGCCGACGAAGTGGCCATCCTCGATGGCGGCAGCATCCGCTGGGTCGAGGAGGGACGCGGGACCGAGGCCACGGCCCCCGTGGTTGCGCCGGGCACCTGGACCGCAGCGGCGCCTCGCGCCGCGCTGTTTGCCGACAGTGCAGCAGTGCTCGGCGCGGCAGCAGCCGGTACGCAACTGGTGGATGCCCGGCCGCTGTCTTTCTATTTCGGCCTGACGAAGCGCGCGGCTGTGGCTGCCTACGGCCATATCCCCGGCGCCTTGCCCTTCCCGACGGAACTGCGGGCACGGCCGCAGGGGGCAGGACACCGTTTCCTGACAGCCGACGAATACCGCAACGCGCTGCGCGGCATGGGCATCGATCCGTCACGCCCGACGATCACCTACTGCAACACGGGGCACATGGCCTCCGGCACCTGGTTCATCCTCTCCGAGGTGCTGGGCAACCGGCAGGTGGCGCTGTACGACGGTTCGATGGTGGAGTGGGCGAACGGGTCACGGCCTGTCAGCCTGGCACGTTGATCACAGGGAAGGAACGATGAGCACGACCAAGGTTCCCCGACCCGGCCGGATCGTCACTGCGGCGCCGGCTGCCGAATCCCGCATCCTCCTGCCGCGCCGCAAGCTTCTCGCCGGCGCAGTGGGTGGCGCGGCTGCCATGATGGCGCTGTCCGGTGCGGCGCGTGCCGCCGGCTCGGCGCCCTCCACTGAAGTGCCGGTGAAGGGCAGCGGACCGTTCGATCCGCCATGGACGAAGCAGTTGGGCAAGGGTGTGAACAGCTCGCCCTACGGCCAGCCGTCGCCCTTCGAAGCCAACGTCATGCGGCGGATCAGCCCGGGCCTCACGCCCACGCCGCAATCTTCAGTGGCCTTCACGCCCTTGCAGAACCTGTTCGGCATCATCACGCCGAACGGCCTGCACTTCGAGCGCAACCACAATGGCCTGGCCGAGATCGATCCCTCGCAGCACCGCCTGATGATCCATGGACTGGTGCGCGAGCCGAAGATCTACACCATGGACGACCTGCTGCGCTTCCCGTCCGTGTCGCGCATCCACTTCATCGAGTGCGGTGCCAATACCGCCATGGAGTGGGGCAACGTGGCCGTGCCGACCGTGCAGTACACGCACGGCATGTTGTCCTGCTCCGAATACACGGGCGTGCCGCTGTCCACGCTGCTGGACGACTGCGGCGTCGACCTGGCCAAGGCCAGGTACCTGCTGGCCGAGGGCGCCGATGCGGCCTCGCTGACGCGCACGATACCGATCGAGTTCGCACTCGATGACGTGCTGGTGGTCTACGGCCAGAACGGCGAGATGCTCCGCCCCGAAAACGGCTACCCGCTGCGCCTGCTGGTGCCGGGCGTCCAGGGCATCTCCAACGTCAAGTGGCTGCGTCGCATCGAAGTCGGCGACCAGCCGTGGAGCACGCGCGAGGAGAACCTGCAGTACAGCGACCTGATGCCGGACGGTACCAGCCGCAAGTACACCTGGATCCAGGAAGCCAAGTCCGTCATCACCTCGCCGTCGGGCGGGCAGCAGTTGCTCGACAAGGGCGGCTACTACCCGATCACCGGCCTTGCCTGGTCCGGCCGAGGCAAGGTGCGGCATGTCGATGTGTCCACCGATGGCGGCGTCAACTGGCAGCGCGCGCGCCTGCAGGAGCCGGTGCACACGAAGGCGCTGACGCGCTTCCACCTGGACTTCGTCTGGGACGGGTCGCCCAAGCTGCTGCAGAGCCGTGTCACCGACGAGACCGGCTACGTGCAGCCGAAGATGCGGCAGCTGCGCGAGGTGCGTGGCACGCGTTCCACCTATCACAACAACGCCATCCAGACCTGGCGCCTGGATGCCGATGGCAAGGTGCACAATGTCCAGGTTTGATGCGATGTCCAAGCGCTTGCAGTTTTTCCTGGGGGCCACGCTGCTGGCCGGGATCGCCGTCGCCGCGGGCACATCGGCCAAGGCGCCATCCGCCGCGCCGGCCCTGAAGCCGCCGCAGCCGGCGCTCGGCCGCCAGGCCACGCCCGCGCAGATCCACTTCTGGGACATCGACGTCCGTCCGGATGGCGTCGGCCTGCCGGAAGGCAAGGGCAGCGTCGCCGAAGGCGAGGCGTTGTTCGAGACGCACTGCGCCTCCTGCCACGGCACCTTCGGTGACAGCGAGGAATACGCCCAGCTGGCCGGTGGTGTCGGCACGCTGGCCAGCAGCTCGCCGCAGCGCACGGTCGGCAGCAAGCTCGACACCCCGACGACGCTGTATGACTACATCAACCGCGCCATGCCCTTCACCAGCTCAAAGATGCTGACACCGTCCGAGGTGTATGCGGTCTCGGCCTACATCCTCAACCTGAACGACATCATTCCTGCCGATGCCGTGCTGGACAAGGACTCGCTGCCGAAGGTGCAGATGCCCAACCGCAACGGCTACACCACCGATCACGGCTTCATGCGCGTGGACGGCAAGCCGGACACGGCAAACACCGCCTGCATGAAGGATTGCGAAAAGGACGTGAAGCTGACGTCTGAGCTGCCGCCGGACTTCACGGCACAGTTCTACGGCGATGTCTCGACGAACTTCCGCGATTACCGGCCCGAGGTGGTGGCCGCACGCATGGCTGCCGCCGCCCCGAAGGTAGCTGCGGCATGGCGCGGCGAGGAATCGATCGAGAAGAACCTGTGCACGGTGTGCCACGCCGTCGACCGCAAGGTCGTGGGCCCCAGCTATCGTGAGGTGGCTGCCAAGTACGCCCAGCAGGCTGATGCCAAGGCTTACCTCACCCGCAAGATGAAGGAAGGTGGCAGCGGCGTCTGGGGTGTGGTACCGATGCCGGCACAGACGGCCGTGGCCGAAGACGAGATCGAACGACTGGTCAACTGGATCCTGGAGCAGAAATGAACATGACGACGCGCCGGTCCTTCATCGGGACCTTGGGTTTGGGAGCCGGCTGGGTGATGCTGGCGGGCAGTGCACTGGTCTCGCGCGTGGCCCGCGCGGTGGATCGCGCGGCCTTCGATGTGGACACGCTCGACGAGGTGGTGGCGAAGATGGGGGGCAAGGGCTACTCGCCCAGCACCGACATCGACTTCAGCGCCCCTGAAATCGCCGACAACGGCGCCACCGTGCCGGTGGAAGTGAGCAGCCGGCTGCCGGGCACGCGCTGCATCGCCATCGTGGTCGACAAGAATCCGCACCCGCTGTCGTGCGCCTTCAACTTCAGCGCCGACGCGGTTCCGTTCGTGAACACCCGCATCAAGGTGGGCGAGACCTCGCAGGTCACGGCGCTGGTCCAGACGGACCAGGGCTTCTTCATCGCGCAGCGCACCGTCAAGGTGACGCTGGGCGGCTGCGGCGGCTGATCGGGCAGGCACAGGAACACGGAGAGAGAACATGGCAGATCCAATGCGCATCCGCGCCAAGGCCGGCGCCGACTACGTCGAAGTCAAGGTCCTGATGTCCCACCCCATGGAAACCGGGCAACGCAAGGACGCCGAGGGCAACCTCGTCCCGTTCCTGTTCATCACCAAGGTCGTGGTGACCTGCAAGGACAAGGAAGTGCTCAACGCGGACTGGGGTCCGTCGGTGTCCAAGAACCCGTACATCGCGTTCCGCTTCAAGGGCGCGGCAGTGGGTGACAAGGTGGCGGTGACCTGGACCGACACGTCCGGCGCCACGCGCACCGACGAAGCGGCGATCACATGAGCCGCCGTCATGGGTTGCCGGCGGTGCTCGCCGGCCTGGGACTCGCCTGCGGTGCTGCGCTGGCGGTGCCGGCAGCGTCTGCTGCGGCGCCCGCCGCTGCCGAGGCGCCTGTGCGGGTGGTCTACCACTTCGACCAGGCCACATCGGCCGATCGCGGACTGCGCAACATCCAGAACCACCTCAAGGCCGACCCCACTACGCAGGTCGTGGTGGTGTCCAATGGTCCCGGCATCGATTTCATGCTCGCGGACGCCAAGGACAGCAAGGGCGAGCCCTATGAGCTGCGCATCCTGGAGCTGCAGCAGCAAGGCGTGAAGTTCGAAGTCTGCAACAACACGATGGTGGGGCGCGGCTTCAAGCCGGAGCAGCTCGTGGAGGGCGTGACGGTCGTGAAGGCGGGTGTCGAGGAAGTCGCCCGTCTGCAGTTCCGCCTGGGCTACGCCTACATCAAGCCCTGACCTCAAGGGGAGAGCCGAGATGAAGACAGCTGCATTGCCGGTACGGAAATGGCTCGGCTCCATGCTCGCCGGCGCACTGCTTGCGGGCGCTGCGGGCCTGGTGCCGGCCGTGGCCGCCGAGGCTGATCCGATCGCCGAGTACCGCGAGCTCTTCGGCGAAGACAACCCGGCCGAGCTGTGGGAACAGCGCGGCGAGGCGCTGTGGAAGGAGCCGCGCGGTCCGCGCAACGTGGCCCTCTCGGGCTGCGATCTGGGTCTTGGGCCGGGTGTCACGGCAGGGGCCTACGCACAGCTGCCGCGCTGGTTCGCCGACACGAAGCAGGTGCAGGATCTTGAGTCGCGGTTGGTGACCTGCATGGTCACGGTGCAGGGCATGGACCGCGACACGATCCTGCGCAACCGCTTCGGCGACGGCGACCGCAAGTCTGACCTTGAGGCCTTGGCGGCCTACGTCGTCGGCCAGTCGCGCGGCCACGCGGTCAACGTCAAGTTGGCCCGTGCCGAGGAGCGCGAGGCCTACGAGACGGGCAAGGCGATCTTCTTCTACCGCGCCGGCCCCCACGATTTCTCCTGCGCCAGTTGCCACGGCGAGGTGGGCAAGCGCATCCGCCTGCAGTCGCTTCCCGGGCTGCTGGACAAGCAGGGCGCGCAGTTCGCCTACACGACCTGGCCGGGCTACCGCGTGTCGCAGGGAGAACTGCGCACGCTGCAGTGGCGGCTCGCCGACTGCTTCCGCCAGCAGCGCCTGCCACAGCTGGTGCACGGCTCGCCGGCCGCGGTGGCCCTTACGATGTTCATGGCCTACAGCGCCAACGGCGGCCTGATGGACGCGCCGAACCTCAAGCGATAGGAGCCGCGCATGACCCTTCTCCAGACAACGGGCCGGATGCGTCACGGCGTCGCCGTCACCGCGCTGTCGCTGCTGGCGCTGGCCTGCGCCACCGGCGCCGGCGCTGCCGACCGCAATGCCGTCGCGCGCAAGGCGATGGAAAAGTCGTTTGTCGCCGCCGGGCAGGCCGGGCTCTCCCGCTTGCAGCAGGATGCGACGCAGGCGCAATGCAGCCTTGCAGCCCCGGGTCAGCCTGCCGGCAAGGTGACGGCACGCATCCAGGCACAGAATGCCGCGGCGGTGAAGCTGCCGGCCGATGGCCGCTACCTGGGTGACTGGAAGCGTGGCGAGGCCATCGCGCAGTCCGGCACGGGCTTGCAATCCAGTGATGACCCGGCCAAGCCCGCGGGTGGCAACTGCTATGCCTGCCACCAGATGGCGCAGGCAGAGGTCGCTTACGGCACGATCGGCCCGAGCCTCGCGCAGTACGGCAAGCTCCGTGGCCAGTCGCAGCCGATCATCGACTACACCTGGCGCGTGCTCTACAACGCCAAGTCCTATTTCCCCTGCACGCACATGCCGCGTTTCGGCACACAGGCCATCCTGGACGAGCAGCAGCTCAAGGACGTGATGGCCTATCTCCTCGACCCTGCGTCACCGGTCAACCAGTAGGCCAGCTGCCATGTCGATCAGCCGACGCGAATTCATGGGCGTGCTGGCCGCGGCCGCCGCCTCGGGCATGCCCCTGGGTGCGCGTGCCGCCGACCCCTATGCGTTTGCGCGCAAAGGCAACGTCAGCCTGCTGCACATGACCGACAGCCATGCGCAGCTGCTGCCCGTGTACTACCGCGAGGCCGCGCTGAACATCGGTGTCGGCGAGGCGCGCGGGCGCTTGCCGCACCTGTCGGGCGAGGGCTTGCTGAAGGCGCTCGGGCTGGCGCGTGGCACGCGTGCGGCGCATGCCTTCGCCTCCATGGACTTCGAGTCGCTGGCACGCCGCTTTGGCAAGGTCGGCGGCTATGCCCATCTGGCCACCCTGGTGAAGCGGCTGCGGGCCGAGCGGCCCGGCGCCTTGCTGCTGGACGGCGGCGACACCTGGCAGGGTTCCGGCACGTCGCTGTGGACGCGGGGCAGGGACATGGTGAACGCCGAGCTCGAGCTGGGCGTGGACATCATGACCGGGCACTGGGAGTTCACCTACGGCATGGAGCGCGTGCGCGAGCTGATCGACGGCCCCATGAAGGGGCGCATCGAGTTCGTCGCACAGAACGTCGCCACCCAGGACTTCGGCGATCCGGTGTTCCCGGCCTACGCGCTGCGCGAGGTCAACGGCGTGCCGGTGGCCGTGATCGGCCAGGCCTTCCCTTACACGCCGATCGCCAATCCGCGCCATCTGGTGGCGGACTGGCGCTTCGGCATCGAAGAACAGAACCTGCAAACGGTCATCGACGAGGCGCGCGGCAAGGGCGCGGCGGTGGTCGTGCTGCTGTCGCACAACGGCTTTGACGTCGACATGAAGCTGGCCGGTCGCGTGCGCGGCCTCGACGCCATCCTCGGCGGCCACACCCACGACGGCTTGCCACAGCCGTTGCAGGTGAAGGCACCGGACGGGCGCGGTGTGCTGGTCACCAATGCCGGCAGCAACGGCAAATACCTCGGTGTGCTCGATCTGGATGTCCGCGACGGCCGCATCCGCGGCCACGAGTACCGGTTGCTGCCGGTGTTTGCCGGCGAGCTGGCCGCTGACCCGGCCATGGCGGCGCTGATCGAGCGCGAGCGTGCGCCCTATGCGGCGAAGCTCGGCGAGAAGCTCGCGGTCTCCGAGGGCCTGCTGTACCGCCGTGGCAACTTCAATGGCAGCTTTGACCAGTTGCTGCTCGATGCGCTGCGTACCGAACTTGACGCCCCCATCGCGCTGTCGCCCGGCTTCCGCTGGGGCACGTCGCTGCTGCCGGGTGCCGACATCACCTACGAAGACGTGCTCAACCAGACGGCCATCACTTATCCGGCCGTCACGGTCACGGAGATGAGCGGCGCGCAGCTGAAGGCAGTGCTGGAGGACGTCTGCGACAACCTCTTCAACGAGGACCCGTACTACCAGCAAGGCGGCGACATGGTGCGCGTCGGCGGCCTGTCGTGGTCCTGTGCGCCGCGTGCGGCCAGTGGCCAGCGCATCGACAACTTGCGCCTCGCGGGGGGCGCCGCCATCGAAGCCACGCGCAACTACAAGGTCGCGGGGTGGGCCTCGGTGGCCGAGAACGTGCAGGGCGAGCCGGTGTATGACGTCGTTGCCCGTCACTTGCGGGGCCGCAAGACGGTCGCGACGCTCGTGCCCGAGACGCCGACGCTGCTGGGCATGGACGGGGATCCGGCGCTGGCATGATCAGCCGTCGCGCGCTGCTCGCGGGCTGCGCCGGTCTGCCGGTTCTCGCGGTCGCCGCGCAGGCCGGGCGCAGGTGGGCTCCCGCGACCGTGCCGCTGGAGCCTGTGCAACTGAGCCCGCACTGCTGGCTGGTGGTCGGCCGCTCCGAGGTCGCCGACGCGCGCAACCAGGGTTTCATGTCCAACGCCGGCTTCGTCATCACGCCTGATGGCGTGGTGGTCATCGACGCCCTGGCGACGCCTGCCTTGGCGGAACGCCTGCTGGCCGAGATCCGCAAGCGCACGTCAGCGCCCATCCGTCGTCTGATCCTCACGCACTACCACGCCGACCACGACTATGGCATCGGTGTGTTCCAGCGCGAGGGCGTGCCGGTGGAGGTCTGGCATACGGCACGTGCCGCGGCCGGTTCCGACGCCTCGGAGTTGCGGCTCGATGAGCGCGTGCAGTCGCTGGGGCCATGGCTGGGCACTGACTTCACCCTGCCCAAGCCCGACCGCTGGCTGACCCAGGATGAGGACTTCGAACTCGGTGGCCTGCGTTTCAGCCTGCGCTATGCGGGGCCGGCCCACTCGCCGGATGACCTGGTGATCGGTGTCGAACCTGACGGCGTCGCTTACACGGGTGACCTCTTCTACGCCGGACGCATCCCCTATGTGGGCGAGGAATCCAGCACCCGTTCCTGGCTGGCTGCGCTGGATCAGCTGGAGGGGCTCAAGGCCCGCGTGCTGGCCCCCGGGCACGGTCCGGCCAGTGATCAGCCGGCCGCGGTCATCGCTGCGACGCGCCGCTATTTGCAGGCCTTGCGGCAGGAGATGGGCAAGGCGGTCGAGGAGCTGGAGGATTTCGATACGGCTCTCGCCCGCGCCGACTTTTCCGCATTCGCCGACCAGCCCGCCTTTGCCGAAGCGCACCGGGTCAATGCCTACAACGTGTATCTTGAGATGGAACGCGAGTCGCTGGAGGCGCGTCAGCCATGAATGTCATTCTCGACCTGCTGCGCACGGATCCCTGGCCCTGGTATGTCAGCGGGCCGCTGATTGGCCTGCTGGTGCCGGGCTTGCTGCTGCTGGGCAACCACCTGTTCGGTGTGTCGTCGTCGCTGCGGCACGTTTGTGCGGCGACGGTGCCTGCCGGCCTGTCCTACTTCCGCTACGAGTGGCGCAAGGAGCAGTGGAACCTGTGGCTGGTGGCGGGCATCGCCATCGGCGGCTTCATCGCGGCGCACGGGCTGGAGGGTGCGGGTCCCGAAGCATTGTCTGCGGGCCTGGTGGCGCGCTTCCAGGCCCTGGGGCTGGGGGGAAGTGGTGAGCTGCTGCCGCGCGAACTGCTCGATCCGCGCGGGCCGTTTGGCATCGGTGGGTTGCTGTTGCTCGGCGCCGGCGGGTTTCTCGTCGGCTTCGGCGCGCGCTATGCGGGCGGCTGCACCAGTGGTCACACCATTTCCGGGCTCGCCACGTTCCAGCGCGCATCCTTGCTGGCCACGCTGGGCTTCTTCGCCGGCGGCTTGTTTACTGCGCGTGTGGTACTGCCGGCGCTGCTGGAGTGGCTGCGATGAACCGTCTGCTGGCGCGCAATCTCGCGGTGCTCCTGCTGGGGGTGGGTTTCGGCATCCTGCTGGTGAAGGGCCGCATCGCCAGCTGGTACCGCATCCAGGAGATGTTCTGGTTCGAGGGTTTCCACCTCTATGGCGTGATCGGCAGTGCCTTGGCAGTGGCCGCCACCGGCGTCTGGCTCATCCGCCGCAGCGGCGCGCGCACGCTGCGTGGTGAGACCATCACGATCCCGGCCAAGCCGGTTGATCATGGCAACTGGATCGGTGGGCTGATCTTCGGCATCGGCTGGGCTTTGGTCGGCGCCTGTCCGGGCCCGGTGTACGCCTTGCTGGGCGCGGTGGGCGCCCCTGCGCTGCTCATCCTGCTGTCTGCCCTCGCGGGCGCCTGGGCCTACGGCGCCTTGAAGCCACGCTTGCCGCATTGAGGCGGCGTGGCGTCGTTCAGCCGGGCGAGCCTTGCCACAGCAGGAAGCCGCCCAGGAGCATCAGGCAGGACGCAAACACGCGACGCAATGCCACGGCGGGCAGGCGGTGCGCGATCCGTTGGCCTGCCACCGTTCCCAGGATCCCGAGGACCGTGACCGCAGCCAGGACTGCATAGTCCAGGTGCCAGAGGCCCCGTGCGCCGGCGGCCTGCCACTGCCCGGCGAAACCGGTTGCGGCATTGAGGGCGATGAGCAGCAGACTGGTGCCGACCGCTTGGGCCATCGGCAGACGGGCACCGAGCACGAGGGCAGGGACGACCATGAAGCCACCGCCCACGCCCACGAAGCCGGTCAGCAGGCCCGTACAGGCACCGAGCAGCAGCAGCCAATGCCAGCGCTGGGCAGCAGGTGGGGCGCTGCCGTCATTTGCGGCGACACCCTCGGACTGCCTCAGCGCTGCAGGGGGACGCAGCATCAAGGCGGCCGCCAGCAGCATGGCGGCAGCGAAGCTGCGCATCTGCGTGGTTTCACCGACCAGTCCGCTGAGCAGCGCACCGATCCACGCACCCAGCATCCCGGTGGGTGCGAACAGCAGGGCCACGCGCCATGCCGGCGATTGCCGTCGGGCGTGCAGCAGGGCACCTGCCGTGGCCACCAAGGCAACCACGAGCAGTGAACCGGCCACTGCATCCTTCGTCGCTTGGCCAAACAGGTAGACGAGTACCGGTACGGTGACGATCGAGCCCCCGGAACCCAGCAGGCCCAGCGACAGCCCGATACCCACGGCACCCAGCAGACCCAGCCAGGGAACGGTCATCGCTGCGCGGATCCGGGACTGCTCATAGCCACACTCTATCGTGCCAATAGAAACAATTTAATACCTATGTTGCACCGCTCGCACGTACTGTCGCCGCACACGCCTTTCCGGGCGTTCCATTCAGGAGTTCAAGATGCGCAACAAGACTGGAATGATGGTGGCCATGCTGGTGGCGGCCTCGTCGCCAATGCTGCTGGCCAACCCTGCCTTCGCCCAGGCCAAGGGCATGACCAACCAGGACTGGTGGCCCAACCGCCTCGACCTGCGCCCGCTGCGCCAGCATGGCGTGGCCTCGAATCCGATGGGCGACCACTTCGACTACGCCGCGGCCTTCAACGCGCTCGACCTGAACGCGGTCAAGGCCGACATCAAGGCCGCCATGACGAACTCGCAGGACTGGTGGCCGGCCGACTACGGCCACTATGGCCCGTTCTTCATCCGCATGGCCTGGCACAGTGCCGGCACCTACCGCACCTTCGATGGCCGTGGTGGCGCCGGTGGCGCCCAGCAGCGCTTCGAGCCGCTCAACAGCTGGCCGGACAACGTGAGCCTGGACAAGGCCCGCCGCCTGCTGTGGCCGATCAAGCAGAAGTACGGCCGCTCGATCTCCTGGGGCGACCTGATGGTCCTCACCGGCAACGTCGCACTCGAGTCGATGGGCTTCAAGACCTTCGGCTTCGCGGGTGGTCGCGTCGACGAGTGGGAAGCCGACATGACCTACTGGGGTCCCGAGAGCAAGTGGCTCGAGGACAAGCGCTACAGCGGCGAGCGTGATCTGGCGCGCCCCCTGGCGGCGGTGCAGATGGGCCTGATCTACGTGAACCCGGAAGGCCCGAACGGCAAGCCGGACCCGATGGCGGCCGCCCGCGACATCCGCGAGACCTTCGGCCGCATGGCGATGAATGACGAGGAGACCGTAGCGCTGATCGCGGGCGGCCACACCTTCGGCAAGGCCCACGGCGCCCACAAGCCGGACGAGTGCGTTGGTGCGGACCCGGCGGCGGCGCCGGTCGAGCAGCAGGGCTTCGGCTGGCAGAACAAGTGCGGCACCGGCAAGGGCGCCGATACGGTGACCAGCGGCCTTGAGGGCGCCTGGTCGGCGAACCCGATCGCCTGGACCAGCCAGTACCTGGACAACCTCTACGCCTTCGAGTGGGTGCAGACGAAGAGCCCGGCCGGTGCGATCCAGTGGATTCCCGCCAACGGCGCGGGTGCGAACATGGTGCCGGACGCGCACGACAAGTCGAAGCGTCATGCGCCGATCATGTTCACCACCGACATCGCGCTGAAGACGGACCCGGAATACCGCAAGATCACCGAGCGCTTCCGCAAGAACCCGCAGCAGTTCGCTGACGCGTTCGCGCGCGCCTGGTTCAAGCTCACGCACCGTGACATGGGACCGCGTACCCGCTATCTGGGCGCCGATGCCCCGAAGCAGGACCTGATCTGGCAGGACCCGGTGCCGGCCGTCGACCACGCGCTGATCACTGCAGCGGATGCGACGCTGCTGAAGGGCCGCATCCTCGCCTCGGGCCTGACGGTGTCCGAGCTGGTGGAAACGGCGTGGGCCTCCGCGGCCAGCTACCGCAACACCGACATGCGCGGTGGTGCCAACGGTGCCCGCGTCCGCCTGGCCCCGCAGAAGGACTGGGAGGCCAACGATCCGGCGCAGCTGGCGAAGGTGTTGGCGAAGCTCGAGGGCATCCAGAAGGCCTTCAATGCCGAGCAGACCACGGGCAAGAAGGTGTCGCTCGCCGACCTGATCGTGCTGGGCGGCGCTGCCGGCATCGAGCAGGCCGCCAAGGCGGCCGGACAGGACGTGACGGTGCCGTTCACGCCGGGTCGCACCGATGCGACGCAGGCGCAGACGGACGTGGCCTCGTTCTCGCTGCTCGAGCCTGCAGCCGATGGCTTCCGCAACTACTTCGGCAAGGCCAGCCCGCTGGCACCGGCCGAAGCACTGGTGGAGCGCGCCAACATGCTCAAGCTGACGGTGCCGGAGATGACGGTCCTCGTGGCCGGCATGCGCGCCTTGGACGCGAACAGTGGCACGGCCAAGCACGGCGTGTTCACCAGCCGTCCCGGCGTGCTGAGCAATGACTACCTGGTCAACCTGCTCGACATGTCGACCAAGTGGCAGAAGTCCTCGACCGAAGGTCTCTACGAGGGTCTGGACCGTGCGTCGGGCAAGGTCAAGTGGACGGCGACCACCGTCGACCTGATCTTCGGCTCGCACTCGGAACTGCGCGCGGTGGCCGAGTTCTACGCGACCAACGACGCCAAGACGAAGTTCACGCAGGACTTCGTCAAGGCCTGGGCCAAGGTGATGGACCTCGACCGGACCTGATCCTTCGTCCGGTTGTGATGTCGGGAACGGCGGCGCGTGATGCGCCGCCGTTTCTTTTTCAGCGGCGGCTGGCGCCCGCTTCGTACCAGCTCCTGGACGCGTTGACGACGCGGACCACGAGCAGCATGACCGGCACTTCGACCAGTACACCGACGACGGTCGCCAGCGCGGCCCCGGACTCGAAGCCGAACAGGCTGATGGCCGTGGCGACGGCGAGTTCGAAGAAGTTCGACGCGCCGATGAGCGCCGACGGGCAGGCCACGGAGTGGCGCTCACCCAACCAGCGGTTGAGACCGTATGCCAGACCCGCGTTGAACAGCACCTGCAGCAGGATGGGCACTGCCAGCAGCGCGATGACCAGCGGCTGCTCGATGATCGACCTGCCCTGCAGCGCAAACAGCATCACCAGAGTGAGCAGCAGCGCGGCCATCGACCAGGGACCGAGGCGCGCGAGGCGCTTTTCCAGCACGCCTGGGCCCGCCGCCAGCCAAAGCCTGCGCAGACCCTGCGCGATGATCACGGGCACCACGATATAGAGCCCCACCGAGACGAGCAGCGTCTGCCACGGCACGACGATGGCAGACAGCCCCAGCAGCAGGCCGACAAGCGGCGCAAAGGCCAACACCATGATCGCATCGTTGAGGGCCACCTGAGACAACGTGAACAGCGGATCGCCGCCCGTGAGCCGGCTCCAGACGAACACCATGGCTGTGCATGGCGCGGCGGCGAGCAGGATGAGCCCGGCGACGTAGCTGTGGATCTGTGCAGCTGGCAACCAGGCGGCGAACAACTGCTCGATGAACAGCCAGGCGAGCAGCGCCATCGAGAAAGGTTTGACAAGCCAGTTCACGAACACCGTGACGCCAATGCCGCGCACATGCTGGCGCAGTTGCCCCAGCGAGGCGAAGTCGACGCGGACCAGCATCGGGATGATCATCACCCAGATCAGCAGGCCCACCGGCAGGTTGACCCGCGCGACCTCGAGGCTGCCCAAGGCCTGGAACAGGCCCGGCAGCCACTGCCCCAGCGCAACGCCCACGCCGATGCACAGAAGCACCCACAGCGTCAGCTGACGCTCGAAGAGGTTCATGCTTCTGCCTCCTCAGACCGAGGCCAGGCGACGCGCTGACTCGGCCAGTTGCATCCGCTCCAGCGCAGCATCCGGCAATTGCGTGAAGGCCTCGAGGCGGCGGCGCATCTGGTGCAGCGTCGTCCGGAAGGCTACGCGCTTGATGTCGTCTGCCGCGGTGCCGGCACTCGGGTCGTCATAGCCCCAGTGCACGCGGGCAACGGCCTCGGGGAAGTGGGGGCAGGCCTGATCGGCGTTGCCACAGACCGTGATGACAAGGTCCACCGGCGGCGCATGCGGGCCAAGGAACTCGTCCCAGCTCTTGCTCCGCAGTCCGGCGGTGCCGATGTCCGCCTCCGCCAAGGTCTCCAGGGCGAGAGGATTGGGCTGCCCGTTCTCGCGCGGCGTGCTGCCCGCGGAGTGGCCGATGAAACGCCCCTGGCCGAGATGGTTCAGCAGGGCTTCGGCGAGGATGCTGCGCGCCGAATTGTGCGTGCACAGGAACAACACGGAGAGCGGGCGCTTCATGGGCGGATCACCTTGATCATCTTGCGGGGAGGAGGGTTGTGTGCGGTGGCAGCGCAAGGCTGGCCGCCGCAGCAGTCGTCGGTGAGGAACTGCAGCAGCGCCTGCGTCCGGTCGAAATCGGCGCGGTAGAGCAGGGCGCGGCCGTGGCGCTGCTGCGTGACCAGCCCGGCCGCCAGCAGTGCCTTCAGGTGGAACGACAGCGTATTGGCAGGAATGCCCAACTGCTCCGCCAGGGGCGTGGGCTGCATGCCGGCCTCGCCGGCACGCACCAAGGCCCGGAAAGTGGCCAAGCGAGTGGGCTGCGCGAGGGCGGCAAGGACCGAAGCTGCGTCAAATAGCTCCATGATTCTGGAAGCATGGAAGTAAAAATTGGATTTTGCAACGGCCGCCGGATCGCAGCGCCCTGCCGGCCGCGGCAGCCTTCAAGGCAGGGGTTGGGCGAGGTATTCGATCAAGGCCCGGCGTTCACGGCGCGACTCGATGCCCGTAAACGGCAGGCAGACACCCGGCAGAATCGCTTGCGGTGCCTTGAGCCAACGGTCGAGCTGGCGCCGCGTCCAGTGGAAGTCGCGGCCTTGCAGCGCTGGCGTGTACGCATAACCGGGGAGGCCGCCAGCGCGGCGTCCGATGATGTTCTGCAGTGATGGCCCGGTATCCAGCGGACCGGCCGGACCGATCGAATGGCAGGCATTGCAGCGGAAAAAGACCGCCTCACCCTCCCGGACCAGCGCTGCCCTGTCCGACGCCTCGGCACCTGTCACCAGCAAGGCGAGCATGCCGATTGCCACCGGATGCCGGCGATGTCTGCTCATGGTTGCGCCATGACCGGCAGCAGCAGCGCCGAAGGATGTGCCGCGTCGCCCAGTACCGTCAGCGTGGGCAGCAGGTCGCTGCGGCCGCGCTCGCGGTGGTCGGCACCCGTGACCGTGACCTGCATGCGGTGGCCAGCCTGGAACAGCCAGGAGGTCGGCATCAGGTCGAAGTGCAGTTCCACGGGGACGCCAGGTTGCAGGGGCTGGGCGTCCTCCGCGTAGGCACGATGCCAGGGAATGCCGGCCGGCATGGCCCACGGGGCCTCATGCTCGCGACGCAGCGACGCCTTCAGACGGCCTTCGGTCACCACGCGGACGCTGCCATCCGGCGCGACGTCTTCCAGATAGGCGAAGACGTTGGCGTCGGGTTGTGTCGAGGCGACCCAGACACGCAGGCGCGGATGTCCCGTCACTTCCACGGCTGCCTTGAGCACGCTGCCGGTGAAGCGCGCGCCGTCTTCGGGCATGTGGCAGGGCTGGATGCGCGAGCCCTCGCCGGCAGTCGCGCAGGCGGTCACGGGGCGCACCGCGAAGCGTGCGGCCGAAGCTGATGTTGCCGGACGCTCCGCGAGCTTGCCGGCCGTGAGGTGCAAGGTCTGCTCGCGCTGCTGGGGCAGTGGCCAGGTCTGCGCACTGCGCCACTCCCGGCCGGCGGGCGCGTTCACGGTGTAGTAGTGGATGGGCGCCTGGTCGTCGAGGCCCGTATCAATGTCCTTCAGGTGCCGGTCGAAGAAACGGTGCATTTCGTCCAGCAAGGCGAAGTCCTCGCTGTCGCAGTGCAGCCAGGGCCCGATGATGACGCGCGAGCCGGGCACATTCAGGTGCGTGATGAAGGCCTGGTCGCGCAGTTCGTCCCGCCATGCGCCCTGGATGTACAGCGGCACGCCGGCGAGCCTGACCTGCTGCGCATAGCTGGCGGAGCTGCCCTCGGACCAGAAGCGAGTGCCGGTGAGTGCCGAGTGGCTGTCACGGAAGGGCAGGCCGCTCCACATCGCAAACAGCGGCGTGGAGAGCTGATGCTCCTGCGCAGCCTGCGCCAGCAGTGTCTTGTCCGCATCGTCATCAACGGGCGGGATGGCCATATCCTGCGCGATGCTGCGCGTCGGGCCCGTGCCCCACTGCGCGAAGATGCCGCCACGGCGGAAGGCATCGAACTTGTGCCAGGAGAAGCAGCCCGCGAACACGGCCTTGAGCGCCGGTGGGCGCATCGTCAGGGCCTGCATCGCCGCATCGCCGGTGTTCGAGCAGCCGTACATGCCGACGCGGCCGTTGGACCAAGGCTGGCGCGACAGCCAGTCGATCATCTCGAAAGCGTCCTGCGCTTCCATGCGATCGTGGTAGCCGCGCATCGCGCCCAGCGACTGGCCGTTGCCGCGCCGCGCCACCTGGACCACCACGTAGCCATGGCGGGTGAGCGAAGGCACCGCACGATAGCCGCTGTTGCGGCCACCGGCGCCGTCCGCCGGCAGTTGCGCCACCGACAGGCTGTGGTGCCAGATCACGGGCAAAGGCTTGTCGTGGACGACGCCCTGGGTCGTCGGCCGGTCGACGCGCACGGCCACGCGCACACCGTCGCGCAGGCGCACATAGAACGACCGTGAGTCGATGCCGTCAAAACGCGCCTGAGGCCTGTACTGGCCGAAGCTCGCGACCGGCGCCGCGACGACTGGCACAGCGGGCAGGAAAGCCAACAGCAGGACGAGACGCAGGCTGCGCATGCAGGAGACTCCGTTCAGGGCTTGTGCAACGACGAGGCCGGCACGGGCAGCTCATAGCCCTCGATCGGACGCCGGAAGTGCCAAGGATTGAACTGCCGGCCCAGGGCCTCGACCACCGGCTGGCTGGGCCGGTCCAGCTGCAGCTGCAGGGCGGCGAGATCCGGTGGGTTGTTCATGTTGCGGTGCTCAATAGTGTCTTGCCCAGAGTCTAGCCAGCGGCGCTTGCGCCTGCCGACCGTCCTGCCCTGACCGGGCTTGGTCTCTCCCACGGCCTGCGGTATGTTCGTATGGACACGGGGGAGAGGCCATGATGGAGCGTTACGCTACCGCGCCGGGACCGGCGGTAGACCGCCTGCGACGCTGGTGCGCCTTTGGCAGCACCACGCTCTCGCCGCTGGTGGTCCGCCCGCAGGATCCCGCCAGCTTCCAGGCCAGTCTGGCGCGGGCCCGCCTGGGCGATCTGGGCGTGGGGGAAATGCGGACTACGCCGGCGCAGGCCCATGGGCTGGGGAGCCTGCGCGGCACCTGGGCATCCGCCGGTGGCGGTTCACTGATCCTCAGCCTGCAGAAGCGCGGCAGCCTGCGGTGCAGGCAGGCGGGCCGTGAGGTGGCGCTCTCCCCGGGGGATGTGGTCCTGTGGGACCTGCGCCGCGAATGGGAACAGCTGGCCGGGCCGGACACGTTGATCATCTGGTGCAAGCTGCCGGCACTGCGCCTGCAGCAGTGCCTGGGCAATCCTGAAGACCTGCTGGCGCTGCCCTTGCGGGCCGGGAGTCCGGAGACCCAGCTGCTGGGTTCCGTCATCGAGAGCACCGCCCGTCTGGCCTTCTCCGGCAGTCCAGGTGCGGCACCGGAGGCCGCACTGGACCTGGTCTGTGATGCGCTGAAGGTCGCATGCCTGGGCCGGGACGGCCGTAGCGCTGATGACATCGACCTGCGCCAGGCCGCGGCGCTGCGGCGGCAAGTGGACCAGCGACTCGCAGACCCGACGCTCACGGTGGCCGGTCTGGCGCGTGAACTGGGCTTGAGCCTGCGCAGCTTCCAGCGCAGTTTCCAGGCCAATGGCACATCGGCCCGCAGCTACATCCTCGAGCAGCGCTTGCAGCGGGCTGCCGCTGAACTGCGCCGCGCGGGCGTCCGCGGCGGCCAGCGCATCACCGCCGTGGCACTGGCCTGCGGCTTCAACGATCCAGCCTACTTCAGCCGTGCCTTCCAGCAGCGCTTCGGCCTGCCACCACGGGAATACCTGCAGCGCACGCCGCGCGACAACTGAACGCGCGAGCCACTCCCGCATCCGCGTGGCGTGTTTGTCCAAGAGATGGCGTGTTACTCCGCGCGGCCGTGTTTTCCGCCCCCTAGCCTCGACTGACCAGCCTCGCCGGCGCTCGCCAAGGTCGGCGTCTCTGCAACAACACAGGGGGTTCGTCGTGAGCAATCGTTTGCATGCCGTGTCCATGGCCGTCGCCCTCGCCGTGGCGGGCGCACAGGCCGCCGCGCAGGCGCCAGCCGAGTCCGGCGGTGGCCTTGAGGAAGTGGTGGTCACCGCGCAGTTCCGCGAACAGCGTCTGCAGGACACGCCAATCGCCATCTCGGCCATCACCGCCGAGGCGCTTGAGGCCAAGGGCGCAACGGACATCGCGATGGCCGCGAACACCGCGCCCAATGTCGCGCTCACGCGCGGCGCTGCCGGCTTCGGCCAGATGGCCAGCGTGTTCATCCGTGGTGTCGGCCAGGCCGATCCGCACTTTGCCGTTGAACCCGGCGTGGGCATGTACATCGACGACGTGTATTACGGTGTGCTGACCGGCGCCGTGTTCCAGTTGCTCGACGTGGACCGCGTCGAAGTGCTGCGCGGACCACAGGGCACGCTGGCCGGCAAGAACTCCATCGGTGGTTCGATCAAGCTGTTCTCCAAGCGCCCGAGCGACCAGCAGGACGGCTTCGTCGAGGCCAGCTACGGCAGCTTCAACCGCGTTCAGGCGCGCGCCGCCGGCAACTTCACGATCGTCGATGACAGGCTCTTTGGCCGTGTCGCTGTCGCGGGCAAGCATGTCGATGGCTATGTCACTCGCCTGGACCATGGCTGTGTCACGGGCACGGCGGCAGCGAACCGCAGCCTCGGGCCGGACTGCAAGCTGGGCACGCAGGGTGGCGAGGACTTCTGGTCGGTGCGCGGCGCCCTGCTGTGGAAGGTCTCGGACAACATCGAGAACCTGCTGTCCCTCGACCTGATCGCCGACAACTCGGAGAACCCACCTGCCAAGCAGCTGGTGCAGTCGCCACTGTGGACCGGCGGTGCCAACTACCTGACGGGCGCAGGCAGCTACACGAACTACGAGAACAACCTCTCGACGCCAGCGGACCTGCTGCCCGGCGTGTTCCCGGCAGGCACCTTCCGCAATGCGCCGTTCGCGATGCCCAGCGAAACGCCGCTGCGTGGTTCGGGTGTGTCCAACCAGCTGACCGTGGACTTCAGCGACACGCTGAGCCTGAAGTCCATCACCGCACTGCGCCGCTCGGATGTCACGTTCGTCGCGCCGGTGGATGCCACTCCCGCGACGGTGCTGGACCAGGTCTGGCGCCTGAAGCACAAGCAGTTCACGCAGGAGTTCCGCCTGACGGGCTCCAGCGAGATGCTCGACTGGACCGCGGGCCTGTTCTACTACAAGGCCGATGGCCAGTCCGGCGGTCGCGTTGTCATTCCCGGCGGCCTCGCGGTCGGCGGCGGCGGCCTGGGCTTCGACATCTTCTTCCAGGACCCGGTCGAGACCGAGTCCAAGTCGGCCTTCCTGCACACCAACTGGTCATTGTCGGATGCGCTGTCGGCCACGGCCGCCGTGCGCTACACCGAGGATTCCAAGCAGTTCACCTTCAACCGCTGGGACATCGCAGGGGACCCGTACTTCGTGCTGCCGGGGCTGGTGGACTTCCCGGTCAAGTACAGCGGCGACCGCTTCGACTACCGGCTGGGCGTGGATTACCAGTGGAACCAGGACCTGATGACCTATGCGCAGGTCTCCACCGGCTACAAGGGCGGTGGCGTCAACCCGCGGCCCTTCTTCAGCACACAGGCCGTGACCTACAAGCCCGAGACGTTGACGGCGTATGAGGTGGGCCTCAAGAGCCAGTTGCTGGACCGGCGCGTGCAGCTGAATGCGGCGGCGTTCATCAACAAGTACAAGGATTTCCAGTCCACGCTGCTGCGCTGCCCGAGCCTGTCGCCGGCGCCGGATTCGCCCTGCACACAGTCCACCAACGTCGGTGACGCGGACATCCGCGGTCTTGAAGTGGAGCTGGTGGTCCGCCCGGACAACGGCCTGCAGCTGGACCTTTCAGCGGGTTGGCTGGACTTCGAGTACCAGCGCATCAACCCGGACACCGGCATCAGCCTGGACATGACCAACATCTATACGCCGGACTTCACGATGTCCGCCGGTCTGGGCTATGCCATCGACCTGGGTGACCATGGCACGCTGACGCCGCGCGTCGACTATGCCTACCGCTCGGAGATCCAGTCCGAGGCCGTCAACCAGGCCGCCACGCGGATTGATTCCCGCGGTGTGCTCGATGCGAAGCTGACGTGGTCGAACCGCGAGCGCAGCTGGGACGCGACGCTGGCGCTCACCAACCTGTCGGACAAGTTCTACTACGAGTCGATGTTCGGTCGGCCCGATCCGCCGTACTTTTCCTCGACGGGGCGGCCTGGCCGTCCTCGGGAGTGGATGCTGACGATCCGCCGCAACTTCGACTGATGCCGCCACGCACAGGAGCCGTCCATGTATCCGCTGCCTGAGAACCTGTTTGCCCCCCGCAACCAGTGGTACATCGCCGCGTGGTCGAGCGAGGTCACGCGCACGCCGATGGAGCGCTGGATCCTCAACCAGCCGGTGGCCTTCTACCGCACGGAGGCGGGGGAGGCCGTGGCCGTGGGCGGGCGTTGCCCGCACCGGCACTTTCCGCTGGGCAAGAGCCGCCTGGCGGGCGATGACATCGAGTGCCTGTACCACGGCATCACCTTCGACCGGACCGGCAAGTGCGTGAAGATCCCCACGCAGGCGCAGATCCCCAACGTCTGCCGCATTCCCAGTTACCCGCTGGTGGAGCGGTGGCAGTGGCTGTGGATCTGGCCCGGCGATCCGGACAAGGCCGATCCGGCCTTGATCCCCGACCACCACGAACTGGGCCTCACGGATCCGGGATATGCCGCCGTCGGTGGCGTGTACTACCCGGTGCCGGGCCGCTACATGCTCATGCATGACAACCTGCTGGACCTCAGCCACCTGGGCTACCTGCACCGTTCCACCATCGCCTCCGACGGCATCGCCGAGGCGCCGGAGGTGCGCGATGAGGGCCCGGGCTGGATGCGCAGCACGCGCAACATGAAAAATGTTGCCTGCCCGCCGCTGATCGGCCAGTTGCTCAACCACAGCGGCCGCGTGGACCGGGCCTTTGGCATGAAATGGCACATGCCGGCGCTGCACGCCGGCTTCGACCATTTCCACGAGGTGGGCGAGGAATTCGGTACTGGCAGGCAGATCGGTGCGTTTCGGGTCTTCCATGCCATCACCCCTGGCAAGTTGCACGACGCGCACTACTTCTTCGCGCTGTCCCGCACGTTCGCACGCGACGACGTGGCGCTGGGCGAGGCCTTCATCAACGGGCTGCGCGAGACCCTCAACGAGGACATGCTCGCGACGCGGGAGATCGAGTCCATGATCTCCTCGTTGCCGGAGATGCCGCAGGAGCTGCTGGTGCGCGGCGATGCGCACTGCGTGCGCGGCCGCAAGCTGCTGGAGAACATGATCCGCGCGGAGGGCGCTGCTGGCTGATGTTGCTGCCGCCGCGTAAAGTCGGGCCCAACCACAGGCAAGGGGGGTTGGGATGAGCCGATCAACGCGGGGGCGCGTGCTGACGCGCCGTGAGGTGCTGGCCGCGGGTGCCGCGGCAGGCGTGAGCGCCGGGTTGCCCGCCTGGGCCGGCGCCGCCACGCGCCCGAACATCGTCTGGATCATGGCCGATGACCTCGGCTTTGCGGACACGGGCATCACCGGCCTGCGCGGCATGACCACGCCGCACATCGACCGCATCGCCAACGAAGGCCTGTTCCTGCGGCAGTCCTACGCGAATTCGGCGGTCTGCTCGGCGACGCGCACGGGCCTGATCACCGGCCGCTACCAGTACCGCCTGCGCTGCGGCCTCGATGAGCCGCTGGGCCGCAATGTCGAGGTCGGGCTGCCGCCGGAGCATCCGACCTTGCCGTCCCTGCTGCGTGACCAGGGCTATCGCACGGTGCTGGTGGGCAAGTGGCACCTGGGCAGCGAGCCGCGCTTCGGCCCGCTGCACAGTGGCTACGAGCGCTTCTATGGCATCGAGTCGGGTGGCACCGACTACTTCCGCCACCAACCCGGTGCTTTCGGCACGGGTAGCGGCGGCACGTTGATGAATGATCGGCAGCCCGCCAATGACGTGGGCTACCTCACCGACCTGCTCGCGGACCGTGCGGTGCGCGAGATCGGTGCGGCGCGCGCAGACCAGAAGCCGCTGTTCCTCAGCCTGCACTTCACGGCACCGCACTGGCCCTGGGAAGGCCCGGAGGACAAGGCGGTCTCGGATGCGCTGAAGATCCTGCAGCACACGGACGGGGGCAACATCGCCACCTACCGGCGCATGCTGGCGGCGCTGGATGCGGCCGTGGGTCGCGTGCTCGCGGCGCTCGACGCCCAGGGCATGGCGCGCGACACGATCGTGATCTTCACCAGCGACAACGGTGGCGAGCGCTTCTCCGACACCTGGCCGTTCAGCGGCCAGAAAACAGAGCTGCTGGAGGGCGGTATCCGCGTGCCGTTCTTCGTGCGCTGGCCCGCGCGCATCGCCGCGGGCCGCCGCAGCGAGCAGGTCAACATCTCGATGGACTGGGTGCCCACCTTGCTGGCGGCGGCCGGGGCAGCGACGCACAAGGACTTCCCGAGTGACGGCGAGAACCTGCTCGATGTCATCACGGGCGCGGCCGCGCCGCGACCCCGGCAACTGTTCTGGCGCTACAAGGCCGGCACGCAGGCCGCGCTGCGCGATGGCGACTGGAAGTACCTCAAGCTCGGCCGCAACGAGTGGTTGTTCAACCTGGCGGACGACGAGCGCGAGCGCGCCAACCGCGCGCAGGCCGAGCCCGCGCGCTTTGCGGCGATGAAAGCGGCATGGGCCGCCTGGGACGCGACGATGCTGCCCTATCCGGCCGACGCGGTCAGCGTCATCAACGTGACGGCGGACCGTTACTGAGCAGGCGCGGCGCAGCGGAAGTTGCGCCCGTCCTCCACATCGCCCTGGCCCGTGTAGCGCGCGTATTGCGGCCACGGGCACAGTGGCCGCGAGCGCCCCGCAAACACGCGGCTGCCCTGCGCCATCACCTGTGCCGGCGCCTGGCCTTTCTCCACCCAGGCCACCAGTGCGCCGAGGCCGTCCCACTGGTCGGTGGCCGCGCCACCCTGGCAGTGGCCCATGCCGGGCACCAGGAACAGCCGCGAGAAGTCACCGGCCGCGGCGCCATGCTCGGCCTGCAGGCGCTGCATGTAGTCGATGCTCTCATGCGGGGAGAAGATCGGGTCTGCAAGGCCATGCGCCAGCAGCAGCTTGCCGCCCCGGGCCTTGTACCGCGCCAGCGTCACGTCGTCGGCGGTGTTGAACACCCAGCTGTAGGCGTCCATGCGCGCCGGGTCGCGGTCGAAATCGAAGCGCAGGATGTCGAGTGAACGGTCTGGCGGCGTGACGAAGTAGCCCTGCAGCGCGTCCTGCATCATGGTGGCGTTGATGGCGTTGGGCCGCGATGTGGGGGAATTGCCCAGCTTCCAGGCGCGCCAGTCGTTGGCCGGGTGGCCCATGCCGGCATCCCAGGGCCAGCTGAAATACAGCGGCTCACCACGCGAGTTGCGCGCCCCGGCCATGATCCGCTGCAGCGCCTGCACCTTGGGCGCCGCGAGGCAGCCCTCGGTCACCCCGGCCTTGCACTGCAGGGCCTGCACCTGGAAGCGGCAGGCCGCAGGGTGCGAGACCAAGCCATCGGCGACGCCGTCGTCAGCGTCACAGGCCTTGAGGATGCCCTGGCGCAGCGTTGCCAGGTCGTTGTCGGTGAGGGCCTGGCTCAGCACGGGCAGACCGTCGCTGCCGCGCGGTGCGATGGCCTGCAGGGTCTGCGTGTCCCAGGCGGCGGCGATGGTGGCCCCCTTGGACACGCGCATGGCCGGCGCCATCGCGATCACGCCGTCGAAATGTTCCGGGAAACGCTGCGTGAACATCATGCCCTGGCGGCCACCGCCCGAGCAGCCGATGAAGTAGGTGCGGTCTGCAGGGCGCCCGTAATGGCGCTGCACGATCAACTTGGCGGCGGTGGCCACGCGGTCGTGCGCGACATAGGCATTGTCGAGCCGGGCTTGCGGATCGAAACCGAAATCGGCCGTGGGGGTCTGATGGCCGGCATCGGTGCTGACCACGGCAAAGCCCTGGTTCAGTGCCGGCTCCAGCGTGGCCTGCGCACCGATGGCCGGGCGGATCACGCCGTCGTTGCCACCGCCGCCCTGGTAGAGGAAGCGGCCGTTCCACGCCAGTGGCAGCCGCAGTTCGAAGCCGATGTGGTAGGGCTTGCCATCCTGGCCGATGCGCTGGGCCATACGGCCGCTGACACGGCAGTGCGCGGCCAGTGCCGGTCCGGGCGGTGCACCCGGGGGGCCAGCCTGCAGGCGCATGCCGGCCTCGACCGGCTCGGTCTGCAGCACCATTCCTGCGTCGGCCAGCGCCGTCGGCAGGGCGCTGCAGGGCTCTGCGGCGTGTGCGGCAGCAAACAGTGGAAGGAGGGCGACGGCCATTCGCATCTCAAGACTCCTGCAGGCAGCGTGTGGCTCAGCGGGCGAGGGTGGAAAACAGATGCCGGTAGAACACCAGGGACGGCGCGAGGTTCGACAGCGGCACGCGCTCGTTGAGCCCATGCGAGTAGTCGTCCGAGTCCTTGATGAACTGTGCGCTCACGCCATAGCTCGGGATGCCGAGCGCGCGATACCACATGGAATCGCTGGCGCCGGAGGCCTGCGAGGGGAAGTGCGGGACGCCCGGCCGGGCAGCCTGCAGCGCGGCGCTGAGTGCCGCGACCACATCCTCGCGCAGCGGCGAGGCAGCCGTGGCCACCGAACCTTCGGTCACGTCGCTGAAGCGGGCTGCCGGCTCGGCAGCCACGCGCTGCAGCTCGGCCATGATCCCGGCCGGCGTATGGCCCGGGAAGATGCGGCAGTTGATGTTCGCGGTCGCGCGCTGCGGCAGGGCGTTGGTGGCATGGCCGCCGGACAACAGCGTGGGCACGCAGGTGGTGCCGATGCGACCAACATTGGCCGGGTCCGCTCGCAGCACCGCGATCGCGGCAGCGTCGGCCGGATCGGTGGCGAAGGCACGCATCGCGGCGGCGATCTTCGGATCGGTCTGGAAGCGCGCCGCCTCGCGGAAGTAGCCACGCGTGAGGTCGTTGAGCTCCGGCGTGAAGTGGTGCGCGCCGATGCGCGCCACCGCGGCCGCGAGCTGGCTGATGGCGTTGTCGGATCGCGGCATCGAGCTGTGGCCACCGGCGTTGGTCACTTCGATCTGGAAGTCCGCATAGGTTTTCTCCGCGCCCTGCCAGGACCAGTAGAGCGGTGTGCCGTCGGCCTCCGACAGCGTGCCGCCGCCGCCATCCACGTTGAGCACCATGTGCGCATCGGCCAGGCGCCTGGCGATGAGCTGCGAGGTCGCCATGGTCGTTTCCTCGTCGCCTGAGTAGGCGACGATGACGCTGCGGCGCGGGCGGAAGCCCTGGCGGCGCAGGTCCACCAAGGCCATGACCGCCAGTGAGGCATCGAACTTCACGTCGCTGCTGCCGCGGCCGTAGAGGAAGCCGTTTTCGACCACCGGCGTGAACGGGTCGCGCTGCCAGTCCTCGGGCCGTGCCTCGACCACGTCCATGTGGGCAGAGATCACCAGCGGCTTGAGCGCCGGATCGCTGCCCGGCCAGGTGGCGATCAGGTAGGCCGCGTCCTGGTGCGGCACGATCTCGATGTCACGCGCCTGCCAGCCGCCCTCCTGCAGCACCTTGGCGAAGGCGCGCGCGACCTCGGCCGTCTGGTTGCCCGGGCCTTGCACCGAACGCAGGGCGATCACCTCGCGCGCCAGCGCGAGCGCCTGGGCTTCGGTGTCGGGAGGCGGCGCAGCGGCGTGCAGCGGCAGGGCCAGGGACAGCGCGAGGGCCGGCAAGGCCGCGGCGCGGGGCAGTTTGAGGTTCATGCAGGGACTCCGGGCAGGCAGATCACTGGCAGCGGAACTGGGTGGCGTCGTCCAGGCTGCCGCGGCCTGTGTGGCGCGCGACGGTCGGATAGGCGCACAGCGGTCGGGAGCGGTCGGCCGCCCAGTCGGCGGGGACCTCGGGGTTGGCCGTGCCGGCATTGCCGGGACCCCGTGCCTGCGCAGGCACGGCCTGTGGTGCGATGCCCTGCTCCACCCAGGCCACCAGTGGCGTCAGCAGGTCGAACTGGTCGGTGGCTGGGCCGCCGCGGCAGTGGTTCATGCCCGGGACCGGGAAATAGCGCGCGAAGGCATCGGCCTTGCCGCCTGCCGCTGCCTGCAGGCGCAGCAGCCACTGGCGCGTGTCTTCCGCCGAGAACACCGGATCGCTGACACCGTGGTACAGCACCAGCTTTGCGCCGCGCTGCCCCAGCGCCGCGATGTTGCGCGGGCGTGCATGGTCCGGCGGCGACATCAACGACAGGGCGGATTCGCCGTAAGGACCGGCCGTGGCAGCAGCCCGTGGCCACAGCGTGTCGATGTCGGCCTCCAGCGCCTGCAGCGGCGCGGCCGGCGGCGAGGTGAAGATCGTGCCGACCGCCACATTGTCGCGCGTCAGCGGACTGTTGAACTTCCATTGCGCCCAGTCGCGCCCGGCGATGCCCGTATCCCAGGGGAAGGGGCTGTAGATCATCTGGCCCTGCCGGGTGCGGACGCCGGCGTACACGGCAGCCAGCACCTGCTTCTGCGCGGCGCCCAGGCACTGCCCGTCACGGGTTGCGCCGCAGGTGGGCAGGTCGTCCAGCGAGAAGCGGGCCTGGCAGCCCCAGGTGTCCTGCACCAGGCCGTCACGGGCACCATCCAGGGCATCGCAGCGCGCCAGCACTGCAGCGGCGAGGGAAGCGCGCTCCTGCGCCGTCAGCACGGTGGCCAGTTCCTCGGCGGTGGCGCTGCGGTGCCGGGCGGCATCCGGCAGCAATGACGCCCACTGCTGCGCCCCACGGAGTTGCGCGAAGGCGGCTTCGGGAAGGCGATAGCCGGGCGCGCCGATGAGGAAACCATCGTATTCGTTGCCCAGGCGCGCGGCGGCCACCATGGCGTGGCGTCCGCCGTTCGAACAGCCGCCGATGTACGAGCGGTCCGGTCCGCGGCCGTAGGCCACGGCGATGACGGCCTTGGCCAGGGGCGTGAGTTTCGCCGCCGCCTGGTAGCCATAGTCCAAGCGGGCCTGGGGCTCCAGGCCGAAGCTGTCGTTCTGCGCCGTGTCGTGGCCGGCATCCGCGCTGATGACGGCAAAGCCCTGCATCAGGGCACCGGTCAGAGGGCCACCGCCCAGGGCCCCGAGGGCGGGCGCCACAACGCCGTCGAGGCCGCCGTTGCCCTGGTAGAAAAAGCGGCCATTCCAGGCCTGCGGCAACCGCATCTCAAAACCGATGGCGTAGGTCTTGCCATCCGCGCCCCGGCGCTCGTGCATCAGGCCGCGCAGCAGGCAATGCTCGGGCAGCGGCCGGTCGCCCTGGTGCAGCGCGCCCGCGGGCAGCCGCTCGGCCGACAACCAGCGCGTGTCCGCGAACGGTCCCGCCTGCTGCAGCGACTCGCAGGCCAGCAGGGCGCCTGGGCGTGCCGGTGACAGTGAGGTGGGCGGGACGCTGTGGCAGGCCGCCAGGCCCAGCAGGCTGGCGGCGACGGCAGGGAGCATGCGTGTGGTCATGCCTGATTGTACGGTCAGGTCCAGACCAAGGAAGCCTGATGGATGAGTGAGGGGGCGGCCTTCGGGTCCGTCTCCGGCACCATGCGCAGGCGCAACTCAGGGTCCGCCCTCAGGGCCGCCAGCAGGCTGGCGGGATCATCGAAGCACTGCCGGTCTTCGTCGGCGCGGGAGCGCGCGGCGATGAACTGGCCCCGGGCGGTGCGCGCGGGCACAAAGCGCTGTCCACGATGGCGTCCGCGGCGGCCGATGTAGGACGGCAGGCCTGCGGCTGGCGGCGCGCTGGCGGGCGCCGTCGCGGGTGGCAGGGGACGCAGGAAGGCCTCGAGCGCGGGATGGCGGCGGGCGAGGAACTGCAGCCCCTGCCGCAGACCCTCGCCCTCCCGCGGGTCGAGGCCCGCGGCGCGGAGCACCGCCGGCAACAGGTCCAGCGGCAGCCGGGCCTGGCCCGTCCGCCAGTGGGACACATTGGCCACGCCGCCTTTCCAGCCGGCCGCGGCCAGGCGCGCCGCCAGTTCCTGGTTCCCCAGGCCCGCGCGGTTCATCAGCGCCACCAGCCAACCGGCGTCGTTCATGCCGGATAGTCTAGCGGTTATCTGGTGCCAAAATAGATGAATTATCTGGCGACCAGATATTGACGGATCAGAACCGCCAGCGCGCACCCAACCAGGCCCCGCGCGGCGGTCCGGCACCAAGGAAACGCGGGTCCTCGAAGTCCGCGAACACCTCGTCCGGCTCGCCCAGCAGGCCGAAGGTCTCGTAGTCCTGGTCCAGCAGGTTCTCGATGCGCGCGAACACCACCACGCCCGCGCCCGCGTCGAACTGGGCGCGGAGGTTGACCAGGGCATAGGCATCGGTACGGCCCAGCACGTTGATCTCGTCCCCCCGCAGGTAGACGCCGGAGCGGTACTGCAGGTCTGCCCCAAGCTGCCAGCGGGCCGACGCGCGCCAGTCCAGCAGCAGCTTTGCCTGATGCCGCGGCATGCCGGGGATCGTGTCGCCGGACAGCACCTGCAACTTGTCTTGGCCTGCCACGCGCGCGGCCCCGGAATAGTCGGCCGCGTCATCGCCGAACAAGGGGTGGTTCGGGCTGTTGACCACGAAGGACTCGCGGAAACGTGCATCCAGGCCGCTGTAATCCAGACGCCAGGACCAATGGCCCCGCTGCTGGCCCAGTTCGATCTCGATGCCCTGGCGCCGCGTGTCGGCGACGTTGTCGAAGAAGCCGACGTTGCCCTGCGGGCCGCCGGTGGTCTGGAACAGGATGTCGTCACGGTTCACCGTACGGAACAGGCCGACATGCCACTCGAGGCCGCCGGCGCTGCCGCCGCGCACCCCCAGTTCCAGCGTGCGCGCCACCACTTCATCCAGCGGCGGATCGGCCAGGAAGGCGTTGGGCAGGCTGCAGGGTGCGTCCTCGTCGGCGCAGGCCAGCTCCACGGCAGTGGGGGTGCGACTGGCTTGCGCCAGACTGGCGTAGGCCTGCCAACCGCGGTCGCTGCGGAAGCTCAAGCCTGCCGACGGGTTCAGACGGCCGAAGCGGTGGCGGCCGTTGAGCTCCGGGCTCTGGCCGCTGCGATCCTGCAGCTCGATGGTCGTCTGGTCGTAGCGGCCGGCCACGTGCAGCGCCAGCTGGGGCGTGAGGTCGAGCGTGTTGGCAGCGTAGAGGCTCCAGGTGGCGACGTCGCTGTCCACTGCGGTGGCGAACTCGTCGGCGTAAAGTCCGGTCCGGTTCGTTGAGCGGTCGTCCAGCAGGCGGGCCACCTCGACCTGCGCGTCGAAGGCAGTGTGGCCGTCAACCCAGGCCCCACCCAGCAGGAACTGGTTCGTCCTGCCCCCGCCCAGCTCAAGGGCGTGCGTGACCTGCGCGGAAGCGCCGTGGTTGCGCTGGCGCCGCAGGCCCAGGTTGTTGACAGCGTCGAGCTCCGCGTCGTCGAGTTCCGCCTCCAAGGCCTGGCCTGACGCGTCCCGCACCAGCTCGATGCCGGCATCGATGCCGTCGGTACACGCGCCATCGCCATCCACGTCCGAAAAATCCTCCTCGACCAGGAATTCGTCGTCGCCGAACGCGCATTCCTCGAACACGGTGCCGTCGCCGTTGAAGGTGCGGGTGCGCAGTTCGCGGTGGAACAGCGTGCCGCTCAGTCGCAGGCCGGTTCCCAAGGTCTTCTGCCCCTCGGCGATCAGCAGCGTCATGCCGTTGTCGGTGATGTCCGGGTGGGTGAAGACCGCCGCGCGGTCGCTGGCCAGCAGTTCCACCGGTGTTGCGCCGTTGCCGCGCAGGTGGCTGTCGGCATGGGCCAGCGAAAGATCGAAGCGGTCCTCGCCGTTGCGGTAGCTGAGCGCGCCGAAGCCGCGCAGCGCATGCGAGGCCGAGTAGTCGCGCCAGCCGTCTTCCGAGAAATGGTCCAGCAGGGCATACGCGCCCCAGCGGCCGTTGTTGAGGCCGTACTGCAGGGCGCTGCTGCTGCGGCCGAAGCTGCCCTGCGAGGTCTCGACGCTGCCGCCGGTGAAGTCGAAGCCGTTCTTCAGGCGCAGCGACAGCGCGCCGGCCAGGGAATTGAGGCCGAAGACCGGCTGCGTGCCGGAGATCATCTGCACGCCCTGCAGCGCCGAGAGCGGCAGCAGGTCCCAGTTCACGGTGTCGCCGAAGGTCTCGTTGAGGCGCACGCCGTTGGCATACACCGACAGGCCCTGGGCCAGGCCCAGCAGCGGCGAGGCGGTCTGGCCGCGGAAGTTCAGGTCCGGCTGCAGCGGATTGTTCTGCGCATGGTTGATGTGCACGCTGCCGAAGCCGCGGTCGAGCAGGTCGGACAGGTCCAGCACCTGGCGCTGCGCGATCTCGGCCGCATCGACCGTCTGCACGCGGGCCGGGACGCGGTCGCGCGCCAGCGCCCAACCGTAAGGGGCGGTGATGACCACTTCTTCGAGCTGCTCTTCCGCGGCGGCGCCCGTTCCCGGTGTGGCGGCCCGGGCCGTGGTGATGAGCAGAAGCGTGGTTGCACAGGCCGCGAGGGCCGGAGAGGGGAGCTTTTTCATGCGCGGAGTGTGTGCGCGGGCAGCCGCAGTCACCAGTCGTGGCGCTCCCGTTGCGGCCGGGAAGAATTCCCGATCGGCGGCGCCGTAAGATCGCCGCATGAACCGCTCACCGTGGTGGGGCCTGTCAGGGGCGGCGCTGCTGGCGCTTGCGGCAGCCTTGGTCGCCACCTGGCTGGAATTTGCTGAACGCCTGCACTTGGCCAGCCGCCGCTGGGAACACCTGCAGTTGGATGAATGGCTGGTGGCCCTGTGGGTGTTCGCCGCCAGTCTGGTGGTCCTGTATGCCCGGCGCCACGCGCAGCTGCAGGCGGCGATGGCCGACAACCGGCGCCTGAGGCGGGCCACGCTGGCACTGCAGGAGGACGAGCGCCGCCACCTCGCACGCGAGCTGCACGACGAGCTGGGGCAGGTGCTCAACGCCCTGAGGCTGGAGGCGCTGGCCCTGGAAGAGTTGCCGGGACCGGCAGGCGAGGCGGGGTTGCGCATCGGCGCGCAGTCCGCACAGGCCTATGCGGCGGTGCGCGACCTCATGCACCGTCTGCGGCCGGCGGCTTTGGACGAGCTCGGCCTGGTCGCGGCGCTGGAAGCCTGCATGGACGTCTGGCGACGCGCGGCACCCGCACTGCAGCTGCGCCTGTCGGTGGCCGGTGAACTGGAGGGGCTGGACGAAGCGGTCAATCTCGCCATCTACCGCCTCGTGCAGGAGGCTCTCACCAATGCCCTGCGCCATGCCCGGGCCACGCGTGTGGAGATTGACCTGACCCGTGGGCCGGCCGCCGCCGAGGTGCTGCTTGAGATCCGCGACGACGGCGTGGGCGTACCGGACGGACGCCCGCCAACCTGCGGCTTCGGCATCGCCGGCATGCGCGAGCGCATCGAGCTGCTGGGGGGGCGGTTCAGCTGGCAGGGGCGTCCCGGGGCCGGCGTTACGGTCCGCGCCGAGATTCCCTTGGACGCCGCCACGCACCCCGCGGAGGCACGCCCGTGAGCGCGGGGCCCGAAGTCGTCCGCGTGCTGCTGGTGGACGACCATGCGGTGGTCCGCGAGGGCTACCGGCGCCTGCTTGAGCGCCATCCGCGCCTGCAGGTGGTGGGTGAGGCCGCCGATGCGCAGTCGGCCTACCGGGCCTTCACCGAGCTTTCGCCCCAGGTCACCGTGCTGGACCTGTCTTTGCCCGGTGCCAGCGGCATCGAGGTGTTGCGGCGCATCCGCGCGCGCGAGCCGCAGGCCCGCGTGCTGGTCTTCAGCATGCACGATGAAACGGTGTTCGCCACCCGTGCCCTGCAGGCCGGTGCACTGGGTTACGTGACCAAGGCGGCCGCGCCCGGGACGCTGGTGGAGGCGGTGCTGGCCGTCGCCCAAGGCCAGCCCTACCTGTCACAGGCGATCGCCCAGGCATTGGCGCTGCGTTCGGTTGCGCCGGGAGAGGCTCAGGACCTGTTGTCACCGCGCGAGTTCGAGGTGCTGCGCATGCTGGTGGCCGGCCACGAGCTGGGCGACATTGCGCGCCAGCTGGGTCTCACGGCCAAAACGGTGGCCAACCACCAGTCATCACTGCGCCAGAAATTGGGGGCCACGACAGCGGTCCAGTTGCTCCACGCCGCTGCACGCCTCGGGGTGCTGCCGCCCGTTGCGTGACAGCCCGCGACGGCTCGGGCAGCATCGGCCCATGAACACTTCTGCTGCATCACCCAGCGCCATGGCGCGTTTCCTTGCGGTCATCGAGCGGGTCGGCAACCGGCTGCCCGACCCCGTCGCCCTGTTCCTGATCCTCATGGTCGGGCTGGTGCTGGTCTCGGTGCTGGCGGCCGTCACCGGCTGGTCGGCGCTGCACCCCACCGCCATCGACCCGGCCACCGGCAGGCCGCAGGTCATCGAAGCGGTCAGCCTGCTCTCGGCAGACAACCTCAAGCGCTTCTGGGTGGAGATGCCCACCACGTTCTCGCATTTCCACCCGCTGGGCTACGTGCTCGTGGTGATGCTGGGCGCGGGTGTCGCCGAGCGCAGCGGCCTGCTCTCGGCCGCCATGCGCGCTGGCGTGCGCAATGCGCCGCGCGCACTGCTGACGCCGCTGGTGGTGCTGGCTGCACTGCTGGGCAACCTCGCCGCCGATGCCGCCTATGTGGTGCTGATCCCGCTGGCCGGCCTGCTGTTCGCCGCGGCGGGCCGTCATCCTGTGGCGGGCATCGCCGCGGCTTTTGCCGGGGTCTCGGGGGGGTTCTCGGCCAACCTGCTGCCGGGCCAGCTCGATGCGCTGCTGTTCGGCATCACGCAGTCCGCCGTGGGCACAGTGTTCCCCGGCTGGCAGGCGAACATCGCCGGCAACTGGTACTTCATCATGGCCATGACGGTGGTGTTCCTGCCGGTGATCTGGTTCGTCACCGAGCGCGTCATCGAGCCGCGGCTGGGCCCGTGGACCGGCGGCGCGGTGCCGCAGGGCGAGGTCACGCCCACGGTGGCCGATGGTGTCGATACGGGTGATCTCTCGACGGCAGAGCGGGGCGGCCTCGCCGCCGCAGGCTGGGCGGTGCTGGCGGTCGTGGCCCTGTGGCTGCTGCTGACGCTCGGGCCTGGCACGCCGTTGATCGACGAGAGCGCCAAGCCCGAGTCGCGCCTGACGCCGCTGTACCAGTCGCTGGTGGGCGGCTTCTTCCTGCTGTTCCTGGCGGCAGGCTGGGCCTATGGCCGGCGTGCCGGCACCGTGCTGGGCCATCGCAGCCTGATCAAGATGATGGCCGACTCGATGGGCGACATGGCCTATTACCTGGTGCTGGCCTTCGCGGCAGCGCACTTCGTGGCGCTGTTCGCCTGGTCGAACCTGGGGCTGATCATCGCGGCGCATGGTGCGCAGGGCCTGCGCGCCATCGACCTGCCGCCGCCGGTGCTGCTGGCGCTGGTGGTGATCTTCACCACGGCGGTGAACCTGCTGGTCGGCTCCGCGAGTGCCAAGTGGGCGCTGCTGGCGCCGGTGCTGGTACCCATGCTGATGCTGGTCGGCATCAGCCCGGAGATGACCACCGCCGCCTACCGCGTCGGCGATGGCGCGACCAACATCATCACGCCGCTGATGGTCTACTTCCCGCTCATCCTGGTGTTCTGCCAGCGCTGGCAGAAGGACTTCGGCCTGGGCAGCCTGGCGGCGACGATGCTGCCGTATTCGCTGTGGCTCCTGGTCAGCGGTGTCGCGCTGGTGATGGCCTGGGTGGCCCTCGACCTGCCGCTGGGCCCGGGCGCGCCGGTACACTTCGCGCTCCCCACCGGAGCCCAGCCTTGAGCACCCTGCCGCCTTGCCCGAAATGCCAGTCCGCTTATGCCTACGAGGACGGCCGCATGCTGGTCTGCCCGGAGTGCTCGCACGAGTGGGATCCGGCCGCCACGGCGGCCGCGGGCGGCGACGAGGCCGCGGTGGCACGTGTCTGGAAGGATGCCGTCGGCAATGTGCTGGCCGATGGTGACACGGTCGCGCTGATCAAGGACCTGAAGCTCAAGGGCAGCACCACCACGCTCAAGGTGGGCACCAAGGCGCGCAACATCCGCCTGGTCGATGCCGACCACGACATCGACTGCAAGATCGACGGCGTGGGCGCCATCGGCCTGAAGTCGGAGTTCGTGAAGAAGGTCTGAGCGCTTTGGCGCGCCGGGCTCAGGGCGCCACCTGCAGCACCAGCCACAGCAGCACCGCGTAGCGCGCGCCCTTGGCGAAGGCCACCACGGCGACAAAGCGCCACAAGGGCTCGCGCAGCACGCCGGCCACCAGCGTCAGCGGGTCGCCCACCAGCGGCAGCCAGCTGCCCAGCAACGACCAGTGGCCCCAACGCTGGTAGTGCACGCGCGCACGCGCCAACGCCGCAGGCCCGACCGGGAACCACGGGCGGGCACTGAAGCGCTCGAGCCCGCGCCCCAGCCCGTAGTTGATGAGGCTGCCCAGCGTGTTGCCCACCGTGGCGACGCTCCACAGCAGCCACAGCGGATGGGCCCCTTGCAAGGCCAACAGGGACAGCACCGCCTCGGACTGCGCGGGCAGCAGCGTTGCGGCCACCAGTGCAGAAACGAAAAGGCCGGCGAGGGCGGTCATGGGCTAGGCTTCATGGCGTCGCCATGATGGCCGACCGCTGCGCGGTCGGGGAGTGCCTGCCGTGATGATCCTGGAAGTGCTGACGCCGGTCCTGCTGGGGCTGCTGCTCGTGGTCGTGCTGCTGCTGTGGCAGCGCATGGGCCGCGAACGCGGTGATCTCGAGGCACTGCAGCGCCTGGGCGAGGGCCTGGCGGAACTCAAGGGCCAGGTCACGTCGCTCGCCCAGACACAGGCGACAGCCCAGTCCGCGTTGCGCAGCGAGCTGGCGCAGCGCATCCAGGCGCTGGAAGAGTCCCAGCGGCGCAGCCTCGAGGCTCTGCAGCGCCAGGCGCAGGCCAGCACGGCGCAGCTCAACAACACGGCACTGGCCACGCAGAAGACCGTGGCCGACAGCCTCGCCGCCTTGCGCGAGAAGCTGGAGCAGGCGCTGCGCGGCGAGCTGCAGCAGATCCGTGCCGACAACCAGACGCAACTCGAGGCCATGCGCACCACGGTCGACGAGAAGCTGCAGGGCACGCTGGAACAGCGGTTGGGCGAATCCTTCAAGCTGGTCAGCGACCGGCTGGAGCAGGTGCACCGCGGTCTGGGTGAGATGCAGACACTGGCCAGCGGCGTGGGCGACCTCAAGCGCGTGCTCACCAACGTCAAGACGCGCGGCACCTGGGGCGAGATGCAGCTGGAGAACCTGCTGCAGCAGCTGCTCACCGTGGAGCAGTACGAGCGCAACGTCGCCACCGTGCCGGGCAGCAGCGCGCGCGTGGAATTCGCCGTGCGCATGCCGGGTCCGCAAAGCGGCACCGGCCGGCTGCTGCTGCCCATCGACGCCAAGTTTCCCGTCGAGGACTACCAGCGCCTGCTCGATGCACAGGACGCCGCTGACGCCGGCCGGGCGGACGAGGCCGGCAAGGCGCTGGAGCAGCGCCTGCGCAGCGAGGCGCGCAGCATCCGCGACAAGTACCTGGCGCCGCCGCACACCACCGACTTCGCTGTGCTCTACCTGTCCACCGAAGGTTTGTATGCGGAGGCGCTGCGCCGCCCCGGGCTCGCCGAATGGGTGCAGAACGAGTGCCGCGTCATCCTCTGCGGTCCCACCACGCTGGCTGCGCTGCTCAACAGCCTGCAGATGGGCTTCCGCACGCTGGCCATCGAGAAGCGCTCGTCGGAGGTCTGGCAGGTGCTGGGTGCGGTCAAGAGCGAGTTCGGCAAGTTCGGCGAGGCACTGGCCAAGACGCGCAAGAAGCTTGAGGAGGCCAGCAACACGATCGACGCCGCCGACCGGCGCAACCGCGTGCTCACGCGCACGCTGGGCAAGGTCGAAGCCCTGCCGGCGCTGGAAGCGCAGGCGGTGCTGGGCGTGGGCGGGGAGCGGCCGGTCGAGGACGACGACGAGGACTGAGCCTCAGCGGCGCGATGCCTGCCAGGTGCGCAGCGCGGCAGGCGTGAGGCCGTAGCGGGCCAGCACGCCCTCGTGGATGCGCCGCAGTTCCTCGATCACCAGGCCTTCCACGTCCTGACGCAGCGCCGCGGGTACCTGCGCTTCGACCTCGGCGCGGATGAGCGCCAGATCGTCGCCCTGGGGTTGCAGCACGACCGTGCGGATGGTGGCACGGATGAAGGCGCGCCAGGCCAGACGCAGCGGATCCGGCTCGGAGAGTGTCCGCAGCAAGGTCTGGTATTCCTGTACCGAGCGGCCATAGGCCCATACATAAAGGTCGCGCAGCAGCTCGACGCGGGTCATTTCGTAGACGCCCAGGATGCCCCGCGAGAACGCCGCGGGCGGTACGCCGATGAACGTGAGCGGGCACAGCGCGGCACGGAACAAGGGCAGGTTGGCAGCGAGGCGGGCCGTGCGCTTGTTGCCATCCGCAAAGGGCTGCAGGTAGGGCAGGTGCACCAGCAGGAAGAACGATTGCTCGTACGGGTCTTCGATGGCCGCTGCCTTCGACAGCAGCAGGTCGAACTGCTGCTCGACAACGGCGGGCAGGGGACAGGGCTGGTAGCTGCTGGAACCGATGCGAACGGCGTGCTGGCGCACCCGGCCCTCGTCTGCCGGATTACGCAGCAGGCCATCCACCAGCAGCGTGTGCAGGTTCAGCAGGGTGTAGCGGTTGCAGCCCGTGGCCTGGCGGTTGTCGAGCAGGAACTCGATGGCCTGCTTGTGGTTCAGGATCATCCGCGTCTCTTCGGCGGCGCGCCCGCTGGCGGCCTGCCCGGCCTCGATCAGCCGCGCGGTGTCAGACAGCGAGTAGGCATTGCCTTCGAGATGGCTGGAGGCCCACGACAGGTCGATGAGCAGGCGCTCCAGCAGGTCGCGGCCATAGGTGCCGGTGGGCGTCTGGTCCGGGTGCAGTTCGCCCATGCCCCTCAATTGGCGCCGCAAGCCCAGCGACAGGTAGAAGCTGCGGTTGGGTTGGTAGCGCGCGAGGAAACCGGCGTCATGGTCGACGACGGGCCGCTGCGTGACGGGGCGGCGAACGGCCTGCAACACGTCGCGGGCGTCGGCGGAGAGGGGGATGTCGTCGGCGGCGGGTTCAGCGACGTGCCAGCGGCCAGCCGGTCCCGCGCTCACGGCAACGTTGCCACGGCCATAGCGCAGGGCCGAGGCGGAGTAGCGCCGGGCGCGCGCCTCGCCGGTGGCGGTCACGCGGCCGGTAGCCACCCACGCCGCAAGCCAGCGCTGCAGGCTGCGCGGCGCCACGGACGGATGGGCCTTGCGCAACTCGGCGAGGCCGATGCCGCTGGGCGAGGCCGACAGGCTGGCCAAGAGGGCGTGCTGTGTCTCCGCCATGGTGTGGCGCGATCTATCCATGTCTGGCGCGATTTTCCCACGCCGATGTGGATCGCGCCAGATGGCGCTGGCTCAGTGCTTGTGCTGGCCGCCATGGTTGCCGTGCCCGGCCTGGTCGGCGTGTTGGGCCGTCATCAGCTTGACCAGCTCGTCCATGGCCTTGGTGCAGGGCGCGCTGGCTTTGCCCTGCTGGGCGCGCAGGCACATCATGCCCTCGTGGCCGGTCTTGTCGCCGCAGTGCGTCTTCATGTCGGCCGCGCAGGCCTTGCCGACGGCTTCGCGCGCGGCCATCACCTGCGGCGAGGGAGGTGAGGGCGGAGCCTGTGCGATGGCCCAGGTCGAGGTGGCCAGCAGCAGGCCGGCGATGGCAAGTCGTGCAAGCATGGTTTTCCCCCCAAGTGAATCGTGGACTGCAGGGACTCTACGCCCGCCTGGCCGGCGGTAGCCAGCCCCGCCGGCATGCGGGATAGTTGCGGTCTCTTCGATGTCTCCGGAAGCACGCATGGCCCACGACCGCTACCTGCGCCAGTCGCTCATCACCGACGAGGTCCTCGTCGCCGCCTTCGACCTGCACTGGCTGGACTACCTCCGGCTGTGGTTCTACGCCTTCATGGCCGTGGTGGTCATCGGCGGCCTCGGGCCGCGCTGGCAGGACCCGGTGGCGCTGTATGGCGGCAGCCTGCTGCTGGCCGTGATTGCCCTGATGGCGCTGCGCGAGTGGCTGCGCCTGCGCGGCACCGAGATCGGTGTCACCTCGCTGCGGCTGGTGCGCAAGACCGGCGTGGTGTCGCGCGTCACCGAGGAGATGCAGCTGGACGCCATCGAGACCGTCGAGATCGAACAGGGCCTTGTCGGCCGCCTGTTCAAATACGGCACGGTGAAGGTCACGGGTCGCGGGCAGAGTGGCGTGCTGTTGGCAGGGGTCAAGGACCCCGTGGCCGTGAAAAAGCACATCGAAGAGGCGCTGCGCCTGCGACGGGCTGCCCGATGAGCGGGCTCATCCGCACGGCCTTCGACGGACCGATCGACATCATCGGCGACGTGCACGGCGAGTTCGAGGCCTTGCGCGCGCTGCTCGGCCACCTGGGCTATGACGATGAGGCACGGCATCCGCAGGGGCGCCGGCTGGTGTTCATCGGCGACCTGGTCGACCGCGGTCCGGACAGCCCGGCCGTGGCCACCTGGGTGATGGATGCCGTGGCTGCGGGCCGCGCCCAGTGCCTGCTTGGCAACCACGAGCTGCTGCTGCTGCTGGGCGAATCGCGCGAGAGCCTGCGCTGGTTCCTCGATCCCACGCACGCCGAGCTGCAGCCCGGCGGCAAATACGCCCACTGCCGCATCGTGCCGCCGGCGCTCAAGCCGCGGCTGCTGGCCTTCTTCGACAGCCTGCCGCTGGTGCTGGAGCGGTCCGACCTGCGCCTGGTGCACGCTGGCTGGCACGCGCCATCGCTGGAGCGCCTGCGCACCGAGCCGGCGGGCTCGCTGGCCGCGCTCTACCGGCGGTACGAGGAGCAGATCGATACCCGACTGAGGGAAGAGGGCATCTACGCTGCCGAGGCCGCCGAGAAGGCCGGGCATGCCGCGGCGATGCAGGGCGGCAGGGGGCCGCTGCCCTTCCTGCCGGCCTATGCCGAGGCGCAGCTGCGCCGCAACCTGGACAACCCGCTGCGGGTGCTGACCTTCGGCCCGGACCGTCCCTCGCCGCAGCCTTATTACGTGATGGAACGCTGGCGCATGGCCGAGCGCGACCCGTGGTGGGAGCGCTACGAGGATGAACAGCCGGTGGTGGTGGGCCATTACTGGCGCCAGGCGGCACCCTTCAAGTGGCCGCGGCTGGCGCCGAAGATGCCGCCGGTGTTTGCCCCGGACCTCGCGGCAACGGCGTGGCTGGGGCCGCGCCGCAAGGTGTTCTGTGTCGACTACTCCATTGGTGCGCGCTTCATGGAGCGCGCCAACGGCACGACGGAGTTCGAGACGCGGCTGGGCGCGCTGCGCTGGCCCGAACAACAGCTGGTGTTCGAGACGGGGGAGGTGCGTGATGCGCGGGCGCTGGCCTGAACTGAAGGTCGCAGTGTCGGCGGCGGTGCTCGCCAGTGGCCTGGCCGCCACCCTGCTGGTGCCGGCCGACAGCACGGCGGCGGGAACGCCTGTCCTCCAGCCCGCGCTGACATCGCAGGGCAAGCCGATCCTGGTGATCGACGGTCTGCGCTTCCGCGACCTGCTGGTCGACGGTCGTCTGCAGCCCTTCGAGGACTGGCGCCTGCCGCCGGAGCGGCGCGCCGCGGATCTTGCCGCGCGCATGACCCTTCCCGAGAAGGCCGGCGTGCTGATGCACGCGACCTTGCCCGGCAGCGGCGGGCCGTTGGGGCGCTCGCCCACCGGCTACGACATGCCCGCATTGGAGCCGCTGGTGCTGCAGCGGCACATCAACAGTTTCATCACGCGCCTCGCGCTGCCGGCGGCGCAGCTCGCAGAGGCCAACAACGCGGTGCAGGCCCTGGCTGCGGGGACGCGGCTGGGCATCCCGGTGACGATCAGCACCGACCCGCGCCACCACTTCCAGTACGTGCTCGGCGCGAGCGTCGAGTCCAGCGTGTTCACGCAGTGGCCGGAGCCGCTGGGCTTCGGCGCGCTGGATGATGCGGCGCTGGTGAAGCGTTTCGGCGACATCGCGCGCCAGGAATACCGTGCCGTCGGCATCCATATGGCGCTGTCGCCGCAGGCGGACCTGGCCACCGAGCCGCGCTGGCCGCGGGCGACGGCCACCTTCGGCAGCGACCCGGCACGCGTCAGCCGCCTGGCCGGCGCTTATGTGCAGGGCTTCCAGGGCGCGGCCGAAGGCCTCGCTGCCAACGGCGTCGCCGCGGTCGTCAAGCACTGGGTGGGCTACGGGGCCGCGCCCGAGGGCTACGATGCCCACAATTACTACGGCCGCTTCGCGCAGCTGGATCCCGGGGTGCTGGACCTGCACGTGCAGGCCTTTGGCGGTGCCTTGGCCGCGCGCGCCGAAGGCGTGATGCCCAGCTACCCGATCCCCGTGGGCGCGCAGTTCGACGGCCGGCCGCTCGAGGCGGTGGCGACGGGTTTCAACGCGCAGATGCTGCAGGGCATGCTGCGCGGCGCGCAGGGCCATGGTGGGATGATCCTGTCGGACTGGGCCATCACCCGCGACTGTGGCCCACGCTGCCGGGCGCCCACCGCCGCGGCGCCGCAGGATCCGCCCTCCATCGCCACCTCCTGGGGCATGGAGGACGCCAGCGCTGACGACCGCTACGTGAAGGGTCTGGAGGCAGGCCTCGACCAGTTCGGCGGCGTCGACGAGGCCGGACGCATCGTCCAGCTGGTGCACGGCGGGCGCGTCACCGAAGCCCGTGTGACGGCGTCGGTGCAGCGCGTGCTGCGCCACAAGTTCGTGCTCGGGCTGTTCGAGAATCCCTTCGTCGATCCTGATGCAGCAACGGCCGTGGTCGGCCGGGCCGACTTCAAGGCCGAGGCGGCCCGCGTGCAGCGCGAGGCGCAGGTGCTCCTGCAGGACCGCGGCGGCTGGCTGGCGCGGGCGTCCGGCCTGAAGCGCGTCTGGCTGCACGGCATGGCGGCGGAGGCGGCGCAGGCCGCGGGCCTGGAGGTGGTCGCCGATCCTGCGCAGGCGGAGTTCGCCATCGTGCGCGCCGAAGCGCCGCGCGAACTGCTGCATCCGCACCATTTCTTCGGTGCCCGGCAGAACGAAGGCCGTCTGGACTACCGCGACGGTGATGCCGCCTATGAGGCCGTGAAGAGCGCCGCCCGCCATGTGCCGGTGGTGTTTGCCGTGTTCCTCGACCGCCCTGCGATCCTCGGCAACCTCCAGGACCAGGCCACGGTGATCCTCGGCAATTTCGGCGCCACCGACGCAGCCGTGCTCGACGTGGTGCTGGGCCAGGCCACGGCGCGCGGCCGCCTGCCCTTCGAACTGCCGGCGTCCATGGCGGCGGTGGAGGCGCAACATCCCGGCCTGCCGGATGACAGCGGGCGGCCGCTGTACCCGGCGGGCTTCAGCGCGCAGGCCATGCCCGTGGCTGCCACGAAGGGGCCGCATGCGGTGCTGATGACGCGCGAGCCCACGCTGCCGGAGCACACGGTTTTCCGCCCGGCGGACCTCGCGGCGCTGCCCGGCCCGCTGCCGCTGGTCGCCTTCGGCAACGGCGGCTGCGCTAACATCGGCAACCGCTACCAGGCCTTCCTGGCCGAGGTCGCCTCCCACGGCTATGTGGTGACGGCCCCGGGCCCGATCATGCCGCCGGCGGACCGGCCGCCGACCGGCGCGCAGGACCAGAGCCGGCCACGGCAGATGCAGGCGGCGCTGGACTGGGCGGCGCAGGCCACGGCGCGGCCGGGCAGCGGCTGGACGGGTCGTCTGGACCTCGGCCGCCTTGCGGTCATGGGCCAGTCCTGCGGTGGCCTCGAGGCCATTGCCGCAGGTGCCGATGCGCGCCTGAAGACCGTCGTCGTGCTCAACAGCGGCATCATCCGCGGCGGCATCCCCAACCCGGACGGCACCACCCGCCAGCCGCGCGGCTACCTGCCGGCCTCGGTGGCGGACCTGGCGGGCCTGCACACGCCGACGCTCTACCTGGCCGGCGGGCCGCGCGACCAGGCCTGGGCCAGCGCCGAGGAGGATTTCCAGGTCCTGCAGGGCATCCCGCTGTTCAACGGCAACCTCGACGTGGGCCACGGCGGCACCTGGCGCGAACCCGGCGGTGGCGTCATGGGCGCAGTGGCCATCGACTGGCTGCAGTGGCAGTTGCGCGGTGACGCTGCGGCCGGCCGGCGTTTCACGGGAGCGGACTGCGGGCTGTGCCGCGACCCGGCCTGGATCGTCAAGAAGAAGGGGATCGATACCGCCGCCCGTTGAGGGCGGCCTGTCACGCGGTGGCCGGGCCGCGCTGCTGCGCGTCGAACTCCGCGAAGGAAATCATGCGCTGTGCCTGGCGGTCCCACAGCAGGCACCGGAGCGACGCCGGCACCTGGCGCAACCGGACGCGCGGCACCTCGGTGAACAGGTTCTCGTAGGCGCGGTGGCATTCGGCCAGGCGGTAGCTGGGGATGCGCGTCGAGAGATGGTGCACGTGGTGGTAGGCGATGTCCGCCGTGAACCAGTTCAGCCAACCGGGGAACAGCATGAAGCTGGTGCCGTGGATGGCGCCGGCGTCGTAGTCCCAGTGTGCGGTGTCGGCGGCGTAGGCGTGCTCGAAGTTGTGCTGCACGGTGAACAGCGCGATGCCGGCACCGCCGGCCAGTGACACGCTGGCCACATAGACGATGAAGAAGACGTCCCAGCCCAGCGTGGCGATCATCAGCGCCCACAGCGGCAGCACCACCAGGTTGTTCCAGCTCATGTGCTGGAATTCGCGCCAGGTCTTCCAGTAGCGGCTCTTCCAGGCCATGGCACGTGACTTGAGGCTGGCACCCCCGGCCGTGCCGCGGCTGCGCCACAGATGCCCCAGCAACGCCAGGCTGCCCTTGATCCAGGTGAAGCGCGGATTGAACAGCAGGTAGAGGAAGCCGGCCAGCGGCGCCATCGCCGGATGGCGCAGGCGCCGGTAGAGGCGCTGGCCGCGCTCGCCCATGGCGCGGTATTCATCGGTGGATGGCGAGGTGAGGGGGCCGCGGAATTTTTCCCAGTTGCCGTTGGTCGCGTGGTGGATGTTGTGGTTCTGCGACCAGACGTACTGCGGCATGCCGGAGATCACGCCGAAGAGGAAGCCGATGGCGCGGTTCAGGCGCTGGCTGCGGAAGAAGTTGCCGTGGCCGCATTCGTGCAGCAGCACCAGCACCCGCATGGTGAGCAGGCCCAGCAGCGGGATGAAGGGCAGGGCGAGCCATACGGAACGCTCCAGGCAGACGACCGCGCCCCAGAACGCGAGCGCCATGGGCAGCAGCGTCGTGGCGGTTTCCCACCAGGCACGGGCGTCTTCCGGTTTGCCGAAGCGCCGGATGATCTCGCTCTTGTGCTGCTTGACGGCCTCGAGGCTGGACATGGTCTGGCATCCCTGCCGGTCCCGGAACGGGCGCGGCGCTCTTGGTTGCAAGGGCGCCCGGATGGTAGCGCCTCCGGCCATTGTGCGGCAAAGCCGGCCCCGGAAACGGCAACGGCCCGGGAGCTTGCGCCACCGGGCCGTCGGGTCAGCGTCCAGGCCTGCCCTGCGGCAAGGCCTGGCTGGCATCGGCAGTGGGTCAGCCCGCGGGCTTGGCCGCTGCCGCGATGACCGCCTCGGCGACGTTGCGCGGCACCGGGTCGTAGTGCGAGAACTCCATCGTGTACGAGGCACGGCCGGAGCTCATGGCGCGCAGCTGGCCGATGTAGCCGAACATCTCCGACAGCGGCACCACCGACACCACGGCGATGTTGGTGCCACGCTCCAGCTGCTCCTGGATCTGGCCGCGACGGCGGTTGATGTCGCCGATCACGTCGCCCAGGTAGTCGCCCGGCGTCACCACCTCGACCTTCATCACCGGCTCGAGGAGGATCGGGCTGGCCTTCTTGATGGCCTCGCGGAAGGCCGCCTTGGCCGCGATCTCGAAGGTCAGCGCGTTGGAGTCGACGTCGTGGTAGCTGCCGTCCACCAGCGTGGCCTTGAAGTCCACGGTGGGGTACTTGGCCAGCACGCCCTCTTCCATCTGCATGCGCAGGCCCTTTTCGACCGAGGGGATGTACTCCTTCGGCACCGAACCGCCCACCGTCTTGTCTTCGAAGACGAAGCCCGAACCGCGCTCCAGCGGCTCGAACTTGATCCACACCTCGGCGAACTGGCCCGAACCGCCGGTCTGCTTCTTGTGGGTGTAGTTTTCCTGGACCGGCTTGGTGAAGGTCTCGCGGTAGGCCACCTGCGGCTGGCCCATGATGCCTTCCACGTTGAACTCGGTGCGCATGCGGTCGAGCGTCACGTCGAGGTGCAGCTCACCCATGCCGCGCAGGATGGTCTGGGCCGTCTCGCGGTCCGTCTCGAGGCGCAGCGAGGGGTCGGCACGCACCATCTTGCCGATGGCGGCGTTGAACTTCTCGAGTTCGGCCTTGTTCTTCGGCTGCACCGACACGCTGATGACCGGCTCGGGGAAGCGCATGCGCTCCAGGATGACCGGGGCGTTCGAGTCGCAGAGGGTGTCGCCGGTGTCGGTCTCGGCCAGCGAGACCAGCGCGATGATGTCGCCGGCGCGGGCTTCTTCGATGGCGTTGGCTTCCTTGGCGAACATCTCGACCATGCGGCCGATCTTCTCGCGCTTGCCGCGCGTGGTGTTCTGCACCGACATGCCCTTGGTCAGCACGCCCGAGTAGACACGCACGAAGGTCAGGGCGCCGTAGGCGTCGTTGATGACCTTGAACGCCAGCGCCGAGAACGGCTCGTCGTCAGAGCACAGGCGCTGGCCGTTGGCGTTGCCGTCCTGGTCCACGGTGGCGATGGCCTCGACGTCGGTCGGTGCCGGCAGGTAGTCGACGACGGCGTCGAGCATCTGCTGCACGCCCTTGTTCTTGTACGAGGAGCCGCACAGCACGGCCGTGAAGGCGCCGTTGATGGTGCCCTTGCGGATGCACTTCTTCAGCGTCTCGATGCTGGGCTCGGTGCCCTCGAGGTAGGCCTCCATGGCCTCGTCGTCCTGCTCCAGGGCGGTGTCGACCAGCTCGGTGCGGTACTTGCCCACCGAGTCGAGGATGGCGCGGTCGCTGGGCACCGTGATGCCGAACTTGTCGGCCAGGTTGCCCGTCAGCTCATGGATTTCCCACTTCGCGTCGCGGTCGTCGGAGTCCCAGGTGTAGGCCTTGTTCTCGACCAGGTCGACCATGCCCTTGAAGTTGTCTTCCGAGCCGATCGGCAGGTGGCAGACCAGCGGGCGGGCGCCGAGGCGCTTCTTGATCATGTCCACGCAGCGCAGGTAGCCGGCGCCGCTGCGGTCCATCTTGTTCACGTAGCACAGGCGCGGGACCTTGTAGTTGTCCGCGAGGCGCCAGTTGGTTTCGGACTGCGGCTCCACGCCGGCCACGCCGTCGAACACGACGACCGCGCCGTCAAGCACGCGCAGCGAGCGGTTGACCTCGATGGTGAAGTCGACGTGGCCCGGGGTGTCGATGACGTTGAGCTTCTTGCCCTTCCAGAACGCCGACACGGCGGCCGACTGGATGGTGATGCCGCGCTTCTGCTCCTGCTCGAGGTAGTCGGTCGTCGTCGAGGACTTCAGGTCCTTCGTGTCGTGCACGTCGACGATCGTGTGCTTGCGGCCGGTGTAGTAGAGGATGCGCTCGGTGGTCGTCGTCTTGCCGGCATCGACGTGGGCGATGATCCCGATATTGCGGATATCGGCAAGTGGGGTTGTGCGGGGCATGGCGGCTTCCGTGGCGGGTTGAAAGGGTGGTCGGGGGCTGTTAAAGCCGCCGATTGTGACACGGGACACCCCCGCAGACAAAATGACGGGGGTGTTTCAGTCTGGCGCGACCCCCCTGACGCCGGGACAGGGCCGGCGGCAGGGGGCCGGATCACGGCCTACCAGAGGCTGACGCGCTGCTCCGGGGCGCGGTACATGCCGTCGCCGGGCTTGATCCCGAAGGCCTCGTAGAAGGCATCGATGTTGGTCGGCGGCACGCCGCCGCGGGTGAAGGCGGGGGCGTGCGGGTCGGACTTCAGCATCGCCACCATCTCGTTCTCGCGGCTCTTGGAGCGCCAGACCTGCGCCCAGCCGTAGAACAGCCGCTGCTCGCCGCTCAGGCCGTCGATCACCGGCGAGGGCTTGCCGCCCAGCGACAGCTTGTAGGCCTTGTAGGCGATGGCCAGGCCCGAGGTGTCGGCGATGTTCTCGCCCAGCGTCAGCTTGCCGTTGATGGCGAAGCCCTTCACCGGTTCGATGGCCGCGTACTGCGCCACCAGGCGCTCGGTCCGTGCCTTGAAGTTGCCGATGTCCTCCTCGGTGAACCAGCCTGGCACGCCCACCAGGTTGCCGTCGCCATCGAACTGGCTGCCCTGGTCGTCGAAACCATGGCTGATCTCGTGGCCGATCACCGCGCCGATGCCGCCGTAGTTCACGGCGTCGTCCGCGGCCGCGTTGAAGAACGGCGGCTGCAGGATGGCGGCCGGGAACACGATCGTGTTGAGTGTGGCGCTGTAGTAGGCGTTGACGGTCTGCGGCGTCATGCTCCACTCGCCGCGGTCCACCGGCTTGCCCAGCCGCGCGATGTTGCGCTCGTGGTCGTACTGCTCGCCGCGCAGCAGGTTGCCGACCAGGTCGTCGGCGCTGATGGCCAGGCTGCTGTAGTCACGCCAGGTGTCCGGGTAGGCGATCATGGTGTTGAACTTGGCGAGCTTGGCCTTGGCGCGCGCACGGGTCTCAGGACCCATCCACGCGAGCGTGTCGATGCTGCCGCGATAGGCCTCGACGAGGTTCGCCACCAGCTGTTCCATGCGCCGCTTGGACTCCGGCGGGAAGTGCCTGGCAACGTACAGCTTGCCCACGCCCTCGCCGATGACGCCGTCAACAAGCGTGACGCCCCGCTTCCAGCGGGGGCGGTTCTCCTGGACGCCGCGCAGCGTGGTGCCGGTGAAGGCGAAGCGCTCGTCGACCATGGCCTTGTTGAGGTAGGGCGCGAGGCCCGAGACCACCTGCCAGCGGAAGTAGGCCTTCCACGCGGCCAGCGGCTGCTGCTGCAGCAGTTCGGCCATCGCCGTGACATAGCTGGGCTGGCCGACGATGACCTCGCTGGCCTTGTCACCGACGCCGAAGGTGTCGAGGAAGGCCTGCCAGTTGAAGTCCGGCGTCAGGCCCGGGAGCTTGCCCACCTCGAACTTGTTGTAGCGCTTGACCGGGTCGCGGTTGTCGACGCGGCTCCACTGCACGCGCGCCAGCGCCGTCTCGATCGCCAGCACCTGCTGTGCCTGATCCCGGGCGTTGGCGACGCCGGCGAGCGTCAGCAGCCGCTCGATGTGCGCCAGGTACTGGTCGCGGATGTCCTTCAGGCGCGCCTCGTCCTGCAGGTAGTAGTCGCGGTCCGGCAGGCCCAGGCCCGACTGCCCCAGGCTGAGGATGTAGCGCGTGGCGTCCTTGGCGTCCTGGCCGACATAGCCGCCCAGCGGTGCGCCGAGCCCGATGCGGTTGTGCTGTGCCATCAGCGCGGCGAGCTGGCCGGCCGACTGCACGGCATCCACGCGGGCCAGCAGCGGCTGCAGCGGCGCCGTGCCGACGCGCTCCAGGCGCTCCTCGTCCATGAACGAGCGGTAGAGGTCGTGGATCTTCTGCTGGTCCGGGTCCGCAGCGTCACGGGTCGTGGCGAGACCCTCGATGACGGCACGCACCTGCTCCTGGGTGTCCTCGGCCAGCTTGTCGAAGGAGCCGAAGCGGCCGCGGTCGGCGGGAATCGTGGTGGTGTCGATCCAGCGGCCGTTCACGTGGCGGTAGAAGTCGTCCTGTGGCCGCACGCTGCGGTCGATGGCGCTCTGGTCGATACCGGAGGCCAAGGGGGCGGGCTGCGCCGCCTGCAGGCCCGTGGCCAGCAGCGCCAGCGCGCATCCGTTGAGCAAGGTCCGTGTCATCTGCACTCGAAGGTCCTCCGTGTCAGTCCTGTACGGCAGTCCGGGAAACGCTGCGCAGATAGTGCCGCAGCGCGAGCAACTGGTCGTCGTCGAGTTCGGGGAAGCCGGGCATGCCGCGGCTGCGCAGGCTGCCATCGCGCACCACCGCGCGCCAGGCCTCGGCCGACAGCGCCATGGGCGAGGCGCGCAGGTCCGGCGCACTGCCCAGCGACACGGCATCGGGACCATGGCAGGCGATGCAGTTGAAATAGACGAGGGCACCCTGGGCGGCGCGCGCGGCGTCGACCGTGAAGCCCGGGTCCTGCAACGGCACCTCCGGGCCCGGCGGCGGCAGCGGCGGCAGCGCGTGGTTGCCGTCCAGCGCATAGGTGACCAGGCGCACCGGGTGGTCGCGGTAGCGCCAGCCCCAGCTGTTGGCACCCTGCAGCTGCATCATGGCGCCGGCCGGTGGGCCGGTGACCACGCTGACGTATTGCCTGCCACGCACGCGGTAGCTGATCGGCGCGCCAAGCACCGCATTGCCGGTGAAGTGCGACCACAGCTTCTGGCCGCTGCGGGCGTCGAAGGCGTTCAGCGTGCCATCGATGTGGCCCTGGAAGACCAGGTTGCCGCCGGTGGCCAGCACGCCCCCGTTCCAGGGCGTGGGCGTGTCGATGCGCCACGCGGCCTGCTGGCGCAGCACGTCCCAGGCCAGCAGCCCGGCCTTGCCGGTGTTGGGCACTTCGGCGCTGTACTGCGGCCCCAGTGCACTGTTCAGCCCGCCCGGGGCGTGGCGCCAGGTGCGCGCATCGATGCCCGCGTCGCCGAACAGGCCGGGGGACTCGATCGTGGGGATGTAGGCCAGGCGGGTGTCAGGGCTGTAGGCCATGGGCGGCCAGTTGTGCAGGCCGAGGTTGCCGGGCCAGACCGTGACCGGCCCGCCGTCCTCGTAGCGCACGCCCGGGGACGACACCGGCCGGCCGGTCGCGAGGTCGATGCGCTCGGCCCAGGTCACCTTGCCCAGCTTTTCCGCGGACAGCAGCCGGCCGTTCTCGCGGTCGATCAGGTAGAAGAAGCCGTTCTTCGGCGCCTGCATGAGCACCTTGCGCGGCTTGCCCGCCACGGTGACCGTGGCCAGCGGGATGTCGGCCGTGGCGTTGTAGTCCCAGGCCTCGTTCGGGTTCTGCTGGTAGTGCCACAGGTAGCGGCCCGTGCCCGCATCCAGCGCCACGATGGAGGCCAGGAACAGCGCATCGCCGCCGCCCGGGTTGCGCACCTTCCAGTTCCACGGCGCGCCGTTGCCGGTGCCCAGGTAGAGGCGGTCCAGCTCGGCGTCGTAGGTCATGGCGTTCCACACGGTGCCGCCACCGCCGTGGCGCCACCATTCGCCGCTCCAGCTGCGCGCGGCCATGGCCTGCGCGTCGCTCTCGAAGCCCTTGGCCGGATCGCCCGGCACGGTGTGGAAGCGCCACAGCTGCGCACCGGTTTTCGTGTCGTAGGCCGTGACGTAGCCGCGCACAGGCGAGAAGTCCGCGCCGCCATGGCCGATCACCACGCGGCCGCGCATCACACGCGGTGCGCCGGTGATGTAGCGGCCATCGCCATCGCCCTCCGTGGTCTGCACGCGCCACAGCGGTGTGCCGCTGCGGGCGTCGAGGGCGATGAGCCGCCCGTCCTGCGTGCCGACGAACAGCCGGCCGTCCTCGTGTGCCAGGCCGCGCACACCCCAGGAATAGCGCAGCTTGCTGCCGGCGGCCTCGCCGACCTGAGGATCGAAACGCCACAAGCGCCGGCCGGTGCGCGCATCGAAGGCCTGCACCACGCTGAGGGCGGCAGCCACGTAGACCACGCCATCGACGGCGATCGGTTCGGCGTTGGAGCGCGGCACATCGAGCACTGCCGACCAGGCGGGTTTCAGCCGCGACACGCTGCGGGTGTCGATCTGCGACAGCGGGCTGTAGTGCCGCTCCGTGCTGC
>JBJOHO010000005.1:0-30840 GCA_046047615.1 Pseudomonadota bacterium
GTGCTGCCCAGCGGTTCATCCCAGACCATGCATGTATCGCAGGTCGCGTCAAAGGCGCCCCACAGGTTGAAGCCCCCGGAAGTTGCTGGGTCTGTGAGCGCCGACCCCGCATCCACGCTGATCGTGGCCAGTGTGTCGCTGGTCCGCGTGATGGTGATGTTGATCGCGGCGCTGGCGACATGGCTGGCGAGCAGGCCGGCGGTGGCGAGCAGCGCAAGGCATGTCTTGCCGGGTCTGAAGGAGGGGTGACGGGCCATGGGCGCTCTCCGTTGCGACTGTGAACAGAACGTGTGCTCAGCCTAGGGGTGCCAGCGGGCTCGCGGCCGCATCGGTTTGACAATATCCACGTGACGTTTTCGGACGTTCCGCGGGCGCGCGTCAGGCAGCCCTAGAATCGGGCTCATGGAAAACCGCGACTCACGATACTGGCGCTGGGCCTGCCGGCCTTTGGCCCTGCTGCTCATGGCGGCCCTTGCCGCCTGCGCCGACGACAACACCGCCGAGCAGGCCACCGCCACGCAGTTGGCCGCGGTGGTGGGCGAGGTGGAGATCACGCAGCGCGAGGTGGAACGCATCTTCGAGCTGACGGCCCCACCGGCCCTGCCGGAAGCGGAGGCGAAGCAGCGCCGCCGCGCGATCCTCGAGCAGTTGGTGCGCCTGGAGGCGCTGGCCCAGCAGGCGCGGCGCGAAGGGCTCGACCGCACGCCGGCCTTGCTGGTTGACCTTCATCTCGCGGAGCGCCAGGCGCTGGCGCAGGCTATCGAGCGGCGCACCTCGCAGGCCGTGGGAACGCCACCGGAACCTGCGATGCAATCGTTCATGGCGGAGAATCCGCCGGCGTTCGCTGAGCGGCAGCTGCTGACGCTGGAGGAAATCAGCTTCCAGGGCATGACCGATGAACTGGCCGCGGAACTCGACGCCGCCGTGGCAGCCGGCGCGGGCATGGATCGCCTGGAGGGCAAGCTGCGCGAGAAGGGCCTGCGCGCAGTGCGGCGCGTGGTGTCGACGTCCACGGCGGACCTGCCGCCGCCGCTGCGCCAGCCGCTGCTCACCACAGGACGCCATACTCCGCTGGTGGTCAAGGCCAACGGCGGCCAGGGTTTCGTGGTGCAGCTGCGCGTTGCCACGCCCTCGCCACTTCAGGGCGCAGACGCGTTGAACCTCGCCCGCCAGGCGCTCATACAGCAGGCCACGGGCATTGCCGTGCAGGACCTGATCAAGGGGGCGCTCGACGCGGTGGACGTGGTCTACCACGGCGAGTTCTCGGAGTTGCCGGCCAAGCCCAGCGCTGCGGCCGCAGCGCCGGGCCGGGGCCGCCGGGGCTGGGCGGTGGTGGCGGCGTCCTTCATCGCCGGGCTGCTGTGGTGGTCGGTACTCTCGGCGATCCTGCGCTATCGCAGTGGCGGGCGTTGGCTGCCCTACCTGTGGCCGCAGAAGCGTGCGCCACGCGCGCCGCGCGTGGGCATGCTGTGGGCAATGGTGCAGTCGCGCGATGTGGTCTGGGCTCCGAAGTGGTACGCGCGCCTGTTCCACCTGATGTTGTGGGGAGCGTGGCTGGGCACGCTGGCGCTGCTCGGCTTGCGCTTCTCTCAGCTGCTGCAGGCCTCACCCCTGGATGCGTTGGCACTCGTGGCGATGCCGCTGGGGTTGCTGCTGGGTCTGCCGTTGTGCCAACTGCTGGGGCACAGCCTGTGGCGGGTCGAACGCACTGCGCACTTGCTGCCCGCCGATGATGACAAGGCCGATGCCGCTGCCATGGGTGCCGGCGCCGGCAATACGGAACTGGTGGCGGCAGGCTCGCGTGCGCTGCGCGGCCTGCGCACCTGGTTGTGGAGCCTTGCGGTTGTCGTTCCTGCCGCTGCGGCGCTGGTGCTGGGCTGAGGCGCCATGCGCAGCCGTATCGCATCCGCCCTCACTGCTTTGCCGTGGCTGGCCTACGTCGCGGTGCTGGCACGCGCCGTCTGGGGCAGCGTCGGTGAAGCATTCGCCGGCTTCAGCGACAACCTGATGCTGATGCTCACGCTGGTCGCGCTGCTGTGGATCGAGCGCGAGGTCCTGCTGGCCTCGCTGCGGCATGCGGTGCAAGGGCAGGCGGCACTGTCGTGGCAAGGCGTGGTGATGTTCATACCGGTGGCGCTGCTGCTCTTCGTCGGCGATCTCACCTCCTTTGCGCTTGAAGCCTGGGCGCTGTGCCTGCTGCCTGCGGCCTTGCTTTGCAGCTTTCCCGTGGCGCAACTGTCCCACCGGCGCGCTGCGTGGCAGCTGGCCGTGGCGGGCAGCGTCGTGGTGTTGATCGGCCGCATCGCCCCGGCCGTGCTCTCCGCGGATCTGGCCATGCATCTGGCACGCGGCGCCGCCGCCGTGCTGACGTTCACCGGCCTGCCGGTGGCAGCCGATGGCGTCCGGCTCTTCTTCGGTCCCTATGTCGCCGAGGTCACCGAGGCCTGTGCCGGCATGAACTCGATCTTCGCGCTCACCGCGTTGTCGCTGTTCTACATGCGCCAGGGCCATGTGCGCACACCCCAGCACATGGCCGTGCTCGCGCTGGCCGTCGTGCCCATCGCCATCGCCACCAACTTCACCCGCATCGTGCTGCTGGTGCTGTCCACGCGTTTCGTCGGTGACCGCTTCGCCCAAGGCGCCTTCCACGACGCCGCCGGCCTGATGGCCTTCGTGATCGCGCTGGCATTGGTGCTCGGGCTGGACTCGCTGCTCTGCCGCCTGAAAGGCAGGACGCAGGCCGCCGGGCAGACGGCATGAGCGCGCGGCACAGGCTCACTGGGCTTTTCGCGCTGCTGATGGCGCTGCTCCTGCTCGTGCCGGCCGCGTGGAGCGCCCTGCGCGAGCAGCGGATGCATGCCATGCCCGCGCCGGACATCGCCGCCTGGGTGGCCCGTGCCCCCGAGGGCTGGACCGCGGAGCCCTTGGCGGATGGCGCCGTCGCGCCGCAGGTCGACGACAGCTACGAGGCCACCTACGACGCCGTCGTGATGCGCCAATTCACGCGCCGCGACGGTGCCACCGTGCAACTCGTGCTCACCTGGAGCCGCGATGGCCTGCTGCGCGCCGGCCACGACCAGGAGTATTGCTACAAGGTGCAGGGCTATGACGTGCAGGGCCTTGAGCCTTTCGATTGGTCCCTGCGCGGCGGGCGCAACCCGCTGCGCGGCCTTGGCTTCAGCGGCCTGCGCCCCGGCTTCGTCGAACAGGTGGCCTACTGGCGCATCACGGGCGGCCGTCCCGAAGTGCTGGAGTCCCAGCGCAACGGGGGCGCCGGGCTGGTGCAGCAGCGCCTCGAGGACCTGCGGCGGCGCCTCATCCGCGATCTTCCCGACAACCTCATGGTGCGCCTCTCGGTGCGCGCGCCCCGGGCCGGCCACGATGCCGCGTATTCGCAGCAGGTGCTTGAGGACTTCGCGCGCGCCTGGCTTGCGACCCTGTCCACAGAGGCACGGGATGCGGCAGTGGGGGTGGTGGGTCTGTGAGAGCATCCTGCGGATGCTGAGCACGCCCGTCATCTCCATCGTCACCGCCACCTGGCAGTGCGCCGCCACCGTCGGGGACTGCCTGCGTTCGGTGGCCTCCCAGACCTGGGCCTCGCGCGAGCACGTGGTGATCGACGGCGGCAGCCGGGACGGCACGCTTGACCTGCTGCAGCGCCATCGCGACGGTCTCTCGGCCCTCGTCAGCGAGCCTGACGGCGGCCTCTATGACGCGCTGAACAAGGGCATCGCGCGTTGCAGCGGCGAGGTGGTCGGCTTCCTGCACGCCGATGATGTCTATGCTGACGACGCGGTGCTGGCGCGCGTCGCCGACTGCTTCGCCGATCGGGCGGTGGATGTCGTGTATGGCGACCTGCAGTACGTGCGCCGCGACGACACGACCCGTGTCGTGCGTCACTGGCGGTCCTCTGCGTTCACGCCACGGCGCCTCGCCTGGGGCTGGATGCCCCCGCATCCGACGCTGTTCGTGCGCCGCCGGTCGTACGCGCAGATCGGCGGCTTCGATACGTCCTATCGCATTGCTGCCGACTACGACTTCATCCTGCGGTTGTTCTCGCAGCCTGGGCTCCGTGCCGTGCATCTGCCGCAGGTGCTGGTGAAGATGCGCGTGGGGGGCGCCAGCAACCGCTCGCTTGGCAACATCCTGCGCAAGTCTGCTGAAGATTGGCGCGCGCTGCGCCGCACGCCTGTGGGCGCCTTCGGCGGCCTCGGCGCCCTCGCCTGGAAGAACCTCGGCAAGCTGGGGCAGTTCCGCGGCTGAGGGGAGGCTGCGGCCGGACTGCTGAACCCTTCAGCTGGGCGTCGCAGAAACTCCACCCGCCTGCAACCGCCGTCGCAGGCGCCACAGCAGCCCGCTGGAACCCACCAGCATCAGCGCCCAGGTTTCGGGCTCTGGCACTGGCGCGGCGCTGCCGGCCACGATGCTCCAGCCGCCTGCGGGAGCTTCGGCAGGCAGTCCCATCACGGGACCGCTGCTGCCGACGGACCGCCAATAAGCACCGGTACCTGCGAAGGCGCCGCCGCTCAGGTCGATGGTGGCGCTGCCGGTCAGCGCCCCTGTGGTGCTGGTGATCCAATGGAACGCCAGTGTTCCAGGGAAAGTTTCCACGCCGCCGCTGCGCAGGAAAAAGCTGCCAACTTCGTTGGGAGACACGCTGCCGCCGGCCACAATGGTGTTGGACGTCAGGTTCGGTGCAGCCAGGATCGTGGGTTGAGGGTAGTGGCCACAATCGCTGCAGGTCAGGTCGAAAACGCCCCAGAGGTAGAACCCTTCCCCCGTCCCATTCGCACCGAGCGCCGACCCCGCGTCCACGCTGAGGGTGGCCAACGTGTCGCTCGTCCGCGTGACGGTGATGTTGATCGCAGCGCTGGCGACGGGCCCTGTCAGGAGACTGGCGGCGGCGAGCAGGACACGCCAGGACGTGACGGGACTGCGGAAGAGGGGGCGGGCCATGGACGCTCTCCGGACGGTGGGTCTAACAACGCCCGGGGAGGCTAGCGAGCTGAACCCGCGCGGGCGCTCTGATTGGACAATAATCCGGTAATAATCCCGGATCGCCCTCCGGACCGCGCCGTCAGGCTGTCCGTGACCCGCGTCCTGTCCGCTGCTGCCGGGAACGTGTAGCGTCGCGGCATGTCATCGTCCGTCATCGGCTGGTTGGGCACGGGACCCGAGTATTACCTCCCTGTGGCGCCGGATTGCCTGCGGCTGGACCAGCCGCTGGACGAGGACCTGTGGAACGGCCAGGGCCTGCTACTGCTGGCCAAGGGCCAGCGCATCCAGTCCGAGGCGCAGTTGAAGTGGCTGCGGGCACTGCCGGCGATGCATCGCATCGACCCGCAGGACCCGGCCTTCCCTGGCGGCCTGCGGGCCCGTTCGCCGGAAGAACTGGCGCTGCCGCATGCCTGGCAATCGATCCATGCGAGCCTGGATGGTCTGCTGGCCTCGCCGGCGGGCCGCAAGGATTTCAGCATGCACCTGGAACGGGTCTGTGGGGTGGCGCGCCATCACCTGGACCGTCTGCCGGACCGCAGCCTGTTCATGCTGGTGCAGATGCTGGCACACGGGGGCTATGGCTACTGCGCGGCGAACGCGCTGGCCTGTGCGGCCATCGTGCACAGGATGGCGCCGGCGTTGGGCCTGCCGGCGGCCACGCGCGATGCCCTGCTGCGCGCGGCGCTGACGATGAACATCGGCATGAGCGTGCTGCAGGACCAGTTGGCGCAGCAGGAGGCGCCAGTCAGCGAGGCGCAGCGCGAGGAAATCGCCGCGCATCCGCAGGCCGGTGTCGCGCTGCTGCGGTCGTTCGGCATCACCGACCCGCTGTGGCTCGAGATCGTGCGGCAGCACCACGATGCGCCGGAGGGCTCGCCGGCTGATGTGCTGCACGTGGCGGACCTGTGCGTGGCCCGCATCAGTCCGCGCCGTACGCGCAGCGCGCTCTCGCCCGCGGACGCACTGCGGCTGTTCTACGCTGACCACGCGACCGAGCCTTCGCCGCTGGCGCGGACGCTGTTGGCGGAGGTGGGCATGTTCCCGCCGGGCAGCTACGTGCACTTGGCGAGCAACGAGACCGCTGTCGTGACCGGCTTGGGGCAGGGCGATGTACCGCCGCCAGTGCTGGCGCTCGCGGACCGCAACAACGAGCCACTGGTCCCGCCGCGCCAGCGCGACACGGGCGACATCCGCTACCGCATCCGCGAGTCGCTGGCACCAGACCTCGTGCCGCCGGGCTGCGCCGTGGGTGCCCGACTGTTCGACTATTTCTGACCTCTGGCGGTTCAGCTGGCATGCCTTACACAGTCACCTTGCTCTTCATTGCGCCTCTGGGCACAGCCATGTTGGGGCTGATGCTGGCGGCGCTCCTGTACTGGCGCGGCTGGCGCCGCACGGCGCTGGCGACGGCTGCCGCGTCCTTTGGTTGGCTGTGGCTCTGGTCCATGCCCATCACGTCGCGTGTGCTGAACCAGAACCTGCAGGCCGAGTATCCGGGCCTGCGCGCCGGGCAGATGCCGGCTGCCGAGGCCATCGTGGTGCTGGGCGGCGGCTTTGCAGCGCCCAACGCGACGCGCCCCTACCCGGACCTCTCGGACGCGGGCGATCGCGTGTGGCATGCGGCACGGCTCTACCACGCGGGCAAGGCGCCGCTGGTGCTGGCCAGCGGCGGCAGTGCATCGCGGCGCAATCCACTGGGCGAGGCGCACGCCATGCGCCTGTTCCTGCATGACCTCGGTGTGCCGGACGCGGCCATCGTCCTTGAAGACCGCAGCCTCTCCACGCGCCAGAACGCCCGCTTCAGTGCGCTGCTGCTGCGCCAGCGTGGCATCTCGCGCATCCTGCTGGTCACTTCCGCCACGCACATGCCGCGCGCGCTCGAACTCTTCGAGGCCGAGGGTCTGCAGGTGGTTCCGGCAGCCACCGACCAGACGGGCAGTGAGGTGCGCGACGGCTGGATGGCCTGGGTCCCCAACACGGGAGCGCTGGAATCCAGCACTGGCGCGCTGAAGGAATATCTCGGCCGCTGGGGCCGCCGCCTCGGCTTCTGACCTGCCACATCACGCATCACGCATCACGCATCACGCATTACGGGAACAGGTCTCGACATGAAAGTCATGGTCATTGGGGGTGCGGGCTACATCGGCTCGCACATGGTGCTGGCGCTGCGCGATGCGGGCCACGAGGTCGTGGTCTTCGACAACCTCTCGCGGGGCTACGCGGATGCAGTCGTCGATGCGCCGCTGGTGCGTGGCGACCTGCGCCAGCCGGCGGATCTGGACCGCGCGCTGGCAGGGCAGGGCTTCGACGTGGTCATGCACTTCGCGGCCTTTGCCTATGTGGGCGAATCAGTCACCGATCCGGAGCGCTACTACGACAACAACCTTGTCGGCACCTTGAACCTGCTGGCGGCCCTGCGCCGGCACGGCCCGATGCGCCTGGTGTTCTCGTCCACCTGTGCCACCTACGGCGAGCCGCGGCAGCTGCCGATTCCCGAAGGGCACCCGCAGGCGCCTATCAACCCGTATGGCCGCACCAAGCTGATGATGGAGCAGGTCTTCGCAGACTATGCGCCGGCCTATGGCCTGCAGGCGGTGAGCCTGCGTTACTTCAATGCAGCCGGCTGCGATCCCAAGGGCCGCGCGCGCGAGCGCCACGAGCCTGAGACGCACTTGATCCCGCTGGTGCTGGCGGAGGCTGCGCGGCTGCGGGCCGGGGGCGATCCGGCGGCGACGCCCCTGGCGGTGTTCGGCGATGACTTCCCCACGCGCGATGGCAGCTGCATCCGCGACTACATCCATGTGGCAGACCTGGCGGATGCGCACCTGCGCGCGGCGCAGCGCCTGGTCGATGGAGAGGTGCAGGGCGCCGAGGCCTACAACCTGGCCAACGGCCAGGGCTTCACGGTGCTGGAGGTGATCGCGGCCTGCCGCGAGGTGACCGGCCAGCCGATCGGCTACCGGCGGGGGCCGCGCCGCGCGGGTGATCCGGCGGAACTGGTGGGCGATGCCTCACGGGCCGCGGCCGTGCTGGGCTGGCGGCCGCGCCATACGGACCTGAAGCAGATCATCGCCTCGGCCTGGGCGTCCTGGCCGGATTGAACCCGTTCGCGTCAGGCCTGCGCGGCCGTCGGCCCGTCGAGCTTGCCGTACTGCACCCAGCGCGTGGCGCGCTGTGTCAGCAGGGCTGAGCTCTCGAGGTTGAGCTTGCGCTTCAGGTTCTCGCGGTGCGCCTCGACCGTCTTCGGGCTGATGAGCAGGCGGTTGGCGATCTCTTTCGGCCCCAGGCCTTGGCCGATCAGTGTGAACACCTGCAGCTCGCGGTCCGACAGATTGGCCAGGCCCTGGGCCCGCGCCTGCGTGCCACCGAGCTCCGGCATGAGCGCTGCCACCGAGTGGCTGAGGTAGAAGGCCCCGGCCATCACGGCATCGATCGCGCGGCGCAGCTGTGCGGCGGCCTCGGTCTTCATCAGATAGCCGTGGGCCCCGGCGCGGATGGCGCGTGGTGCAAACACGCCTTCCTCGCGCTGTGACAGCACGATGATGCGCGCCTCCGGGGCCAGTTGCCGCAACTCCGGGATGAACTGCTGGCCGTCGGTGTCTGGCAGGCCCAAGTCGAGGAGGATGATGTCCGGCTGGCATTGCGGCAGCAGTTCGCGGGCACGTTGCACGGTGGGTGCCTCGTCGCAGCAGCGGAGGTCCGGCTGCGTGTTGATCCATGCGCGCACGCCGCCGCGGAAGAAGTCATGGTCGTCGACGATGAGTACGCGCCAGGCGGGGGGGTCCTGCGTCATGATGTCGAAGCCATCCATGGAGAGCTGTCAGGGTCCTATGAGTATACGACGCCGCGCCTTCCTCAGATCCGTGGCAACTACGGGGCTTGCGACCGTCGTTGCATCGTTGGCAGGCTGTCATGCTGCGCCGCAAGAGCCGTTGCGGATCGGCATGAACCCCTGGCCGAGCTTCGATCTGCTGTGGATCGCCGGCAAGCTGGGCTATTTCGACCTCGAGGAGGTCGAGGTGCGGCTGCTGGATTTTGAAGGTCTGGCCGATGGCCGGCTGGCGCTGGACCGCGGCATGCTCGATGGCTTCCTGACCACCAGCGTCGACCTCGCCTTCACGCGCGTGCCGGTCCGGCCGGTGTGGGTCCTCGACCGCTCGCTGGGCGGGGATGCCCTGCTGGCCGCGCCCCAGGTGAGGGGCCTCGCCGACCTGCGTGGCCGCCGCATCGCCCTGGAGGAAGATTCGGTCAATGCCTTGGTGCTGCATTCTGCGCTGGCGGCTGCAGGGCTCGAGCCCGGCGATGTGCTGGTCCGTCCCATGGGCCAGCTGGTGGCCGAGGAGCAGTTCCGCAGCGGTACGCTGGACGCCTTGATCACCTATCCACCGGTGCTGACCCGGCTGGAGGCCTTGCCGGGCGTCCAGCGGCTGTACGACTCGCGGCAGATGCCGCAGCCCATCTACGACATCATGGTCATGCGTGAAGACGTGGCGAGCGTGCGGGCAGAGGCGGTGGCGGCGCTGGTGCGCGCACTGCAGCGGGCGCTGGCGCTGCTGCAGACGGACCCCGCCCAGGTCCATGCCCTGATCGCGGCGCGGCACCACACGGATCCGGCCACCGTTGCGGCCTCCTTCCGCGGGCTCGAAATGTACGGCGCCGAAGCGCAGGCCGCCCTGCTCAAGCCCGGTGGCCCGGTCGACAATGCACGCGACTATGCCTGGGAGACGCTCCCGTCGGCGCCGTCGGAGTGACCGCAGCGTGCTGAACATCCTGCACCGGCTGTGGGGCACGCGGCTGTGGCGCGCCATCGTGGCACCAGCGCTGGCGCTGGTGCTGGTCGTCGCCACCCTGATCTCGCTCATCCTGTTCGCGGTGGTGCGCGACCATGACCGCGACCAGGCGCTGCGCCAGGCCACCACGCTGATGAACCTGCTGAGCTACTCGGCGGAGTCCTACATGCTGCGTGGCAGCTTGCAGCGCCAGGTCACCTTCATCGGCGCCACCGAAGGCGTGCAGAGTTTGGTGGTGGTGTCCGGCAGTCCGGCGCGGGTGGTGGCCTCCAACCGCATCGAGGACCTGGGCCAGCCGCTGGACCTGCTCAGCGACGCAGCCCTCGGCGAGTGGCTGGCGGGCCGTCCCGTCGGCCAGGAACGCCAGGCGCGCCGGGAGGCGCCGCTGCACCGCTTCGATGGCGACAGCCACATGATGGTCCAGGGCATGACCCTGCGGTTGCAGAGCGAGGCCGGTGCGCCAGCACAACCCGCCCTCATCGGCATGCGGCTGCAGACCGACACCACCGGCTGGCTTTCAGGCGACCTGCTCGCGGTGCTGGTGCCGCTCATGCTGGTCCTGCTGCTGCTGGGCCTGGGGCTGGGCCTGTATTACCTGCGTCGGCGCATCGTGCTGCCGTTGCAGACGGTGATCTCCCATGTCACGGCGCCGGTTGCCGGCGGTGGCAAGTTCCAGGAGATCCCCGTGGCTTATGCGGACGAGATCGCGGATGCGGTGACGGCAATCAACACCAGCTTCCGCGAGCTGGAACAGCGGCGCGCCGGCCAGCGCCAACTCGAGCAGCGCCTGCATACTTCCCACATCGAGAGCATGCAGGAGCTGGCCTACCAGTTGCACGACACGGTGGGGGGCTACCTCGGTGGCCTGGCGTTCCGCGCGCATTCGCTGGCCACGCGGCTGCAGGCGCAACAACGCCCGGAGGCGCAGGACGCCGAAGAAGTGCTGGCGTCGTTGAACGAGATCGCCGGCCGCGTGCGCTCGCTCAGCCACACGCTGAGCCCGACGCTCTCCGACCTGGGCGGCCTGTCCACCGCGCTGCTGCGCCTCGCGGACCTGCTGCGCGACACGGCAAAAGTGCCGGTGCAGGTGCAGGTCGTCGAGAAGTTGCCGCAGCTGGAGGCGTGGCAGGTCCAGCACATCTACCTGATCGCCCAGGAGGCTGTCCGCAACATCATCCGCCATGCCCGCGCGCGGCGGGCCTTGCTCGCCCTGGGGCTGCACCGCGGGCGGCTGCGGCTGGCCGTCTACAGCGAGGGCCAGGCCTGGGACAGCCACCAGGCCCGCGACGGCCTGGGCCTGAGGGCGATGCGTTACCGTGCAGAGTTGCTGCATGCGGACTACCACCTGCGCGCCACCCGCAGTGGCCGCACGCTCATGGTGCTGCACATTCCCACGGCGGCGCAGCTGGCTGCACTCGAACTGGCTTGAAGCGCGGGTATGATTCCGGCATGAGCAACGCGCCCCTCCGACTTGTTTCTTCCATGGCCACGCGCGAGGTCCTGCGCGAACTGGCTGCCCTGCACACGCAGCACAGCGGCCAGGCCGTCGACACCGAGGCCGGTGGCGGCGTCGACATCGCCCGGCGCGTTCGTGCCGGCGAAGCTTTCGATGTGGTGGCGCTCGCCGACAAGGTCATCGACGCGCTGGTGGCCGAGGGCCTTCTCACCGGTCCGCGCGTCGATCTGTTCCGCTCCGGCGTCGCCGTCGCCGTGCCGGCTGAGGCGCCTGATCTGCCGTTGGCCGATGAAGACGATCTGCGCCGCGCGGTGCTGGCAGCGCCCACGCTCAGTTACTCGACCGGGCCCAGTGGCACCTGGCTTGAGCAGCTGTTCGCCCGCTGGGGCGTGCTCGAGCAGCTGCGGCCGCGCATCGTCGTGCCGCCGCCGGGCGTGCCCGTCGGCTCGCTCGTGGCCGAGGGGAAGGCGCAGTTGGGCTTCCAGCAGCTCAGCGAACTGATGAACCTGCCGGGCATACGCGTGCTCGGTCCGCTGCCGCCTGCCGTGCAGACCATCACGGTGTTCTCGGCCGCCGTCGGCGCCCGGTGTGCGGACCTGCCGGCCGCGCGCGCGCTGCTGGAGTCTTTGGCCTCCCCCGCGGTGGCGGCGGTGAAGCAGCGCCATGGCATGGAGGGCGCATGAGCCTGCGGTTGCCGCTGCGCACTGCCGTGGCGGGTCTGGCGCTGGGCCTGGGCGCCTGCGCTTCGTTGCGCCCGCCGCCGCTCGATCTGGTGGAGATCAGCACCGACCCTGATGCCGCCACGGTGCTGTCGCCCGACGGCCAGCGCTGCACCACACCCTGCTCGCTGGAGCTGGCGCGCGACCGCGACTGGCGCCTGCGCGTGCAGCGCGAGGGCTACCAGCCGGTCGACGTGACCGTGCGCAGCGTCCAGGGGGGGCGCGAGGTGCGGCCGGTGGCAGGCAACGTGGTCATCGGCGGGCAGTTGGGCCTGGGCCTGGATGCCGCCACCGGCGCCACGCGCCGCCTCGAGCCGGCGGTGATCCGCCTGCAGCTCGAGCGCCACGGTGCGCCTTCCACCATTCCCGTGCCCGCCCTGCCGGATCCGCCTTGAGCCGGGCCGCCGCGTTGCTCGAGCCCTTGCGCCGGGCCTGGCGTGGCCTCGACGAGCGCGTGCTGCTGGACTCGCTGTCACGCGCCGAGCGCGAGGCGCTGCAGCGGCAGGTCTTCACCGAGCGCGCTGCGCGCATTGCCCGCGTCGGGCCGGTGGCCTTTCTGGTGATGGCCACAGTGGCTGCCATCGACTACCGGCGGGCGGTCGCCGGCACGCTGTTCGACAACCCGGTGCATCTGGGCCTGCTGCTCTCGCACCTGATGATCGGGATGTCCGGCTTCCCGGCCCTGATGTTGCGTCGCCGGCTGGGGCGCGATCCGGCGGATCCGCAGCGCGTCCTGCAGGGGGTCTACCTGGTGCTGGGGCTCGGCGGTGTGGGCGTCATGGGGGTGCTGAACCTGCTCGACCGGCAGGACAGCTTCGGTTACGCCTCCATGATGATGGTCACCAATTTCCTCTACTACCTGCCCAGCCGCACGCGCTGGACGGTCAATGGCCTGTGCCTGCTGGTGGCCCTGGCCGCCGTGCTGCAGATCGCCGCGGGCACGGGCCTGTTCGGCCACATACTGGTGAACCAGATCATCATGAGCACGGTGTTCGCGGCGCTGGCGGGCAGTGCGCTGCACCTGCAGCAGCTGCGCGCGATCCGCAGCGAACAGCAACTGGCGGCGCTGGTGCGCAGCGACGCCCTCACCGGCCTCGCCAGCCGCGCGCATGTGCAGGCCGTGCTCGGCGATGCCTTGGAGGCCCGTGCCGGTACCCCCATGCCGGTGTCGGTGCTGTTGCTGGATCTCGACCGCTTCAAGTCCGTCAATGACCTGTTCGGCCACAACATGGGCGACACCGTGCTGCGCGCGGTCGCTGCCGGCCTTTACGACCACCTGCCCCAGGGCATGGTCTGCGGCCGCTGGGGCGGCGAGGAATTCCTGGTGGTGTGCCCGGGCATCGCGTTGCCCGAGGCCGCTGCCCTGGCCGAGCGTCTGCGCGTCCGCATCGGGCAACTTGACCTGCCGCCGGTGGAACGCTGCAGTGCCAGCTTCGGCGTGGCCGAGGCCCAGCCGGACGAGAGCCCGGAGCACTTGGTCGGCCGTGCCGACGCGGGTCTCTACGCCGCCAAGCAGGCGGGACGTGACAGGGTGGTGGTGGTGGAGCACGCGGCGCATTAGCATCGGCGGATGCGTACTTCCCAATGGTTGTCTTCCATGGCCGGCCTCGCCTTCGGGGCCGTCGTTTCCCTCGCTGTCGCCAGCGATGCACCGGCCAAAGGGGTGCCCGGCAACGCCGACCAGCGTTTCGCGCAGCTCGAGCAGTTGCTGCCGACGCCGGGCGTCACGCGCACCGCTTCGGGCGCGCCGGGCCCGCAGTACTGGCAGCAGCGCGCCGACTACCGCATCCGCGTCACGCTCGATGAGCAGCGCCACCGCCTGACCGGCACCCAGACCATCACCTACGTCAACCGCTCGCCGGACACCCTCAGCTACCTCTGGATCCAGCTCGACCAGAACCTGTTCAAGGACGGTTCGATTTCGCGGTTGTCGGAAGTGGCCGCCAACGCCGGCACCCGGCGCGACACGGTGGGCAGCGGCGACAGCCTCAGCTACGCGGCGCTGCGCAAGCACCAGGCCTATGAAGACCGCGAATACGGCTTCGAGATGGGCGCGGTGAAGGGCCCGGGCGGCAGGACGCTCAAGACCACCGTCAACGACACCATGATGCGCATCGACCTGGCCACGCCGCTGGCGCCGGGCCAGTCGGTCACGCTGTCGCTCGACTGGGCGTTCAACATCGTCCACGAGGCGGCCATCGGCGCGCGCAGTGGCTACGAGCACTTCCCCGACAGCAACACCTACCTCTACTTCCTCGCGCAGTGGTTCCCGCGCCTGGCGGCCTACACGGACTACACCGGCTGGCAGCACAAGCAGTTCCTCGGCCGGGGCGAGTTCACGCTCGAGTTCGGTGACTACGACGTGCAGATCACCGTGCCGGCCGATCACGTGGTGTCGTCCACGGGTGTGCTGCAGAACCCGGCGGCCGTGCTCACTGCCGAACAGCGCGCGCGCCTGAAGCAGGCCGAGACGGCCAAGTCGCCGGTGTTCATCGTCACGCCCGCCGAAGCGCTGGCCAACGAGAAGCAGGGCACCACCGAAACACGCACCTGGCACTTCAAGGCCGAGAACGTGCGCGACTTCGCCTGGGCCAGTTCGCGCAAGTTCATCTGGGACGCGATGGGCCACCGCCAGGACGACCCGGCCCAGCCGCTGGTCATGGCGATGTCGTTCTACCCGAACGAGGCCGAGCCGGCCTGGTCGCGCTATTCCACGCAGGCCGTCGTGCACACGCTCGACGTGTACTCGCGCATGTCGTTCCACTACCCATACCCCACTGCGCAGTCGGTGAACAGCTGGGAGCGGGGCGGCATGGAATACCCGATGATCACCTTCAATGGCTACCGGCCGACGAAGGATGAGAAGACCGGCAAGGTCACCTATTCCAGCAACATCAAGTACGGCCTGATCGGCGTGATCATCCACGAGATCGGCCACATCTACTTCCCGATGGTGGTCAACTCCGACGAGCGCCAGTGGACGTGGATGGACGAGGGCCTCAACACCTTCCTCGAATACACCGCGGAGCTGGAGTGGGAAGACAGGTTCCCGGCCTTCGGCGACAAGACCAACGTGCTGGACTTCATCGGCGACTACATGAAGTCGCAGAACCAGGTCCCGATCATGACGCAGTCGGACTCGGTGGTGCAGTTCGGGCCCAACGCCTACAACAAGCCGGCGGCGGCGCTGTCGGTGCTGCGCGAGCTGGTGATGGGCCGCGAGCTCTTCGACCACGCCTTCCGCGAATATTCACGCCGCTGGAAGTTCAAGCGGCCCACGCCCGCGGACTTCTTCCGCACCATGGAAGACGCCTCCGGCGTCGACCTCGACTGGTTCTGGCGCGGCTGGTTCTACGGCACCGACCACGTCGACATCGACCTGTCGGCCATCCGCGAGTACCAGGTCTCCACGCAGGACCCGGACGTCGAGTTCCCGCTCAACCGCCAGGCCTTCGCGCGCGACTACCCGCGTGCCGTGCAGGAAGAACGCGCCCGTGCCGACCAGGGCGCGCCGCGCGTCGGGCGCTTCCCGGAGCTGCGCGACACCTACAACGAGAACGACCCGTTCACCGTCACCAACAAGGACCGCAATGACTACCGCGAATTCCGCGAGGGCCTGCGGCCTTGGGAGCGCGAGGTGCTCGACCGCGCGGTGAAGGCCGGCGAATACGTGTATTTCGTCGACTTCCGCAACCAGGGCGGCCTGGTCTCGCCGCTGCCGCTGACGCTCAGCTTCGCCGACGGCAGCACCCGCGACGTCACGCTGCCCGCCGAGATCTGGCGCTATGACGCCGAGCAGGTGACCAAGCTGTTCATCGAGAAGCAGCGCATCGTCTCGATCGAGCTCGACCGCCGCCACCTCACCGCCGATGTCGAGCGCAGCAACAACCTGTTCCCGCGGCGTATCCCGCAGAGCCGCGTCGAGCTGTTCAAGGCCAAGTCGCGCGACCGCGACCTGATGCGCGACCTGATGGTCGAGCTGAAGGCGAACAAGGATGCGCCGAAGGATGCCGGCTCGGCCGCCGGCGGTGGCAACGCGCCGCTGCAGCCGGCCGCCGCTCCGGCGCAGGCGCCCGCGGCGCAGTGACGCGCCGCCGCTTCCTGGCCAGTGTGGCTGCCCTCGCGGGCGCCACACTGCTGCCCGCGCGGGCCTGGGCCCACCGCTCCAGCGTCACGCTGACCCGCCTCACCGCCAACCCTGCCGCCGGCACCTGGGAACTGGTGCATTACCTGCACCAGCACGATGCCCTGCAGGTGCTGGCCCTGCGCGCGGCGCCCGCACGGCCTGCGGAATTGCGGTCACCCGAGGGCCTGGCGCGCATTGCCCTCGAAGTCGAGGGGCATTTCCTGCTGCAGGATCCCGCCGGGCGCGGCCTGCCCCTCGAGACCCTGGGCGCCGAGCCCGAGGGCGACACCATCGCCGTCTACCAGGAAACCCCTGCGCCGGCGCGCAGCGGCCGTTACACGGTCAGCAGCACCCTGCTGCACGACCTGTTCGCGCAGCAGGTGAACAACGTGCTGGTGGCCGTGGGGCAGGGCGCGCCGCTGACCCTCACGCTGGATGCGGGCCACCCTTCGGCCGGGTTTGCCGTCGGGGCTTGAGGGCGGCCAGGATGCGGCCCTTGGTTTTGCCTTCGGGCATGACCTCGCGCCGGACCATGTCGCGCAGTGCAGCGCCACGCTCGTCGGCGTGTGCCAATTGGCGCGCCAGTTGCCGCAGCAGCTCACGGTCTGCATCGAGACCGATGATCTCGAATCGTGCGAGGCCTTCCCTGCGCAAGCGGGTGCGGTACCGGCATGTCAGGGCCGGATCCCGGAATTGCGGTATCACTGTCCGGAAAGTACCGGCGATCGTCCGGTTTTCTCCCTTGCGGTACACAGCCTGCGGCCTGAGGCTGACGGGCCAGCAACAACCGCAAGGAAGCGCGCCATGCGTCGTACCCAGGTCGTGATCATCGGTGCAGGCCCCTCGGGCCTGCTGCTCTCGCAGCTGCTGGCGCAGAACGGAGTCGAGTCGCTGGTGCTGGAGCGGCAGACGCGCGACTACGTCGAGGCGCGCATCCGTGCCGGCCTGCTGGAGTGGGGCACGGTCGAGCTCTTGAACGAAGCGGGCGTCGGCGGGCGCATGATGCGCGAGGGGCTGGTGCACGACGGCTTCGAGCTGGCCTTCGACAACCGCAAACACCGTATCGACCTGCACGGCGCCACCGGCAAGCACGTGCTTGTCTATGGCCAGACGGAGGTCCAGAAGGACCTCGGCGATGCCGTGGGCGAGCGTGTGGTGTGGCAGGCGGCCGACGTGCGGCTGCACGATTTCGATGGCGCGCAGCCGCGCGTAAGCTGGACCCAGGACGGGCAGCGCCACGAGATCGCCTGCGACTTCATCGCTGGCTGCGACGGCTATCACGGCGTCAGCCGGGCCAGCGTGCCCGCGGACCGCATCACGCAGCACGAGCGCATCTACCCCTTCGGTTGGCTGGGCGTGCTGGCGGACGTGCCGCCGGTGAACCACGAACTCATCTACGCCAACCACGCGCGCGGCTTCGCGCTGTGCAGCATGCGTTCCACCACGCGCAGCCGCTACTACGTACAGTGTCCGCTTGACGACAAGGTGGAGGCCTGGTCAGACGAGCGCTTCTGGGATGAGTTGAAGCGGCGCCTGCCAGAGGAATATGCCGGCCGGCTGGTCACGGGCCCGTCGATCGAGAAGAGCATCGCGCCGCTGCGCAGCTTCGTGGCCGAGCCGATGCGCTTCGGCAGGCTGTTCCTGGTGGGCGATGCCGCGCACATCGTGCCGCCCACCGGGGCCAAGGGCCTGAATCTCGCCGCGGCCGACGTGCGCGTGCTCTACCGCGGGCTGGTGGAGCACTACCGCGGTGCCGGCAGCCGCCTGCTCGATGAATACTCGCAGCGCGCGCTGGCGCGGGTCTGGAAGGCCACGCGCTTCTCGTGGTGGTTCACCACGGTGATGCACAAGTTCTCGGACGACGCCTTTGCCTACAAGCTGCAGGTGGCCGAGCTGGACTACCTGGCCGGCTCCGCCGCCGGGAGTGCCAGCGTTGCGGAGAACTACGTCGGATTGCCGTTCGGCGCCGACTGAGGTCCGGCGCCTGCTCAACCGCCGTCGATGTCCTCCGGCCGGGCGTCGACGTCCTGCTCGGAAACATCCACCCCCATGAAGGTGTAGGTGTCGCCGTCCTCGTCGACCAGGCGGATGTCGAACATCGGGCTGCTGTAGCCGTTGAGGTTGATGCGCCGGGACTCACCGTTGCGCAGCACTTCGTCGCCCAGCACGTCCTCTTCCCAGTCGTCGGAGTCGGCGGGGCTGACGAACACCTGCCGCACCGTGTAGCCGGTGTTGTTGATGATCTCCACGTAGTAGTCGCTGACCGCCTCGGCGCTGCCGCCGGCGGGTCCGCTGGCCGACGAGGAGGAGCCGTTCGAGGACATTGCAGCGAGGCCCGCGGCGCGGATCCCGATCGCGGCGACGACGCCAGCCACGGGCAGCCAGAAGAAGATGACCATCATCGCGATCACGCCGCCACTGAGCTTCGGCTTGCCCAGCGTGCCGCGGATCTGCTCGGGCGTGCTGTCGCGCGACACGACCAGGGTGCCGGCCAAGAGGTCGTGCAGCGCCTGGCGGCGCTGCGTGAAGGCGGCCATGAGATAGCCGATGCACAGCGTGATCGCGCTGACGATCATGGCGAAGTAACGGCCGACGGCGCGGCCCAGGCTGATGCGGTTGCCTTGCAGGTCCGTCACCTTGATGCCGAAGGCCATCTTGCCGACCGTGGCCTGCAGTGACGAGGAGTGCATGAGCGCGGCGTAGAGCACTCCGCCGCCGATCGAGAACAGGTAGTACAGCAGGGCCTTCAGCGGGCTGCCGAAAAGGGTGTTTGCGGTCGGGTCGAAGAAGGCGGTACCGAACAGGACGAGGGCCACGGCGTAGGTCGGTACGGCCAGCACGAAGCCGTCGACGATCATTGCGGCGAACCGGCGCCAGAATCCGGCCAGACGCGCATCGCCGCTGGCAGCGGTCGGGGCGGCATGGGCCGGCGCGCCTGCAGCCGGCACTCCGGACATCGAGTTGCCGCACTGGTGGCAGAAGGCCGAGTTCTCCGGCAACGCCGTGCCGCATTGGGTGCAGAACATGAAACGGGACTCCCTGTCGAGAAACCGTGAGCCGGAAATCGTACCGACGCCGCTATCTTTCCACAGTCTGCCACTCGTCCGGCCACTCGGACACGCTGCGTGGCAGGCGCGCCCCCAGGTTGCGAACCCCGTCATAGCGGCGCGTCCGGGGGTGCGTCGACCACCAGGCAGCGGCGCGCGCGCTGTACTCGGCTTCCCGCAGTGCCAGGGGTGGGTGCGACATCACGTAGTCGCGCAGCGGCGAGGCGTGCCGCGGCTCGTGCCGGCCGATCGATTCCCCGTAGCGGCGCAGCGACGCGAAACTGCGCGCCTCTGCTGCCGGGTCATAGTCGTCCGCCACCATGAACTGCCAGGCGTACTCGTCGGCTTCGCCTTCCAGTGTCTTGCTGTAGCTGTGGCGGAGCAGCGCCTGCACGGCGAAGTCGGCCAACTCGCCCAAGGGCCGCAGCCCGAGCTTGCGGGCCAGCAATTGGAGGCGTGCTGCGTCGAAACAGTGGCCACGCTCGATATGGCCCATTTCGTGCGCCAGGATGGCGGCCAGTTGTGCCTCGGATCCCAGCGTGTGCAGCAGCGGCCGTGTGACGAGGATGATGCCGCCGGGCAGCGCCATGGCATTGGGATCGCCGAAGTCGACCACGTAGGCGCGGTAGACGAGCGGGCGCCTTGCATGCTTCACCAGCCGCGTCATCAGGGCATCGACATACTGTTGGTCCCTGTCACCGGCCTTGCGCTGGGCGTCGTAGCGGCGCCGCAGCACCTCGCCCAGTTCGCGCTCGTCCAACGCATCCACGGGCAGCACGCGCGTGGCCAGGCGATCGACGAGCTTCACCGGCGCACCCAGCAACTGGAATCCGGGGGCGAGTGTGGAGGGCAGGGGACTCTGGCCACCCTGCCGCAGCAGCAGCGCGACCAGCGCCGCGCCGCCGGCCAGCAGCAGCACCAGCACTACGCTGCGCAGGGCCGTGGTCGTGCGGCTCATGGAGCAGCAGCCACGGCCGGTCCAGTGCCCAGGAACCGCGCGCGGTAGCGGTTGTAGATCGCGTTCATGCCGAGCATCAACAGGCCGACGCCGATGAACACGACGCCGCGCAGGGCGAGGTTGCTCTCGGCCATGTCCAGCCAGACCAGACGCGCAAGGCACAGCGTGAGTCCGGCCAGCGCGACGTGGCGGAACGCGTTCTGCCGCAACACGGCTGCCAGCACGAAGATGCCGAAGGCCTCGGCCGCCCACAGCAGCGTGAGCAGGGAACGGTCGAAGCGCCAGTAGAGGAACAGCGCGATGCCCGCAAACCATGGGTGGAAGACGATGGCCTGCTGCAGCGGTGCGAGCCGCGTCGTGGCGCGGCCCAGCCAGCCCAGCCCCGCCGGGAAGGGCGCGGCGAAACCGCCGTGCCAACGCTGCAGGCCGAAGAGGTAGCTTGCCTGCACCAGCAACGCGACCAGCGCAGCAATGTCTGCACGCTGGTACCAGGCCTCGCCTATGCCTGCGTACACGCTCAGGGCTGCCGCGACGCTGCCGATACCCAGCCAGAAGAACAGCAGTGACCAGCTGTGCGCACGCGGTGCAAGCCAGCGCGCCGCAGCTGGCAGGCGCAGGCCCAGTGCCAACAGCGACCAGGCCAGCGGCCGCCAGACCTCGGGCAGTTCTGTCCAGACCACGGCCGACACCCCGAACAGGCCCACCTCCAGCAGGAAGGGCTGCAGACGTCGCCAGTCCGGCTGGGCGGCCAGGCGTTCACTGGCGTGGTGCCACCACCACCAGGCGGTGACGCCGCCGGCGAAGGCCTCGACCAGCCAGCGCAAGCGCAAGCCGCCGATGAAGTCCGGGACCTGCAGGCCGAAGACACCGAAGTGGACCACGAAGGCCAGCAGCAGCAGGTAGCCCTGGCGCAGGCTGGCGCGGGCCTGCCGCTCCCGCGCGGCTCCGAGGCGCCCCGCGGTCTCGAGGGCGGCCACCGACAGCAGCAGCCACAGCACGCCGGGCGCCAGCGCAGCAATGGGAGCGGTGAGGTGCCAGGCGGCGGCCGCCAGGCAGAGCCACAGCAGGTGGGTCGCCGGCCCTTGCAAGGCTGCCGCCGGGCTGCGCCAGGCCGTGAACAGGGCGAGTGCCGCCAGCGGGCCCAAGTGCTGCAGCAGCGCCAGCGGCGCCCATGGCGCGCGGTCCCACAGGATCCACAGTCCCAGCAGGTGGGCCGCTACCAAGGCCAGCCGGGTGCCCCACCACAGGCCCACCGCGTCGCGGTGGCGCTCCAGTTCGGCAAGCGCCGCGAGCAGGACCAGCGCTGCAGCGGACATCCACGGCGACGGAACAAGCTGCCACAGGCTGGCCACTGCGAGCAGGCCAGCGAGGCGACCGAGCCAGCAGGGTGCCGGGCCATCGCCACTGTTGCGCTGGAACCAGAGGTTTCTGACGGATCCCGACAGGGCTGTCAGGGCGCCGGCGGCGGCCAGCGCCGAAGCGGCCAGCAGTCCGGCGGCGGCGACATCGGCGGTTTCCGGCAGCGGCGCATGCCAGAGGCTGGCCACGACCTGCGCCACGCCGGCCAGCAAGGCCAGCGGCCAGCCCAGCTGCGCCGGCAGCGGGCTGCGGTCCGTCAGCGTCAGGCGGTGGAACAGCAGCGATTCGATGAAAACGCCGAACCACAGCAGGCCGGGGTGGCGCGCGACAGGCAGCAGCGACAGCAGTCCCGCCAGCACCAGCAGCTGCGCCAGCAGCAGGTCGGCCAGATGCAGGGCCTGGGCTGCGCCGGGTTCCGCGTGGCGCAGCCGCCAGGCGAGCATGCCCAGCAGTGCCGCCGAACCCAGCAGCAGCAGCGCGCGCAGTGGCCCCGGCGGCAGTTGCAGCAGCAGCGCCAGCACCAGCAGCACGCCCGCCGTGGCCCGGCCCACCAGCCACGGCAGTGCGGCCGCTTCCGGGCGACGCCCAGGGCGGTGATGCACCAGCAGCGCGGCCAGCAGCACCGCGACCGCCACCAGCGCGCCGGCCAGCTCCAGGCTCTGGCGCCCGGAGCCAGGCGGCAGGTGCAGTGCCCACAGCGCGTGGAACAGACCGTAGCCCAGCAGCACGCGCAGCCAGTGCAAGTCCCAGCCAGCGCGCAACGCCAGCGCCAGGCCCGTCAGGGCGATGGCGGCGCCCAGCAGCAGCGTGGGCAGGGAGCCCGGCACGACCGCCAGTGGCGTGAGGGCGAGCAGCACGTGCAGCGAGGCCTGCCCCTGGGTGCGGCTGCGCCAGGCCAGTGCCAGGTTGAGCACGAGGCCGACGCCCAGCAGCGCAAAGGCGGGCAGGGGTTGCTCGATCCAGCGCAGCCCCAGTTGCGGCAGGGCGCCGGAGGCGGCGCAGGCGAACAGCGCCAGCGCCGCGGCCGCGCTGCGCAGGCCCTCGGCGAGCCGCTGCCATTCGGCCCGCCGTTGCAACAGCAGGCCGGCGCCGGCCAGTGCAGCGGCGATGCCGCCGGTGAGGGCGGCCCGGCCGGCCGGCGGCAGGCGCAGCGCCGCGTAGATCATGAGGAAGGTGACGCCCGCCACCACCACGAGACTGCCGAGCAGCCCTGTCCAGTGCTCCGCCAGCAGCGTTTCCCAGCGTTGCCAACGGTCGCCGGCCAGTGCATGCCAACGCGGGTGGCGCGTGGCGCGTTCGGGCAGGGGTGCAGTCAGAGGTGTGGGTGCGGGTGTGGGCGGCGCTGCCGGCGCCACTGACGCCGTGGGCGCCGGCGCAGGACTGGCCGCCGCCAGTCGCCGCTCGAGCTTTTCAACGCGCTCCTGGAGGCGCCCCAGTTTCACCAGCGCGACGATCGCCAGTGGCAGTGGCATCAGCAGCAGCAGGGCAAGCCCGAGCAGCAGGTTGTACATCACAGTTTCTTATCACATCGCGACGGCGTTTGCGGCGTGGTCCCGCAGTTGCCGAAGGGCAGCATCAAGAAGTCAACCCCATGAAGCCGTTGTTTCCGTGTTGTGACGTGCGCTTGCAACAACCGGCCGTGACGCGTCTATACTCCGCCAACGGTAACCAAGGACCGGCCATAGGTGTGGCGCGGTCCGGCGCATTTCGCAATGAAAGCGCGTCGCAATCGCTCGGGTGCCGTGGGAAGGTCCCGCACGTTGCTTTTCGGCAACGAGGGGCCGCAGTCGTCATACACGCACAACCAGTGCAGTCCTTCCATGAGGTATCTAATGGCTTCGAAGCAACAAGGCTTCGTCCGCGCGGCCGTCCGCGCGTCCCTTCTCGGCATCGGTGGCATCAGCCTGCTCACCGGCGCCGCCGTCGCCCAGAACGCCGCTCCGGCGGACGAGTCGGTCGACGAGGTCGAGACGGTGGTCGTCACCGGCTCGCGCATCCAGCGCCGTGACTACGAGGCCAACAGCCCGATCGTCTCGGTCGACAGCTCGCTGCTGAAGAACTCCGGCACCGCCGCCATCGAGACCAATCTGGCCAAGCTGCCGCAGTTCCGCCCGGTGCAGACGCCGGCGCAGGGCGGCGACATCCAGCCGACCGCCACCAACACCCCGGGCGCCGCGACGATCTCGCTGCGCGGCCTGGGTGCCAACCGCAACCTGATCCTGCTGGATGGCCGTCGCGCCACCCCGGGCAACGCCTCGCAGGTCGTCGACATCAACACGATCCCGGCGATGGCGATCGAGCGCGTCGAGACGATCACCGGCGGTGCCTCGGCCACCTACGGCGCCGACGCCGTTGGCGGCGTGGTCAATTTCATCCTGCGCAAGAAGTTCGAGGGTGCGCAGTTCGACCTGCAGTACGGCATGTCCGAGCGTGGCGACGGCGAGGAGTACCAGGTCGGCGGCGTGCTGGGTGCGAACCTGGCCGATGGCCGCGGCAACGTGATGCTGGCCTTCGCCATCAACGACCGCAAGTCGGCCCTGCACGTCGACCGCCCGTGGTTCGACAAGCTCAACCGCAGCGCCACGACCTACGGCAACGACCGCGAGTTCTTCCCGGACTTCTCCGGTTACGACCCGCTGTTCAACTTCCCGTCGCAGTCGGTCATCGACTCGCTGTTCACGCCGGGCTCGGTCACGGCCGGTGGTGCGGGCGGCCAGTTCCGCTACTACTTCAACAACGACGGCACGCCCTTCCTGGGCTTCTTCCAGAGCTTCGACCCCACGGGCGGCGGCGTCGCCAACTTCAAGGGTGACCTCAACGGCGGCAAGTGGGTCAAGACGACCGACGGCCAGCTGAAGCAGAGCTTCCAGGACGCGCTCGCCGTGCTGCCCCTGCACCGCGACAACTTCCTGACCCGCGGCAGCTACGAGATCAACGACTGGCTGACCTTCACCGGCCAGGGCATGTTCAGCCGCGTCACCACGCACACGGTCCAGCAGCCGTCGCCGTCCGTGAACGGCTGGGGCGCCACGATCCCCTACGACAACCGCGCCATCCCGGTCGCGCTCAAGTCGATGCTCGACAGCCGTCCGGACGCGACCGCGCCTTGGAAGCTGGTCGACTACCTCGACAACGTGCTCGGCAACCGCGAGTCGCGCGTCGACGTGTTCACCTACAACATGCAGGGCGGCTTCGAAGGCACGATCCCGGGCACGGACTGGACCTTCGAGGCCTATGCCTCGACCGGCCAGTCCGAGACCAGCTCGCTGCTCACCGGCGTGGCCTCGCTCGAGCGCTACCGCGCGGTCATCACCGCGCCGAACTGGGGCCAGGGTTTCTCGGTCCAGGGCAACCCGTCGGCGGGTGGCTTCGGCGCCTCGTCGGCGACCTGCACCAGCGGCCTGAACCCGTTCAATGCCTCGCTCGTCGTCAGCCAGGATTGCAAGGAAGCCATCGCCGCGGACCTCAAGGGCCGCGCGGTCCTGAAGCAGGACGTGCAGGAAGTGAACCTGCAGGGCGGCCTGTTCACGCTGCCGGCCGGTGAAGTGCGCGCCGCCATCGGTGCGTCCAACCGTGAGTCGAGCTACGAGTTCCTGAACGACACCCTCACCACGCAGGGCCGTTCGTTCAACGACCAGTCGATCGGCATCTACCCGAGCGGCAATTCGCGCGGCGCCATCCGCGTGAAGGAACTCTACGCCGAGGCCCTGGTGCCGGTGCTGAGCGACCTGCCTCTCGCGCAGAAGCTGGAGCTCGAGCTCGGCATCCGCTCGTCGGACTACAACACGACGGGCAGCAGCACGACGTGGAAGGCGCTGGCCAGCTGGCAGCCGGTCGATTTCATGCGCGTCCGTGGCGGCTTCAACCGCGCCGAGCGCTCGCCGAACATCGCCGAGCTCTACCTGGCCCCGCAGCAGACCTTCGTCTACAACGCCTCGGGCGACCTGTGTTCCTTTGCCAATGGCTCGCCGTTCTCGGCGAACCCGGCCAACGCCAACGCCACGCAGGTGCTGGCGCTGTGCCGCGCGCTGATGGACAAGTTCCCGGGCACGGCCGATGCGTTCTACGCGAACCCGAGCTACGCGAACTCGCAGGGCGGCACCTTCGCCTTCCCGACCCTGCAGGGCAACCCGAACGTCAAGCCGGAACAGGCCAACACCTGGACCCTCGGCGCCGCGTTCAGCTCGCCCTTCGAGGCCGAGGTCCTGCAGAGCCTGCGCCTGTCGGTCGACTACTACAGCGTGCAGGTCAAGGATGCCCTGGGCGCGCAGTCAGTGGACATCGCGCAGCGCCAGTGCTTCGATCCGGCGTTCAATCCGACCTTCTCGGTCAGCTCGCCGTACTGCGCCGGCATCAACCGCGTGGCCAACGACGGCGCGCTGGGCAACATCATCACGACGTTCTTCAACAACGGACGCTTCGTGACCGAGGGCCTGGACACGCAGATCGACTGGTCGCATGACGTGGGCCCGGGCCGCCTGTCGGTGAACTCGCTGTTCACCTACCTGATCAGCCTGAAGTCCTCGGAACTGGCCTCGGATCCGCTGAAGGAGTACGCCGGCACGCTGGGCCCGAACCAGAACGGCATCAATCCGGGCAACTACCGCTGGAAGATGTTCAACACGTTCAGCTACGGCGTGGACGCGTGGAACGTCTCGCTGCAGTGGCAGCACCTGCCGTCGATCAAGTCGGCCGAGTACGCCCTGTTCGATGGCAACACCACGATCCAGGGTGCCGCGTCGTACGACCTGTTCAGCCTGAGCGGCAGCTACCAGTTCGAGAAGGGTGTCACGCTGCGCTTCGGCGTCGACAACCTGCTCGACAAGGCGCCGCCGGTCGTGGGCGTGAACAGCTCGCCGCCGCCGGGTGTGCTGCCGGGTGGTGCGATCAACGACGTGCTCTACGACGTGAACGGCCGCCGCTTCTACCTCGGCGCCTCGGTCAAGCTCTGACCGCTGCGCTGAAGGCCTGAAGCCTGGAAAGGCCCTCCCCGGCGACGGGGAGGGCTTTTTTGTGTTTGCTGTCAGCTATAGGCAAAAAAATACACCTAAAAGCCAGATGCCCTGATCAACTTGCAATCATCGAGGCCTTGCGCAGCATGCGGCTCATCGCGGGTTTGTCGCAGGCGGAGTACGCCTCGCTGTGCGGGGTCTCAGCGCGCGCGCTTGCGCAAGTGGAGTCCGGCCAGGGCGTGGCGTCGCTGCGTACGCTGGAAAAGCTGCTGAAGCCGTTCGGCTACCGGATGGGCGTGGTGCGGGAAGGGCCGCCGGAAGGCGGCTGATGCGACATGGTCGGGGTGACAGGATTTGAACCTGCGACACCTACGTCCCGAACGTAGTGCTCTACCAGGCTGAGCTACACCCCGTCGCGAGGGCGGCAAGCATACGGGGTTCGCTGCCGTCCATCAACACAAAACGAGCGGTGTTCAGCGGTCGCGCGCGACGGCCACCTCGGCCAGTGCGGCAAGCGCATCACGGCAGGGCGAGCTGGGCAAGGCGGCCACGGCATCGACCGCGGCGCGCGACTCGGCCGCGGCGCGCCCGCGCGTGTAGTCGATGCCGCCGGTGCGGTCGATGCAGGCGATGACGTCCTGCATGTCCACCGGTGGTGCTTCGGCGTCCTGCAGGATCGCGGCACGCAGCACCGCGGCCTCGGCAGCCGTGGCGTGGCGCAGCGCGTGGATCAGGGGCAGCGTCGGCTTGCCCTCGGCCAGATCCTCGCCCAGGTTCTTGCCACGCAGGGCAGGGTCCGAGCGGTAATCGAGCACGTCGTCGACGAGCTGGTAGGCCGCGCCCAGGTGGCGCCCATACGTGGCGAGCGCGGCCTGCGTCCGGGCGTCGCCGCCGCACAGCACTGCGGCCACCTCGGCGCCGGCCTCGAACAGACGCGCGGTCTTGCGGTGGATCACCTCGATGTAGCGCGCCTCGGTGGTCTCCGGGTCGTGCGCGTTCATCAACTGCAGCACCTCGCCCTCGGCGATGACGTTGGTCGCGTCGGCCATGATTTCCATGACGCGCTGCGAGCCGGTGGCGGCCATCATCTGGAACGCCCGCGAGTAGACGAAGTCGCCGACCAGCACGCTGGCGGCGTTGCCGAACAGCTCGTTGGCCGTGTCGCGGCCGCGGCGCTTGGCGGAGTGGTCCACGACATCGTCGTGCAGCAGGGTGGCGGTGTGGATGAACTCGATGAACACGGCGGCCTGCACGGCGACATCCGCCGCCGTGGCCTGGCCGGTGCGGCGGGCCGGGCCGCCTGCGGCGCCGGCGGCCAGCAGCACGATCAACGGCCTGAGGCGCTTGCCGCCACCGTCGATGATGTGCTCGGCGACCTGCTCGACCAGCGGTACGCTGCTGCCCAGACGCGTGCGGATCAGCCCGTCCACCGCGTCCATTTCAGCGGACACCAGCGCCCTGATCTCCTCCAGACTCATGCCGTCCCCCTGGTAAAACGGCACATAGGGTAGCAGCCCCGGGCCGCGCCACCTATGAGGTTTGACCGGCGCGTTCCATGTCAGTAAAATGCGCGACCTTTCGCAGGTCCAGGGTCTTCATCATGTACGCGGTCATCGCCACGGGCGGCAAGCAATATCGGGTCGAAAAGGGCGCCTCGCTGCGCGTCGAACTGCTGGACGCCGAGCCCGGCGCCACGGTCAGCTTCGACCAGGTGCTGCTCATCGCCGACGGCGCCACGGTCAAGATCGGCACGCCGCTGCTCCAGGGCAGCATGGTCAGTGCCACGGTCGAGAAGCACGGCCAGGGGGACAAGGTCCCGGTCGTCAAGTTCCGCCGCCGCAAGCACTACCTGCGCCGCAAGAACCACCGCCAGCAGTACACGCTGGTCAAGATCACCGACATCGCCGGTTAACCGGAGCACGCACACATGGCACACAAGAAGGCAGGCGGCAGCACCCGCAACGGTCGCGAGTCCCACAGCAAGCGTCTGGGCGTCAAGCGTTTTGGCGGCCAGCAGGTCCTTGCCGGCAACATCCTGGTCCGCCAGCGCGGCACGCCGATGCGCGCCGGCACCGGCGTCGGCACGGGCACGGACCACACGCTGTTCGCCCTGGTCGACGGCACGGTCCAGTTCGCGCGCAAGGGCCCCGAGCAGCGCACCTACGTGAGCGTGCTGCCGAACTGACCTCCCGGTCCGTTCCCGGTACGTCCCGCAAAGCCCCGGCCTCGCGCCGGGGTTTTTCGTTACGGAGTCAGCTCCCATGAAATTCGTCGACGAGGCCATCATCAAGGTCCAGGCCGGCAACGGCGGTCGCGGTTGCGTGAGCTTCCGCCGCGAGAAGTTCATTCCCTTCGGTGGGCCTGACGGCGGCGACGGCGGGCGCGGCGGCAGCGTCTGGCTGCGTGCCGCCGGTGGCATCAACACACTCGCCGACTTCCGCATCCAGCGCACCTTCAAGGCGCGCAACGGCGAGGGCGGCTCGGGCAACGATTGCACCGGCGCCAGCGGCGACGACCTCTACGTGATCGTGCCGGTCGGGACCACGGTCAAGGACCTCGACACCGGCGAAGAGCTTTGCGACTTGCGCGAGCCGGGCCAGGAGATGAAGGTGGCCCAGGGCGGCAAGGGCGGCTTCGGCAACCAGCGTTTCAAGTCCAGCACCAACCGCGCGCCGCGCCAGTTCGGGCCGGGCCTCCCGGGTGAGAAGCGCTCGCTGGGCCTGGAGATGAAGGTGATCGCCGACGTCGGCCTGCTGGGCCTGCCCAATGCCGGCAAGTCCACGCTGATCCGCGCCGTGTCGGCCGCCCGGCCGCGCGTGGCGGACTACCCCTTCACCACCCTGCACCCGAACCTGGGCGTGGTGGACGTGGGTGAGCACCGCAGCTTCGTGATGGCCGACATCCCCGGACTCATCGAGGGTGCGGCCGAGGGCGCGGGGCTGGGGCATCGCTTCCTGAAGCACCTGATGCGCACGCGCGTGCTGCTGCATCTCATCGACATCGCGCCGCCGGACCCGGAGGCCGATCCGGTGAAGGATGCGCGGGCGATCATCGCCGAGCTCAAGAAATACAGCGCGGATCTGGCCGCCAAGCCGCGCTGGCTGGTGCTGAACAAGGCCGACCTGCTGCCGGAGGCCGAGGCGCAGAAGCTGGCCAAGGACATCGTGCGCCGGCTGCGGCACAAGGGGCCGTGGTTCCTGGTGTCCGGCGCGACGGGCATGGGCACCAAGCCGCTGTGCGAGGCCGTGATGAACCTGCTGGACGAGACGGTGCGGCCCGCAGAATAGCGGCGGCTCAGCGCGAGGGCAGGTTTCAGGATCCCGGTGCCGGAATACAGCGAGGGAATGCTGCCGCTGATGAACGCCGGACAGTCCTCGCCACCGGACCCTGCGGCCGGCCGCGGATCGTGCCCTTCACAGTGACGCTGTTGGGGATCATCAACTCGTGCCGGTGATTCGACACACGGCGCGCCGGATTGGCGCAGAGATCGAGGCCCGTTCGGCCTCGCTTGCCACGGACTGACGCCGTGGCAAGCCAGGGGACGCTGAGGCTTCAGGCCCCCGCGGCGGCCTTCAGCTTGGCGGCCAGACGGCTCTTGTGACGCGACGCCTTGTTGCGATGCACCAGGCCCTTGTTGACCAGCGAGTCGACGGCCGAGGCGGCCGCCTTGTAGGCGCCGACGGCGGCGTCTTTCTGACCCTCGGCGAGGGTGTCGGTGACCTTGCGGATGGCCGTACGCATGCGCGAGCGCAGCGCGATGTTGCGCTTGCGGTGCTTTTCCGCCTGCTTTGCCGCCTTTTCCGCCGACTTCGTGTTCGCCACGCCAGACTCCGCCATGAACAGGGTGAGGGAAGCGCGGGATTCTGCGCAGCGCGCGCTGGAATGTCAATCCAAGGTCACCGCCGTCGTGGCTGGCGTCTGCTAGGCTGCGCGGCGCATGAGCCGCAGCCTCCTGAAAAAAACCAGTCTGGTGGGTCTGTCGACGCTGGCCTCGCGCGTCACGGGTCTGGTGCGCGAGATGATCTACGCGCAGGCCTTCGGGGCCAGCGCGCTGATGGACGCCTTCCTGGTGGCCTTCAAGATCCCCAATTTCCTGCGCCGCCTGTTTGCCGAGGGGGCGTTCTCACAATCCTTCGTGCCGGTGATCTCCGAGCACCGTGTGCAGCGCAGCCACGACGAAGTCCGCGAGCTGGTGGCCGGCGTCAGCGGCACCCTGGGTACCGCGGTGTTTGCCCTGAGCGTCCTCGGCGTGATCGCCGCGCCGCTGATCATCCTGCTGTTCGCGCCCGGTTTCACCGCCGAGCAGGGCAAGTACGCGATGGCCGTGGAAATGCTGCGCTGGACCTTCCCGTACCTGTTTTTCATCTCGCTGACCTCGCTCTTCGCCGGCGTTCTCAACAGCTATGGCCGCTTCGTGGTGCCGGCGCTCACCCAG
>JBJOHO010000006.1:0-233460 GCA_046047615.1 Pseudomonadota bacterium
TCCCACTTGCGCGTGGCGTCGGGGTCATCCGGGTTGCGCGCTGACCGCTCGCACATCATGAAGACGTCCGGGTCGAAGCGGCGGGTGCTGCCGATGCGGTGGGGCTCGCGGGCGTCGTCGAGCGCTTCCATGGACGGCGGCAGGCATGCTGCAGAGTAGGCCACGCTGCTCTCGCAAAGCATCGACACGCCAGTGCCTGCCCAGCCTGCTGCGAGCGTCTGCGGGACGACTTGCAGCGCCGGGATGCCATGCTGCTTGTCCTGTTCGGCGCGCACCGCCACGACGATCATCTGCGTGACGTCGCTGACCAGTTGGTAGTGCACGGCGAATCCGGTGCGCAGTGCGTCGGGCCAGGGCGTGGCGCTGCGCAGCACCTGATCGGCGGCGAGCCGCGCCACATCGCTGGGCGTTTGCGCGTCTGTGTTTTGCGCTGCGACCCAGGGCAGTGCCTGCCGGTGGCGACACCCGTCCGTGGTGGTGAAGCTCAGTACCACCTCGCCGCCGTCCGGCGGCGTGTCGAACAGGGCTGCGGCGATCAGCGTATCGCCCTCGAACAGAGAACGGCTTTCGGTGGGTACCGCGTGGCAAGGCTGGCCCGGCCACTGGACTTGTACGTCAGTGGCCGCCGGCGCACGGAGACGTTCGAAGTGGCGCAGGATGCGCGCGGCCATCTGCTCGCCGGGGTTGACGAGTTCGCAGGCACCGCCGGTGGCGGCGGACAGCGCGCGCAGGAAGGGCTCGGCCACCGCGGCGCCGACACCGACGCTGAACACGCGCACCTGCGTCTGGCGGAGGGTCTCCACCAGTTCCTGCCAGTGGCCGATCTCGCCGTCGGTGATCAGGAAGAGGTCGCGGGCGCCGGACGCCACGGCCGTCTGCAGGGCCACATGCATCCCGGTGCCGCCCAGGTCGGCCTGCATGACGCGCAGCGTGTCGCGCAGCCGTGCGAGAACCTCAGGGGTGCAGGCTTCGGTCCGCGGAAAGACCGCCTCGACATGGCTGCCGAAGCGCAGCAGCGTGGCCTTGTCAGTGGCCTTGAGTGAACCGATGACGCGCTCAAGCGCCACGCGCGCCTGATCGATGGACTCGCCGGACATGGAGCCTGAGCAGTCGACGACCAGGGCGAGGTCCAGCGGTTGCGCCTGGCGCAGTCCCGGCAGCGTGGGCAGGAAGCTGGCGACGGCAGCAGCGCCGGCGCCATCACTGCCGGTGAGCAGCTGCGCACGGGGCACGCCGGGCGCCCGCAGCGTGAGCACGAGGTCGCGGTCCATCACCGCGCGCGGCTGGGCCAGGGACAGCACCAGGGCGTCGCCCTCTTGTGCCTGTTGCAGGCTGTGCGTCACACACTCCAGGCGTGCGCCGGCGAGCTCGCCCTCGATGCGCAGTTGCAGGCCGAAGTGGTTCTCGACTGTCAGCGAATGCTGCAAGGCACCCGGGCCATGCAGGGAGTCGTCGTAGCGCGGTGCCACGGTGGTGGGCAGTGACAGGCGCAGGCTGTCGTCGTTCCAGCGGTAGAGCAGGACATAGCGGAAGCGGAACAGCGCCGACTCGCCGGCGGCGAGGTTGCCCACGTGCACGGTGTAGAGGCCGGGCTCCACCTGCTCGAGGCGCAAGGCGGAATCTCCTGCGTCGAGGGCCTCTTCGTAGGTCTCTTCCGCCTCGGCGCTGGGCACGACCCGGCCCCGCAAGCGCTGGCCGGCCAGCCGCACGTCGAAGTCGAGCAGCACGGCGTCGAGCGGCAGCGGGAAGGTGTAGACGCCTTCGATGGCGCCCCGGCCGCTGTTGTGCCAGGTCTGGGTGACCGAGACCTCGGCCATCAGGCCGCGCAGGCAGGCCTCGATCTGCATGTCCTGCAGGGGCACGGCCTCGCCGGTGTCGGTGGTGAGGCAGGAGGCGGGGCGGGTCATGCAGGGTCCTTCCCGCGTTGCACGCGGTCGTAGAGGTCGGTGATGCCGCGGAAGAAGGCGCGCAGCTGTTCCGGCGTGAGGCCGGCGCGGCCGGGTTCGACGGTGAGTTCGATGCCGTCGGCGACCACAAGGTGGCTCCAGACCTCGACAGTGCCGGGGCGGCGGGGCGTGGGAGGCAGGGGCTTGTCGCCGTCGGGATCTGGGTTGGCGACCAGTTCGGCGATGCGTTCAAGCGAGAGGCCGGCGAGCTGCCATTTGCGGACTTGCAGCAGCCGGTCGAGGTGGGCGGTGCCGTACCAGGCGCCGCGACCGCTGCCCTCAGGCGGAGGCACGAGCCCGATCTGGATGTAGTAGCGGACGGTACGGCGCGGCAGTTCCGCCAGCGTGGCGAGTTCGTCCAGCGAGTACGTCGCGTCTTTCATGACACTCAATATAGACAGCAATGCTGTCTAGATCAAGTGTCACGAAAAGGCCGATCCTCCGTGCCTTGGGCGGGCTGTCAACCGGCAGGGCGCAACAACTCCAGCTTCAACGGACTGCGGAACGTTGAGGAGGGCACCCAGGCCAGCGCTTCTTCGGCGCGGCTGAACTCCGGCACGGCCTTCAGGAATTCCTCCATCACCAGGCGCGTGGCCAGGCGGGCGATCATCGAGCCGAGGCAGGCATGGACGCCGCCGCCGAAGCCGAGGTGCATCTTCGGCTTGCGGTCGATGTCGTAGCGATCAGGGTCCGGGTACTTGCGTCCGTCGCGGTTGCCGGCGCCATAGCACAGGGCAACGAAGTCGCCGGCCTTCATGGTCTGGCCGTGCAGCTCCACATCACGCGTCAGCACGCGCCGGAAGCGCTGCGCGGTGGTGTTGTAGCGCAGGCTCTCCTCGATGGCATCCGGGATCAGCGCGGGATCGGCCACCAGGCGACGACGCGCTTCGGGGTGGTCCGCGAGGTTCAGCGCGAACATGTTGAGGAAGCCTGACAGGCTTTCAACGCCCGCCATGATGAGCGTGGTGACGGTCAGCTGAACTTCATCGGGCGTCAGGCGGGCGCCGTCCACCTCGGCCTGCAACAACTGGCTGACCATGTCGTTGCCGGGATGGCGCGTGCGCGCATCGATGATGCGGCCGGCGTAGGCCTTCATCCACTCGTAGGCGGCGAGGTGCTCCGGGCCCTTGCGGCGCGTGACCGGATCCGACTGCACCATGGTCACGGCCCGGTCGCGCAACTCCCGGTGGTCATGTGCCGGCAGCCCCATCAGGGCCGAGAGCAACCCCACGGTGGCGCGCGAGGAGATGTCGTTGGTGAAGTCGAAGCGCCTGGCATCGCCAATGGCCGCGATGGCTTCGCGGGCCAGCTGGCGGATGGGCTCCTCCAGGTGCGCCAGGTTCTGCCTGGCGAACACGGCGGAGATGATGCCGCGCACGCGGTCGTGGCGCGGCGGGTCCATCGAACCGAGCGTGTTGCCGGCGCGCCCCGGGAACTCATCCATCAGGTTGCCCTGGGCCGAACTGTAGGTCTTCCAGTCCGGCAGGGCGCGCAGGATGTCTTCGTGGCGCGTCAGCACCCACATGCGGGCGTCCTCGCTCCAGAAGCAGGGGGCCTGGTCCCGCAGCTCGCGGTAGACCGGGAAGGGGTCGGCGTCGAAGGCCGGATCGTAGGGGTTGAAGCGCATGGGGACAGCATCGCGCCGGTTGCACCGTGCGGTGAATGGATGCACAGGTCCTGCGAGTGGTACTTTCCGGACATGCCGCGCAAGACCGCCAAAGCCGGGGCGCCGATCCCCCACTTCGCACTTTTCGGTGAGCTGGCGCCGGCCACCGGGCTGCCGCTGCTGCACATCGAGCCGATCCGCGCCCGCAGCCGGCGCTATGGCTGGGAGATCAGCGAGCACACGCACGACCACCTGCTGCAGCTGGTGCTGGTGCGGCGCGGCGGCGTCAGCATCCATGTGGACGGGCAGGCGCAGCAGCGCCGCGGGCCGGTCATCTCGGCCGTGCCACCCGGCGTGGTGCATGCCTACCGCTTCGAGCCGACGGTGGAAGGTGACGTGGTGAGCCTGTCGGATGAGGCCTGGGCCGAAGCCGGCGCGGCGGAACTGCAGGCCTTGGTTGAGCCGCTGCTGGCGGGCGCGCAAGTCCTGGTGCCGGATGCGCGCAGCCTGCAGGGACTGGCGCCGTTGCTGGTGGCGATGCGCCAGGAGACACAGCGCGCTGCGCCGGGGCAAGCCTCGATGTTGCGCTGGTTGTCGCGCTGCCTGCTGTTGCAGGTCTACCGTTTGCGGGCGGCCGGGCGGGCTGCCGACGCGCCCGTGGGCGCGGCGACCGGGCGCATGCTGCGCTTGCGGCGGCTCATCGACCTGCATTTCCGGGAGCAGCGCGACATCGCCTTTTATGCGCGGCAGCTGGGCATGACGGAGCGTTCGCTGCGGCGGCTCACGCAGGCGCAGGCGGCCTGCACGCCCGGCCGCCTGGTCGACGAGCGCATCGCGCGCGAGGCGCGGCAACGGCTCGCCTATACGCACGCCAGCGTGGCGCAGATCGCCTATGCGCTGGGCTTCGAGGACCCTGCGTATTTTTCGCGCTTCCTGCGGCGGATGACCGGGGACACGCCACAGTCGCTGCGGCGCGGAGACCCCGCGCCGGCCGACACCTGACTGCAACGGTTGCGCCACGGACCCGTCATTGAGCGGGCATCGGCGCGTCATGCGCTGCCCCTAGCGTGTCGGCACCCGTGACAACCGGGTCCAATGCCAGGAGCAGGAAGCATGAACCGCCGGATACGCCTTGTCGTCAGCTTCATCATTTCCGCAGCACCGCTCTTGGGGCAGGCGCAGCAGGCACCCAGTGATGCGGCTGACCTGGAGTACGTGACCGTCACCGGCACACGCGCCGCGCCGCGCAGCGCCGTCGAAAGCCTGGTGCCCGTCGATGTGATTTCCGCCGACATGGTCAAGGAAACGGCGTCGGCGGAATTGGTGGAGACGCTGGCAAGCTTGGTGCCGTCGTTCAATGTGCAGACACTGCCGGCCTTGGACGCCACGATCTTCGTGCGGCCCGCACGGCTGCGCAACCTGTCGCCGGACCATACGCTGGTGCTGGTGAATGGCAAGCGCATGCACCGCTCGGCGATGATGGCGAACCCCAGCTACGGCATCTCGTTCCAGGCGCCGGACCTGTCGCAGATCCCGAACTCGGCGCTCAAGTCGATCGACGTGCTGCGCGAAGGCGCAGCAGCCCAATACGGTTCCGATGCGATAGCGGGCGTCATCAACCTGAATCTCGACGACAGCGAGGGCCTGCGTGGCTTCGCTCTGTATGGCCAGCAGTACGAAGGCGACGGCGAGGGTCCGCGCTTCGGTGTCCACGGCGGCCTGCGCAACGACGCGGGCTTCGTGGCGGCCACGGTGGAGTATTCGGACACCAGCTTCACGTCGCGCTCGCGCCAGTCCTCCAACGCCGCGGCGTCCCAGGCAGCCTATCCCGACCGCGTATTCCCTGATCCGGACGTGCGCTGGGGCAAGCCGGACCGCGAGGCTCTGCGCTTCGCCTTCACCTCGGGCTTGGAGGTCGACAGCACTTCCTTCTACGCCTTCGGCACCTGGGGTGAGGGCGAGGGACGCGGCGACTTCAACTACCGCGGGCCTGTCGGCGCCTATGCCAGCGTGTTCCGTACCAGCACCGCCTTCCCGGGCTGGAACCTGCTGTCGCTCTACCCGACCGGATTCACGCCGGTATTCGGCAGCCGCGACTTCGACAGCAGCATCGTGATGGGTGGCAAGACCGTGTTCGGCAACGGACTGACGCTGGATCTCAGCGCCGGTTATGGCCGCAACCGCATCGACTACTTCATGGAGGATTCGATCAACGCGTCGCTTGGGCCTGACAGCCCGACGTCCTTCGAGGACGGTGGTGTCCGGCAGGTCGAGGTGAACCTGAACGCCGATGCGAGCTTGCCGCTGGAGTTCAAGTCGATGGCCGAGCCTGTCGTGCTGGCCTTCGGTGCGGAGCGTCGCGAGGAGAAGTTCTCGATCCTCCCGGGTGATCCTGCCTCCTACGCCTTCGGACCTGGGGCGCGCGGCACGCCCGCATTGCCCTGCTGTTCCAACGGCTTCCCGGGCTATTCGCCGGTCGTCGCGGGCACTTGGTCCCAGGTCAGCAAGGCCGCGTATCTGGATGTCACGCTGCCGGTCACGCCCTCATGGGAGCTTGCGGCCGCCGCGCGCTATGAGGACTTCGACACCTTCGGTGATTCGCTGACCTGGAAGCTCTCGACGCGCTACCAGCTGCCCGGCGGTCTCGCGCTGCGTGGCACGGCCTCAACGGGGTTCCGCGCGCCGACGCCGGCGCAGACCTACAGCGAGGGGCTTTCGCAGTTCCTCCCCAACGCTGCGGCCTCCATCACCACCGCGGGGCGCTTCAGCCCCGTGGGGCCGGTTGCGCAAGTGCTCAACAAGCGTGACGGTGTGGCCATCCTGCCGCTCGAGCCTGAAGAGTCGCGCAGCCTGTCGCTCGGCCTGGTGTGGGACAGCGACTTCGGCCTGCAGGCGACGTTCGACCTGTTCAACGTGGAGATCGACAACCGCCTCAACACGAGCACCACCTATGTGCTGACTGCGGCGGAGAACGCGGAACTGGCGGCGCTGCAGATCCCGAACCTGCAGGATATCGCGCAGGCCAACTTCCTGCAGAACGATTACGACACCCGCACCCGCGGTGCCGAGCTGGTGGCAAGCTATGCCCGTCCCGTCGGTGCCGGCACGCTCAACGCCAGCCTCGCCTTCAGTCACATCGACACGACGATCACGGGCGGCAGCCGCGCCCTGAACCCGTACTCGAAACAGATGACGGAGGACTCGCTGCCGAAGTCGCGCGCCACGGCACAGCTGGCCTACCGTTGGTCGGATTTCACCATCACTGCCCGTGGCCGCTACTACGGATCGTGGTCCGATTGGACGGATGCCTTTCCGACGACGGCGCAGAACACGAACCCGGCCCTGTCCACTTATCGGGCCACCTACGCCCCGCAGGTGTTCAGCGCCATGACCTTCATCGACCTGATCGTGGGCTATGAGGTCAATGACCGGCTGAGCCTGCGCGTGGGCGCGGAGAACCTGTTCGACAGCTATCCCGACAAGGCGCAGTGGCAGACGTTCCGCGGCCTGATCTACTCGCGCAATTCGCCCTACAGCACCGACGGCGGCTACGTCTTCGGCCGCATCGACTGGCGCCTGCGTTGAGGCTGCTGGGTCCGTGATGGCCGAACCCACCCGTCGGGCGTTGCTTGCAGGGCTGCTGGGCGGGTGGGGTACCGCAGCTGCGGTGGCACGCGCCGCCCCTGCGGTGGCGCCGGGCGACGCCGTTGCCCTGCGTGGCGATGCTGCCGCTGCGGATGACGAGGCCTACTGGCGCGCGGTGGACCGCGACCACTACGATGCCGCGCGCCCGGCCATCGCCTTGGAGAACGGCAACTTCGGGATGATGCCGCGGCGTGTGGCGCAGGCTCATGCCGCCTTCGTCCAGCGTGTCAACGCCGAGGGCGCGTGGTACGCGCGGCGTGCGGCAGGCGCCGATCTGCTGCGTGTGCGGAGCAAGGTGGCTTCTGCGCTGGGGGTCGACAGCCGCGAGATCGTGCTGACGCGCGGCGCAACCGAGTCGCTGCTGGCCCTGGTCCAAAGCTATCCCCGCCTGCGGCCCGGTCACACCCTCCTGTACGCAGACCATGATTACGACAGCATCCAGGCGGCAATGCGCTGGCTGGCCCGTCGCGATGGTGTCCGGGCAGTCCAGCTGGCGTTGCCGGAGCCGGCGACCTACCAAGGGCTGATAGACGCCTATGCACAGGCGCTTGAATCCAACCCTTCCACGCGACTGATGCTGCTGACGCACGTCGGCCATCGCAGCGGACTCGTGCTCCCGGTGGCTGAAATCATCGCCATGGCGCGGCAACGCGGTGTGGATGTCATCGTCGATGCCGCGCACGCCTGGGGGCAGGTGCCGCTGGATTTGCGGGGCATGGGCATCGACTTCGCCGGCCTGACCTGCCACAAGTGGATTGGCGCACCCTTGGGTGTCGGCCTGATCTACGTGCGGCGCGACCGGCTGCCGGATCTCGCGCCTTGTGCTGGCAGCGAAGAGGCCGCAGAGCGCGCGGTGGATAATCTGGTGCACACCGGGACGCGCGACCTTGCTGCAGTGCTGGCGCTGGAGCCGGCGCTCGACTTTGTCGAGGCCCTGGGGCCGCAAGCACGGTTGCGTCGACTCCAGGCCTTGCGCGACCATTGGGTGGAGCCGCTGCGGGGCCTGTCGGGTATCGAGTTGCTGACGCCGGCGGATCCGCGCCTGCACGGAGGCATGACCTCGTTCCGGCTGGCGGGCCGGACGACGGCGGCCGAGAACAGCCAGCTGGCGCGCCAACTGCTGGAGGAGCACCGCATCTTCACGGTGCATCGCACTGGTCTTGCGCGCGGCGCCTGCGTGCGCGTGACGCCGGCGGTGTTCACGCAGCGCGAGGAAGTGGAGCTCCTGCGACGCGTGCTGGCCGGCTGGGCCGCCTGAACCCCGCGCTGCGGCTTACAGCAGCGCGAAGTACTGGATGGTGTTGCCGTCGCGCTGGCGCTGGCCAATGCCCACGAAGACATGGCGCATCAACCAGTCGTGCGGTCCCTTCTCGGTTTCGAACGAGGGCGCCGCGCGCAGGTAGAACTCGTCGAAAGGCACTTCAGGACCGCCGCGGAACATCCAGTCCTGGATGCGCTTGAGCGTGTCGGGCTGGCGGCCCCAGAGGAAGCCGCGGTTGTAGAGCAGGATCTTCGTGCCGTCGTTGGCCTCGAGCATGTAGCGGGCGTCGGTCTGCAGCACGTCATCCGGCCGGAACAGCGCCCAGTCGCCACCGCTGTGGGGCAGCACCTTGCCGTTGAGGTAGGGCCCGCGGACGATGCCTTCCTCGATGTAGACGAAGCCGCGCCCCGCCCCGCTGGGCATGGCGGCGATGGTGTCGTACTTGGCGAACTTCAGCTTGATCTCGAAGCAGAACTCGAGCTTGGGCTGGCCGGGCATCGAACTGCCATGGAAGGGCGCAAGGCTGGGCTGCATGCAGAAACCCCGTGTCTGTGTGTGCCGCCAGTGTAGCCCCTGACGCTGTTAGGGGGGAACCGGCTGCGCGCCAGCGCCTAGTGGGCTGGTGCGACCTTGGGGATCAGCACCACATGCCCCCCCGGCAGGTCCCGCTCGAGGTCGCCCTGGATGGCAGCCAGATGCTCGTCGACCTCGCCCAAGGTCATGGCGGGTGGGAAGCCGAGCTCGATCTCCACCATGAGGTGGGCGCCTGCCTGCCGTGATCTCACGCGCCCCAGGCTTGCGTAGCGTTCGAAGTGCGTGGCCAGCGCGCGGTTGATGAGCATCTGCAGCTCGTCGGACAAGGTCTTGTCGAGCAGGTCGGGCAGGGCGCGCCGCACGATGCCGTAGGCGAGCCAGGCCATGAACAAGGCCAGCAACGCCGAACTGATGCTGTCGGCCCAATAGCTGGCCACCGGCCCGAAGGCCAGTGCCGTACCCAGACCCAGCAGCACCGCGATCGACACCGCGCAGTGCGCGATGCGTCCCCGGTGCTCGGCGATGAAGACCGGTGACACCACGCCCCGGGCCTTGTGCGCCAGCCAGCCCAGCAGCATGAGGTCGACCACCAGGTCGAGCACCAGCACCGAGAACACCACCGGCAGGCCTTCCTGCGGCAGCGCATGCGCCCCGTGGGAAAGCCGCTGATAGACCTCGATGCCGATGTAGACCGCGCCGCCGGCCACGGCAATCGCGGTGAGCAGGCTGAGGGCCTGCTCCACCTTGCCGGTGCCGAAGTCGTAGTCGGCCAGATGGCCGCGGTTGATCCGCCGCAGCATCACCACGGCGACCACCGTGAGCCCAAGCGTCAGCCCGCTCTTGACGCATTCCGCGATGATGGTCAGCAGCCCCGACTGCGTCGCCGCGTAGCCGTAGCCGATCCAGATGACAAAATCCAGCCACAGGCCCGTGAGCAGGATGCGTTCCTGGGTCAGTTCGTCCGCGGTGGGTTGGCGACGCATGGGACTGCCGGGCGTTGTGTCAGATCGGGTAGTGGCGGTGTTCGGTCGCGATGCTGATCCACCGCAGATCCGTGAACTCTGCCACGCCCGCCGCGCCACCGAAACGGCCCACGCCGGAGGCCTTGGTGCCGCCGAACGGCATGTTGGCCTCGTCCTGAACCGTCGGGCTGTTGATGTGGCAGATGCCGGAGTCGATGCGGCGGGCCACGTTCAGCGCGGTGGTGATGTTCTGGCTGAACACGGCGGCCGACAGACCGTATTCGCAATCATTGGCCAGCTCGACGGCGTGCTCGGTGTCGCGGGCGCGCAGCACGCCGACCACCGGTCCAAAGCTCTCCTCGCCGTAGATGCGCATGCCCTTGGCCACGCCGCTGACGACGGTGGGCTCGAAGAAGGCGCCACCGCTGCCGGTGCCGCCGCAGGCCACGGTCGCCCCCTTGGCCACGGCATCGGCGATCAGCTCCTTCACGTGGTCGACCGTCTTGGCGTCGACGCAGGCGCCGATGGGGAACTGGCCACCCTGCGCAGGATCGCCCACCTTGAGGCTGCGGGCCTTGGCGACGAACTTTGCCAGGAAGGCATCGTAGACCTTGTCGGCGACGATGATGCGCTCGGTGGACATGCAGATCTGGCCCTGGTGCATGAAGGCGCCGAAGGCCGCCGCGGCCACGGCTTCGTCGAGGTCCGCATCGTCGAGGACCAGCAACGGTGCCTTGCCGCCCAGTTCGAGCAGGCAGGGCTTGAGGTATTTGCCGGACAGCATGCCGACGATGCGGCCCACGCGGCTGGAGCCGGTGAAATTGACGCGGCGCACGGCGTCATGGGCGATCAGCGCCTCGACCACGGCCGGAGCATCGGCCGCCGAGTGGGTGATGAAGTTGACAGTGCCCGCCGGGAAACCCGCCTCGACGAAGGCGTCGACGATGAGCCGGTGCACCATCGGCGAGAGTTCCGAGGCCTTCATCACGGTGGTGTTGCCGCAGGCCAGGGCCATGGCAATGGAGCGCACGCCGAGGATGACCGGTGCGTTCCACGGAGCCATGCCCACACACACGCCGGTGGGCACGCGCAGGCCCAGCGACAGGGTGTCGGTGTGGTCGGAGGGGATGGTCTCGCCGATGACCTGCGTGGTCATGGCGGCGGCTTCCTCGATGATGGTGGCGGCGAAGGCCGTGTTGAAGAAGCCCCAGCCGGCGATGGCGCCGGTCTCCTCGATGCACAGGCGGGAGAACTCCGGCGCCTTGGCGCGCAGCTTGGCGGCAGCGGCATTGAGCAGCTCGCGGCGCTTGAGGGGCGAGGTCCTGGCCCAGGCCGGGAAGGCCGCCTGGGCGGCGGCGATGGCCGCGTTGACGTCATCGACGCCGGCGGCTGCGGCCACGCTGACCACCTGGCCGGTGATGGGGCTCTTGCGCTCGAAACGGGCGCCACCGCGGGCGTCGACGTCCTGTCCGTTGATCAGCAGTTTGACTTGGTTCATGAGGTGCCACCGTGGCTGCGTTGTTGTTGGATCCGGGCGGCCCGGGGTCCCCCCACGGGCAGCGGCTGGCGGAGGATAGCACCGGCCCGCGGCACCGGACTGTGCCGGGAGCGAACCTTGGCAGATTGTGGGAACATCCCGCCGTGCAACAGAACCCCGACCTGCGGCCCTGGTGGCTGCGCGCCCTGGCCGCGCTGCCCCTGCCGGTGCTCTACGCGACGACGACCGGCCTGATGTTCATCGTCTACCGCGTGCTGCGCCACCGCGTCGCGCGGGTGGCTGCGCAGATCGCCGCCTGTTTCCCGGATCGCCGCCCTGCCGAAGTCAGGGCCATGGTGACGGCCCACTACTACCAGGTGGCGGACATCATCGCCGAGGCCGTCAAGGCGGCGCACTGGACGCGCGAACAGATGGCGGAACGGGTGGAGATGGTGAACCTGGCGCTGCCGCAGGGTCTGCTTGCCGAAGGCAAGCCGGTGCTGCTGGTGGCCGCCCACCAGGCCAACTGGGAATGGGTGCTGCACGCGCTGGCGCTGCACCTCGGCCACCCGCTGGACGTGGGCTACAAGCCGATCAAGGCGCCGTGGGCGCAGCGCATGATGTACGCGATCCGCACGCGTTTCGGCGCCCACCTGGTGCCGGCCAAGGAGTTGCTGGCCGACATGCTCAAGCGCCGTTCCATCGTGCGTGGCATTGCCATGCTTGGCGACCAGGAGCCGCTGCACGACAGCCAGAAGCACTGGACCACGTTCCTGGGCCGCGAGACCGCCTTCTACATGGGCGCGGAGCAGATGAGCCGCGCCACCCGCTACGCCGGCGTGTTCGTCGCCATGCGGCGCAAGCGCCGCGGCTGGTACCAGATCGAGTTCTACCCGATCGCCGGCCACGGCGAACGCCTGGAGCCGGGCGAGTTCACCGAGCGCTACGCGCGTCATGTGGAGCGCGAGATCCTGGCGGCGCCCCAGGACTGGACCTGGGGTCACAAGCGCTGGAAGCTGCGGCGCAACCTGTACGAGGCCTGAGGGCCACGTCGCCGCGGTGCTTCAGCCCGAGCGCCCTTCCAGCTTCAGGTTGAGGAAGCGTGCCAGCTCGGCCACCGTCGGGTGGTCGAAGATCTCGGTGAGGTCCAGCAGGCCCGGGTAGTCCTTGTCGATCTGTTCGTGGATCTCGATCAGCTTGAGCGAGCTGGCGCCGATCTCGAACAGGTTGTCGCCTGCGGCCACCGGCTTGTTCACCAGCACTGCATTGCAGATCTGCAGCAGGCGCAACTCGATCACGTCGGCGGACTGCGAGGCCACGCCGGCCTGCGCGTTGCGCAGTGCGGCCAGCTCTGCCAGGTCCGCGGCGAACTCCCCGTCGATGTACTGCTGTTCGAGCAGGTGGCGCTGGATCTTGCCGCTGGTGGTCTTGGGGACGCGTTTGATGGGCACCACGTCCGCGACCTCAAGGCCGGTGGCTTCGTTCACCAGCAGGGCGGCCTCGCTGGCGACCGGCAGGAACTCCGCCATGTCGCCACGGTGCAGCAGGAAGAGAACCAGCTGGTCGGTCTCCGCGCCCGGCGGACGCACGCCAGCGACCACCACCTTGCCCAGTTCCATGCCCCGGGCCCGCTGCGCGATCGACTCGAGGTCGTGCGGGTAGTAGTTCTGTCCGTTGACGAACAGGATCTCCTTGAAGCGTCCGGTGATGTAGGTCTCGCCATCGATCACCACGCCCAGGTCGCCGGTCTTCAGCCAGCCGTCGGCTGTGAAAGTCGCGGCGTTGACCTCCGGCTCCTCGAAGTAGCCGCGCGTGACGTTCTCGCCGCGGATGTGGAGGTGGCCGACGCAGCCCGGCGGCAGCGCCTGGTCGTCATCACCGGCGATGCGCAGCTCGCACAGGGGAATGGCCTTGCCGACGCTGACGAGGTTGAGGGTGTCGCGTCCTGCATGGGCCACGCGTTCGGCGGCGGTGCCGACGCTCAGCCGGTGACGGTCCAGTTGCACGGTGACCAACGGCCGTCCGACCGGCGGGAAAGCCACCGCCAGGGAGGCTTCGGCCAGGCCGTAGACCGGGAACATGGCGTTGCGGTCAAGGCCGACGCTGGCGAGCCGGGCGAGAAACTCCTCGCACAGCTCCACCGAGATGGGTTCGGCGCCATTGAACAGCAGGCGCACGCAGGAGAGGTCGAGGTTGCCGGGCGAGCGTTCGGCCAGCACCTTGAGGTAGTGGCGGTAGCCGAAGTTCGGCGAGCACAGGATGGTGGCGCGCACACGCGAGGCGATCGACAGCCAGGCCAGCGGCCGGCGCACGAACAGCTCGGTGGGCATCAGGTGCGTCTGCACCTGGTTGTAGAACATCACCAGGTGGAAGCCGATCAGGCCCATGTCATGGGTGAGCGGCATCCACGACAGGCTCACGTCCTGCGCGTTGAAGCCGGCGGCGCGGGTGGAACCCTCGGCGTTGGCGATGAGGTTGCCATGCGTGAGCACCACGCCCTTGGGATCGCTGGTCGAGCCGGAGGAGAACTGGATGAACGCAGGATCGTCCGGCGACACGGCGACCGGCGTGGCCTTGCGGCTGATGTCGTGCAGGTCATCCACGAGGAAGGCACGCTGCTGCAGGGCCTCGAACGTGGCCAGCTCGGTGGCGTCGCCGCTCTGCCGCGCGAAGGCGCCAATGCGCTCGAGCGTCTTGCGGTCCGTGTAGATGTAGGGCTGGCCCAGCTTGCGCGCGATGCGCAGCAGCTTGTGGCGGTGCTCGTCGCTGATGCCGATGGCCACCGGCACCGGCACGATGCCGCCCAGCACGCCGCCCCAGAAGGCATCGATGAACTGCTCGTTGTTGGCCAGCAGCAGGATCATCCGGTCGCCTTGACGGGCACCGAGCGCCTGCAGGTGGTGCAGGATGCCCAGGGCGCGCTGCTCCAGTTCGCCGTAGCTGACCGCGTGCGACTGGCTTTCGCCTTCGTGGTAGGTGATGTGGCGGTCGGCGCCGCGGTGCTGCGCCATCATCTCGATGAGGGTCGTGGGTTTCATGGGTCAGGTCCGGTGGCGCCGCTCGAGCCGCATCATGATGGGCTGGCGCGTGCGCAGGTTGATGAGGGCTTCGAAATCCGGCACGGCATCGGTCGTGCGGTGCAGGCGGAAGCGGCGCGCGGCCTTGTAGAGGTGCATCAGGCCTTCGTAGATCGACAGCGTCTCGCCGATGCAGTGGTGCGCACCGGCGGAGAAGGGAATGTAGGTCTGGCGCTTGCGGGTCTCGTCCCAGTCCTCGAAGCGTTCCGGCCGGAAGGCCTCGGCATCGTCCCAGAACGCCGGGTGCCGGTGCACGAAGTAGGGGCTGATGAACACATCCGTTCCGGGTGGCACCGTGTAGCCGCCGAGCACGTCGGCCTCGAGGGTGCGCCGCGAGATGACCCACACCGGCGGATAGAGGCGCAGGGCCTCCTGCAGCACGTGGTTCGCGAAGTGCAGGGTTTCCATGGACGGCAGCGTGGGAACGGCTTCGTCCGCATGCGCGTCGACCTCCGCGTGCAGCCGTGCCTCGACGTCCGGGTGCCCGGCGAGCAGGTACCAGGTCCAGTTGAGCATGCTGGCCGTGGTTTCGTGGCCGGCGATGATCAGCGTGGTGATCTCGTCGACGATTTCCTTGTCGGTCATGCCTTCGCCGCTGTCCTTGTCGCGGGCCAGCAGCAGCATGGAAAGATAGTCCGGGTCATCGCCGGTGGGCGCGCTGCCGGCGGCGCGGCGGCGCGCGACGCAGCGGCCGATCAGGCTGGTGAGCTTGCGGAAGCGGTAGGCGAAGCGCAGGTCGCGCTCGCTCTCCTCGGTCAGCACCGTGAACGGGTTTTCACCGGCCTCGGCTGCCATGGTCTCGAGGTCGGCGCCGAAGATCATGCGCAGGATGATCTCGAGCGTCATCTCGCTCATGTCTGCCGTGACATTGACGGGTTCGCCAGCGTCGCAGCGCGACTCCCAGCGCGCCAGACAGCCTTCGTTGGCGCGGCTGATGATGCCCGCCAGCTGGCCCAGCACGCGGCGGTGGAAGCTGGGCTGCATCATGCGGCGCTGGCGCTTCCAGAACTCGCCCTCGCTCACTATGATGCCGTTGCCGAGCAACATCTTGATGCGGTCGAAACCCACGCCCTTGGCGTAGTTCCGGTGGTTCTGGATCAGGATGCGGCGCACGTCGTCCGGATGGTTGAACACCCAGGTGTGGGAGCCGCGACCGGGCGCCCAGATGCGGTACGCATCGCCCAGCTGCGCGTGGATCGCGCGCATGCGGTCGAGCGAATCGGCGGTGGAGCCGACATCAAACTGCTGGTCGGACTCCGGTGGCAGGTCCGTGGCGGCCGTTGCCGTCATGTGTGGAGAGCCCTCGAATGAACCGCGGAATGGTACCCGAAGCCTCGCCCTCCGGCATGAGGGTTAGCCGTGGTTGAGCCCCCGGCCGGCGTCGCCGCGCCCACGCCGCCGCCCGCGGAGGATTTCCCGCGCCGGCGCCTGACCTGGAAACGCCGGCTGGCCTACCGGTTGGCCGCGCCGGTGCTGATGGGCGTGCTGCGCTTCTGGTGGTCGACCTGCCGCATTGTCAGGGTCGAGGGACAGGAACACCTTGAGGCTGCCCTGGCCCAGGCGCCATCGCTGCTGCCCTGCTACTGGCACCAGCATGAGCTGTTCTGCGGCCGCTACCTGCTGCAGCAGCGCCACCTGGGCTTGAAGCTGGGCTTCCTGATCAGCCCGTCGGTCGACGGCGAGCTGCCGTCGATGCTTGCGCGCCGGCTGGGTGCCGAAGTCATCCGCGGCAGCTCCACGCGCACCGGTGCGCGCGCGCTGCGCGACTACTACACGTTGCTCGTCAAGGACCGGGTGTCGCCGGTGATCACGCCGGACGGTCCCCAGGGGCCGCGGTTCAAGTTCAAGTCCGGCGCGCTGGTGCTGGCGCAGATCTCCGGCCGTCCCATCCTGCCCATGGCCTATTGGGCCTCGCGTGCCTGGCTGTTCAACTGGGACCGCTTCGTGATCCCCATGCCCTTCGCGCGCATCGCGATCGCCATCGGGCCGCCCGTGCATGTCGGCAAGTCCGTGCCCTTGCAGGACGAGGCCACGACGTCCCGGCTGCTCACCTCCATGGAGCAGGAACTGCACCGCCTGGCCCGGCAGGCGCGCGCTGCGCTGTTCCCTGCGCCGTGAGCGGACCTGGGGGGGACTGGCGGCGGCTGGGCCGCTTCCTGTCCGTGGGGGCGCTGGCCACCGCGAGCCATTACCTGCTGCTGTCCGCGCTGGTTGCGCTCGTCGGCCTCGACGCCGTTCCTGCGGCGGCGGCCGGCTACGTGCTGGGCGCAGTGGTGAACTACCTCGCCAATCGCCGCTACACCTTCAGCAGCCAGCGCGCACACGCTACGGCCGTGCCGCGCTTCATCGCCGTCTGGCTGCTCGGCCTGCTCGCTACCGTTCTGCTCATGGCGCTCTGGACGCGGCAGCTGGGCTGGCACTGGTTGCCGGCGCAGGCACTGACCACGGTGCTGGTGCTGGCGCTGAATTACCTCGGACACTCACGCTACGTGTTTGCTGGCGGCTGACACCGGCTGTCGGTGAGTGCCGCCGCAAACTGTGACCGGCTTCCGGTCGCGGCGGGAGGTGACGGCTACCTTCCCGTGAGATGGCCACTCCCGTCCACGACAGTCCACCCCGCCTGGAGCGGGCCGCCGGACCGCGCTTCGCGGTGGGTCTCGGCGTGTCCGGATCATCGGTCGCCGAAGACGCCTACGCTAGCATCGCGGAGCGCATGCGGCAGTTGTCGCCGGACGGCCCTGACGCGGCTCTCCTGCCGTTGCTGGCGGCGCTGCGCGACTGCGCGGGTGCCGACATGGCGTTCTTTCTGCCGGTAGGGCCTTCGCGTGGGCACTACGGGCAGCCAGTCGCCGCGCTGGATGAGGCCGAGCCCTGCGACCCCGCGGGCCTGGCGGGCAAGCCGCTTGAAATCCTGCCTTGGCTTGCGGGACGCAATTCGCCTTTGCAGCTGACAGGGATTGCAGACACCTGGAACGCCGCCCCCGGTCAACAGATCGACGCCGCGGCGTGGCGTGCCTGCCAAGCCGGATCCGTGTTGCTGGCGGCCTGCGCCGCCGATGGCCGGCACGTGGGTTGGCTGGGCCTGGGGCGCCGGCAGGTCAGCACGGTCTGGGACGGCAGTCCGCGCCACGGCCTGGTGCTGCTGGCCGCCAGCCTTGGCGCGGCGCTCGAGCGCGCTGCGCTTGAGGCCAGGCTGCAGCAGTTGCAGCTGGGCGTGGAACTGGCCGAGGACTGCGCGCGGGAGGGCAGTTGGGACTTCAACGTCGACCGGCATGAGACGCGCTTTTCCCAGGCCTGGCTCACGATGCTGGGTTATCGCGCCGACGAGCTTGCTGGGGCGGTTGACTGGCGCGCCTTGGTGCACCCGGATGAAATGCAGCAGGTCCACGAGGCGATGCGCACCCACGTGGCGGGCCAGACGCCGCGCTTTGAGAGCGAGCATCGCATGCGCCATCGCGACGGCAGCTGGCGCTGGGTCCGCAGCCGGGCGCGCGCGGTGACCGATGCCACCGGGCGGCTGCGGAGGCTGGTGGCCGTCGAGGCCGACATCACCGTCCAGCGCACCTACGAGGAGGCGCTGTTCCGTGAGAAGGAATGCGCCCAGGTCGTGCTGCAGGCCGTGGGTGACGGCGTCATCACCGCGGATGCCGACGGCCTGATCGACTTCATCAATCCCGTGGCTTGCCGGATGACAGGGTGGCGGCTGGAGGAGGCGATGGGCCAGCCGGTCGACGCCGTATTCCGCGTCTGCCACGAGGAAAGCTGCGAGCCGCTGGAGAATCCGGTCGTGGCAGCCATCCGGCGGCTGCGGCAATCCCGGTCGATGCGGCCGGAGCGTCTCGTGCGCAGCGATGGCCAGGACCTGTTCGTGCGTTGCACGGCGGCGCCCCTGCTGGACGGCATGGGCATCGTGACCGGCGGTGTGCTGGTCTTCAGGGACGTCAGCGAGAGCCGGGAGCTCAATCATCGCCTCGACTACCAGGCCAGCCACGACACGCTCACCGGGCTCGTGAACCGCCGCGAGTTCGAGTCGCGCCTGGAACGCGTGCTGCACAGTGCCCGCGCCGGCGAAGCGTCCTATGCGGTGCTCTACATCGACCTGGACCAGTTCCGGATCGTCAACGACGGCTGTGGCCATGTCGCTGGCGATGCCCTGTTGGTGCAGGTCGGCGCGCTGCTGAAGCAGCGCATCCGCTGGCGCGACACCTTGGCACGGTTGGGAGGCGACGAGTTTTGCGTGCTGCTGGAGGCTTGTGGACTGGATGAGGCCATGCGTACGGCCGAGATCCTGCGCAAGGCCGTCGAGGATTTCCGCTTCGAGTGGGAGGAGCAGGCTTTCCGTCTCGGTGGCGCGAGCATCGGCGTGGTGCCGGTCACGGCCGACAACGAGAACGTCAGCGCCGTCATCGCCGCCGCCGAGGCCGCCTGCGCTGGCGCGAAACAGCAAGGCCGCAACCGCGTCCACAGCTTTGCCGAGAATGACGTCGAATTGATGCGCCGCCGGCGCGAGATGCACTGGGCCGCGCGCATCCAGGCAGCGCTGGAGGAGGGTCGATTCGAGCTCTACGGCATGCCGATCCAGGCGCTCCAGGCCGACGAGCCCGGTCGCCACATCGAGCTGCTGCTGCGTCTGGCGGACGAGCAGGGCAGGGTCGTGAGCCCGGACGACTTCATTGCCGCCGCCGAGCGCTACGGCATGATGCCCAAGATCGACCGCTGGGTGATCGAACATGCCTTCCGCTGGCTCGCCGCGGACACCGCCGCCCGCGAGTCGTTGGGGGTCTGCGCCATCAACCTCTCAGGGCAGAGCCTGTCGGACGAGAGTTTCCTGCCGTGGGTGCTGGGACAGTTGCAGCGTTCCGGGCTGGACCCCTCGTTGCTGTGCTTCGAGATCACCGAGACGGCTGCCGTCGCAGACATCAACCGTGCCCGCGACTTCATCCACCGCCTGCGCGAACTCGGCTGCAGCTTCTCGCTGGATGATTTCGGCAGTGGCCTGTCTTCTTTCGGGTACCTGAAGCATTTCCCGGTCGATTACCTGAAGATCGACGGCCGCTTCGTCAAGGAGATCCTGCAGGACCGGATCGACTGCGAGATGGTGCGTGCGATCACGCAGATCGGGCACATCACGGGCAAGCGCGTGATCGCGGAGTTTGCGGAGAACGCCGCGGTGATCGAACTGCTGCGCGAACTCAAGGTGGACTACGCGCAGGGTTATGGCGTCGCGCGCCCCGAGCGCGTCTACCGCACCACGGCGGGCTGAGGCTGCATCACGAAGCGCATCGACAGGTCGATGGCGCGCACGTGCTTGGTGAGCGACCCGATCGAGATGTAGTGCACGCCGGCCTCGGCGATGCGCCGGACGCTGGCCTCGTCGACGCCGCCGGATGCTTCGAGACGCACCGGGGTCCCAGCCTGCGCGTTGAGGCGGACCGCTTCGCGCAGCGTGGCATCGTCGAATTCGTCCAGCATGATGATGTCGGGCGCTGCAGCCAGCGCTTCGGCGAATTCAGTGAGGTCCTCGACTTCGATCTCCACCGGGATGCCGGGGGCCAGCGCGCGGGCGCGCTGGATGGCGGCGGTGATGGAACCCGCGGCCATGATGTGGTTCTCCTTCAGGAGCACCATGTCGTACAGGCCGAGACGGTGGTTCTGGCCACCCCCGCAACGCACGGCGTATTTCTGCGCGAGGCGCAGCCCCGGCAGTGTCTTGCGCGTGTCGAGGATCCGGCAACCCGTGCCCTGGACGCGCTCCACGTAGCGGCGCGTCGCGGTTGCGGTGGCCGACAACGTCTGCAGGAAGTTCAGTGCGGTGCGTTCGCCGGTGAGCAGTGCACGGGCCGGGCCGCGCAGTTCGAAAAGCACTGTGCCGGCAGCGACCTGCTGGCCCTCGTCGACATGCCACCGCACCTGGACTGCAGGATCGAGCTGGCGGAAGGTCTCATCCACCCAGTCCCGCCCGCAGACCACGGCGGCCTCGCGGGTCAGGACCGTGGCATGGCCCTGGGTTTGCGGCTCGATGAGGGAAGCGGTGACATCGCCACTCCCCACATCCTCCGCGAGCGCCCGCGAGACCTGTGCAGGCAGGTCTGGCGGCAGGTCCGGGGCGCCCAAGGGATCGTCAGAACGGCAGGCCGTGGGACGCCGAACCCATGCACAGCAGCATGGGAATGGACAGCACGAAATTGGTGCGGGAGGCGAGCATCGCCACGCGGCGCGCCTTGGCCTTCTCCTCGTCCGTGGCGGCCACGATGCCCAGCACCTTCTTCTGGTTCGGCCAGATGAGGAACCAGACGTTGAACAGCATGATGGTGCCCAGCCAGGCGCCGATGCCGATCACCAGGCCGTAGTAGTTATCGCCGAAGTTGCCGAGGGTGAAGGCGTTGGTGAAATTGCCCCCGAGGTACCAGGCGCCGGTGAGCCAGGTGACCAGCGCGGCATAGCGGAACCACAGCAGGGCGCGGGGTGCGATGTACTTGTTGATGCCAGCGCCGCCCGGGCCACCCTTGTCCGCGTTGGCTTCGGCCAGGCCGGGCATCTGCACGGCATTGAAGTAGTACAGGAGGCCGATCCACATCACGCCTGCGACGATGTGGAACCAGCGCGCGAGGCTCAACATGTTGAACGAGGTCTCGCCGACGGCCACGCCGACGAGCACGGCCAGCACCACGCCGGTGGCGATGGCGCCCTTCACGGTATCCAGCGGATTCATGGGTTGCTCCCTAAGTATTTGAATTCAAAAGCGTCCTGCCCGCGAGGGCGGTTTGAAGAATAGTCTCCGGGCCGGCATAATTCAAATGATGAAACATCCATTCACGTTTGCACTGCCTGCGGCCGTGCTGGCCTGCAGTTCGCTGGTCGGCGGTTGCGTGGTCGCGGCGGTCGGCGGCGCCGCGGCGGGTGGTTACGTGGTGGGCAAGGACGAGCGCAAGGCGGGTGAGATCGCCCGCGACGCGGCCATCACGGGCGATGTCAAGGCGGGTCTCATCGGCCACTCGGGCCTCAACGCCTTCCGCATCGACGTCGACACCTACCGTGGCGTCGTCACCCTGAAGGGCAATGTCGACACCACGGCGGACCGCGCCGAAGCAGAACGCATCGCCCGCAAGGCCAAGGGCGTCAAGGCCGTGCGCAGCGAACTGGCCGTCAAGAAATAGAGGCAAGCATGGACGTCATCGAACGCATCAAGTCGCAGTTGGCTTCGCAGCCCGTGGTCCTGTTCATGAAGGGCACGCCGGATTTCCCTCAGTGCGGGTTTTCGGCGCAGACCGCGGGCGCACTGCGCGCGCTGGGCGCGAAGTTCCACGCCGTGAACATCTTTGAGGACCCTGAACTGCGGGACGCGCTCAAGCGCTACTCGAACTGGCCGACCTACCCGCAGCTGTACGTCAATGGCGAGCTCGTGGGTGGCTGCGACATTGCCCTGCAGATGTACCACAGCGGTGAGCTGCGCCAGCTGTTGTCGGAGGCCGGCGCCGTCTGAGGGCGGCGCCCGCCGGCGGCTCAGCCGTCGCCGGTATCGAGGTCGGCGGGTCCGGGCATGCCGTCTTTCCAGCCGAAACTGCGCGCCTTTTCCTCGGCGCGCAGGAAGCTGCCATGCATGTCGTTGCAGATGCGGCAGAAGAGGTCTGCCGTGCGCTCGGCGTCATAGATCGCCGAGTGTGCCTCGCGCTGGTTCCATTCGATCCCGGCCACCTGCGTGGCCCGTGCCAGCACGGTCTGCCCCAGGGCGACACCGGCCAGCGTGGCAGTGTCGAAGCAGCTGAAGGGGTGGAACGGATTGCGCTTGATGCCGTTACGTGCCACGGCGGCGTTGAGGAAGCCCAGGTCGAAGGCCGCGTTGTGGCCGACCAGTACCGCGCGACGGCAGCCATGGTTGCGCAGCGCCATGCGCACGTGGCGGAACAGGGCCTGCAGCGCCTCAAGTTCGGGTACGGCACCGCGCAACGGGTTCCACGGATCGATGCCCGTGACCTCAAGTGAGGCGGGATCCAGGCGCGCGCCCTCGAAGGGCTGCACGTTGAAGGCGTGCGTCGCGCCGCGCCGGACGCGGCCGTCACTGTCCACCTCGATGACCACCGCGGCCACTTCCAGCAGCGCATCGGTGGCGGCGATGAACCCCCCCGTCTCGACATCGATGACGATGGGCAGGAAGCCGCGGAAGCGCCGCGCCATGAAGTCCGGGGTGCTGGACAGCAGCATCCTCAGTGTCCCGCCAGGCGCCAGGTCATGCGGCCACCAGCGCGCAAGGGTACGAGCACGTCGCCGCCTGCGAACGGGTAGTGCTCCGGCACCGTCCAGGATCCGCGCTGCAGGGTGATGCGTTCCTGGTTGGGTGGCAGGCCGTAGAAGCGCGGCCCGTTGAGCGAGGCGAAGGCCTCGAGCCGGTCCAACGCACCGACGGCCTCGAAGGCCTCGGCATAGAACTCCAGCGCCGCGTGTGCCGAGTAGATGCCCGCGCAGCCGCAGGCCGCCTCCTTGGTCAGCCGTGCATGCGGTGCACTGTCGGTGCCAAGGAAAAACCGCGGATCACCGCTGGTGGCTGCCTCCAGCAGGGCCAGCCGGTCGGCCTCGCGCTTGAGCACCGGCAGGCAGTAATGGTGGGGCCGCACACCACCGGCGAAGATCGCATTGCGGTTCATCAGCAGGTGCTGCGGCGTCAGCGTGGCGGCGACGCCATCACCGGCGTTGCGCACGAAAGCCACGGCGGCACGCGTGGTGGCGTGCTCCAGCACCATGCGCAGCGCAGGCAGGCGTGCGTGCAGCGGCGCCAGTACGGCATCGATGAAGGCCTGTTCGCGATCGAAGACGTCGATGGACTCGTGCGTCACCTCGGCGTGCACCAAGAGCGGCAGCCCCTCGGCCGCCATGCGCTCCAGCACGCCCTCGATGCGCTGGATGTCGGTGACCCCGGAGTCCGAGTGGGTCGTGGCACCGGCTGGATAGAGCTTGCAGCCATGGATGATGCCGCTGGCCTTGGCCCGGGTGATTTCCGCCGGGTCGGTGTTGTCCGTCAGGTACAGCGTCATCAGGGGTTCGAAGCGCGCCCCGCTGGGCAGCGCCGCGAGGATGCGTGAACGGTAGGCCGCGGCAAGCGCCGTCGTCGTGACGGGCGGCTTGAGGTTGGGCATCACGATGGCGCGGGCGAACTGCCGCGCCGTGTGGGGCAGCACGGCGGCCAGGGCCTCGCCGTCGCGCAAGTGCAGGTGCCAGTCGTCTGGACGGCGCAGGGTCAGCGTGTCGGTCATGGGTCAGGCCTGGGGCAATTCCTGGTCAAGCAGCAGGGCGAGCGTGAAGCGGACGCCGAAACCGGTGGCCTCGGTCGTGACGTGGGCGAGACCGCCGCGACGGGTCGCGGAAGAGAGGTCCATGTGCACCCAGGCCGTGTCTGCGGGCACGAAGCGTCCGAGAAAACGTGCTGCAAGGATGTGGTCACCCTTGCCCTCGACGGCGCACTGGGCGATGTCGGCGACCTGGCTGTCGAGGTCGCTGTCATAGTCCTCGTCGAGCGGGAAGGCCCACACGCGCTCACCGCTGTCGGTGCCGGCCAGATGCAAGGCCGGCAGCAGCGCCGTGCGGTTGCTGAACACGCCGCTCATGCGTTCCGTCAGCGCATGGACGCAGGCACCCGTCAGCGTCGCGTAATCGACGATGAGCCCCGGCTTCCGGCGGCTGGCCAGTGCCAGCGTGTCCGCCAGCACCATGCGGCCTTCGGCGTCGCTGTGGATGACCTGGATGGTCGTGCCATTGCTGGCGCGCACGATTTCCTGGGGTCGGTAGGCGGTCGGCCCGATGTTGTTCTCGGTGATGGCCAGCCATGCCTCGGCGGCCAGGGGTGCGCCGAGGCGGGCCAGCGCCACCAGCGAGGCCAGCGCCACGGCGCTGCCGGCCATGTCCGTGTGCATGTCGAGCATGCTGCGATGGGGCTTGAGGTTGATGCCGCCGGTGTCGAAGAGGATGCCCTTGCCGACCAGCGCGACATCCGGTGCCTTCCGCCGCGACCCCTTTGACGGGCGATAGCCGAGTTGCGCGATGCCGGCCGTGCGCGATGCGTTGGCACGGCTGACCGCGAGGAACGCCCCGGCGCCAGCCTGTTGCAGGCTCGCCTCGCTGTGCCACTTCAGGGACAAGCCGTGCTGGCGTGCCAGTTCCGTGAGCAGCTTGCGGTAGGCGGCAGCGTCCAGCACGTTGGGTGGCAGGCTGACCAGATGCCGGACCAGGTTGCCGGCCTCGGCGGTGATGGTGCAGCGCTTCAGGTCGAGTCCGGGCGCGGCAGCGAAGACATCGACGCGCGTGGCCGTGCCCAGGGCTGCGGCGCTTTTGCCGGTCTTTGCCGACGGCAGCTCGAACAGTTGGGCCGCCACGGCGGCATGCAGTGCCTCCTGCCACAGGGCGCGGCGCGAGGGTGTGCCTTGGGGCACATGCAGGCCGATGCGCCGCGGCCGGGGTAGCAGCGACAGGGCCGCCTTCACCAGCTTGCCTGCCGTGGCGAGCACCTCATAGGTGCTGGCATCGCTGCGGCACCAGCCCAGACCGGCCACGCACGCCGTCTCACCCTGCAGTACGGTGGTGCGCACGTCTCCGTGGCGCGTTGCCTCGCGCTGTTGCAGCGCGACCCATCGTGGTGCATCCGGAAGGCGTGGGTCTGGCGCTGTGTCGGGAGGCAGCAACTGCAGGAGCAGATCGTAGCCGGCCGCTTCGCGGGGCGCGGGCAGGCCGGCGAGACCGTGCAGGGCCGGGGCGGCGTTCCGGGGCAGCAATGGAAGCATCGGGCAGGGCCTTCGGAGGCGATTAAAAGCGGTGCCGGAACCGTGCCGGGCTTGCTTGACCGGGGGGGGTTAAAGCCGGATCATCGCGCCCGGCATCGCGGCGCGGGCCGCAGTCTAGCACAGCGCCCCGATGCCCTTTTTTCCCCAATGACGGGGGCCGCAGGCGACGCCCATGACCGATTTCCTCAAGTCCCAGGATGCCGATCCGCAAGAAACCCGCGAGTGGCTGGAATCCATGGATTCCGTGCTGCGGGCCGGCGGGGCCGAACGCGCGCACTTCCTGCTCGACCGGTTGATCGACCATGCACGGCGCTCCGGCGCCTACCTGCCGTACAAGCCGAACACGGCCTACGTCAACACCATTCCCACGGTGCAGGAACCCTCCTACCCCGGCGACCGCGCCATCGAGAAGCGTCTCGAGGCCTACATGCGCTGGAATGCCGTGGCCATGGTCCAGCAGGCCAACAAGGTGTCGTCCGAGTACGGCGGCCACCTCGCCAGCTACGCCTCCTCCGCCACGCTGTATGAAGTGGGGTTCAACCACTTCTGGCGTGCCCAGTCCGAGGGCCACCCGGGTGACATGGTCTTCATGCAAGGCCACAGCTCGCCGGGCGTGTATGCCCGCGCCTTCCTCGAAGGCCGCCTTGGCGAAGAAAACCTCAAGCGCTTCCGCCAGGAAGTCGGTGGCGGCGGGCTCTCGTCCTATCCGCACCCTTGGCTGATGCCGGACTTCTGGCAGTTCCCCACCGTGTCGATGGGCCTCGGGCCCATGATGGCGATCTACCAGGCGCGCTTTGTGCGCTACATGGAAAACCGTGGCTTGGTCCCTGCCACCGACCGCAAGGTTTGGGCATTCTGCGGCGACGGCGAGATGGACGAGCCCGAGTCGATGGGCGCGCTGACCATGCCGGTCCGCGAGGGGCTCGACAACCTGGTGTTCGTCGTCAACTGCAACCTGCAGCGTCTCGATGGCCCGGTGCGTGGCAACGGCAAGATCGTCCAGGAGCTCGAGGCGGCCTTCCTGGGTGCCGGCTGGAATGTCATCAAGGTGCTGTGGGGCGGACGCTGGGATCCGTTGCTGGCCAAGGACACCAACGGCATCCTGCGTGCCGTCATGGAAGCGACGGTCGACGGTGACTACCAGGCCTACAAGGCCAAGGGTGGGGCCTACACGCGCGAGCATTTCTTCGGCAAGCATCCCGAGCTGAAGGCGATGGTCGCGCACCTGTCGGACGAGGAAATCTACCGCCTCAACCGCGGCGGCCATGATGCCCAGAAGATCCACGCGGCCTATGCCGCGGCGGTGGCCCACAAGGGCAGCCCGACGGTCATCCTCGCGCATACGGTCAAGGGCTATGGACTCGGCAAGGCGGCCGAGGGCCAGATGGTGGCGCACCAGCAGAAGAAGATGGACGCGGACTCGCTGCGCCATTTCAAGGAAACCTTCCGGTTGCCGCTGTCCGACGAGCAGATCGCCAAGTTCGCCTTCGCGAAGCCCGCCGAGGACAGCGAGGAACTCCAGTACCTGCGCAGCCGCCGCGAGGCGCTGGGGGGGTACCTGCCGCGCCGTGTCACCACGGTGCCCGCGCTCGCAATCCCGCCCCTCGAGACCTTCAAGCCCCTGCTCGAGGCTTCGCGCGGCGAGATGTCCACGACGATGGCCTTCGTGCGCATCCTCACGGCGCTGCTCAAGGACAAGCAGGTCGGCAAGCACATCGTTCCCATCGTCCCGGACGAGGCGCGCACCTTCGGCATGGAGGGCCTGTTCCGGCAGATCGGCATCTACTCCGCGGTGGGCCAGCTCTACACGCCGCAGGATGCCGAGCAGCTGATGTCCTACAAGGAGGACAAGAAGGGCCAGATGCTCGAAGAGGGCATCAACGAGGCGGGCGCGATCTGCTCGTGGATCGCCGCGGGCACGGCCTATGCCAACCACGGCATCCCGATGGTGCCGTTCTACATCTACTACTCGATGTTCGGTTTCCAGCGCGTCGGCGACTTCATCTGGGCAGCCGGCGACATCCAGGCGCGCGGCTTCCTGCTGGGCGCCACGGCGGGCCGCACGACGCTCGCGGGTGAGGGCTTGCAGCACCAGGACGGCCACAGCCAGATCGTCGCCACGACGGTGCCCAACTGCCGTGCCTACGACCCGGCCTACGCCTATGAGCTGGCCGTGATCATCCAGGACGGCCTGCGCAAGATGTATGTCGAGCAGCAGAACGTCTTCTACTACCTGTCGGTGATGAACGAGAACTACGCCCAGCCGGCCATGCCCGCGGGCGTCGAGGACGGCATCCTCAAGGGCGCCTACCTGCTGCGCCAAGGCGGCAAAGGCAAGCTGCGCGCCACGCTGCTGGGTTCCGGCACCATCCTGCGCGAAGTGCTGGCGGCCGCCGAGATGCTCGAGCAGGACTACAAAGTCGCCGCCGACGTGTTCTCCGTGACCAGCTTCAGCGAATTGCGCCGTGAGGCCCTCGATGCCGAGCGCCACAACCTGCTGAATCCGTCCGCCGCAGCGCGCGTGCCGTTCGTGCAGCAATTGTTCGCCGGTCGCGGCGAGCCGATCATCGCGGCCACCGACAACATGCGGCTGGTGCCCGACCAGGTGCGCCAGTGGATCGACAGCCGCTACGTCACGCTGGGTACCGACGGCTTCGGTCGCAGTGACGGTCGTGCCGCGCTGCGCGACCACTTCGAGGTGGACCGTCGCTACGTGGTGCTGGCCACGCTGAAGGCGCTGGTCGACGAAGGCACGCTTGATCGCAAGCTGCTGGCCGAGGCGGTCGCACGCCTGGGTATCGATCCGTCCAAGGCCAACCCGCTGAACAGCTGAGGTATCGGGCGTGTCACAGACCCTGCAGGTTGTCGTGCCCGACATGGGCAATTTCTCCGAGGTCGGTGTCATCGACGTGCTGGTCAAGCCCGGCGATCGCGTCGACATCGACACTCCTCTCGTCACCCTGGAGACGGAAAAGGCGACCATGGACGTCCCGTCCACGGCCGCTGGCATCGTCGAGACGGTGCATGTCCAGCTCGGCGGCAAGATCTCGGCTGGCGCCGTCGTCGTGACGCTGCGCGCCGAGGGTGCTGCCGCTGCACCGGCCGCTGCCGCGGCGCCTGCGCCGGCGCCGGCGCCGGCCGTCGACGCGGCTGCGACAAGCGCGCCCACTGCGGCGGCTCCGCTGGCCAGCCTTGAGGTCCGGGTACCGGACATGGGCAACTTCGCCGAAGTGAACGTCATCGACTTGCTGGTGAAGGTCGGTGACACGGTCGCCATCGACACCCCGCTGGTGACGCTCGAGACGGAGAAGGCCACGATGGACGTACCGTCCACGGCCGCAGGCGTGGTCGAGTCAGTTCACGTGACCGTGGGTGGCAAGGTTTCTGCGGGAGGTCTGGTCGCGGTGGTCCGTGGCGCGGCTGCTGCGGGCGCGGCGCCAGGGGCTGCGGTACCGGTCGCCGCTGCGGTACCGGTCGCCGCTGTGGTTGCCGCGCCGGCGCCCGCCGCTGCGACAGCACCGGTCGCGGCGCCCCGTCCGGCGCAGATGCCGATCAACGAGGCGGGCTTCAGCAAGGCCCATGCCGGCCCGTCGGTGCGCAAGCTGGCGCGTGAACTGGGCGTGGACCTGTCGCAGGTCAAGGGCAGTGGCCAGAAGGGCCGCATCACCCACGAGGACGTCAAGGCCTGGGTGAAGCAGGCATTGGCCGGTGGTGCCGGCCGCTCCGGCGGTGTTGCGTCCCTGCCCGCCGTCCCGGTGGTGGATTTTGCGAAATTCGGCGCAGTCGAAGTCAAGCCGCTCAGCCGTGTCCAGAAGATATCCGGTCCGCGCCTGCATGCCAGCTGGGTCAACATTCCGCACGTCACGCAATTCGACGAGTCGGACATCACCGATCTTGAGGCGGCACGCCAGAAGCTGAAGGACAAGGCTGCAGCGGAAGGTATCAAGCTCACGCCGCTGGCCTTCGTGGTGCGTGCCTGCGTGAAGGCCTTGCAGGAGTTCCCGGTCTTCAACGCCTCGCTCGATGCCTCGGGTGAGAACCTGGTGCTGAAGAAGTACGTCCATGTCGGCTTTGCGGCCGATACGCCCAACGGCCTGCTGGTGCCGGTCATCCGCGATGCCGACAAGCTCGACGTCTACGAGATTGCCCGCGCGCTGGCCGACCTCTCGGACCGCGCCCGCAAAGGCAAACTGTCCGGCGCCGAGATGCAGGGCGGCTGCTTCACGGTGTCCAGCCTCGGCGGCATCGGTGGCACGGCCTTCACGCCTATCATCAACGCGCCCGAGGTGGCCATCCTCGGCGTCTCGCGCACGCAGACCAAGCCCGTCTGGAAGGACGGAGCCTTCGTGCCGCGACAGATGCTGCCGTTGTCGGTGTCTTACGACCACCGCGTGATTGACGGCGCCATGGGTGCGCGTTTCACGGCCTACCTGGCGCAGGTGCTGGCAGATCCGAAGGGTCTGCTCGAGGCGGTGCCGTGAGCCGCGTCGACCTGACCGTTCCGGACCTTGGCAACTTCGACGAAGTCTCTGTCGTCGACGTGCTGGTCAAGCCCGGTGAGACCGTGGCCCTGGATGCGCCGCTGGTCACCCTCGAGACCGAGAAGGCGACCATGGACGTGCCGGCCAGCGCGGCAGGCGTACTGGTCGAGGTGCTGGTCAAGGCGGGCGACAAAGTCCGCAAGGGCACGGTCATCGCGCGCGTCGAGGCGGGCGCCGAGGCTCACGCCGCGCCTGCTGCGGTCGCTGCGGCTCCGGTGGCGGCACCTGTCGCCGCGCCGGCCGCCAAGCCTGCCGCTGCGCTGACGCCCGACCAGAAGGCCGATCGCCAGGTCCCACTGCTCGTGCTCGGCGCGGGCCCCGGTGGCTACTCCGCCGCTTTCCGCGCGGCCGACCTCGGCATGCAGGTCGTGTTGGTGGACCGCTGGCCCACGCTCGGTGGCGTCTGCCTCAACGTGGGCTGCATCCCGTCCAAGGCGCTGCTGCATGCGGCCAAGGTCATCGACGAAGCGAAGGAGATGGCCTCGCACGGCATCAGCTTCGGCGCGCCCAAGGTCGACATCGACAAGCTGCGCAGCTGGAAGGAAAGCGTCATCAAGAAGCTGACCGGCGGTCTCGCCGGCCTGGCCAGGCAGCGCAAGGTCGAGGTCGTCCGCGGCACCGGGCGCTTCGTCAGCCCGCACGTCGTCGAAGTGACGGCCGAGGACGGCAGGACGACGCGCATCGGCTTCGAGAAAGTCATCATCGCCGCGGGCTCCGAGCCCGTGAAACTGCCCTTCATTCCTGAAGACCCGCGCATCATCGATTCGACCGGTGCGCTGGAACTGCAGGGCATCCCGCAGAAGCTGCTCGTCATCGGCGGCGGCATCATCGGCCTCGAGATGGCCACGGTGTACGACGCGCTGGGCGCCAAGGTCAGCGTGGTCGAACTCACCGACCAGCTCATGCCGGGCGCCGACATCGATCTGGTGCGTCCGCTCGAGAAGCGCCTGAAGGCGCGTTACGAGCAGATCCTGCTCGGCACCAAGGTCGTGAAGGTCGAGGCGCTGAAGGAAGGCATCAAGGTCACCTTCGAAGCCGGCGGCAAGACCTTCGACGCGAGCTATGACCGCGTGCTGGTCGCCGTGGGCCGCGTGCCCAATGGCAAGCGCATCAACGCGGAAGCTGCCGGCGTCACGGTCAACGACCGCGGCTTCATCCCCGTCGACAAGCAGCTGCGCACGAACGTGCCGCATGTCTTTGCGATCGGCGACATCGTCGGCCAGCCCATGCTGGCCCACAAGGCCGTGCACGAAGCCCACGTGGCGGCGGAAGTCGCCGCGGGCCACAAGGCGTTCTTCGATGCGCGCGTGATCCCGTCGGTGGCCTACACCGATCCGGAAGTCGCCTGGGTGGGACTCACCGAAGGGCAGGCCAAGGCGCAGGGCATCCAGATCCGCAAGGCGGCGTTCCCGTGGGCGGCCAGCGGCCGCTCGCTGTCGATTGGTCGCGACGAGGGCTCCACCAAGCTCATCGTCGATGCCGCGACGAACCGCGTCCTGGGTGGTGGCATCGTCGGCACCAATGCCGGCGAGCTCATCGCGGAAGTCGCCCTTGCCATCGAGATGGGCGCGGATGCCGCCGACGTGGGCCTCACCATCCACCCGCATCCGACCTTGTCGGAAACGGTGGGCATGGCGGCCGAAGCGCTCGAGGGCACGCTGACCGACCTGTACATGCCCAAAAAACCCTAGGGGGGCGGACGTCTGCGCCCGTGCCGCCCTATACTCGGCGGCGAGGCGACATTCGTTCGTACCGGGGGTTTACATGACTGCGACAGGCGACCAGCGCGGCTTTCCGCTGCCGAGTTCCGTGAAGGTGGTGCCGGGCACCGAGCGTGCCCAAGCGGCCTACCCGTACCACGTGCAGTTCACGCCAGACGACGACAAGAAGTTCTGGTTCTACAACTCGATGCACTTCCCCGAGCCCATGTGCGCCTTCGACATGGTTACGGCGGAAGCGGCCTACTGCGCGCTGGGGGCGGCCAACACCCGCGTGCAATGCCTCCCGACGACGCTCGGCGTCGACCACCGCATCATCAATGGCCGCGTCTACATCGGCGGCAATGGCGTGACCGACCCTGCCGAGATCGAGCGCCGCACGGTCGAGTTCCAGAAGCGCGCGTTCTACTACTACGCCAACTGGGAAACGCTCTACGCGCAGTGGAAGCAGAAGATGCTGAAGCTGATCGAAGAGGCGCAGGCGCTGCCCAAGCCCTCCCTGCCGGAGTTCGAGCCGCTGGAGCACGTGCACGCCGGACGTGGCATCGCCTCGAACCACGACCTGCTGGTGACCTACCAGAAGACCCTGGAAGGGTACTTCCGGATGTGGCACCACCATTTCGAGTTCCTGCTGCTGGGCTACGGTGCCTACCTGACGTTCTTCGGCTTCTGCAAGAAGGCCTTCCCGGAGATCACGGACCAGACGATCGCGCGCATGGTCGCGGGCATCGAGGCCGAGATCTTCCGCCCCGACGACGAACTGCGGCGCCTGGCGCGCCATGCGGTCGATCTCAACGTCGACCAGCATTTCCAGGAGGGCGTGAAGGCCGAGGAAGTCCTCGAGTCGCTGCGCAAGGCCGGCGAGCCGGGCCACCGCTGGCTCGAGGAATTGCAGAAGGCGCGCGACCCGTGGTTCAACATCAATGTCGGTGATGGCTTCTACCATTACCACCGGGGCTGGAACGACGACCTGTCCATGCCTTTCGCGGCGCTGCCGGAATACATGCGGCGCGTGCGTGCCGGCGAATCGCTCGACCGCCAGCTTGAACGGCTGCAGGCCGAGCGCGCCGAACTCATTGCCGATTACCGCGAACTTCTGGCCACGGATGAGGAGCGCGCCGCCTACGACCAGATGATCGGCCTCGCGCACCGGGTGTTCCCTTACGTCGAGGGCCACAAGTTTTATTGCGAGCACTGGTATACCAACCTGTTCTTCAACAAGATCCGCGAGTTCGGCGCGCTGCTGGCCGGCGCCGGTTTCTTTGCCAAGGAAGACGACGTATTCCACCTCACCCACTATGAGTTGCAGGCGGCGATCATCGACCTGATGAACGCCTGGTCAACGGGCGCGCCGCCGCGCGGCCCGAACTACTGGCCGCCCATCGTCGCCGAGCGCAAGGCGGCCATCGCCGAGTGGTCCAAGCACCGCACGCCCGAGGCGCTGGGCCCGATTCCGGATGTCATCGACGATCCGGCCATCGTCATGCTGTGGGGCATCACGCGCGAGACGCTCGACAACTGGCTGTCGGCGGGCGATGGCAAGGACAGCAACGAGGTGCGTGGCTTTGCCGCTTCCGCCGGCGTGGTCGAGGGCACGGCGCGCATCGTGAAATCGGTGGAAGAGATCGGCCGCCTGCAGTCCGGCGACATCCTGGTCTGTCCGGTGACGAACCCGACCTGGGCGCCGATCTTCCAGAAGATCAAGGCCGCGGTCTCGGACATCGGCGGCTCGATGAGCCACGCGGCCATCGTGGCGCGCGAATACGGCCTGCCGGCCGTCGTGGGCACGGGCAACGCGACGGCGAAGATCAAGGATGGCCAGCGCATCCGCGTGGATGGCGGCCGCGGCGTGGTGACGCTGCTGTGACATTGCGGCATATCAGCGTTTTCGCGGACCTGACGCTCGAGGACCGTCCGCATGTCGGCGGCAAGGGCGGCAGCCTGGGCGAGCTCACGCGCGCCGGGATCGATGTGCCGCCGGGTTTCGTGGTCCGTACGGAGTCCTTCGAGCACTTCATCCAGGCGCTCGAAACTGAGGCACCGTTCCGCGCAAGGGTGAAGGGACTCGACGCGAACGACCTGGATGCGATCACGGCCGTGTCCCGTGAACTGCGTGCCCGCGTCGAGGCCGCCGACCTGCCTGCCGACCTGCAGGCGCAGATCCTGGCGGCGCACGCCGCGCTGGGCGGGACGGGCCCCGCGCCCATCGTGGCCGTGCGTTCCTCCGCCACCACCGAAGACGCCTCCGACGCCAGCTTCGCCGGATTGCAGGACACCTACCTGTGGGTCAAGGACCCGCAGGACATGCTGCGCAAGATCCGCAGCTGCTGGGCCAGCCTCTATTCGGTCGAATCGCTGACCTACCGCTTGCGCCATGGCTTCCCCGAGGCCGAGGTGGCCATGGCGGTGGTCGTGCAGGTGATGGTCGATGCCCGCACGGCAGGCGTGATGTTCACGCGCAGCCCGACGACGGGCGACCGCTCAGTCATCACGATCGAGGGTGCCTGGGGCCTCGGCTCCGCCGTCGTGGGCGGCGAGGTCACGCCGGACCGCTGGGTGGTGGCGAAGATCACCGGCGAAATCCCGGTGCGCGACATCTCGGACAAGGCGATCCGCCATGCGCCGGCACCGGACGGCGGCATCGTGGATGTCGAGGTCGAGGCGGACCAGCGCAAGCAAGCCTGCCTCAGCGACGACGAACTGCAGGCCCTGCGCGCCATCGGCCGCAAGGTGGAACGCCACTACGGCCGGCCGCAGGACATTGAATGGGCGGTTGACCGCCACAGCCAGCGCATCCTGCTGCTGCAGAGCCGGCCGGAAACCGTCTGGTCGAACAGGGAAGCGGCGCCCGCGGCCACCCGGGCCGAGGATCCGCTGCAGCACGTCATGTCGATTTTCGGGGGACGCAAGTGAGCCTTTCCGCCGCGGACATCCAGGAGATCATGCGCCTCGTCGAGGCATCGCACTTTGATGAACTGGTGCTCGAGGCCGACGGGACGAAGCTCGTCCTGCGCCGTGGCACCGCGGGTGCGGCGGCGCCCGCCGCGCCTGTGGCGATGGCCACCCCGCCTCCCGTCGCCGTTGCGGCGCCGGCTCCCGTGCCGGTTCCCGCGGCGGCGCCACCGCAGGCTGCCATGGCGGTCGGCGCCGGCGAGGCCGTCACAGCACCCATGCTGGGCACGTTCTACCGGCAGCCCAAGCCTGGCGCACCGCCGTTCGTCGAGGTGGGCAGTCCGGTGGAGCCGGAGACCGTCATCGGCATCATCGAAGTGATGAAGCTGATGAACACGGTGCGCGCCGGCATCAAGGGCCGGGTCACGGCGCTGGTGGCAGCCGACGGCGCACTGGTCGAATTCGGCGAGACCCTGATCCGCGTCGAGCCGGGGCGCTGAGGTCCGCATGGCGATCCGCCGTGTTTTCATCGCGAACCGCGGGGAGATCGCGGTGCGCATCCTGCGCAGCTGCAAGGCACTGGGCCTCGAGTCAGTGCTGGCCGTGTCCGCAGCCGACCGTGACAGCCTGCCGGCCACGCTCGCCGATCGCACGGTCTGCGTCGGGCCGCCGCGCTCGACCGACAGCTACCTGAAGATCGAGACCATCGTCCATGCGGCCCTCGCCACGGGGGCCGATGCGGTCCATCCCGGGTACGGCTTCCTCTCCGAGCGCGCACCCTTCGCACGCCTGTGCGAGGAGAACGGGCTGGTGTTCATCGGGCCCACGCCTGCACAGATCGAGGCGGTGGGGGACAAGCTGCGCGCGCGCCATGAAGCGATCGCAGCCGAGGTGCCCGTCGTCCCTGGCGCAGAGGTCAACTCCGTGGAGGAGGCCGTCGAGGCTGCGGCGCGCATCGGCACGCCCCTGCTGGTCAAGGCGGTGGGCGGTGGCGGCGGTCGCGGCATGAAGCGTGTCGATGTGTTGGGCGATGTGCCGCAGGCGGTGGAACTGGCGTCGGCCGAGGCTGCCGCGGCCTTCGGTGATCCGCGTGTCTACCTCGAGCGCTACGTGTCCAGCGGCCGGCACGTCGAGCTGCAGGTGCTGGGCGATGGCCACGGAGAGGTGATCCACCTGGGCGAGCGCGACTGCTCTGTGCAGCGCCGCTACCAGAAGCTCATCGAGGAAACGCCCGCGGTGGGCCTGTCGCAGCGGCTGCTCGCCGGGCTGCGCGAGGCCGGCGTGCGCTTCGCCCGGCGCCTGAAGTACCGCGGCGCCGGCACGGTGGAGTTCCTGGTCGACAACGAGCGCGACTGTTTCTATTTCCTCGAGATGAACTCGCGCATCCAGGTGGAGCATCCGGTCACGGAGATGGTGACTGGCGTCGACCTGGTGGCGGAGCAGATCGCCATCGCCAATGGCGAGGGTCTGCGTCTGCGCCAGGCCGATGTGGTCCTGCGTGGCCATGCCATCGAGTGCCGCATCAACGCCGAGGACCCGGCGCAGGACTTCCGGCCCAGTCCGGGCCTCGTGCGCGAGGCGGTCTGGCCGTCGGGCGAGGGTGTCCGCGTCGACACCTACATCCAGTCGGGCTCGCGCGTGCAGCCCTACTACGATTCCCTGATGGGCAAGCTGATCGTGCATGGCGCCGACCGGCACGCCGCCCTGTCACGCCTCAGCCAGGCGCTCGAGGCCACGCGCATCGGCGGGGTGATGACCAACCTCGGCTTCCACCAACGCGTGCTGGGTCATGCGGACTTCCGCATGGGTGGTGTCGACACAGGTTTTGTCGCGCGGCTCGGCTGAGGCGCCACGCTCTCACAGGACAGGATTTCCATGGCCCGCATACAGCTCGTCGAGACTTCGCTGCGCGATGGCAACCAGAGCCTCTGGGGGGCGCTGGGCGTGACCACGGCCAACAACCTGGCCATCGCACCTGTGATGGACCGGGTCGGCTTCAAGGCGATCGACTTCACCACGTCCACGCACATGGGTGTGGCGGTGCGCTACAAGCGCGAGGATCCTTGGGAGCGCATCCGCTTGATGGCGGCGGCGCTGCCCAACACCCCGCTGCAGTTCATGTCCACGGGTTTCCGCTTCATCAGCTGGGAGACGGCCAGCCCGGAGTTCATGGCGCTGGCCTTCCGCACGCTGGTGCGCAACGGCATCCGCCGCTTCTGCCTCGCCGACCCGATGAACGATGCCGACGCCAACATCGCCTGCGCGCGCATGGCCAAGGAGGCAGGCGGCGATTACGTGATCGCGGCGCTGGTGTTCACGCTGAGTCCCATCCACGACGATGCGCATTACGTCGAATGCGCGCGCAAGCTTGCAGCCTGCCCGGACATCGACGCGGTCTACATCAAGGACCCTGGCGGCCTGCTCACGACCCAGCGTGCGGCCACGCTCATCCCGGCCATCAGGGCCGTGATCGGCGCGCTGCCGTTCGAGTTGCACGCGCACTGCACCATCGGCCTTGCAGACCTCGTGTACGCGGAGGCGCCGGCGCTGGGCGTGGATGCGCTGCAGGTGGCCTCCGGTGCAGCCGCCGAAGGGACGTCGAATCCCTCGTCGGCGCGCGTGGTCGCCAACCTGCGGGCGATGGGCCATACGGTGGACATCGACGACGAGGCACTCGCGCAGGTGCAGCAGTACTTCACGCGGCTCGCCACCGCCGAGGGCCTGGCCCAGGGGCGGCCGATGGGTTTCGACGCCGCTTATTTCCATCATCAGCTGCCGGGCGGGATGATCGGCACGATGCGCCGTCAGCTCAACGAGATCCGCCAGCCGCAACTGGAGGCCGCGATCATCGAAGAGATGGGACGCGTGCGGCAGGAACTGGGCTGGCCGATCGTGATGACGCCGTTCGCGCAGATGCTGCAGACGCAGGCTTTCATCAACGTCACGGGCAAGGAGCGCTACGCGACCGTGCCGGATGAAATCATCCGTTACGCCCTGGGCCGCTTCGGTCGCCCCAACGTGCCCATCGCCCCCGACGTGCTGGACCGCATCGAGTCGCTGCCCCGCACGCGCGAGTTGCGCGCGGAGCCCGACATGGCACCACTGGCCGAGCTGCGCAAGCGCTTCGATCCGCGCCTGTCCGACGAGGAGTTCCTGTTGCGCGCGACGATGCCCGCCAACCTCGTGGACGCCATGAAGGCCGCCGGCCCCGCGGTGCGGCACTACGACCCGGACAGCCGTCCGGTGCTTGACCTCATCCGCCAGCTGGGGGCGCGGCGCGACCTCTCGGAGGTCGCCTATGAAAAGGACGGCTTCAAGCTGTCGCTGCGTCGTCTCCAGGGTTGAGCGCGGACGGGCGCATGGCCGCAACACCTGTTGGTGGAGTCACGCCCGCGCAGCTGGAGCGCGTGCGCGGTTTCATGTTCGACCTGGACGGCACGCTGCTGCTCAGCGACCGCGCGCTGGGCGGCTATGAAGTCCTGCCCGGCGCCATCGAACTGTTGCAGCACCTGCAGGAGCGCAACATCCCTTTCGTGGTGCTGACCAATGGCAGCGCCTACCCGCCGGCGGAGCAGGCGGCCAAGCTGCGGCGCCTGGGTTTGCCCGTGACCGACGACTGCATGCTGACGCCCTCCAGCGTCACTGCCGCGGTGATGCGGCGTCATGGGGTGCGACGTGCCCTGGTGCTGGGCAGTCGCGGCGTGGGCCATGCACTGCAGGAAGCCGGCATCGAGGTGGTCCACACCGGGGAGCCCCGGGACCGCGAGGTGCAGGCGGTCTACGTGGGCTGGCACCCGGACTGCCACATGCGCGACATCGAAGCCGCCTGCGAGGCGATCTGGCAGGGTGCGCGGCTCTACACGGCCTCGGACGTGCCCTTCTTCGCCAGCAAGCATGGACGTGCGATGGGCTATTCCTACGCGATCATGGGTGCGATCCGCCGCATGACCCGCGCACCGATGATCCTTACCGGCAAACCCTCGATGCATGCGCTGTCGTTCGTCGCCCGCAAGCTGGGTGTGCCGCGGACGGCGGTGGCCGTCGTGGGCGACGATCCTGCCGTCGAGGTCATCATGGCGCGGCGCGGCGGTGCGCTGGCCTTGGCCGTCACCACCGGCGTCCACGATGCCGGGATGTGGGCTGCCGAAGCGGGTCTGCGCCGGCCGGACGCGGTGCTGGCAGGATTGGCAGAGTTGCAGGCGGTACTCCCGAGCCGATGAGCATTTCCACGGGTGGCGCGTCGGCGTGGGCTGTGTGAGTCTTGTCACACTTGGCACAGAGGGGTAGTGGACATGCTTGCGAAGAATGTTGGCACGATCGACCGTGTGCTGCGCGTCCTCGTCGGGGCAGGGCTCATCTATGCGGCCGCCACGGGCGCGCTGGGCGCCTGGGCCTGGATCGGCGTGGTGCCGCTGCTGACGGCCGCATTCGGCCGTTGCCCGGCCTACAGCCTGCTGGGCATCAAGACCTGCAAGGCCCCGTAAGCACGTAGGTCACGTATACGAGGTCGCGGCCGAAGGCGGTTGCCTCGTAGACGCGCGGCGTCAGGCGGGCGCCGAGCTTTTCCATGGCGCGCCTTGAGCGCAGGTTGTCTTCGCCGACGCGGAAGAACACCTGCGCGTAGTGCGTCAGGGCGTGCGCCACCATCAATTGCTTGGCCTCGGCGTTGAAGCCGCGCCCCCAGTGCGTGCGCGCCAGGAAAGTCCAGCCGATTTCGATCTCCTCGGGCGAGTGCGCGTAGCGGGTGGAGTAACGCGAGTGGCCGATGATCGCGCCGTCAGCGCGGTCCACGAGCACCAGGCTGCCCTGGTCCGTCCAGGCATCGTCGAGGAGGGCCGACATCACCTCGGGCTGCTGACGTTCCGGGATCGGGTGCTGGCTCCACAACAGCGGATCCGCGGCGATGCCGATCAGGGGGGCATGGTCGTCCCGCTGCATCGGGCGCAGCCGCAGCAGTTGCCCCTCGAGCGTGGGAAGGAAGTCGAAGGCGCCCTTCACAGCCGGCGCAGGCGCTCGAGGTAGAGTTGTTCGTCCGGCGCGCGGCCTGCGCGCTGGGCCTCCCACAACAGGGTGGCAAGCACTTCGATCATGCGGTGCTCGGCCTCGTGCGCATCGCCGAGACTGCGCAGCAGCCGGGCGTGCACGGCCTCGATGCCGGCAGGCCGGCGCGTGGCCAGCTGCTCGCGCAGACCGAGGTGCAGCCCCATGTGCAGGAAGGGGTTCACCTGTCCACGTTCGACGGCCCAGTCCTCGTGCAGGGCTTCGGGCGTGGCAAACAGGCGATGGTATTCAGGGTGCAGCGCGATGACGTCGGCGATGGCTGCGTCGAGTGGCGCCAGCGGCAGGCCCTGCCCATGGCGCTGCCAGGCCTCGTAGTACTGGCGGCGCAGGTCATTGCGCGAACTGCCGGCAAAAACCATCAGCGCGGCTCCTCGGGCGGTGTCTTGGACTTGAACCCGCACCACACGGCGATGGCGCAGTCCGGGCAGCGCGGCTTGCGGGCCACGCAGACGTGCCGGCCATGCAGGATCAGCCAGTGATGCGCGTCGCGCAGGAACTCCGCGGGCGTGGACTTGAGCAGCTTGCGCTCCACCGCCTCGACGGTCTTGCCCGGCGCCAGACCGGTGCGGTTGGCCACACGGAACACATGGGTATCCACCGCGATCGTGGCTTCGCCAAAGGCGACGTTGAGCACCACGTTGGCGGTCTTGCGACCCACGCCGGGCAGGGCTTCCAGGGCCTCGCGATCCCGAGGCACCTCGCCGCCGTGTTGGTCGATGATGATCTGCGCTGCGGCGATGACGTTCCTGGCCTTGCTGTTGAACAGTCCGATGTGGCGGATGAAAGGCGTGAGGCCCTCGACGCCGAGGGCGAGCATCGCCGCTGGCGTGTTGGCGACAGGGAACAGCCGCCGCGTTGCCAGGTTCACGCTCTTGTCAGTGGCCTGCGCCGACAACGCCACGGCCACCAGCAGTTCATAGGCCGAGGTGAACTCCAGTTCGGTCTGCGGGCTGGGGTTGAAGTCCCGCAGCGTGCGGTAGATCGACTCGCGCCTGGCCGGGTTCATGGCCGCGTCAGCTGACCTTCATGCCCGGCTGCACGCCGGCGTCAACGGACAGCAGCAGCACGGTCTCCGGTCCGCCCTCCGGCTTGTGGCTGGCACACAGCACCATGCCCTCCGAGATCCCGAAGCGCATCTTGCGCGGCGCCAGGTTGGCCACCATGACAACGAAGCGGCCGACGAGCTGCTCCGGCGCATAGTGCTGCGCAATGCCGGAGAACACCTGCCGCTGGTGGTCGCCCAGGTCCAGCTTGAAGCACAGCAGCTTGTCCGAGCCCTCCACGCGGCTGCACTCCAGCACCTTGGCGGCGCGCAAATCGAGCTTGGCGAAATCGTCGATGGTGATCATCGCGGCATCCTTGGTGGCACGGGTGGCGGGCACGGCCGCCTGCACGGGGGGCTTGTCGACGGTCTTGCCGGCCGGCTTGGCCGGAGCAGCGGCTGCCGGGACCGGTGCGACGGCCGCGCCGAGCAGTTGGGCAACCACTTTCGGATCCACGCGCGTGGCGAGTTGGGGGTACTTGCCCAGCGGCAGGCCGAGCAGCGGCTGTTCGACGCCGTCCCAGCGCGCAAAGGCTGCTGCGCCGAGCCACTCCGCTGCCGTCCGCGTGATCTGCGGCAGTACCGGCGACAGGTAGACGAGCAGCACCCGGAACAGGTTCAGGGCCTGGGTCGCGACGTCGCAGGCCTCCTGGGCGCGTGCCGGGTCCTTGGCGATCAGCCAGGGTTTCTGCTGGTCGACATACAGGTTGGCCTTGTCGGCCAGATGCATGATCTCGCGCACGGCGGCTGCGTATTCGCGTTCCTCGTACAGCCGGGCGATGTGCTCGCGCGGCTCGATGAACTGCAGGTACAGCGGCTCGTCGGGCAGGGCTTCCGCCAGCCGGCCACCAGCGCGTTCGATGAACGGCGCACAGCGGCTGGCGATGTTCACCAGCTTGCCGACCACGTCGGCATTCACGCGGGCGGTGAAGTCTTCGAGACTCAGGTCGATGTCGTCGATGCCGCCGCCGAGCTTGGCGGCGAAGTAGTAGCGCAGCGGCTCGGCGGGCAGCAGCTCGAGGTAGCGCTGTGCCGTGATGAAGGTTCCCCGCGACTTGGACATCTTCTGCCCGTCGACCGTGAGGAAGCCGTGCACGTGCACGCCGGTCGGGCGGCGCAGGCCCGAGCCATGGAGCACCGCCGGGAAGAACAGCGTGTGGAAGTAGGCGATGTCCTTGCCGATGAAGTGGTGCAGCTCCGTCGCCTGCTCGTCGCGCCAATAGGGGTCGAAGGACAGGCCCGTGCGTGCCGCCAGCGCGCGGAAGGAGCCGATGTAGCCGATGGGCGCGTCGAACCAGACGTAGAAATACTTGCCCGGCGCGTCCGGCACCTCGAAGCCGAAATACGGTGAATCGCGCGAGATGTCCCAGTCCTTCAGGCCCGCCTGGAACCATTCATCGAGCTTGGCACGCACGGCAGGCGTCAACTGGGCCTGGCCAAGCCATTCGCGCAGCATGGCCTCGAACTCGCCCAGCCTGAAGAACAGGTGGTCCGAGTCGCGCAGTACGGGTGTGGTGCCGGTCACCGTCGATACGGCGTTGTCCATGTCCGCGGGGGAGTAGTGGGCACCGCAGACCTCGCAGCTGTCGCCATGCTGGTCGGGCGCCTTGCAGCGCGGGCAGTTGCCGCGCACGAAGCGGTCGGGCAGGAACATGCCGGCCTGCTCGTCGTAGCACTGGCGGACCGAACGGCGCGCGATGTACCCCTGGTCACGCAGGGTCTCGTACATCCGGCAGGCCTGGTCGCGGTTCTCCTCGGAATGGGTGGAATGGAAATGGTCGAAGCCGATCAGGAAGCCGTCATAGTCGCGCTTGTGGGCCGTGGCCGATGCGGCGATCAGCTGCTCGGGCGTGATGCCTTCCTGCTGTGCCCGGATCATGATGGGCGTGCCGTGTGTGTCTTCGGCGCAGACGTAGAGGCAGTCGTTGCCGCGCAGCTTCTGGAAGCGCACCCAGATGTCGGTCTGGACGGCTTCAAGGATGTGGCCCAGGTGCAGGGGCCCGTTGGCGTAGGGCAGGGCGCTGGTGACGAGGATCTGGCGGGGCACGGCGGCCTCCGGCAACGGTGGGGAGGGCATTATAGCCCTGCACCAGCATCCGGCCGGCGGCAGCTCAGCCGGTGGGTTTCCAGGCCTCGAAGGGCGCCTTGTTCGAGGCGTGGCGCCACGCATCGGCGCCGTCGATCTGCCGCCTGTCGAGCAAGGCCAGCAGGGCGTTGTCGAGGGTCCGCATGCCCGACTGGCTGCCCGACTGCATGGCGGTTTCCAGCTGGTCCGTCTTGCCCTGGCGGATCAGGTTGGACACCGCAGGCGTGTTGACCAGCACTTCCAGCGCCGCCACCCGGCCTTTGCCGTCACTGCGGCGCAAGAGCTGCTGGGAGACGATGCCCCGCAGCGAGGTCGACAGCATGGTGCGCACATGCGACTGTTTGGCTGCCGGGAACGCGTTGACCAGCCGGTCGACGGTGCCGGTCGCGCCGTTGGTGTGCAAGGTGCCGAGCACGAGGATGCCCATTTCCGCGGCGGTCACCGCGATGGAGATCGTCTCCAGGTCGCGCAGTTCACCGACCAGGATCGCATCCGGATCCTCGCGCAGCGCCGAGCGCAGGGCGGTCGCGAAATCGGGGGCATGCACGCCCACCTCGCGCTGGCTGACCAGGCAGCCTTTGCGTGCGTGCAGGAACTCGATCGGATCCTCGATGGTGAGGATGTGGCCCTTGGTCGTGTTGTTGATCTCGTCGACCATGGCCGCCAGCGTGGTGCTCTTGCCGGAGCCGGTCTTGCCGGTCACCAGCACCAGCCCGTTGCCGGCGAGCGCCAGTTGCCGCAGCACCGGCGGCATGCCCAGGGCCTCCAGGCTGCGTGCCTGGGCGGGTATGGCGCGACAGACGATCCCCGGTCCATTGAGTTGCTGCAGGACGTTGACGCGGAAGCGGCCCGTGCCTTCCAGGGCATATGCGAAATCGGCGCTGCTGCGACGGCGCCAGCGCGCCTGCGCATTGGCGGGCACGATCTCGTCAATCATGCTTTCCAGGGTGGCGCGGGGGAGGGGTTCAGGCTCCATCGGCAGCAATTCGCCATGCAGCCGCAGGCGCGGCGGATCCCCGGCCATCAGGTGAAGGTCCGAGCCTTCCCGGGCCACAAGGTCCCTGAGGAAGCGGTCGATGACGGCCATGGTCAGCCCACGCTCCCCGCCATCGCGGCGCCGCCCGGGCCCAGGAAACGCTCCAGCACCCGGCGGTCGGTCGCGAAACGGCTCGCGTCCTCGGCGTCGACAAGCCGGGCCCGCACGGCGGCCAGCAGGGCCTGGTCCATCAGTTGCATGCCCTGCTCGCGTCCGGTCTGCATGTGGCTCGCGATCTGGTGGGTCTGGTCCATCTGGATCAGCTTGCCGATGGCGCGGTTCATGACCATCACCTCGCACAGCGCGATGCGGCCGCGGCTCTCGGTCTTGCGCACCAGCACCTGGGTGACCACGGCGAGCAGGTTCTGCGCCAGGAAACCTTTGGTCTGCTCGCGTTGATCGACCGGCAGGGCATCGATCAGGCGGTCGATGGTCTTGACGGCGCTCGTGGTGTGCAGCGTGCCGAGCACCAGGTGCCCGGTCTCGGCCGCGGTCATGGCCAGCGAGATGGTGGCGGCGTCACGCAGTTCGCCGACCAGGATGACGTCCGGGTCTTCGCGCATCGCAGCACGCAGGCCTTCAGCGAAATCCGCCACGTGCGTGCCAACCTCGCGCTGCACCACCTGGCCCATCTTGCTGCGATGGACGAACTCGATGGGATCTTCCAGGCTGATGATGTTGAGCCGGCGCGTGGCGTTCAGATGGTCGATCATTGCCGCGAGCGTGGTGCTCTTGCCGGTACCGGTGGAACCTGTCACCAGCAGCAGCCCCTGAGGTTCGGCGCACAGCCGTTTGAGCACGGCCGGCATGCCCAGGCTCTCGAGGCTCGGGATGTCGGCGGGAATCGCCCGGAATACGGCACCCCAGCCGCCCTCCTTGCGGAAAATGTTGACGCGGAAGCGCCCGCCCTCGGAAGCCACATAGGCGAAGTCGACATCGTGGCCTGCCGCCATGCGCTCGCGCAGGACCTGGGGCAGTATTTCCGTCAGGTAGCCCTCCACCTCCGGCCCGCCCAGGTCGCGGAAGCGGATCGGCATGAGCTTGCCTGACAGCCGCAGCATCGGCGGCACACCGACCGCCAGATGGATGTCGGAGCAGCCCTGCTGTGCGCCCATCTTCAGGAAGGCATCGACGCGCGCCATGGCACCCTCGCAGGCGTCACAAGAAGCGTTCCAGGGCAAGGCGCAGTTCGTCCATGCTCTGGAAACGGCGGGTCTTGTCGACCGACATCGCCTTGGTGACGATCTCCGCCAGGCTCGGGGGCAAGCCAGGGTTCAGGGACAGCAGCGGCTGTGCCTTGCCCTGCACGTGCTGGTACATCACAGCCATGTGGTCACCCTTGGTGTAGGGCGCCACGCCGGAGAGCATCTCGTAGAGCATGATGCCCAAGGCGTAGATGTCGGCGCGCTCGTCCACCTTGCGACCAAGGATCTGCTCCGGCGCCATGTACTTGGGGGAGCCGATCACGAAGCCTGTCTTGGTCAGCTGCGTGTCGCCCTCGCGATGGGCTGCCGCCACGCCGAAGTCCACGACCTTGACCAGCCCCTTGTCGTTGATCAGCACGTTGGCGGGCTTGAGGTCGCGGTGGACCACGCCGGCCTGGTGCGCCACGGCCATGCCGCGGGCGATGTCGATGGCCAATTTCAGCGCCCGGCGCAGTGCCAGCGGCGTCTCGTTGATGATCTCGCTGCCCAGCGTATGCGAGGGGAAATACTCCATCGAAATGGCGTAGTTGCCCTGGATCTTGAGGAAGTCGTAGATGCGGATGATGTTGCGGTGGGTGATCTTGCGCGAGAAGCGCAGCTCGTGGATGAAGCGCTTGAGTGCCTCTTCGTCCTCCGCGACGCCCGCATTGAGGAACTTGAGCACCAGCCGCTCGTCGACCACCGTGTCTTCCACCAGCAGCACCGTGCCGAAGGCACCCTTGCCGATGCGTTCGACGAACTTGTAGCGCCCCTCGATGATGTCGCCGGGCTTGAGTGCCGTGATGTCGAGACGCAGCGACATGCCAGGCTGCATCGCGGGTTCAGGGGGGCGTACAGGCGTTGCCGGGACCGCCACCGTGTCGGCCGGCGCGCGTTCCAAAGCGGCACGCATGGCCGTGGTGCTGGCGGGCCGGAACTGGCTCGTCTGGCCGCTGCCCCCACCTTGCTGTGCGACCGTCCCGGCACGCGCCAGTGCGGCGGGCAATACGGCGGCGGCGGCCTGCGCCACCGCAGGCTCGTCGTGCTTCTGCAGCGCCTCAAGACGGTCACGGCAGCTTGCGAGGTCTGCTTCCAGGGCCAGGGCCCCGATGGCGCGCAACACGGCGGGCAAGGTGCTGACCGGCGCGGTTGCGAGCATTTCCAGCAGGCGCGGCAGCGCCTTGCGGCTGCCAATGCCCGCGAGGGCGTCCACTGCGCGCTCACAGACCCACCAATCCGTGTCACGCGTGGCACGCAGCAGCTGGTCCACCGCGGAGGGATCGCGTGTCTGGTTGAGGATCTCGATGGCGGCGCGACGGATCTGTTCGTCGTGGTCACCGACCAGTGCCAGCACCGCCTGGATGACGCGCGGGCCCCCGATGCGTCCCAGCGCGTCCCCGGCGCGGCTGCGCACCCACCAGTCCTGGTCCTTCACGGCGTTGAGCAGGTCCTTCACGGACTTCGCATCGCCGATCTCGTTGAGCACTTCCACGGCAGCGCGGCGCGCGTACTCGCTCTCGTCCTTCAGCACCGGCAGCAGGTGGCGGATCGTCTCCGGGTCGCGGGCGTGGACCAGCACGTCGACGGCCCGGTTCTGCACCTCGATTTCAGGATCGCGCAGCAGCGCGCACACCAGTGGCAGTTCGACGCTGCCATCCATCTGCGCCAACGCGCCCAGCGCCGTGCTGCGGATCTGCTTGGCGGGGTCCTTCAGCAGTCCGTGCAGGGCCCGCCGTACCTCCGGCGTGTTGAACCGCAGCAGGATGTTGATGATCTGGACGCGGCCGAACACGTCCTTGCCGTCGAGGCGCGAGAGCAGCTCGGGCACGCTGTCGAAGGTCGCCACTTCGGCGACGATGCGCAGCAGGGTCACCTTGTCCTCGCCGTCCTGCTGGTGTGCCGCAGACAGCAGCTCGCGGAGCGTGAAGCGGTGCTTCTGCAGCCGAACCACTTCCAGCAGCGGTGCGCGCGGTGTCCCGGGGAACACCAGGGCTTCCAGCAATTGCTGCGGCAACCAGGCCTCGGTGCCGCCAAGGGCGAGTGCCACCGCCGACGCCGCGCGCGCGCCACCCTCCACCATCCCTGCGATGGCCTGCGGGAAACTGCGTGGATTGATGAGCGGCGTCAGGGCCTGGACCAGCGCCACGGTGGCATGGCGATCGGCGCCGGGCAGTGCACGGATCACGGGCGCGATGGCGCCGGGACCCAGCCGCTGCAGCCTGGCGACGGCCTGCTGGACGGCCGGGCTGCCTGGCTCGCTGGCGAGCTTGATCTTGAGGATCAAACGCTCCGCACGGAATTTGGTGAAAGAGAACATCCTGCCTGCAATGACGTCTGCCGCCGGGCGAGTATAGCGATCCGCAATTGCCGGGGGCCGTTCCAGGCATCGGCGGAATGCTAGGATCCGCACTCCGTCACGCTCCCATGAACGAGGTTTCCTCGCGGTGGAACACGCTCAACAGTTGCTGCTGGATTATGTCGAGCCCGCATCGGGTCTCAGCCTGCGCGACCTCGACGCCTTGCGCGATCTGCAGCGGGTTGACGGCCATTATGTCGCCAGCCTGAGGCTGCCGTTCCCTGTCGGGGACTACGGACCGCAACTCGAGGATGCACTGGCGGCACGGCTGGCCGCCGCAGGCATCACGGAGCCACTGCGCTTGCGCCTGCAGCCGGCGATCGCCAGCCACGCGGTGCAGCCCACGCTGCAACCGCTCAAGGACATCCGCAACATCGTCGCGGTCGGTTCCGGCAAGGGTGGCGTCGGCAAGTCCACCGTGGCCGTCAACCTGGCGCTGGCCTGGGCGGCTGCCGGCGCGCGCGTTGGCCTGTTGGACGCGGATGTTTATGGTCCGAGCCAGCCCATCATGACCGGTCTGGTGGGGCGCAAGCCGGAGGTCACCGCCGGCAAGAAGCTGGTGCCGCTGGAAGCCCATGGCCTGAAAGTGATGTCCATCGGCCTGCTTGTGGATGCCTCCCAGCCGATGGTCTGGCGTGGACCGATGGCAACCCAGGCCCTCAGCCAGTTGCTCAACGACTGCGAGTGGGGCCCGCTCGATTATCTGGTCATCGACCTGCCGCCCGGCACGGGCGACATCCAGCTGACCCTGGCGCAGAAGATTCCTGTTGCCGGCGCGGTCATCGTGACCACGCCGCAGGAGATCGCCACCGCAGATGCCCTGAAGGGCTTGCGCATGTTCGAGAAGGTCTCCGTGCCGGTGCTGGGCATCGTCGAGAACATGAGCACACATGTCTGCAGCCAGTGTGGGCACGTGGAGGCATTGTTCGGCGAAGGCGGCGGCCTGCGTCTTGCGCAGGAGAGCGGCCTGCGGCTGCTGGGGCAGTTGCCGCTGGACGCCCGGGTGCGCGCCGAGGCCGATGGTGGGGCACCCAGCATCGTGGCCGCGCCACAGTCCGCGCGCGCCGCGGCCTTCCGCGACATGGCGCGCAATGTGGCCGGGGCCTTGGCCTGCCGGCCTGTCACGCGCCGCAACATCTTCGGCAAGATCGTCGTGGAGGAGCGCAAGTGAGCATCAAGTCCGACCGCTGGATCCGGCGGATGGCCGAGGGGCAGGGCATGATCGAGCCCTTCGAGCCGGGGCAGGTGCGCCACGTGGCCGGCCAGCGGATCGTCTCCTACGGCACGTCAAGCTACGGCTACGATGTGCGCTGCGCACGCGAGTTCAAGATCTTCACCAACATCAACAGCACGATCGTCGATCCGAAGGCCTTCGATCCGCAGAGCTTCGTCGACATCGAGTCCGACGTCTGCATCATTCCGCCAAACAGCTTTGCGCTGGCACGCACCGTGGAATATTTCCGCATTCCACGCAGTGTGCTGGTGGTCTGCCTGGGCAAGTCGACCTACGCGCGCTGCGGCATCATCGTCAACGTCACACCGCTGGAGCCCGAGTGGGAAGGGCATGTGACGCTGGAGTTCAGCAACACCACACCGCTGCCGGCCAAGATCTACGCCAACGAGGGCGTGGCGCAGATGCTGTTCTTCGAGTCCGACGAAACCTGCGATGTGTCGTACCGTGACCGGGGCGGCAAGTATCAGGGACAGCGCGGCGTGACCTTGCCCAAGGCCTGAGTGCGCCGCAGTCGCCACAGCAGGCCGGTGGAGCCGAACAGCATGAGCGCCCAGGTTTCCGGTTCCGGCACGGGTGCAGCGGAACCGGCGACGCTTCCTGCGGCGACGAAGGTGTAGGTGCCGACGTCGGCGCTCGAGCCTCCGTTGTCCTGCAGGCCCAGGATTCGTCCCGTGGTGCCCAGCGGCTGCCAAACGGCATCAGACGGGATCCCCTGTGGCGTGTTCGTGAACAGGCCGTCCGACAGGTCGAGGGTCACGCTGCCGGTGAGCGTCCCGTTGGTGACGTTGTCCCAGTGGAAGTACATGTAGCCCAGGTCGACCTGGTTTGTGCCGCCGTTGGTGTAGCGAACCTTGATCGAATCGAAGGTGGTGGTACCGGCCAGCACGGTGTTGTTCTCGATGTTGTCGGCCGTCAGCGGCGCCGTGGGCCAGATCTGGCAGGACACGCAGTAGGGCCGGAATACGTCGTACAGGAAAAAGCCGCGCGTCGTTGCGGGGTTGCCCGTGCTGGCCGGGCCGAGGTAAGACGCGGTCCCGGAGCTGGAAGGGCCGTCGACCGTACCGGTGGTGAAGTGCAGCGTTGCGAGCTTGTCACTGGTGCGTTCGATGAGGATGTTGATTGCAGCATTTGCGGCTCCCGATGCCGCCAGCATGGCCGATGCAGCCAGCACTGCCTTGAGCCATCCAGTCCTGGTTTGCATGTTCCGCGCCCTCCCGTTTGCCTGTCCGGGAGTGTATGCGGGCAGGGGCTGGGTTCAGGGCGTCGTCAGGAAATGTCTTGTCCGTGGTCAAGCTGGCGAAATCGGACTTGCGCAGTTGGCGGCTCAGCGCGTGAGGCTGCGCACGTTCATCGCCCAGTCGATCTTGCCCTCACCGGTGCGCCGTTCGACGCGCAGCGGCAGATAGCCCAGCTCCGGTGCGCACCAGAACAGCACGTGACCACGCGCGCCGACGCGCTGGCTGCGGTAGACGACCGTCGCATGGCGGCCCAACGGGGTATCGAGGATTTCCTCCCGCTCGCGGCTGTAGACATAGTCGCGGACCACGTTGCGATGAACCAGCCGGAACCCCTGCGGTGCGCGACCGCGCAACAGTTCGCGCATCACCGTGGCCTGGATCGACATGTCGTCCAGCAGGCCGGCTTCGGCCGGCAGGTCCACGGGGACCTGTTCATAGATGCCGGTGACACGGCCGTTCTTCCAGTCGAAGTGCAGGTCGACGTCGCGGCGCGTGGCGTCGGTGCCATCATCGCCGCGGTAGTGGTCCGGGACGATGCGGTCATCGACGATGCGGAAGCGGCTGTCCTGCGTGATGTCGCCGGAGGCGACCAGCCGGAACAGGCCACGGGCGACGCTGCGCGACGCGTAGGACCAGCGCCCACCCTCCAGGCTGCGCAGGGTGACGGTGCTGGTGCCCGCGTTCATGCCGCGCAGCGTCCACGCGTAGGTGGCGGAGAACGGCCGCAAGACTTCTGCGGCCGCCGCAGGAGCGGGGGGTTCGGCGGCCTGCGCCAAGGCCGCCATGCCCAGCGCCAGCAGCGCCACGCCGCGGTTGCGGTTCAGCAGAAGGCCTGTCGCAGCGGTTGCGACAGTTGCGCACCGTCGAGCCAGGGAACGCCATCGGACCATGTCAGCCGTCCTTCCGCGATCCAGTCAATGACTTGTGGGTAGATGCTGTGTTCGGCCCGCTGTACGCGCGCTGAAAGCACGGCGACGTCGTCGCCGGGCAGCACCGGCACGCGGCCCTGCAGCAGCAGGGGGCCACCGTCGAGTTCGCCGGTGACGAAGTGCACGGTGGCGCCGTGTTCGGCGTCGCCGGCAGCCAGGACCCGCTCGTGCGTATGCAGCCCCTTCCAGGCGGGCAGCAGCGACGGATGGATGTTGAGGAGCCGGCCGGCAAACCGCTCCACGAATGCCGGCGACAGCACGCGCATGAAACCGGCGAGCACGACCAGTTCCGCACCGGAGGCCTCGATGGCCTGCGCCAGTGCTGCCTCGAAGGCGGGCTTGTCGAAGCGGCCGCCGCCACGGAAGGCACCGGCATCGACCGCCCGTGTGTCAAGCCCGATTGCGCGGGCACTGGCAAGACCGGCGGCGTCAGCCACGTCGGCAAGCACCAGGTCGACACGCGCACGCAGCCGCCCTTCGGCACAGGCCCGGGCAATGGCCAGCATGTTGCTGCCACGTCCCGAGATGAGCACGGCCAGCGACAGCGGCGGCCGCGTCTCCGTCATTCGTTGATGACCACGCCGGCGTTGCCCGACTCAATGTGGCCGACCAAGGCCGCCTGTTCGCCCAGCGACTGCAGCAGGCCCAGGGCGTCGGCGGCGCGCGCTCCCGGCACGATGCACACCATGCCCAAGCCGCAGTTGAAGGTGCGATGCATCTCGGCGCTGGCGATGTTGCCCGTCCCGGCCAGCCAGTCGAACACCGGATCGCGGTGCCACGCGCTGCGTTGCAGGACCGCCTGCAGGCCTTCCGGCAGCACGCGCGGGATGTTGTCGGTGAGGCCTCCGCCCGTGATGTGGGCGAAACCATGCACCGGCATGGCGGCGGCCAGCGCCAGCATGCTCTTGACGTAGATGCGCGTGGGTTCGAGCAGGCGGTCGAACAGCGGCCGACCGTCGAGCATCGTGGCGGCATCCGCGCGGGCGACCTGCAGCAACTTGCGGATCAGGGAATAGCCGTTGGAATGGGGCCCGGAAGAGGCGAGGCCGATGACCGCATCGCCCGCCGCCACACGGCTGCCATCGATGACGCCGCTGCGCTCGACGACGCCGACGCAGAACCCCGCCAGATCGTAGTCGCCGCCATGGTACATGCCGGGCATCTCGGCGGTCTCACCGCCCACCAGCGCACAACCGGCCTGCAGGCAGCCTTCGGCGATGCCGCCGACGACCGCCTCGGCGACTTCCACATCGAGCTTGCCGGTGGCGTAGTAGTCGAGGAAGAACAGCGGTTCGGCGCCCTGGACGGCGACGTCGTTGACGCACATGGCCACCAGGTCGATGCCGATGCGGCTGTGGCGGCCGGTGTCGATGGCCAGCCGCAGCTTCGTGCCCACGCCGTCCGTGCCGGAAACCAGCACAGGCTCGCGGTAGCGCGTTGGCAGCCCCACCAGCGCGCCGAAGCCGCCGACCCCCGCCAGCACTTCAGGCCGCAGCGTGCGCCGGACCAGCGGCTTGATGCGCTCCACGAGCGCGTCGCCAGCGTCGATGTCTACGCCAGCATCCCGGTAGGTGAGGCTTTGCGGTGAGGTCATTGAGGGCTCGGAAGGCGCGGGCGGTGGGCCGCGAAGGCCGCTATAGTACCGGACGGAAGTCAGACGCGGCATGCGCCACATACCCAACCTCCTCTGCCTGCTGCGCATTGCGCTGGTATTGCCCTTGGTGCTGGCAATGACCGAGGGCAGGCATCTGTCCATCATCGTGCTGTTCAGCATTGCCGCCCTGTCCGATGGCCTCGATGGTTTCCTCGCCAAGCGTTTTGGCTGGACTTCCGATCTCGGCCGGGTGCTCGATCCGGTGGCTGACAAGCTCCTGCTGATGAGCGTTTTCATCACCGCAGCCTGGTTGGGCATCGCTCCGTGGTGGCTGACCGCGGTGGCCGTGGCGCGCGACCTGGTCATCGGTATCGGCGCCATCGGCTTCCGGCTGTGGTTCGGCCGCTTGCATGGACGGCCGACAGTGGCCAGCAAGCTCAACACCGCCCTGCAGATCGTCTACCTGCTGGCGGTCATCGTGGCCAGTGCCAGCGACGCCCGCTTCCCGCCGGCCGAGATCCTGGAGGCGCTGGCGCTGGTCGTGCTGCTGACGACCGTGGCGAGTGGCGCGGATTACGTCGCGAGATTTGCGCGGCGTGCCTTCGACATCGTCGAGGGCCGTGCGGCGCCGGGTTGACTGCATGCGCCAGTTGCCCCTCGGCGTGCGTCTGCAGGATCGCGCCACCTTCGACAGCTTCCTGACCGGCGGCAATGCATTGGCCCTCGCCCTGCTGCGTGAAGTGGCGGCCGGCAGCGCGCGGCGGGTGCTGTGGCTGCATGGTCCGCCGGGCGTGGGCAAGTCGCACCTGCTGCAGGCCTGCTGTGCCCGGCGCGGCAGTGGCGGCTATTTCCCCGTGGAGGCTCTGGCCGACATCGGTCCCGGAGTGCTCGACGGCGCTGAGAACCTGCCGCTGGTGTGCGTGGATGACCTGCAGCGGGTGGCCGGTGATCCGGCCTGGGAGGCGGTGCTGTTCCGCCTTTATCTGGAGCTGGAAGCACGGGGTGGATCCCTGCTGCTTGCGGCCGGGTCGCCACCGGCCGCCCTGCCGTGGCGGCTCCCGGACCTCGCGTCGCGACTGGCCGCGGCCACGGTGCTGGCGCTGCAGGGGCTGGATGAGGCACAGCAACGCGAGGCACTGCGCCTCAGGGCGCAGTTGCGCGGACTGGATCTGCCTGAGGATTGCGCGCTGTTCCTGCAGCGGCACTTCAGGCGCGACATGGGCAGCCTGCAGGCCTTGCTGGACGTTCTGGACCACGCCTCGCTGGCAGAGCAGCGCCGCCTGACGCTGCCGTTCCTGCGCGAGACGTTGCGCGACCAGGCGCCCTAGCCGGCGCGGCCCCGGCGCAGCTGCCGCGCGGTTTCCGCCACGCGTCGTCCCAAGGCCTGGGCCAGCTCGGCTTCATCACGGCCCAGTGTGCCGTCCACGGCTGTCAGTCCAACGTGCGAGGCGCCATAGGGCGAACCGCCCTCGCGCGTGCGGTTCAGCGCAGCTTCGGTGTAGGGCAGGCCCATGACCAACATGCCGTGGTGCAGCAGTGGCAGCATCATCGTCAGCAGGGTGCTCTCCTGGCCTCCGTGCATCGACTGCGAGGCGGTGAACACCGCTGCGGGCTTCCCGGCCAGGGCGCCCTCCAGCCAGAGGGCAGCGCTGCCATCGAGAAAATATTTCAGGGGGGCGGCCATGTTGCCGAAGCGTGTCGGGCTGCCCATCACCAGTCCGTCGCAGGCCTTCAGGTCGGCCAGCGTGGCGTAGGGGGCGCCGCTGTCGGGCACCGCCACCACGGGACGCTCGCTCTCCGCGCTGACTGGGGGGACCGTGCGCAGACGCGAGCGGGCGCCTTCGACCGACTCGATGCCCCGGGAGACCTGCCGGGCGAGTGCCGCCGTGCTGCCGTGGCGCGAATAGTAGAGAACGAGGATTTCGGTCATCGGGGTGGGTTCAGGGCCAGGCGCGGAGACCCCAGATCATCCGCGCCCCGCCAGCGCTGCGTCCAGCGCGACATCACCAGGTCCGGATAGGTGTTGCTGCCCAGGCTGCCGTTGTAACGGGCCAGGGCGCGCCGCAGGTTGTTGTTCTCGCGCTGCAGGTAGTGGCGCAGGATGGCGCAGCCCATCTTCACGTTGGCTTCCACGTGGGTGAGTTGGCGGCGCTGCATGCCCAGTTCCGTCGGCCAGAACGGCATGACCTGCATCAGGCCGACCGCGCCTGCGCTGGACACCGCCCAGCGGTTGAAGCGGCTCTCGACGTCAATGATGGCCAGCACCAGGCCTGGGGGCAGCGGCGCCTCGCCCGGCCGGCGGGTCTCGCAGTAGGCGACCTTGAGGATGGCCATGCGCTCGGCCGGATCGGGCACGATGCGGCGCAGGCGCGGCTCCATCATCGAATACCAGACCGCGGAGTCGAAGCGGTCGGGGAAACACTCGGCGGCGTGGATGGCGCGGTCGACGACTGCGCGCAGTTCGGCTTCCTGTTGGGCGTTGCTGCCGCGCGCGGCATTGGCGAAGGCCGGGCCCGTCAGGCTGGCGAGCAGCACCAGCAGCAGGCCCGGCAGCGCAACGGCGCCGGGATGGTCAACCCCTGTTGCTGCGCGCCTTGAGGAACTGCACCACCTCATCCGCCGGAATCTCCTCGCTGCCACCGCTGCGGCGGTGGCGATACTCCAACTTGCCCGCGGCGAGACCACGCTCGCCGACCACCAGGCAGTGTGGGATACCGAGCAGTTCGGCGTCTGTGAACTTGACCCCGGGACGCGCATCCCGGTCGTCATAAAGCACCTCGAAACCCGCTTGCTGCAGCTGTGCGTACAGGGTATCGGCCGCGGCGCGCACGGCCTCCGACTTGGCGTGGTTCATGGTGACGATGAGCACCTGCCAGGGCGCCAGCGCTTCCGGCCAGAGGATGCCCTTGTCGTCGTGGTTCTGTTCGATGGCAGCGGCCACCACGCGCGTCACGCCGATGCCATAGCAGCCCATGGACATCGTCACCGGCTTGCCGGAGGCGTCGAGGACCTCCGCCTTGAGCGCCTCGCTGTACTTGCGCCCGAGCTGGAAGATGTGGCCGACCTCGATGCCCCGCACGATGCGCAGCGTGCCGCGCCCGCTGGGGCTGGGGTCGCCGTCGACCACGTTGCGCAGGTCCTGCACCTCCGGCAGCGGCAGGTCGCGCTCCCAGTTCACGCCGGTGAGATGGGCGTCGCGCTGGTTGGCGCCGCAGACGAAATCGGCGACCGCGAGCGCCGCGTGGTCGGCGATGATGCGGCAGGACAGGCCCACGGGGCCGATGAAACCGGGCTCGGTTCCGGTGGCCGCCCGCACCAGCTCCGGACTGGCCATCCGCAGGGGGCTGGCGATGCCCGGCAGCTTCTGCGCCTTCACGGCATTGAGTTCATGGTCGCCGCGCAGGACCAGGGCCACGCCCTGGCCGTCTTCGCCCTCGACGATCAGCGTCTTCAGGCATTGGCGTGGCGCCACGCCCAGCAGTGCGGCGACCTCGGCAATGCTGCGCGTGCGTGGCGTGGCGACCTGGGTCAGCGCCGCCGTGGCGGGTCCACGCGGCGCGGCCGGCGGCAGCGCCGGCGCCAGTTCGACATTGGCGGCGAAATCGTCGCCATCGGAGACCGCGATGGCGTCCTCGCCGGACTGGGCCAGCACCTGGAACTCTTCGGACGCGTTGCCGCCGATCGAGCCTGTGTCGGCGCGCACCGGGCGGAAATCCAGGCCCATGCGCGTGAACATGCGCGTGTAGGCGTCGCGCATGGCGTCGTAGCCGGCCTGCAGCGACGCCTGGTCCGCGTGGAAGGAGTAGGCGTCCTTCATGATGAACTCGCGGCCGCGCATCACGCCAAAGCGGGGCCGCACTTCATCACGGAACTTGGTCTGGATCTGGTAGAAATTGGCGGGCAGCTGCCGATAGCTCTTCAGTTCGCGGCGCGCCAGGTCGGTGATGACCTCCTCGTGGGTCGGACCGATGACGAAGGGCCTGTCGTGGCGGTCCTTCAGGCGCAGCAGTTCGGGGCCATACTGGTCCCAGCGGCCGGACTCCTGCCACAGCTCGGCGGGCTGCACGGCGGGCATCAGCACTTCCATGGCGCCGGCGCGGTCCATTTCCTCGCGGATGATCTGCTCGACCTTGCGCAGCGTGCGCAGGCCCAGCGGCAACCAGGTGTAGATGCCCGCGGCAAGGCGCCGGATCAGGCCGGCGCGCAGCATGAGCTGGTGGCTGATGACCTCGGCCTCGGCCGGGGTCTCCTTGACGGTGTTGATGGGGTAGAGCGACAGGCGCATGGCGGCGGTCCGGCAGACAAGGTAACGCGCGAGTCTAGCAGGGCGCATTGTGGGCCGGGGCCGGCCGGCCTATGATTTCACCGCACATGACTACACCTGCCCCCGACGCACGGCCACGCCGCCGTGGCATCTACCTGCTGCCCAACCTGTTCACCACGGGCTGCCTGTTCGCGGGCTTCTACGCCATCGTGGCGGCCATCGACGGCAACTTCGAACGCGCCGGCGGCGCCATCTTCGTCGCCATGCTGTTTGACGGCCTCGATGGCCGCGTCGCGCGCATGACCGGCACGGAGAGCGCCTTCGGCAAGGAATACGACAGCCTCGCCGACATGGTGTCCTTCGGCCTCGCGCCGGCACTGGTCAGCTACCAGTGGGGCGTGGCCCGCATCGCCGAATACGGCAATCTCTGGGGCCGTATCGGCTGGCTGGCCGCCTTCTTCTACGCGGTCTGTGCCGCGCTTCGCCTGGCCCGCTTCAACACGCGCAGTGGCCCGGACAAGCGCTATTTCGAGGGTCTCCCCAGCCCGTCGGCCGCGGCGGTTGTCGCTGCCTTCATCTGGCTGAGCACGGAGTGGGCCGAACCGGGCCTCTCCGGCCTGCTGCTCACCTTCGGTATCGTGGCGGCCTCCGGCGCGCTGATGGTCAGCCAATTCCCGTTCAACAGCTTCAAGCAGCTCGATCTCGCGGGGCCGGTCAAGTTCGCGACCTTCATCCTGGTGCCGCTGGTCTTCGTGGCCATCGCGGCGCACCCGCCGTTGGCATTGTTGGTGCTGTTCGGCGGGTATGCCCTGGCCGGGCCGCTGTTCTGGGCCGTGCGCCGGCTGCGGCGCAGCCAGCGAACGGCGCCGACCGACGCGGCCTGACGGGCCGCGGCACATGCGCGACGCCTACCTGGAGGCGCTGGGCATCGAGCGCTGGGTGCTGCGCCGTGGCGCGCCTTCGCCGCCCACGCCGCAGCAGGACGCGCCGGTTGTGGTGGCCTCGCCTGCGCCCGCGGCGTCCTCGGACTGGCCGTCCCTGGAAGCCGGGGTGCGCGCCTGCCAGGCCTGCGGACTCTGCAACGGGCGCACGCAGACGGTGTTCGGCGTGGGTGACCGCCGGGCCCGCTGGATGGTGATCGGCGAGGCACCGGGCGCGGAGGAGGACCGCCAGGGCGAGCCCTTCGTCGGCCGCGCCGGCCAACTGCTGACACAGATGCTGCGCGCCATCGACCTGCCTCGCGAGTCGGTGTTCATCGCCAACATCGTCAAGTGCCGTCCCCCGGACAACCGCGACCCGCGGCCCGAGGAGGTCGCGCAGTGCCTGCCGTGGCTGCAGCAGCAGATCGCACTGCTTCAGCCGCGCATCGTGCTGGCGGTCGGGCGCATCGCGGCGCAGAGCCTGCTCGCCACCGACACGCCGATCGGCCGGCTGCGCGGGCAGGTGCACCGCTTCGGTGACGCCTCGCTGCCGCTGGTCGTCACCTACCACCCGGCCTACCTGCTGCGCTCGCCCGGCGAGAAGCGCAAGGCCTGGGAAGACCTCAAGCTTGCGCGCCGCACGTTTGCCAGCCTCGGTGGTGCCTGACGTGCCCGCCCTGCCGGCGCTGCTGGTGCGGGACATGATCCACGCCGACGTTCCGGCGGTGATGGGTCTGGAGCGCGAGGCCTATCCGTTCCCGTGGACCGAGGGCATCTTCCGCGACTGCCTGCGGGCCGGCTATGTCTGCGTCGTCGCCGAGATCGGTGAGGCGCTGGTCGGCTACGGCGTCATGAGCACCGGTGCCGGCGAGGCCCATGTGCTCAACCTCTGCGTGGCCGGCGCCTTCCGGTCGCGGGGCATCGGCCGGCAGTTGCTGGCCCACCTGCTCGAGTTCGCCGGAGCACTGCGGGTCACCGACGTGTTCCTTGAGGTCAGGCCGTCGAACACGACGGCCATCCGCCTCTACCAGTCGATGGGTTTCAGCCAGATCGGCATCCGCCGGGGCTACTACCAGGCGGTCAACGGACGCGAGGATGCCGTCGTCCTGCGCCGCATGCTGTCAAAGGGTCGTTGATGCAGCCATATCCCGGAGAGGTCGCGCGCCGGCGCACCTTCGCCATCATTTCCCACCCCGACGCGGGCAAGACCACGCTCACCGAGAAGCTGCTGCTGTTCGGGGGCGCCATCCAGCTGGCCGGCACGGTCAAGGGCCGCAAGGCCGCGCGCCATGCGACCTCGGACTGGATGCGGCTGGAGCAGCAGCGCGGCATCTCGGTCACCTCGTCGGTGATGCAGTTCCCCTTCGGCGGCTGCATCGTCAACCTGCTGGATACGCCCGGCCACGAGGACTTCTCCGAAGACACCTACCGGACGCTGTCTGCAGTGGATTCGGCGCTCATGGTCATCGACTGCGCGAAGGGCGTCGAGGAGCGGACCATCAAGCTGATGGAGGTCTGCCGGCTGCGCGACACGCCGATCATGACCTTCATCAACAAGCTGGACCGCGAGGGACGCGCACCGCTGGACCTGATCGACGAGATCGAGAAGGTGCTGAAGCTGCAGGTCTCCCCGGTCACGTGGCCGATCGGCATGGGCCGCGAGCTGGCGGGCACCTATCATCTGCTGGAGGACCGCATCTACGTCTACGAGGCGGGCGAGCGCGGCACCGTCGGCCAGAACCTCACCATCGATGGCCTGCACAGCGAGGAGGCAAGCCGCTTCCTCGGCGACCGGGCCCAAGCCTTCCGCGACGAGGTGGAACTGCTGCAGGTCGCGGCACCGGCTTTTGATCCTGCGCTCTATCTTGCAGGCCGGCAGACGCCGGCGTTCTTCGGCTCGGCCATCAGCAATTTCGGCGTCGAGGAATTGCTGCGCACCTTCGTGCAGCATGCGCCGGGTCCGCAGCCACGGGCCACGCGCGAGCGCGAGGTTCGCGCCGACGAGCCGAAGCTGACGGGTTTCGTGTTCAAGATCCAGGCCAACATGGATCCCAGCCACCGCGACCGTATCGCCTTCATGCGGCTCGTGTCCGGGCGCTACCAGCCAGGCATGCGCGTGTTCCACGTCAGGCAGGCGAAGGAAGTGCGGATCGCCGACGCGCTGACCTTCATGGCCGGCGAGCGCACCGCCGTGGAAGAGGCTTGGGCCGGCGACATCATCGGCCTGCACAACCACGGCACGATCAACATCGGTGACACCTTCACCGAGGGCGAGAAGCTCTGTTTCACTGGCATCCCCAACTTCGCGCCGGAGATGTTCCGGCGCGCGGTCCTCAAGGACCCGCTGAAGGCCAAGGCGCTGGCCAAGGGCCTGGGGCAGCTGTGCGAGGAGGGCGCCACGCAGCTGTTCCGGCCGCTGCGCAACAACGACATGATCCTGGGCGCGGTGGGCCAGCTGCAGTTCGAGGTGGTGGCCTTCCGGCTGGCGGATGAATACGGCGTGCAGTGTGTGTTCGAGCCCATCGGCGTGCACACGGCGCGGTGGATCACCGCCGCCGATGCGCGCAAGCTGGAAGAGTTCCGCGGCAAGGCCCATGACCATCTGGCGCTCGATCACAGCGGCTCACTGGTCTATCTGGCGCCCTCGCGCGTGAACCTGTCGCTGACGCAGGAGCGCTGGCCGGAGATCCAGTTCGGCGAGACCCGCGAGATGCAGTCCTGACCAGGAAGGTCCGATGAAAGCCTATTTCGCGAAGCGTCCGGCGCTCTCCTGGGCCCTGTATGACTGGGCCAACTCCGGCTTCTCCACCACGGTCATGGTGGGGTTCTTCCCGGTGTTCTTCCGCCAGTACTGGAGCACCGGCGTCGACCCGACCGAGGCCACCTTCCGCCTCGGGCTGGCCAGCGGCATCGCTGGCCTGCTGATGGCGCTGCTCGCGCCGGTGCTCGGCGCCATCGCCGATTATGGCGGCCACCGCGTGCGCTTCGTGGCCGCATGGAGCCTGCTGGGCATCGCGTCCACTGCGGCGCTGTTCTTCGTCGGACAGGGGGATTGGGTGGGAGCGGTCGTGGTGTTCACGCTGGCCACCCTGGGGTTCAACGGCGGCATCATTTTCTACGACGCGCTGCTGGTCGACGTCGCCAAGCCCGCCGAGTACGACCGCATCTCCGCCTATGGTTACGCGCTCGGCTACCTGGGTGGCGGGCTGTTGTTCGCGGTCAACATCCTGATGGTCGTGAAGCCGGGCTGGTTCGGTCTTGCCACGGCCGCGGACGCCGTGCGCTGGTCCTTCCTGACCGTCGTGCTGTGGTGGGCGCTGTTCATGCTGCCGCTGCTGACCGTGCGCGAGACGCCGGGTCGCAGCGGCGTGGGTGCCTGGGTCGCGGTGAAGGAGGGCTGGGCCAGTTTGCGTGTGACCCTGCCCCGCGTCGCCGCCAACCGGCAGATGCTGCTGTTCCTCGCAGCGTATTTCCTCTACATCGATGGCGTCGCCACCATCTACAAGATGGCCGTGGACTACGGCTTGGCGCTCGGACTCGATACCGCTGCACTGCTGGGCGCCTTGCTGCTGACGCAGTTCGTGGGCTTTCCCGCAGCCATCGCCTTTGGCCGCCTGGGCGAGCGCATCGGGCCGCGCCAGGCGATCTTGCTCGGGGTCGCCATCTATGCGGTCGTCACGGTCTGGGCCTATTGGCTCGACTCGACACTCGAGTTCTTCGTCATGGCGATCGCCGTCGGCCTCGTGCAGGGCGGCGTGCAGGGCCTGTCGCGCTCGTTCTATGGCCGCCTGGTGCCGCCCGCCCATTCGGCCGAGTTCTTCGGCTTCTTCAACATGATGGGCAAGTTCAGCACCGTGCTGGGACCGCTGCTGGTCGGCTACGTCGCCCTGGTCACCCACGATTCCCGGTTGTCCATCGCCGCCGTGGCCGTGTTGTTCGTTGGCGGCGGGGTGCTGCTGTGGCGGGTGAAGGATCCTCAGGGGGCGGGCGCGTCGTCGGCAGGCCCCGGCGACCACCGCGCCGGATCCAGTCCGTAGAAACGCCGCAGCTGCGCATAGAGCCGCGGGTGGCGGGCCTCGAGCAGTCGTGGGAGGCCGATGAAGGCCTCGGTGCAGACGGCGAAGAATTCCACCGGATCCTCGCTGCCGTAGGGGTCGACGACGGTGTCCTCGCCGGCGTCGACCGCAGCGCACAAGGCCGCGTATTCGGCCTCGAAGACATCATGCCACGGCGAATCCGCGCCACCCTCGCGGCGTGACAGCTCGCCGCCGAGTTCGTGGTCCAGAAGGTGCGCGAACTCGTGCACGACCACGTTGTAGCCGTCGTCATGCAGCAGCCCGTCCTCGATGTCCGTCCACGAGAGCAGGATGCGGCTGGTGTCGACGGTCTGGCCCGACAGCACGTCGTCGCCCTCGGTCACCACGCCGGCCTCGTCCTCGAAATGCTGTCGCACGACGAAGGCATCCGGGTAGACCAGCACGGCTCGCAGGCCGGCATAAGGCGCCAGGCCACGGTGGGACACCAGCAGGCAGGCCTGAAAGCCGATCAGCCAGCGCATCTCTTCGGTGACCACGAGGCCGTTGCAGCCCTCGAAGCGCATGCGCTGCTGCCACTGTGCGGCCAGCGCCGCCGTGCGCAGCGCCAGGGCAGGGGGCAGGCGGGACCATAGCGGCAGGCGGGAACGGAGCAACACCCGTGCAGCCTCCGCCGCGGGCGGCAACCGTTGCAGTGCGGCGCGCTGGCGCAGGGTTCGCACAAGCCCCTTGATGCCCTCCTGCCACGCCGCTGCCGTGGTTGGTCGGTCGCCGGCGGGCGGCGCGAAGCGCAGCTGCAGATAGCCGTCCACGGCAGCCTGCAGCGGCTCGCGCAGGTCCGGCCAGTACCCGGCGGCGCTGGCGCCGAGGGCCAGCGGGCCCTGGTGGCCGTCGGCCGCCGTGACGCCGCTGGCCAGCAATGCCCCCCGCAGCTGCTGCCACGCGGCGGCCACAGGATCCGTCGCTGCCGGCGGCGGGACAGGGCCTTCCCGCCGCAGCTGCCACAGCAGCCAGCCGAGCCAGCCCAATCCGGCAATGCCGAGTCCTGCCACGAGCGGGCGATGGTCCGGACGTTGGAACCCCAGCGCCCGCAGCCACGCCAGCTGGTCGGCCAGCCGCAGTCCCATGGCCTGCTGCCGCCACCACTGGTTGCCCGCATCCCAGGCGTTCCAGAGGGATCGCAGGGCCGGATCGCTGTACCACCAGCCTTGCATGCCGCCGACGGCTGGCAACAACTCGCGCGCGGCCCGCTGCAAACGGTCCGGCTGCACCATCGCCGTGGGGTCGACGCGCTGCCAGCCCCGGCCCTCGAGCCAGACCTCGACCCAGGCATGCGCGTCCGATTGCCGCACCACCAGATAGCCACCGGTGTCGTTCCAGTCGCCGCCCTGGTAGCCGGTGACGACCCGGGCCGGCACGCCGCCGGCCCGCATCAACACGGTGAAGGCCGAGGCGAAGTGTCCACAGAAGCCTTCACGCGTGCTGAAGAGCAGATCGTCCACGGCGTCGCGGCCGAGCGTTTCGGGCGCCAACGTGTAGCGCAGGCCGCTGTCGCGGAAGTGCAGCAGCACGCGACGGACGAAGTCCTGGTCACTGCTGCTGTCGGCGCGGAGGGCGCGTGCCAGCGCCATGCTCCGCGGGTTGCGGTCCGCAGGCAGGCGCAGGTCGAGGAAGCGCAGCCACCGCGGCAATTCGGCAGGCCACTGCACTGCCGGGTGCGAAGCGACCGTGTAGCTCAAGGCCTGGGTCACTGGCCGACGTGCCAGCAACTGCTGGTCCCAGGTCAGCCGTACGTCAGCCTGGGGGCTGGACACGATGGTCTCGAGCGCGAACCACCACGGTTGCTGCGTGGGCTCCAGCGTGATCATCTGCGTGATGGGCGTGCCGGCCGGCCGCGGCACCATGGGTTCCTGCACCTGCAGCGGACGCTGCCGCCAGGTGGTGCCATCAAAATCGTGCAGTACCGGCCCCCGCCAGTAGCGGTCTGCGGGTCCCGGTGCGGGCCCCTCGAAGCGGACGCGGAAGGCCACCTCCTCGGACAGGTACAGCGCCGCGATGCTGCCGGGTGACATCTCGCTGCCCAGGCCGGTGGTGGCTGAGTTGTCGGCGGGCAAGGTCCACAGCGATGCCGGGATCCGCGGGAACAGGAGGAAGGCCGCCAGTGCCAGCGGCAAGCCCAGCAGCAGGGTGCGGCCCGAGCGTCGCAAGGCCGCCTGCCAGGCCAGCGGCGGCGCTCCGGCGGGCGTGGCCCGGACGGCAAAGGCGGCCAGCAGCAGCCACAGCGCTGCGGCGCAGAGCGGCAGACGCCACAGGTCCTGGCGGTCCAGACAGGCGGCAAGGACCAGCACCAGCGCGACGCCCAGCAGCACCGCGATATCGCGCGGTGTGCGGGTTTCCAGCAGTTTCATCGCTGCCATGCAGGCCAGCAGGGCCGTGCCGGCGGACAGCCCGTTGACCGTGCGGAAGGCCAGCAGCACGACCAGCACCAGGAGGATGGTGAGCCCAAGCCGTACCAGGCGGGGCAGCTCGGTGCCCGGCCAGCGCCAGCGCCACAGCAATGCCAGCCCGAGTGCCACGCTGCACCACCAGGGCAGGCGGTCGACGTGCAGCGAGGCTGCAGCGCCCACCGACAGCAGGGGCAGGGTGAGCGCGCCCGGGCTCATCCGGGCTCCCGCGGCGGTGGGTCGCCGTGCTGTGCCAGCGCTTTCAGGCAGGCCGAGTAATGGTCTGGACCCCGATCGGGCCCACGGTCTGCGGCGGGGAGCTCGAGCCGGTAGGGCCTTCCACGCTGTTCGCAGTGTTGCAGCCAGGCCGCCAGTTGCGCGAGCCGGGCTTCGAGGTCGGGGCCTTGTGTCATGGCGAGTGTCAGCACCGGGTCCACCGTGGCCGGTGACTCGAACTCGCGGACCACCAGTGGCCCCCCGCGTGCCCAGACGTTCCAGGCCACGCGCCGCAGCGAATCGCCGTCCCGCCAAGGCCGCAGTTCGCGCCAGTCATCGCCCGTGCCCGTCCGGCCGGGTCCCGACGCCGGTTCTGCCTCCCCGGTGGATTCGGGCAAGGGCGCATCGCCGGCTGGAACGGGGGCGATCCAGCAATTGATCTCCGGTTGCAGCCAGGTCCAGACCGTGAACAGCCCATAGGGCTGCAGGCTGGAGAGGCGCAACGGCGGCAGCCGCCAGCGGCCGCGCTGGGCCAACGCCGGCAGCATGGCCTGCCCGCGCCACAGGTCTTGCCCGGCAGGGTCGAGTACCAGCCCGCAGTCGATCGTGGCGCGGCCACCGAGCCGGGCCTGCAGGCGCAGGCCTGGAGCCGACGTGTTGGCGGGCAACCTCAGCTGCAGGGTCAGCAGCACACTGCCGCCGGCGCTGCTGTCGGCCGCCTCGGCAGCGAGCCAGTGGAGGCCCAGCAGCTGCCGGTGCGTCTGATGCAGCGCGACGATGCCGAAACCCGCGACGGAAAAGGCCAGCAGCAGCGCCATGCCATTGCCGTAGTTCAGGCCGGCGAACAGGCAGACGAGGACCAGCACGCCGAGGCCCATCCCGCTGCGTGTCGGCAGGATGTACAGGCGGCGGGCGGCCAGTTGCCACGGCAGCCGGGTCTCGCCTTGGCGTCTCAGGGCCCAGCGCGCGGCCCGGTCTGCCATGCGGGTCCGCCACATCGCCGTCAGTCGGGGACCGGTATGCGCTGCATCAATGCCGCGGCGGCACCACTGCCGGCCTTGCCGGCCATCGGCAAAGCGCCTGCGCGCAACGGCAGGCGATGATCGGCAACCGCCGGCAGTACGGCCTGGACATCGTCCGGCAGCACGGCCGCACGGCCGGCGAGCAGCGCCCAGGCGCGGGCTGCGCGTACCAGGCCTTGGGCGGCGCGGGGCGACAGGCCGGTCGTCCAAGCCGCGTCCTCCCGCGAGGCGGCGACCAGGGCGGCAATGTAGTCGAGCACCGGCGGCGCGACGTGGATCCGCCCGACGGCCGTCTGCAGGTCGCGCAGTTCACCCTCCTGGAGCACGGGTTTGCACCCGGCCAGCCGTTGCTGCCGGTCCGGCTCGAGCCAGAGCTGGCGCTCGAGGGCCGGCGGCGGGTAGCCCATGCGGATGCGCATGAGGAAACGGTCCAGCTGCGATTCGGGCAGCGGAAAGGTGCCGCTGTGTTCGGAGGGGTTCTGCGTCGCGACCACGAAGAAAGGCTCGGGCAGGGGCAGGGGCCGGCCGTCGATGCTGACCTGCCGCTCCTCCATGGCCTCCAGCAGCGCGCTCTGTGTACGGGGGCTGGCGCGGTTGATCTCGTCCGCCACCAGCAGCTGCGTGAACACCGGTCCCTGGCGGAAACCGAAGCGCTGCGACTCACGTTCGAACACGGTGCTGCCCAGCACGTCCGCCGGCAGCAGGTCTGCCGTGAACTGCAGGCGCTGCCACTGCAGGCCCAGCACCTGCGCCAGCGCCTGGGCGAGCGTGGTCTTGCCGACGCCCGGCACATCTTCGAGCAGCAGGTGGCCGCGCGCCAGCAGGCAGGAGAGGGCGAGGCGCAATTGTTGCGGCTTGCCGAGGATGACCGCGTCCAGTGCGGCCAGCACTGCCGCGGGTGCGCTCACGCGTCCTCGACCATCGCCCGCACGGCGGCGATCTGCCGCTCCAGGCTCGCCGCCGTGCGCTCGAACTGGGCGATGCGCTCGCGCTCCTGTGAGACCACCTCCGGTGGTGCATTGGCGACGAAGTTCGCATTGGCGAGCTTGCCGTTGGCCTTGCCGATCTCCTGGCGGGTTTTCTCCAGGCGCTTGCCCAGGCGCGCCAGCTCGCTGGCCGGCTCGATGAGTCCGGCCATCGGCACCAGCAAGGTCATCTCGCCCACCACGGCGGCGGCCGACGGCGGCGGGACGGCATCGGCAGCCAGGACCGCCAGCGACTCCAGACCCGCCAGGCGCTGCAGCAAGCCCTGCTGGGCGGACAGCAGCGCAAGGTCGGCGGCAGTGGCGTTGCGCACCAGCAGCGGCAGCTTGCGCGCCGGGCTGATGTCCATCTCGCCGCGGATCTGCCGGACACCGAGGATCAGGCCTTGCATCCATTGCACCGTCTGCTCGGCCGCCGCATCTGTGGGGAGCCCGGCAGCCTGCGGCCATGGAGCGCGCATCACCGAGCCGCCCGCCACGCCGGCCAGCGGCGCCACGCGCTGCCAGATTTCCTCGGTGATGAAGGGCATCACAGGGTGCAGCACCCGCAGCAAGGCCTCCAGCACGTCGAGCAGCGTGCGGCGCGTCTGTGCCGCAGCGACGGCATCGTCGCCCTGCAGGACCGGCTTCGCCAGTTCCAGGTACCAGTCGCAGAACTCGTGCCAGGTGAACTCGTAGAGGGCCGTCGCCACGTAGTCGAGGCGGTATTCGGCGAAACCGGCTTCGACGCGCCGCAGTGCCTCGCCCAGGCGCGAGCGGATCCAGCGGTCCACCACCGCCTGGGCCACTGTGCCGGCCGGGGCGACATCCTTGCCTTCCGTCATCAGCAGCGTGAAGCGCGCTGCGTTCCACAACTTGTTGCAGAAGTTGCGGTAGCCGCCGACACGCCCGAGGTCGAAACGGATGTCGCGGCTCTGCGTCGCCAGCGCTGCAAAGGTGAAGCGCAGCGCATCCGTGCCATGGGCCTCGATGCCATCAGGGAACTGCTTGCGCGTGGCCTTCTCGATGGCGGGCGCCAGATGCGGTTGCATGAGGCCGGTGGTGCGCTTCCTGAGCAGGTCTTCGAGGGTGATGCCGTCGACGATGTCCAGCGGGTCGAGCACGTTGCCCTTGGACTTGGACATCTTCTGGCCTTCGCCATCGCGCACCAGGCCATGCACGTAAACCTCGCGGAACGGCACGTCGCCCATGAACTTGATGCCGAACATCATCATCCGGGCGACCCAGAAGAAGATGATGTCGAAGCCGGTGACAAGCACGTTGCCGGGGTAGTAGCGCTGCAGTTCCGGTGTCTTGTCCGGCCAGCCCAGCGTTGAGAACGGCCACAGCGCCGAGGAGAACCAGGTGTCGAGCACGTCCGCGTCGCGCGTCAGCACGACCCCGTGCCCGTGCTTCGCCTGCGCCTGTGCCTGCGCGTCCGCCTCGCTGCGCGCAACATAGATGTTGCCGTCGGCGTCATACCAGGCAGGCACCTGGTGGCCCCACCAAAGCTGGCGGCTGATGCACCAGTCGCGGATGTTGCGCATCCACTCGAAGTAGGTCTTCGACCAGTTCTCCGGGACGAACTTCACACGGCCGCTTTCCACCGCCTCGATGGCAGGCTTGGCCAGCGGCTCGATGCGCACGTACCACTGGTCGGTCAGCAGCGGCTCGAGGATGGCGCCGCTGCGGTCGCCGCGCGGCACCATCAGCTTGTGCTTGTCGATGCGCTCCAGCAGGCCGGCCGCCTCGAGTTCGGCCACGATGCGCCGGCGGGCCTCGACGCGGTCCAGGCCGCGCAGGTGTTCCGGCACGGTCCCGTTGAGCCGGGCCTCCGGCGTCATGATGTTGATCTGCGGCAGGCCATGCCGCTGGCCCACCTCGTAGTCGGTGAAATCGTGGGCCGGAGTGATCTTCACGCAGCCTGAACCGAACTCGCGGTCGACGAACTCATCGCCGATCACCGGGATCAGCCGGTCCGCGATCGGCAGCCGGATTTCGCGGCCGATGAGGTGCCGGTAGCGCCCGTCCTCCGGGTGCACGGCGACCGCGCTGTCGCCCAGCATGGTTTCCGGCCGCGTCGTGGCCACCACGAGGTGGCCGCTGCCATCGGCCAGCGGATAGCGCAGGTGCCAGAGGTGACCGTCCTCTTCCGTGGGCAGGACTTCAAGATCAGACAGTGCGGTGAGCAGCACCGGGTCCCAGTTCACCAGCCGCTTGCCGCGGTAGATGAGACCCTCCTCGTGCAGGCGGACGAACACTTCGGTGACGGCCTTCGACAGCGGCTCGTCCATCGTGAAACGCTCGCGCGTCCAGTCGACAGACGCGCCCATGCGCCGCAGCTGGCGCGCGATGGTGCCGCCGGATTCGGCCTTCCACTCCCAGACCTTGTCGATGAAGGTCTCGCGGCCCAGGTCGTTGCGGCTCTTGCCCTGCGCATTGAGCTGGCGCTCGACGACCATCTGCGTGGCGATGCCGGCGTGGTCGGTGCCGACCTGCCACAGCGTGTCGTGTCCACGCATGCGGTGGTAGCGGATCAACGCATCCATGATCGTGTCCTGGAACGCGTGCCCCATGTGCAGCGTGCCGGTCACGTTGGGGGGCGGGATCATGATGCAGTAGGGCTCGCCCTGCCCGGAGGGCTGGAAACCGCCACTGGCTTCCCAGCCCGCATACAGCCGTTGCTCGATGTCCCGTGGGTCGTAAGCCTTGTCCATTGCCGCCCTGGTCTAGACGTTGTCGAACTTGTGGTGTGCCGGCGCGAGACCGCGCTCGCGGTAGGCCTTGAAACGCTCGCGACCGGCGGTGCGCCGCGCCGGATCGCCATCGATGACCTCGATCAGCCGTCCTGCGCCGCAGTCGGCCGGCACGGCGGTCTCGCGAAGGTTCAGCAGCACGGCATCGCCGCCTGCGGCCGGACACGGCGCGCCGCAATACAGCCTGACAGGCGCTTCGTCCGGCCCGGTCGCCTGGCCATCGCAGGCTTCGTGCGGGACGAACGCACCATCGCGGAAGGTCCACAGCAGCTCGTCAAGCGCCTGCAGCTGCGCCGCATCGGCGCACCAGGCGAGCACCGGTTGCCGGGCCGTGTAGGCGGCCTCGACAAGCCGGCAGGCGGCACGCAGGCGGGCCGCTTCGGAGGGCTCGTCGAGGACGTGGAACTCGACCTGCATCAGGCTCCGCTGCCCGCGCGCCGGATCAGGAAGTCTGCCAGCAGGGGCAGCGGACGCCCGGTGCCGCCCTTGGCCGCGCCAGACGTCCAGGCCGTGCCGGCGATGTCCAGATGCGCCCAGCTGATGTCCTTCATGAACTTGCCGAGGAAGGCGGCCGCCGTGATGGTGCCGCCATCGCGTCCACCCACATTGGCCAGGTCCGCGAAATTGCTCTTGAGCTGCTCCGTGTACTCGTCGGTCAGCGGCAACTGCCAGGCCCGGTCGTCGGCGCGTGCGCCGGCCTCGACCAGTTCGCGGGCCAGCGCGTCGTCGTTGGCCATGACGCCGGTGTGATGGTGACCCAGCGCGATGATGCAGGCGCCTGTCAGCGTGGCGACGTCGACCACGGCGGCAGGCTTGTAGCGGCGGGCGTAGTGCAGCGCATCGCAGAGGATCAGCCGGCCCTCGGCGTCAGTGTTGAGGATCTCCACGGTGAGACCGGCCGCGCTGGTGACGATGTCGCCCGGCTTGGTGGCGCGGCCGCTGGGCATGTTCTCGACGGCCGGGACCAAGGCCACGACATTGAGCGGCAGCTTCAGCCGCGCGGCGACGTCGATGGCAGCCAGCACGCTGGCGGCACCGCACATGTCGTATTTCATTTCATCCATCGCGGCCGGGTCCTTGAGCGAAATGCCCCCGGTGTCGAAGGTGACGCCCTTGCCGACCAGAACCACCGGCGCCTCGCCGGCCTTGCCGCCGCGGTACTCGGCGATGATGAAGCGCGGCGGCTCGTCGCTGCCGGCGGACACCGACAGCAGACAGCCCATCTTCAGGCGCTTGATGGCCGGCTCGTCGAGCACCTTCACCTTGAGCGCCGGGGTGGCCTTGGCCAGCGCCTTCGCACGGTCGGCGAGATAGCGCGGCGTGCAGACATTCCCCGGCAGGTTGCCCAGGTCGCGCAGCAGGTCCATGCCCGCGGCCACTGCGGCACCGTGCGCCAGGCCACGCTTGACAGCCGCGGCGTCGGCACCGGCGGCAAGCACCACACCGACCCGCTCCAGCACATGGGCGCGCGGCTTGCCCTCCGACTTGAAGTCGTTGATGCGGTAGAGGGCCGAGTGCGACAGCTCGGCGACGGCCCGCCCGACATGATAGGCCTCGACGCCGGCCGGCGCCTCGAGGGCGACGGCGAGGCTCGTGGCCTGCGTCCGCAGCACCGCGGCCAGTCCGGCCGCGATGGCCTTGCGCCAGCCGCGGCGGTTGAAGCCGGCCGCCGGACCCAACCCGACCACGACGACGCGCGGTGCCTTCACGCCCGGCAGGTCCGGCAGCAGCACGCAGTCGCCGGCACGCGAGGGCAGGTCTCCGCGGTGCGCGAGGGCGGCCAGGCGGCCACCGCTGGCCGCGTCGAGCGTGGCGGTGACGGCCGGCAATCCGGCGTCGTCGTGGATGCCGACCAGGACGGCCTCGGCACGGGCCAGTTCGGGTGAGGACAGGAGGGTTTCGAATCGCATTCCGTGGATCTCCGGGCCAAGGGCGCAGGGGCCCGCATAATCCGCTAGAGTCTAGCCGAATGCGCGTCATTGATCGGTACATCATCACCACGGTTCTCGCCGCCGTCGCCCTCGTGGGCGCCGTGTTGCTGGTGCTGGTGGGACTGTTCCTGTTCATCTCCGAGCAGGGTGACCTTGGTGGCCGCTACGACACGCTGGCGGCGCTCCGGTACGTGGCCCTGAACCTGCCGGACCAGGCCATGCGCTTCCTGCCCGTGTTCGCCATGATCGGCAGCCTGGTCGGACTGGGACTGTTGGCGGGCGGCAGCGAACTCACGGCGATGCGTGCAGCCGGCGTGTCGATCCTGCGCATCGGCCGCGCCGTTTCGATGGCCGGCCTGCTGCTGGCGCTCCTGGCATGGGTCGTGGGTGAATATGCGGCGCCCGCGATGACCCAGGCCGCCAATGAAGCCAAGGCCCGGGCGCGCACCGAGGGGGTCAGCCTCGCCGGGCGCGGTGGGGCCTGGGTGCGCGACGGTCAGCTGCTGCTCAACATCCGCCAGCAGCGCGGCCAGGATCTGGGCGGCGTGCGTGTCTTCGAGCTGGCGCCGGAAGGCGGTCTCAGCGCGGTGATCGAGGCCGAGGGTGCCCGGCCACGGTCCGAGGGCGGCTGGTGGCTGGAACGTGCCGCGGCGTCGCGCTTCAGCGGGGAGGGCGTGGCGCGCGAGCGTTCCGGCGAGCCGGTCGCCTTGCGCACGCGCGTGGGCACCGAGGTGCTGGCCATCGCCACGGCAGATCCGCGCCAGATGCCTGTGCGTTCGCTGCTCGCCTTGCGCGCCCATCTCGAGGCCAATGGCCAGGACACGCGCCGCCACGATTTCACCCTGTGGTCACGGCTGTCGCGCATTGCAGCGGTGTTCCTCGCAATCCTGCTGGGGCTGCCGTTCGTGTTCGGCTCGCTGCGCAGCGCGGGCACTGGCGCGCGTGCGACGCTGGGTCTGGTGATCGGCCTGGCGTGGTACATGCTGCAGCGGATGGTGGAAAGCGGCACATTGGCTTTCGGCCTGCCACCTTTCTGGCTGGCATGGCTGCCGACGCTGTTGCTGGCGGCGGCTGTCGGCGGGCTGACCGCCCGCCTGCGCTAGCGTGGTTGCGATCAGCGGCCCTGGCGTGACTTGAAATCGTCGGGCACCAGTTGGTGCCTGCCCAGCAGCTTGTAGAAGTCCGTGCGGTTGCGGCGTGCCAGGCGCGCCGCCTGGCTGACATTGCCGGCCGTGACCTGCAGCAGCTGCGACAGGTAGCTGCGTGTGAAATCCTCGCGGGCCTCGTCATAGGACTGCAGGCGGCCGGCCGCGCTGCCCAGCGACTGCTGGACCAGCTCGGGCGGCATGACCGGCGTCTGCGCCATGGCCACGTTCTGGTGCACCAGGTTCTGCAACTGCCGCACGTTCCCGGGCCATTCCGCAGCGGAGAGCAGTTCCAGCGCCTCGGGCGCGTAGCTGTGCTGCCCTTGGCCCGCCGCCGCCGTCTGCGCAAGGAAGTGCGCGACCAGCACGGGGATGTCCTCGCGCCGCCGTGCCAGCGTCGGCAGTTCGATCTGCACCATGTTCAGCCGGTACAGCAGGTCGTCGCGGAATTCGCCGAGCGCGACGCGCTGGGGCAGGTCCGGGGGGCCGGAACTGATCACGCGGACATCGACGGCCACGGGCGGACCGCCGCCCAGGGGCCGCACGACCCGCTCCTGCAGGCACCGCAACAACTTCTGCTGCAACCGTGCGGGCAGTTCGTCGATATCGGCCAGCAGCACGGTGCCGCCATCGTTGCGCTCGAAAGCGCCGCGCTGGGCATCCTCGGCACCGGGCAGGGCGCCAGCAGCGTGGCCGAACAGTTCACTGTCGAGTTCATCTTCGCTGCCGGCGACGCAACTGACGACGCCGAAAGGTTTGTGCCGGCGGGCACTGGCCTTGTGGATGGCCTCGGCCAGCAGCTTGCGGCCGGTGCCACCCTCACCCGTGACCAGGACCTGCGCGTCGGTCGCTGCCGTCATGTGCGCCTGCGACAGGCGCTCTTCCATGATTGCACTGCGGGAGACGATGCCGCTGCGCCATTCCGCAGTCTGGTCGGAGAAGCCGGAGATCCTGAGTGCGCGCTGGATCTGTTCCAGCAGTTCCTGCTTCTCCACCGGTTTGGTGAGGAAGCCGAAGGCGCCCCGCTGCGTGGCCTGAACCGCATCCGGGATCGTGCCGTGCGCGGTCAGCATGATGACCTTCAAGCCAGGCCAGCGCTGTTGCAGTTCCTTCAGGAGCCCGATGCCGTCCATCGGTTCCATGCGCAGGTCGGTGATGACCAGGTCGGGGCGGAAGCGGCTGGCAGCCGCCAGTGCCTGCGGGCCACCCTCGACGGCCTCGACGTCGTGACCTTCCGCACGCAGGCGTATGGTCAGCAGGCGCAGGAGGCCCGGGTCATCGTCGACGACCAGAATGCGCGCTTTGCGGGCAGTGCTGTGATTCACGGCTTGCGTCCTTCGGCGGGTGCGGGGCGGGGGCTGGCGCCACGCTCGATGCTCGCGATCGCCTCGAGCTTGGCGCGCGCTTCCTCCAAGGCTTTGCGTAGCTTAGCCACTTCGTCCTGCTCCGCCCGCAGTCGCCGTGCGGCGACAGCCGCTGCAGAAACCGCGGCTTCACGCTCGGCCTGCAGTGCTGCCTGCTGCTTCAATCCCTGGCCTGTGTCACGCGCTTCCCGCTCCAGTTGCTGCTGCTCGACCAGGGCGAGCGCACGCTCCGCGGCGCTGAGCTGTTCCGGCGCAGCCAGTGCCTCCAGCAGCCGCTGACGGGCTTGGCCGGCATCACGACCGGCGTGTCCCGGCACGGCGAGCAGCATGCCGTAGCGCAAGGCCGCGGCGGGACGCTGGCCGGCCGACCAGTCCTGACGGGCGGCAGCGAGTATCTCCGCCTGCTCCGCAGGGCTGCCCAGAGCAAGCCGCTGGCGTGCCTCAAGAAGACGGACCAGCGAGGCAGCCGCCTGAGCGGCGTCAGCCTGCGCGCCGCGTGTGGCAGCACGGGGCAACCGCAGCTCGCCCAAGGCCTGGCAGCCCCCCAGAGCGCACAACAGTGCGGCAAGCACCGGCAGGCGCCAGTGGCAGCGGCCGCGGTCAGGCGGCATCACGGTTGGCCTCCTCGATCCCGGCCTGACTGACATCAGGCATCGGCAGGCGGATGCGGAAGTGGGCACCGGCACATTCACCATCGACGATCTCCACGCGGCCACCGTGAAGGTTGACGAACTCCAGCACCACCGACAGTCCGATGCCCGTGCCCTTCACATGGCCGTGCGCCGCCTTGCCGGTGTAGAACGCCTCGAAGACCTGTGCGCGTTCTGCCGGCGGAATGCCGGGCCCGCTGTCGCCGACTTCCAGCAGCAGTTGGCTGCCGTCGACGTGCGCCCGCACCAGGATGTCGCCCGCCCGGGGCGAATACTTGATCGCGTTCGACAGCAGGTTGTCGAGGATCAGCCGCAGCTTGCCGCGGTCCGCCTGGACCACCAGGTCCTCGACCTGGACGTCGAGGCGGATGCGCTGGGCCAGCAGCGTCAGTTGCTGGCTCTCGATGACCTGCCGGATCAACGGCCGCAGGCGGAACCGGCTGGTCTCGATCGCCACCCCACTGTTCTGCCAGGCGCTGTAGCTGAGCAGGTTCTCGATCAGGCGCTGCAGCCGGATGCCATTGTCACGCAGGATCCCGATCACTTCGCGCTGCCCTGCATCGAGCACACCCAGTGCGCCGTCCATCATCAGTTCCGTGCCTTCGCGGATGTTGGCCAACGGCGTCTTGAGTTCGTGCGACATGTGGCGCAGGAAGCGGTTGCGCTCCTGCGTGAGTTCCTGCAGGCGCTGGCGCAGCCACTCCAGTTGCCGGCCCAGGCGTTGCAGGTCCACAGGCCCGTCGACGCGGATCGGCCGCGTCAGGGCGCCCCGTCCCAGTTCGTCGATGGCGCGGTCGATCTGCCGCAGCGGCCGGCCCAGGCTGAGAGAGAAACCGATGATCGCCACCACGGTGAGCGGCAGCAGCAGTGTCGTGCCCCAGAACATGAAGCGCTGCACCCCGGCCGTGCGCGCCTGCAGTGCACCGACGGCTGCGTCGATCTGCACGTTGTTGTGCCGTGAGACCTCGGCGGCCGCGGCGGGCAGCCCGCCGAGGGAGTCGAGTGCTGCCGCGAAATCCGGCTGCCCACCGTGCGCCACCAGTACCTGGCGTGCTGCCGCGCTGCGCAAGTGCTCCAGCGCCTGCAGGCTGTCCTGTGCAGGGCCGTCCGGCATCAGGTCCGCCAGGCTGCGGATCGTGGCCTGGAGGCGTTCGTCCTGGAGGCGCCAAGTGTCGCGCAGACCGGGTTGCTCAAGGATCTGGTAGACCCGCAGGCTGCGTTCCAGCGCCGCTGACTGCGTCGCCAGTTCCTGCGTGAGGCGGGTGCTGCGCACGCCATCGAGCACCAGCCGCTCGCTCGTGTCCGCCAGGTCCCGCAGCTGTACCGCGGCCACCACCAGCGCGATGAGCAAGGGCAGTGCGATCAGGGCAAGGCCGGCCAGCAGTCTGGCGCGCAGCGAGCGGATCCCCGGCCAGTGCGCTGGCCAGGGTCCGCGGGGTGTCACGTGGTCTTCCGGTGCTTCGTTCACCAGGGAGCGGCGGCGAGCTTGCGTTCCCAGCGCAGCGAGCTGGCAACAATGCCATCGAGGTCGTCGAGCCGCGGCTGCCAGCCCAGGACACTCCGGATCCGGTCGGCCTTGGCAACCAGTTCCGGCGGATCTCCGGCACGGCGCGGCTCCTCGCGCACCACCAGCGGCACACCGCCGACGCGCTGCACGCTGTCCAGCACCTCGCGCACGCTGTAGCCATGGCCATAGCCGCAGTTGAGCAGTTCCGAACGTCCACCCTCGCGCAGGTAGTCCACAGCGTGCAGGTGCGCCGCTGCCAGATCACTGACGTGGATGTAGTCGCGCACGCCGGTGCCGTCACGGGTCGGGTAGTCGGTGCCGAACACGGAAACGTGGCTGCGACGGCCCACACTCGCTTCGCAGGCGACCTTGACCAGCAGGGTGGCCTTGCGCGTCGACTGCCCGATGCGACCTTCCGGATCCGACCCGGCCACGTTGAAGTAGCGGAGCACCACATGCCGCAGGTCGGTGGCCGCCGACAGGTCGCGCAGCATCCATTCGGACATCAGCTTCGACGTGCCGTAGGGGTTGATCGGTTGTGTCGGGGATTCTTCGGCGGCGACACCGCTGGCAGGGATGCCGTAGACCGCAGCGGTGGAGGAAAACACGACGTTCCCGACACCGGCACGCTGGCAGGCTTCGAGCAGGCTGCGCGTCTGGCAGGTGTTGTTGCCATAGTACTTCAGCGGATCACTGACCGATTCGGGCACGATGGTGTGCGCCGCGAAATGGATCACCGCGTCGACGTGGTGTTCCGCAAGCAGGCGGGTCACCAGCAGTGTGTCGCCGACGTCGCCTTGCACGAAGGGGACGTCGCCCAGTGCCTGGCTGAAGCCGGTCGAGAGGTTGTCCAGCACGACGACATTGTCGCCCCGCTCGCGCAATTGCAGGACCGTGTGGCTGCCGATGTAGCCGGCGCCGCCTGTCACAAGGATCGTCTGCTTCTGGGAACGGGTCACGATGTCGTCGCCGCCTGCCGGGAAGGGATGGTGTCGAGGATGATAAACCGGCCCGCCCGGGTGCCACGTTGCAACGGCGCCACGGGCCTGCATTTGTGTTAACGGCGCCGCGGAATCGCGCTTGCGGCGGAATCGCCGGTTGACGCTCGGGCATACCGGCGGCACCGTCCTGCGGATGAGCACTTCCCTGAAGTTTTCCGGCGCCGCAGCGGCTGCGGTGGCGCTTGTGGCTTGCGCCGACCCGGCGCCGGAGGCCGCCCCAGCCGCCCCGGCGATCCCTGCCGCGGAGACAGCGGCTCCCGCGGGCTGGGTTGCCGCCGTATCGACCGGGCAGGGCATCGCCTCGACGCGGCTGCAGTTCGAGGTCCCCAAGGCACCACGGACCGGCGGGTTCGTCGCGGTGAAGCTGCGCTGGAGCGCGCCCGCAGGCAAGGCGGAGTCACGCTGGCAGCTGGCCGCCGAGGGCGCGCTGCAGCGTGGGGCCGCACCCTCGTCGCTGCGGGTGCCCGCGCTGCAGGGCACCATGGTGCATGAGGTCACCGTCCAGCTCCGCGCCGAAAGCACGGGGTTCGGTGAACTGATCCTGCAACCTGAGGACGTCAGCAGCGGGTCCGGCTGGTCCGTCCCCGTGTGGGTGGCGCCGTAGCCGCAAGGCGCGGCCACGGCGCAGGTCGCAGGATCAGGTGAAACCGATCCAGCGCCCCGTCCCGATCACGCCCGTCCACAGCAGCAATGAGGCAGCGCCGGCGAAACGGGCTGCACCGCTGGGCGTGCCGTCGTCCCATTCAGCGACATTGCGGAACGTGACCCGCTGGTACCAGGCCATGTTGAGCCCGGCCAACAGCAGCAGCACCATCTTGGCCCGGAATGGCCCGTTGTCGTAGTAGTTCACGGCGTTGGCCGCGAACATCAGCAGGCCGGTGAGCAAGGCCCCGCCAAAGGCCACCCAGGTGACCGGCAGCAGCGCATCGCTGACCTGCGTCACGCGCAACTGCCGCGACGCCAGGCCCAGCAGCCGCAGGTCGACAATGAAGATGCTGCCCGCGACCAGCGCCAGGAACACCACGTGGGCGGATTCCACCTGCGGGAACCAGTTCTCACTGATGGCGAGGGCGAAGGGCGTGTCTTGCAGCCAGACGCAGAAGTTCTCGAGCATGACGCGCTCCTCAGTAAGTGGCTTCGGTGTAGGCGATCAGGCGGCCGGCGACGATGATGGTCGTCCACAGGCCGATCGACACGACGGCCAGCACGGCCTGGAGGGCACCGGGAGGACGATCACGGCGCAGGTGCGACTGCAGCACGAGCGTGACCAGCACGACGGCCACCAGGCACAGCATCTTGAGGTTGAAGGCCGGATTGCCCAAGGTGCGGCCGGGCTCGGCGGTGATCAGCAGGGCACCGCTGAGCGCCAGCAGCAGCAGCGCCAGCCAGATCGGCCGCGAGAAGCGCGTCGCCACCGAGGCCACCTTCTCCATCGCCAGACCACGACCAAAGACGCGCAGCGCCATCACCATGGCAGATGCGAACAGCACCGCCAGGGCGAGGATATGGACGGTCTGCAGGCCCGGGATCATCCACATCGTCGATTGGATGACCTGGCTGAAAGGCGTTCCCGACAGCCATTCGCTGAATTCGATCAGTGTCATGTTTCCCCCTCTCTGTCGCGCCCCGCGGCAATTGCGGATGCGCTTGTTTTTCCCGCAGCAGTATAGTGGCCTTGCCCGACAAGGGGCGATAAGCACTGGCCGCAGAGCCCGGAGGATATCTTGTACGATCGTCCAAGAGCTAGCATTGCGTGCGCAACCTTGCTTGCGCTGGGAGGTCTGGGCGTCGCCCAGGCGCATCATTCCTTTGCCGTCTTCTTCGACGATGCACGCATGGTCACCGTCAAGGGTCGGGTGGATGAATTCCTGTTCCGCAATCCGCACGGCATCATCAAGTTCACGGTGACGATGCCTGATGGCAGCAACGCGACCTGGCGCGCGGAGTCCAATTCGCCCTCCATCCTGGAGCGTCGCGGCTGGAATCGCGACAGCCTGAAGCCGGGCGAAGTCATCGAAGTCGAGGGCTGGCCTGCGCGCGACGGCAGCAACTACATGCGCATGCGCAAGGTCACGCGTGCCGATGGCGCGGCGGTAGGCATTCCCTTCGAGCAGGCGGACCAGAAATGAATCTCCGCAAGCTTTCCTGGGCGCCGCTGCTGTCCGCCTGTCTTGCTGTTGCGCAGGCGGCGTCCCCGCCGGACTTTTCCGGCTTCTGGATGCTGTCGCGGTCCCCGCCGGTGCAGGATCCCGTCCTGGCGGCTGCCTTGCCACCCGGCACGGTCATCCTCGACGACCATGGCGCCAAGGAGTACGGCCGCATGGACTTCGGCCCTCTGCAGCTGCGGCCCGAGGCCCTGGAGAAGGCGCGCGCCTGGAAGGCTGCGGACGACATGACGGTCGCGGCCGCCTGCCGCATTCCGTCCATCGTCTATGCCATGCAGGGCCCGTTCCCGATCGAGATCCACCAAGGTCGCGACCTGATGGTGATCGAACTGGAGTACTTCGACATGGACCGCGTGGTGTTCCTCGATGGGCGCGGACCCCGGCCGGCCGACGCAGCGCGTACCAAAGAGGGCTACTCGCGGGGACGCTGGGAGGGCGACACGCTGGTGGTCGAGACCTCGCACATCAAGGCCGCCACCATCACCAACAACGGCTTGGACCACAGCGACGCGGTGACGGTGGTCGAGCGCTTCCGGCTGTCGGCCGACGGTCGCAAGCTGGTGGCCACCCAGGAATTCGATGATCCACAAACCCTGCTCAACAGGGGTGCCCGCTTCATCACCTGGGAGCGTGTCGAGGGGGACCACGTCCACGCCTACGACTGCGATCCTTCGTTCGCGGAGAACTACGCGGACTGAGCCGGCCTGACAGCGCCCGCCAGCACCAGGTCCAGCAGCTTGTCGATGAAGCGGCGGTCGAGGCTGGCGCGGGTGATCAGCACACGGTGGAAGATCGGCCCCCAGAGGGCGTCGGCGAGCACCTCCAGATCGAGGTCTGCGCGCAGCTCGCCGGCCTCCTGCGCGCGTCGCAGCGTGACGAACGCGGCGCGGCGCCGCGGCTCGAAGAAGCTGCCGGTCAGCTGCTTGCCGGTTTCGGAGTCCTCGCGCTCCAGCGCCAGCAACTCGCGCAGCAGTTGCCCGACCCGGCCTCGATAGACCGCGGCTGCCAGGTGCACCTGCTTGCGCAGGTCGGCGATGGCCGAAGTTGATTCCGCGACAGCGTCCATGCGCGGTGCGACGGCCACGAGGAAGGCCTCGACGGCCAGGCTGCCCTTGCCATTCCACCAGCGGTAGATGGTGGCCTTGCCCGCGCCGGCACGCGCTGCCACGCCCTCGACGGTGAAAGCGGCAAAACCGCCTTCCCGCAGGATCTGGTAAGCCGCCTTGAGAATGGCGGCCCGCGAGGCGTCGGAACGCGGACGGCCCGGAGAACGTGCTGGCGGCGTGCGGCTGGTCTTGGCCATGTGTGGGGCGTGACGCAACGCCAGGCGCAGGAGGAGGTGCGCCGTCGATGGGTTGCGGACGTGCCTAGTCTAGCGCGCCGGCGCCGCGTCTTCAGCGCGACGGATGTGCGGCATTGCAGTAGATGTCGTGGAGGGTGGCGATGATCCGGCCGGCGGGGCCCTGCGCCAGACGGTAAACCACGGTCTGCGCCTGCCGCGTGGTGGTCACGATGCCGTCCTCGCGCAGCACGGCCAGGTGCTGCGACACGGCAGGTTGGCTCAGGTCCAGCAGCGCGTGGAGTTCGCCGACGGTCCGATCCCGCTCTGCGAGCAGACACAGGATCTCGAGGCGCCGCTCGTTGGCCAGCGCCTTCATCAACTGTGCCGCGTCGCCGGCATGGCGGCGCATGCGGCTCATGCCAGCTGGGCTGGGCAAGTTCAGGCGCCGTGCGTCGTCATGGCAACACCGGCGTCGACGCACGCCTTGACCCCACCACGGATCGAACACACCTGCGTGAAGCCGAGGTCCTGCAGGACGGCAGCCGCGAGTGCGGCACGGCCTCCGGCCAGGCAGTAGACAACCAGCGGCCGGTCCTTGTGCGACAGCGCTGGGTCGGTGACGTTGGCGACCGTCGGGTGCACGCTGATCTCGAATTCCAGCATGCCACGCGGAATGTTCACGGCGCCGGGGAGATGGCCGGTGGCGAATTCGGCAGGCTCACGCACGTCAACCAGCACGGCGCCGGGGGGCAGGGCGTCGAGCGTCGCGGGTTCGATCTCGCGGATGCGCGCGCGGGCGGCGGCAACCAGGTCTGCGGTGGTCATCGGCATCGTGGCAACTCCTGATGTGTTGGGACTTGCGGCGTAATATAAGATGCAACTAATATAAGAACAAGCTAATAAACAGCGGCACGATGATGCCGGAGGAGCGGGCCATGGCACGTATCACGGTGATGGGGGCGGGGCTGGGGGGCATGAGCGCGGCGTATGAATTGCGCGAAGCGCTGGGCAATGGCCACGACGTGACGCTGGTGGGGAACGGGCCGCTGTTCGCTTTCACGCCGTCCAATCCCTGGCTTGCCGTCGGTTGGCGCAAACCCGGCGAGATCTCGATGCCCGCCGGGGAGTACCTGGCCCGCCGCAACATCCGCTTCCTGCCGCAGCCTGCCACGCACATCGATGCCGAGGGCAACCGCGTGACGCTGGCCGATGGCACGGTCGTGGAGCATGACTACCTGCTGATCTGCACAGGTCCCAAGTTGGCCTTCGACGAGATCCCGGGCCTCGGGCCGGAGGGGGGATACACACAGTCGGTATGCACCTTGACGCACGCCGAGCATGCCTGGCAGGCCTACCAGGAATTCCTCAAGGATCCGGGGCCGATCGTCATCGGCGCTGTGCAGGGCGCCAGCTGCTTCGGGCCGGCCTATGAGTTCGCCATGATCATCGATGCCGACCTGCGCAAGCGCAAATTGCGCGACCGCGTGCCGATGACTTACGTCAGCAGCGAGCCCTATGTCGGCCACATGGGTCTTGGTGGCGTCGGTGACTCCAAGGGACTGATGGAGTCGGAATTGCGGCAGCGGCACATCAACTGGGTCATCAATGCCAAGGTCACGGCGGTGGAAGCCGGCACCATGACGGTGCTCGAGCACGATGCCAAGGGTCAAGCGACCGACGAGCGCCGCCTGCCGTTCAAGTTCAGCATGCTGCTGCCGGCTTTCAAGGGCGTTGATGCCGTCGCGGCCGTTCCCGGACTGTGCAATCCGCGCGGCTTTGTCATCACGGACAAGCACATGCGCAGTCCGAAATACCACAACATCTTTTCCGCAGGTGTCTGTGTCGCGATTGCCCCGCCGGAGCCGACTCCGGTGCCGACGGGCGTGCCCAAGACCGGGTTCATGATCGAATCCATGGTCACGACCATCGTCCGCAACATCCAGGCGGAGCTGGCAGGCCAGCCCGCCGTCCACGAGGGCACGTGGAATGCGGTCTGTCTTGCAGACATGGGCGACACGGGAGCGGCTTTCGTCGCTCTGCCGCAGATCCCGCCGCGCAACGTCACTTGGGCCAAGGTGGGCAAGTGGGTGCACCTGGCCAAGATCGCGTTCGAGAAGTACTTCCTCTACAAGATGCGCCACGGGACGTCCGAGCCCATCTACGAGAAATACATCCTGTCCGCACTCGGCATCGAACGGCTCAAAGAGCCCAAGTCCTGAGCCATTGGCCGGTCCCGGAGGAGTTTCATGAACCTTGAGCGCCCAGTGATGGCCTTCGCCGGCCTTCTGCTCCTCGCTGCGTGTGGCGATACGGGGCCCGTGACGGCCCCTGCACATGAGCCACCGGCAATACCGGTGGTCGAGGTGGGCGCCACCGGTGCCACGGCCTTGTCCTGGGAGGGCGTGGTCGAGGCAACGCGGCAGGCGCGCGTGGTGGCACAGACCCCGGGACGTGTGACCGCCGTGGCAGTCGACGTGGGCGACCGCGTCGCGGCGGGACAGTTGCTGCTGCGCCTCAGCGACGTGGAGCAGCAATCGGCCCTGCGCGCTGCCACAGCGCAGCGGCAGGCCGCCGAGGCCGCGCTGCGCGAGGCCAGCGCCCGCTTCGAGCGCAGCGCTTCTTTGGTGATGCGGCAACTGGTCTCCCGGGCCGACCATGACCTGGCCACCGCCGCCCACGAGGCGGCGCTGGCAATGCGGGACGCGACCTTGGCCCAGGAGCGGGCCGCGCGCGAACAGCTCGGGTATGCGCAAGTCCGGGCCCCCTACGCGGGCGTCGTGCAACAGCGTCTGGTGGAACCTGGCGAGGCTGTCGGGGTGGGCCAGCCGCTGCTCGTGGTGCATGCACCGGGCGAACTGCGTGTGGTGCTGCAATTGCCGGAGCGACTTGCCGGAGCATTGCGCGGGCAGCCCTTCCTTGAGGTGCAGTGGCCTGATGGCACCCTGCTGCGCACCGGACGTCCGGTCCTGTTTCCGAGCAGTGACCCGCAGGCGCACACGCAGACCGTACGCGCGCCGCTGCCGTCCGTGCCTGCCGGTGTGCAGCCGGGTACGACGCTGCGGATGGTGCTGCCTGCCGCAGCCGCAGCGGGCCCTGCGGCGCCGCTGCGTGTGCCGCGCGCTGCCGTGCAGCAGCGGGGTGAAGTCAGCGCCGTGTACGTCGTCACGGCGCAGGGCATCAGCCTGCGCCAGTTGCGGCTTGGCGCCTCCCACGGCGACGAAGTCGAGGTGCTGGCGGGTCTGGTTGCCGGCGAGCGCGTGGCGCGAGACCCTGTCGAGGCCCTCGGCTGGCTGAAGGCGCGGCGCCAGGCGGGAGGCGCCGGCCATGAGTGATCCTGTTGCGCCGGGCCGCTACGGCCTGTCCGGGCGACTGGCGGCGGCGTTCGTCGCCAACCCGCTCACGCCGATCCTGGCGTTGACGGGCCTCCTGCTGGGTGTCCTAGCCGTCATGGTGACGCCCCGCGAGGAAGAGCCGCAGATCGACGTCACCATGGCCAACGTCTTCGTGCCGTTCGCCGGTGCCGACGCACGCGACGTCGAGCAGCGCGTCACGATCCCGCTCGAGCAGAAGCTGTCCGAGATCGAGGACGTGCGCCACGTGTACTCCGTCAGCCGGCCCGGCATGGCGATGGTCACGGTGGAGTACGAGGTGGGCATCGAGCGCCAGCCCGCGCTCGTGCGCCTCTACAACCAGGTGTTCTCGAACATGGACTGGCCGCCGCCGGGTGCAGGCGTGGGCCAACCCCTGATCAAGCCCAAGGCGATCGACGACGTTCCTGTCATGGCCGTGACACTGTGGAGCGACGATCCTGGGCGTGGTGCGGTGGAGCTGGCTGAGGTGGCGCACAGCCTCGAGGTCGAGCTCAAGCGCATCCCCGGCACGCGTGACGTCTACACCATCGGTGCGCCGGAGCGGGCAGTGCTGGTCACGCTGGATCCCGCACGCCTGGCGAGTCATGGCTTGACCCTCGAATCCCTGACCGCCGCCCTGCAGGCGGCCAACGTGGCCAGCGTGCCCGGAGACCGCACGACGGCTGCCGGGACCGTGGTGCAGGTCGGCGCCGGCAAGTTCCTGGCGGACCGCGATGACGTGGCCGGTGTGGTTGTCGGTATGCGCGCGGGACGGCCCGTGCGACTGGCCGATGTCGCTGCCGTGACGGAAGGCGCCGACCTGCCGGCGAGCTATGTCTGGCACGGTAGCGCGGCAGGCAAGTCCGGCCCCGCCGCCGGGCGTGCGCCGGCCGTCACGATCGCCATTGCCAAGAAGCCGGGCAGCAACGCCGCTGACATCACTGCGGGCGTCAGGATGCGGTTGGAACAGTTGCGTGGCCAACTCATTCCCGAAGGCATCGAGGTCAGCGTCACGCGCGACTACGGTGCCACGGCCACCGACAAGGCGCAAAAGCTGATCCAGAAACTGGTGTTCGCAACTGCGTCGGTGGTGTTGCTGGTGCTGTTCTCGCTGGGCTGGCGCGAGGCGGTGGTGGTGGGCACGGCCGTGGTGCTCACGCTCGCGGTCACGCTGTTTGCCTCCTGGGCCATGGGCTTCACCCTCAATCGCGTTTCGTTGTTCGCGCTGATCTTCTCCATCGGCATCCTCGTCGACGATGCCATCGTCATGGTCGAGAACATCCACCGGCACATGGCGCTGGGGGGAAGCCGCTTGCGCGAGGCGATCCCGCGGGCGGTGGATGAAGTCGGCGGGCCCACCATCCTGGCCACCTTCACGGTGATCGCGGCGCTGATGCCGATGGCCTTCGTCAGTGGCCTGATGGGTCCCTACATGCGTCCCATCCCCATCAACGCCTCGGTGGGCATGCTGCTGTCGCTGATCATCGCCTTGATCGTCACGCCTTGGCTTGCGCTCAAGCTGCTGTCACGCCACGGCGTGCAGGGCGGAGCGCGCCACGGCGGTGCCGACGCCGCGGCTGGGACGGGCCTGCTGTCCTTCTTCCAGCGCGTGCTGCAGCCTTTTCTCGGCGGCCCTGCGGGCTCGCGGCGCCGGCGCCTGCTGTTTGCCGGCATGGCAGCGGCAGTGCTGATGGCCGCGGGCCTGGCGGTGGTGCAGTGGGTGGTGATGAAGATGCTGCCCTTCGACAACAAGTCAGAGCTGCAGGTGGTCGTCGACTTGCCCGAGGGCCGGCCGCTGGAGGACACCAATGCCCTGCTGGAGGCCCTCGCCGCGGTCGTCGAGACGGTGCCCGAGGTGCAGGACTTCCAGGCCTACGCGGGCACGTCGGCGCCGGTGAACTTCAACGGCCTGGTGCGCCAGTACTACCTGCGCAGCGGGCACAATGTCGGCGACCTGCAGGTGAATCTCGTCGACAAGCACCTGCGTGAACGCCAGAGCCACGAGATAGCCCGGGCGCTGCGCCCGCAGCTGGCCGAGATCGGCCGCCGCCAAGGCGCTTCGGTCAAGGTGGTCGAGGTGCCCCCCGGTCCGCCCGTGCTCTCGCCGCTGGTGGCCGAGGTCTACGGACCGGACCATGCGGCCACACGGCGCGTTGCCCTGGCAGTGGCCGACGCCTTCGGCGCCACCGAGGGCATCGTCGATATCGACACCTCGGTTGAAGAAGCGGCGGCCACGCGCGAGATCTACGTTGTCGATCCCTTGCGTGCGGCCCGGCTTGGACTGACGCCCGCGCAGGTGGCGGCCACGATCGATGCCGCCGTGGCCGGTCTTGATGCCACCTGGCTGCATGACGGGCGCAGCAAGGTGTCGCGTCCGGTACGCCTGCGACTCGACGCCGCCGACCAGGCCTCGCGCGAGCGGCTGCTGTCACTGCGCGTGCGCGGTGGCAACGGCCAGTTGGTGCCGGTGTCCGAGCTGGTGCGCGTGGAAACGCAGCCCTGGGATGGCGCGATCCACCACAAGGACCTGATGCCGGTCGTCTACGTCACCGGCGATGAGGCTGGTGCGCTCGACAGTCCGCTCTATGGCCTGTTCGGGATCGCGGGCCGCCTCGCTGCCGGGCCTGTGGCGGGGCAGCCGCTGGAGCAGTTCTACATCCGGCAGCCCCCCGATACCGCCGGCTTCGCGATCAAGTGGGATGGCGAGTGGCAGATCACCTACGAGACCTTCCGCGACATGGGCATCGCCTATGCCGCAGGCATGGTGCTGATCTACCTGCTGGTCGTGGCGCAGTTCCGCAGCTATCTGGTGCCGCTGGTCATCATGGCGCCGATCCCGCTCACCGTGATTGGCGTGATGCCGGGACATGCCTTGCTGGGGGCCCAGTTCACGGCGACCTCGATGATCGGCATGATCGCCCTGGCCGGCATCATCGTGCGCAACTCGATCCTGCTGGTTGACTTCATCAACCACGCCGTCGCCGCCGGCGCCCGGCTCGAGGCCGCCGTGGTCGAGGCCTGCGCGGTGCGCGCCAAACCCATCGCGCTCACCGGCCTCGCGGCAATGATGGGCGCGTTCTTCATCCTGGACGACCCCATCTTCAACGGGCTCGCCGTGGCGCTGATCTTCGGCATCCTGGTGAGCACGGCGCTCACCTTGGTGGTCATCCCCCTGCTGTACTATTCGCTGCTGCGCCGCCAGAACGGCACGCCCGGAGTCCCCGCATGAACATGCCCGCCACGCTGCAGGTGGCCTGTCCCCACTGCAACGCGCTGAACCGCATCCCGACGGAACGTCTGGGGCAGCAACCCAATTGCGGGCGCTGCCACCAGCCCGTGTTCACCGGGCATCCGCTGGAACTGGATCAGGCGGGATTCGCACGTCACGTGCTGCAGAGCGAGCTGCCGGTGCTGATCGACTTCTGGGCGCCGTGGTGCGGCCCCTGCCGCACGATGGCACCGCATTTCGCGACGGCCGCGGCACAACTCGAGCCCGCTGGCGTACGCCTTGCCAAGATCGACACGGAGGCCCAGCCGCAGCTGGGCGCGCAGTTCAACATCCGCAGCATCCCGACCCTGGTGCTGATGGCCGGTCCGCGCGAGATCGCAAGACAGAGCGGGGCCTTGACGGCCCCGCAGATCGTGAACTGGGTGGTCGCCGCCCTGCGCGGCTGACCACCCGCCTCCGGCACGACTTCAGAAGAAGTTGTGCTGGAGGGTGATGCCGATCTCCCGCGGCCGTCCGCGGACCACCTGCAGCGCCGAGCGCGGCGGTGCCGCCAGGCCCGTACCCGCGCCGCTGTCCCAGTAACCGCCGCCAAAGCGTGTCGCGTAGTTCGCGTAGGTCTTGTCGGTGAGGTTGTTGGCGAACAGCGAGATCGTGTTGCGACGGTCGCTGGTCGTCCACTGGATGCGGCCGTTCAGCAGTCCGTACGAGGGCAGCAGGTAGCCCGAGTCGAACGGCGTGGTGTCGGCCGACGTCGGATGGGTTTCCTGCGAGCCCACCGAGGCGTAGCTCAGGTTGAAGCTGAAGTTGCCAACGGCCGTATCGGGCAGGCGGTAGGTGGCGCCGAGGTTCCAGGTGGGGGAGGCCTGTGCCGGGAACAGGTTCGGGCCGCTGTTGGCGACCGGATCCAGCAAACGATAGTCGGTCACGCCGAGGGCGCCGTCGAGCGACAACTGGTCGGTGATCGCCCACTGCGCGTCGAGCTCGTAGCCCCAGATGTCGACGTCACCCGAGTTCACCACGTTGATGCGGAAGCCGACCGGACAGGCCGCTACGCCTTCTGCAGCGCAGGAAACCTGCCGCGCCGCCTGGCGGTTGGTCCACTCCATGTAATAAGCCGTCGGGTTGAAGCGCAGCCGGCCATCGAGGAAGGTCATGCGGGCGCCGACCTCATAGTTCTTCACCTTCTCAGGCGGAATCGCCTTGATGAAGTCGCCGCTCTGGTCCGGCCCGGCCACGCGCTGCAGCACGGTGTAGGAGATCTGTCCGGCCTTGTAGGCCTTCGAGGCCGTGGCATAGGCCATGATGTCCTGCGTGAAGTGGTAGTCGACGGTGGCGCGCCAGTCCACCTGGCTCCAGCTCTTGTCGGTGGTCACGCGCGTGCGGTCGGTGCCCGTCGCGGGAACGAAGTCGTTGGTGACGCCCGAGCCCGGCAGACGGATCTGCTCGTAATCCTTGCTGTCGTCGGAGTAGCGCAGGCCGCCGGTGAAGTTCAGCTTCTCGGTCACGTGCCAGGTCGCGCTGCCGAACACACCATAGGAGTCGGTCTTCTGGTCCGTGGAGCCGCGGCCCGTGACCACCAGGCCCGCGTCGGCGTTGCCGTTCTGCGCCTGGCCGGCGTAGGCGCTGGTGCCACGGCGGTTCACGACTTCACCGCTGGTGTAGGCGTCTTCACTGAAGTAGTTGGCACCCAGCACCAGGTCGACCTTGTCGGCAAACAGGGAGGTGTTCAGCTGCAGTTCGTGGTACGCGGTCTCGGAGGCCACGTCCGTGGGGCGGCGTTCCGTGCCCAAGGTCTGCCAGTCGGTGAGGCCGCGGTGGTCGAGCTTGGAATAGCCGGTCGTCAGCTTGAGTGACGAAGCCTCGCCGATCGACCACTGGATCACCGAGTCCGCCTGCGAATAGCGGTTGTTGTTGTACTGCTCGCAGGCCTTGTCCCAGTCCGGGTTCCAGTCGTCCAGGAAGCAGAAGTCGGGCAGCGTGTAGTCGTCCTGGATGATGCGCGGGTCGTTGGTGGTCGCGAGGCGCGGCTGGCCTGCGGCGGCCAAGGCGTCGGACACCCAGTCGGCGTAGTTGCCTTCGATGATGCCAGGCGCCATGTCCCAGTTCTCGAAGTCCGCCGGGTTGCCATCGGAGGTGGAATTGCTGTGCATGACCCCGACGGTCCACTTCACGCGATCGTTGATCTGCACCGCAAGTTGGCCGCGCAGAACCAGATCCTCTGAGCCGCCCAGCATCTGCGTGCCGCGCTTGACGAAGCCGTCCTGCTCGAGGTGGGCTGCCTGCAGGCGCAGTGCGGCCTTGTCACCCAACGGCAGGTTGACCATGCCCATGAAGTCGCGCCGGCTGAAGTTGCCCAGTGTGGCCTTCAAATAGGCCTCGGTCTTCTGCGTGGGTTGGCGCGTCACGAGCGAGATGGCGCCACCGGTGCTGTTGCGCCCGAACAGCGTGCCCTGCGGGCCGCGCAGCACCTCGACACGTTCCAGGTCGAAGACCTTGAACACGGAACCGTTGGTGCGTGGCACGAAGATGCCGTCGATGTACAGGCCGACACCGCGTTCGCCCGTCACGCCACCGCCGCCGGAAATGCCGCGGATGGAGAAGGTGGGGGCGATCGTGCCGCTGCCGCGGCCGCCCTTGATGTCCAGGTTCGGCGTGTACAGGGACAGGTCGCCCAGGTCCTCGACGCCCTTGGCCTCCATCTTCTCGGTCGTCAGCGCGACCAGCGACAGCGGCGTGTCCTGCAGGTTGGTCTCACGACGTTCTGCCGTGACGGTGATTTCCTCGAGGCTCGCGGGAGAGGCTTCACCGGCCAGTGCCGTGGTGCCATGGATTGCCAATGCCACGGCGAGGGCCGTGGTGTTCCTGTAGTTGATCATGTCCTGATACCCCTTGCCCGGCATCCACCGTGTGTACCGGTGTTGCCACGTTGTTGTGTTCGGGCCACCCCACGGTGGCACCTGATCCGCATCCTGCGACTCTTGCGGCTCGAGTGCAACGGTCGACAACGCAACGTCATCCCGATTGGCTGCCGCGTTTGCCGAGCTCCACCCCGCTGCATCATGATCGGGCTGCAATACCAGAACAGGGGGGCAGCATGAATCGTTCGGGTTCCATCATTGTGGTGTCGGCGCTACTGGTGGGCGCTGCGGTGTCGATGGCGGCGCAGGCTGCGGCACCGGCAGGTGTCGTCCATGTCGGGACGCTGGAGGACCGCGCAGCCATCGAGAAGCTGATGTGGTCCTACGATCGGGCGCTGGACCTGTATGACGCAGACGCCTATGTCGCGTTGTTCACGGCCGACGGCGCGTTCGGCAAGGTGCAAGGGCACGAGGCCCTTCACAAGATGGTCACGGACCTTCGCGTGGGACGCGAGGCACGCAAGGCCAAGGGCGAGAAACTGCAGACGATGCGCCACTTCACGATGAACCAGTACATCGAGTTCACGGGGCCGGCGACGGCCCGTTATCACTATTACCACCAGACGGTGTTTGGTGACGGTGGGCGTCTGGGTTCGCCCGATGCGCCGGTGATCGCGGCCTCGGGCAATGGCGTCGATGACCTGGTGAAGGTCGACGGCCAGTGGCGGATCAAGCTGCGCAACGTCGCGGCGCCGGACGACCGCTAGCCGGCGCTGCTGGTGCTCCGGGTCGGGAGAGACCGACCCGGGGCACCGTGCATCAGGACGCGGCGGCGCCGACCTGCGACTGCAGGAAGTTCTGCTCGCCCACTTTCGCCACCAGGCCGATCTGCGTCTCCAGATGGTCGATGTGTTCTTCCGTGTCCTCCAGGATGTCCTGCAGGAGCTCGCGGCTGACATAATCGCGCACACCGTCGCAGTAGGCGATCGCCTCCTTGAGATGCACCTGGGACGCCTTCTCCAGCCGCAGGTCGCAGTCCAAGGTCTCGATGGCACTCTCGCCGATGTAGAGCTTGCCCAGGTCCTGAAGGTTGGGCAGGCCATCGAGCATCAGCACACGCCCGACCAGCCGGTCCGCATGCTTCATCTCCTCGATCGATTCCTCGTACTCATGTTTGCCCATGCGCTCGAAACCCCAGTTCTGCAGCATCCGGGCGTGCAGGAAGTACTGGTTGATGGCCGTCAGCTCCATCTTGAGCTGGGCATTGAGGAAAGCGATGACCTTGGCGTCGCCTTGCATGGGCAGGTTCCTTGTCCCGGGTGAATGCTCGATGCATGGTACCCGGGAGGCGGACCGTGTTGGGTCTTGTAAACAGGAATGGTTCGCATTATTTTTCGGCCATGATCGTGTGCATCTGCCACAACGTGTCCGACCGGGATATCGCCCAGGAAGTCCGCGGCGGCTGCGAGAGCTTCGCCCGACTGCAGGAGCGGCTCGCCGTGGGCACCGGCTGCGGCAACTGCACGGACTGCGCCATCGACACCTTCCGCCAGCATGCCGGTCCCGGTGCAGGCGTCAGGGCAGGGACAAGCCCTTCTCGCGCGCCAGCGTCTCCACGCGCCTGAGCCAGACCTCCTCGTTGCAGTCATACGGCATCAGGTGTCCGTTCGGCACCTCGTGCCAGCGGCGCTCGAACTGCAGCGGCGCAGTGTAGAAGGCCGGGTCCACCAGCGTGACCTGCGCCACCAGCAGGCGCCTGCCCCGGTCATCGGTTCCCTGCAGCCGGTAGCGTTCGACGATGCGCGCCTGCGCAGAGTGCGGTGTTTCGCGCTGGTCGAGTTGTTCAACCAGGTTGTCCGTGGTGACGACCAGCACGTCACCCTCCCACTGGCCGCTGGAATATCCTGATCGACCGGGCACCCGGTCCTGCTCGGGCAGGTTGCGGTCGCCGAGGTAGACGCGGCGGATCTCGCCGTGAAGCTCGTAGACGATCGTGACCTGGCCGGGGCGCTGGATGATCTCCATCGGATAACTGCCCGCGCCCAGCATTGCCGCCGGCATGCCGGCACCCAGACAGACGCCCCCCGGCGTGTCCCCGGTCGGACCCACGATCGCGTTGAAGGTGTCGTGCCGCCGCTTGGCTTCCGGTTGCAAGGGCGCGGGCGGCACCACCGACCTGCCGCGGCTTCCGGCGGCGCCGTCGGCGCTGGCCCAGACACCGGTGAAGTCCGCTGGAGATCCGGCCGCAGAGACGGAGGTTGCGGCCAACCCGGCCGAAACCACCAAGACGGCCCAGCGGGCCGCCATCCCATCGAATGTGCTGCGTTGCTTCATGTTGTTCCCCCTGCCTGCCGGACTATAAACGGAGCTGGAGCGGTCCGTGCCAGGGCCGTGAAGGTCTGCTGTGCCGCGCGCCTGTGGGACAATGCGGCGTGGACCCTGACATCGTGAAGCCATGCGCTGGCGCGCCGCCGCGGTTTTCCGTCGCTCCGATGATGGACTGGACCGACCGGCATTGCCGGCAGGTGTTGCGGCGGCTGTCGCCGCGCGCGCTCCTCTACACCGAGATGGTCACGGCACAGGCGGTGCTGCGGGGGGATCGTGGGCGCCTGCTGCGTTTCGATCCCGCCGAACATCCGGTGGTGCTGCAACTGGGCGGGTCTGATCCGGTCCAGCTGGCCGAGGCGGCGCGGCATGGTGCTGAGGCCGGTTATGACGCGATCAACCTCAATTGCGGTTGTCCGAGCGACCGCGTCAGTGCCGGGGCCTTTGGCGCCTGCCTGATGGCGGATCCGGCCCTGGTGGCGCGTTGCGTGTCGGCCATGCGGTTGGCCGTCGGCTTGCCCGTGACCGTGAAACTGCGCATCGGCATCGTCATCCGCGACGCCGTTGGGCCCGAGGCGGCACGCGTGGCGATGGAACGGTTCGACGAAGCGGATTTCCAGGCCCTGCGCGCCTTCTGCCGGCAGGTCCTTGATGCCGGAGCGGCCGGGCTCACCGTTCATGCCCGCAAGGCCGTGCTGGGTGGCCTGTCGCCGCACGAGAACCGGACGGTTCCGCCATTGCGTCCCGATGTGGTGGCCCGCCTGCGTGAGGCGCTTCCCGGGGTGCCTCTCGAGTACAACGGCGGTCTGCGCACCGTTGCACAGGTGCAGGACGTCCTGCGCTTCACGGATTCTGCGATGATCGGACGCGAGGCCTATCACCGGCCCGGGTTCCTGGCGGAACTGCAGCAGCATTTCCACCCTGACGATGACTGGCGAGCACCCACGCCACCCGAACTGCTTCGCGGCCTCTGCGACTACGTGGAACGCGAGTTGTCGCAGGGCGAGCGGTTGCCTGCCATTGCACGCCACTTGCTGGGGCTGGTCAGCCATGTCCCGGGTGCGCGCGAGTATCGGCGGTTGCTGAGTGAGGGGATGCGGCAGCCCGGCGCCGACGCAAGCTTGCTGGAGCAGGCGGCCGCCGTGCTCGGCGACACCGCGGTTTTCCCGGCTTGAGTTTGCAGGCGCTCTGCCTCACTCTTGCGACCTGTTTCACATCTCCGGTTCCATGGGTCAGGACATCGAACTCGCCGTGGTGTTTGCCGACGTGGTCGGGTCCACCCATATCTATGACGTGCTGGGAGACCAGCGCGCGCGGGCCATCGTGTCTGCGTGCATCGACGTCATGCGCGAGGCCACGGAAGTGCATGGCGGCACGGTCATCAAGACCATGGGGGATGAGGTCATGGCCACCTTCCCTGTGGCGGATCGGGCGCTGGATGCTGCCGCCCAGATGCAGCGGGTCGTCAGCAACCACCCGGAGCTGGTGGTGGAAGGTCAACAGGTGGCCCTGCGCATCGGTTGCCACTTCGGGCCGGTTGTCCTCGACAATCGCGATGTGTTCGGCGCCACCGTACATGTCGCCAACCGCATGACCAGCCAGGCCAAGCCGGGCCAGATCATCACCACCGCTGCCACCTGTGACGCCATCACGGCCGACTGGCGCGCCCAGGTCCGTCAGATCGACATCGCGCTCATCAAGGGCCAGGGGCACGAGGTCACGCTGTTCGAGGTGCTCTGGCAGGCCGATGACGTGACGGGCATGTTGCCGTCGGTCGCCCTGTCCGGGTTGTCGCACAGCAACCAGCGGGTCCGGTTGCGCCTCCAGGACCATGAATTCCTGCTGGACGGGCGCCGGGCCCAGCTCACCATTGGCCGTGCCGATGAGAACGACATCGTGGTCCGTGGTGCCTTGGTGTCCCGTGTCCACGCCCGGATCGAGATCGCCCGCAACAAGGTCGTGCTGGTGGACCAGAGCACCAACGGCACCTTCGTGCAAGCCGAAGGCGGCGAGGAGTCGTTCGTGCGCCGCGACAGCCTGCAGCTCAAGGGAGCGGGCTTGATCGGCTTCGGCCGCATTCCCGAAAGAGGCTCTGCACTCACCCTGCAGTTCAACTGCGAGGACGCAGGCGCCGGCTGAAAGCCCTGCGCGTCAGGGTGTGCCGGATTCCGGTTTTGGCGGCTTCAGACCGGACAGCGCGGCCACGCGCGTCAGCAGCCCGATCAGCTTCTTCTGGTTCGGCATGCCGGTCTTGCGCAACACGTTCTTCACGTGCATGCGCACGGTTTCGGTGGATACGCCGCGCTTGCGCGCCAGGTCGTTGGCGTCTTCGCACAGCATGACGTCGACTGCGGTGGTCGCCTCGGTGGCCGTCAGCCCGAAAAGCTGCATGAGGACCTCGGCGGGGGGGGCGGAGGGACGGTCATCCAGCGGTTTCAGGCTGACGACAGCCCAACCTGATTCCCGCGCCGGGCGTACCTGCGCCACCTGGCGATCCACGGAGCAGGGGGAGGAGGGCAGGGGCACCAGCCCAGTACGCCCGGAAGCCACGGCGGATTCAACCGCTGCGTACACCGTACTGAGGGAGCGGTCATCACGGACGCCCAAGTCCTGCGGCAGGGAGCCGTCGCGCCGGTGCTTGAGTTGGCTGCCCGCGAGACTGCGGTAGGTTCCGGTCCTTGAGATCAGGAATTCGCGGTGGGCGGTCTCTGTCCTGGCAGCGCCTTTGCTGCCCGGTTCCTCGCCGTCCCGGGCGCGCGCGCCATCGGTGGTCGACGCGTGATTCGCGGCGGCATTTGATCGCCAGTGGTCCATGGATCCCGTGCTGCATGAAAACAAGCTTGGGACCGATTATCCGGCCCTTGTGGCACTGACCGCCCGGGTCGCTTGCTGTTCCGTGACCGACCGCACACCCGGCGCCGCAGGGCACCGGGCATGCGCCGGTCACGGCGTTCAGGCCAGACGCGACTCGACGGTTGCCAGTTCGGCGTAGAGGGCAGCCGGCGTGTGGCTGCCGAATTCGTCAAGATAGCCACGGATGTCGGCCAATTCCTTGCGCCATGCATCCGCCTTCACGTCCAGCAGTTCCTCCAGATGACCGGCGGGGATGTCCAGCCCGGCCAGATTGAGGTCCTGCGGCCGGGGCAGGTGGCCGATGGCGGTGTCTGCCGCCTGCGCCTTGCCGGCAACACGGTCCAGCATCCAGGCCAGCACACGCAGGTTGTCGCCAAAGCCGGGCCACAGGAACTTGCCGGCATCGTTCTGCCGGAACCAGTTGACGTGGAAGACCTTGGGGGGGTGCTTGAGCTTGGCGCCGACATTGAGCCAGTGGGCCCAGTAGTCGCCGAAGTTGTAGCCGCAGAACGGCTTCATGGCCATCGGGTCGCGGCGCACGACGCCGACTGCGCCGGTGGCCGCTGCGGTGGTTTCGGAGGCCACGGAAGCGCCCATCAGGACACCGTGCGCCCAGTCGCGCGCCTCGTAAACCAGTGGCGCCAGCTCGCGCCGGCGGCCGCCGAACACCAGCGCGGAAATCGGCACGCCGCGCGGGTTCTCGGCTTCCGGCGTATAGCTTGGGTTGTTCACTGCGCTGACGGTGAACCGCGAGTTGGGATGGGCCGCAGGACCGTTCTTGGCATCGTAGGGACGGCCCTGCCAGTCGGTCACGGGTTCGCCTTGGCCGATGCCCTCCCACCAGGGTTCGTTGTTGGCCGTCACCGCGACGTTGGTGAACAGCGTATTGCGCCGCACCATGTCATAGGCGTTGCGGTTGGTCTTGGTGCTGGTCCCCGGTGCCACGCCGAAATAGCCGGACTCCGGGTTGATGGCCCACAGGCGGCCATCCGGGCCGGGGTGCAGCCAGGCGATGTCATCGCCGACCGTGAAGACTTCCCAGCCCGGCATCGTTTCCGGCGGGATCAGCATGGCGAGGTTGGTCTTGCCGCAGGCCGAGGGGAAGGCGCAGGCGACATAGTGCGTCTCGCCCTGCGGGTTCTTCAGGCCGACGATCAGCATGTGTTCCGCCAGCCAGCCCTCGGTGCGGGCCTGGTAGCTGGCGATGCGCAGGGCATGGCACTTCTTGCCCAGCAGGGCGTTGCCACCATAGCCGGAGCCGTAGCTCTGGATCGACAGCTCTTCCGGGAAATGCATGATGAAGCGGCGGTTCGGATCGAGCTCGCCGATGGAATGCAGGCCCTTGACGAACGAGCCCTCGCGGCCGATGCGCTCGAGCGCCGCCCGGCCCATGCGCGTCATGATGCCCATGTTGATGACGACGTAGGCACTGTCGGTGATTTCCACGCCACAGCGCGCGTAGGGCGAATCGACCGGACCCATGCAGTAGGGCACGACGTAGAGCGTGCGCCCCTTCATGCAGCCCTTGAACAGCGCATCCATCTGCTGATGCGCTTCTGACGGGTCCATCCAATTGTTGTTGGGGCCCGCCTCGTCAGGCTGGCGCGTGCAGATGAAGGTCAGGTGCTCGACGCGCGCCACGTCGCTGGGGTGCGAGCGGGCGAGGTAGCAGTCGGGGAACGTCTCCGTGTTGAGGGGTTGCATCTCGCCACGCGCGATGAGGTCGTTGCGCAGCGCCGCCATTTCCCCGGCCGAGCCGTCACACCAGTGGATGTGGTCGGGCTGCGTGAGTTGCGCGACCTCGGCGACCCAGGCGGTCACCGCACTGGACAACTCCGCGAGGACTGAAGCGGATTTAGGGCCTGTTGCCATGAACAACTTCCTGTCGACTGAATGTGGTGGGACAGCATGATTATAGCGGTGGCGAGGCACTTTTCCGTGCACAATGCACCGTTGCGGCGCATGACTGACATAACCCGGTGTTGCCGTGGTGGTATGTGACCGTTCCCGCCATTAATGCGCGTTGCCCTGCAATCGATTCCTGCCCCACGCTGCGTCCATGTCAACGATCGAAGCGCTTTTTTCCGAGGGCAGCCCGCTGGCCCAGGCACTGCCGGGTTTCACACCGCGGCCTGCGCAACGGCGCATGGCCGTGGCCGTGGCCGAGGCGCTCTCGCGGCACGGCCACCTGATGGTCGAGGCCGGCACGGGTACCGGCAAGACGTTTGCCTACCTGGTGCCTGCAATGCTGTCCGGCGGCCGGCTCATCGTTTCCACGGGGACGCGCACGCTGCAGGACCAGCTCTTTGCGCGCGATGTGCCGCTGTTGGCGGGGGCGCTGGGGCGTGGCACGCGCATCGCGCTGCTCAAGGGACGGGCCAACTACCTGTGCCGCGAGCGGCTGCTGCGGCCGCAGGTCATGCTGCCACTGGGCGGCGCTGCCGAGCGGCAGCTGGCCGACACCTTGGCCCAGTGGGCCGGCTTCACGCAGACCGGTGATCTTGCCGAGGTGCCTGCGCTGGCGGAAGGACATCCCCTGCGGGCCCGGCTCACCTCCACGCGCGACAACTGCAGCGGGTCGCGCTGTGCGGAGTTCGCGCGCTGCCACGTCTTCGCTGCCCGACGTCGCGCCGCGGAAGCGGACCTGGTCGTCGTCAACCATCATCTGCTGCTGGCGGACCTGGCGCTGAAGGAGGAGGGGTACGGTGACCTGCTGCCCGCGGCGGACGCGGTGATCCTCGACGAGGCGCACCAGTTGCCTGATCTCGCCACGCAGTTCTTCGGCACGCAGTGCGGCAGCCGTCAGGTGGAGACACTGCTGGCGGATTTGCCGGCGGCACTGGTCGCGGAGGGTCACGACGCACGGCGCTGCCATGAGGCTGCAGCTGCCGTGCAGCCGACGCTGCGAAGCCTCGTGGCGCTCGTGCAGGCACGTACGGGAGTCCCCGGGCGTGCCGCCTGGGAGACCCGCGATGCGGAACTCGATGCGCTGGCCGACACGCTCGGCACTTCACTGGCGGCACTGGCCTCGCAACTCGAGGCGCTGCAGGGTGGCGAGACCCTGCAGCAACTGGCCGGCCGCACCGCACGCCTTGCCGAAGACCTGGCTGACATGATCGTGGCGGATCCGGGGAGCGGTGCGCGCGTCATCGAGTCCACGGCCCGCAACGTCACCCTGCAGTGGCTGCCGTTCGATGCCGGGGAGCGGTTCCGGGCGCTGGCGTTGGCGCGGCGTTGTGCGTGGATCTTCACCTCCGCCACGCTGACCGTGAACGGCGATTTCTCGCACTTCTCGCGCCGCATGGGTCTTGAGGACGACACGGAACGTCTGGCCATCGACAGTCCCTTCGACTACGCAAGGCAGGCCCTGCTGCTGCTGCCGCCGGGCTTGCCGGACCCTGGCGACCCGCGGCATGGCCCTGCGGTCGTGGACTTGGCACGTCAGTTGCTTTTGGTGAGCCGTGGCGGTGCCTTCCTGCTGTTCACCAGCCTGCGCGCGCTGGAGCGTGCCGCGGCGCTGTTGCGCGCCGAGCCGCTCGAGGGGCGGACGCTCTATGTGCAGGGCGAAGCACCTCGTGAACAATTGCTGCGCGCCTTCCGCGAGGATGGCCGCGGCGTGTTGCTCGGCAGCGCCAGTTTCTGGGAAGGTGTCGACGTGAAGGGCGAGGCGCTGCATCTGGTGGTCATCGACAAACTGCCTTTTGCTGCCCCGGATGATCCGCTGACGCGTGCCCGCCTCGAGCACATCCGCGCTGGTGGTGGCAGCCCCTTCACCGGACACCAGCTGCCAGAGGCCGCGCTGGTGCTGAAGCAGGGCGTGGGGCGCCTCATCCGCAGCGAGACCGATCGTGGCGTCGTCGTGCTCTGTGATCCTCGCTTGACCACCCGTGGTTACGGACGCAGCCTGCTGGATGGGCTGCCGCCCATGCGCCGCAGCCGCGATGTCGCCGAGGCGTGCCGCTTCCTGGCTCAGTGCGTTGCGGAGGGACCATGAAACTGCTTGCCGTGGACACCGCCAGCGGCTGCTGTTCAGCGGCCTTGTGGATGGACGGCGGCTTGCTGACGCGCGAATTCCACACCGGGCGCGACCACGCCCGCTTGCTGTTGCCCATGATCCACTCCCTGCTGGCCGAGGCAGGGTGGCCCTTGGGCAGACTTGATGCCATCGCATTCGGGCGTGGACCCGGCTCGTTCACCGGATTGCGCATTGCCGCCGCGGTCACGCAGGGCCTGGCGTTCGGCGCGGACTTGCCGGTCCTGCCCGTGTCGGACCTCGAGGCGCTGGCACTGCAGGTCGCGCGCCACCTCCAGGCGGTGGGTGCCGCCGCCCCCGGCCAGGTCCTCGCCTGCATGGATGCGCGCATGGGCGAGATCTACTCCGGACTGTTCCTGCTGGATCACGAAGGCCTGCCCGTGCCTGCGGTGGAGCGCGTCGAGCCGGCGGCGGCCTGTGTCGCGAGGCTGTCGGAAACGTCATCCGTGGCGTCGCCGGCCTCCCTCTGGGCCGGGGCCGGCATGGGATGGCAGGCGTATGCCGAAGTGCTCGGGGTCTTGCGCGTTCCCATGGAGCGCGTGCTGCCCCAGGCAGAGCCCCTTGCCGTGGACATCGCGCGCCTCGGCGCACGCCACTGGAGTGCCGGTGGCGCCCTGCCGGCGGAGGCTGCCGTCCCGGTGTACCTGCGCGACGATGTTGCGCGGCCCGCGGCCTCGCCGGCGGGGGCAGCGGTGTAATCCTGCTGCAACAGTCCTGTCATCTAATTTCGGGCATGGCCAGCAGAACAATCCTCGTAGTCGAAGACGAACAGGCGATCCGCGAAATGATCGCGTTTTCCCTCAAGCGTGCCGGTTACCTCGTGCGTGAGGCCCCTGACAGCCGCAGTGCCCGCTCGGCGCTCGCCGACAGCCGCCCGGACCTGCTGCTGGTCGACTGGATGCTGCCGGACATGAGCGGGCTCGAGCTCACGCGCCAGCTCAAGCGCGATCGCGAGACCCGGGACCTGCCGGTCATCCTGCTGACGGCACGGGCCGCCGAGGGTGACAAGGTCGCTGGTCTGGAAGGGGGCGCGGATGACTACATCACCAAGCCGTTCTCACCGCGGGAACTGCTGGCGCGCATCCAGGCCGTGCTGCGCCGGACCACGCCCGAAGTGCCGGATGAGACGGTCGAGCTGGGCGGCCTGACGCTTGATACCGCAAGCCATCGCGTCATGGCTGGCACCCGCACTGTCACCCTCGGTCCGACCGAATACCGCATGCTCGAGTTCTTCATGACGCACCCCGAGCGGGTCTACACTCGCGAGCAGCTGCTCGACCGTGTCTGGGGCGGCAATGTCTATGTCGAGGAACGGACGATTGATGTACACATCCGCAGGCTGCGCAAGGCGCTCGAGGCACACGGCCTCGACACGCTCGTGCAAACCGTCCGCGGTGCCGGCTACCGGTTTTCGGTACGCGCGGACTGAGCCCTCATGAACGAGGGGGCGCAGGCGTGGTCCTACGCCCTGGCCCGCCTGGCTGCCGTGCTGGCGGCGGGCGTGTTCATCGGGTGGCTGCTGGGCAGCCTGTGGCTCGGTGTCGCACTCGCCCTGGCCATGGTGCTGGTCTGGAACCTCGTCCAGCTGTATCGCCTCGACCATTGGCTGCGCGCCCGCAGCACGCGGCAGCCGCCGGAGGCGGAGGGTCTCTGGGGCGCCGTCATCACCAACGTCGTCCGCTTGCATCGGCGCAAGCGTTTCCACAAGCAGCGCCTGCTCGATGTGTTCCGGGAACTGCGCCGGTCCACGGCGGCCATGCCCGATGGCGTGCTGGTGCTCAACGCCGCAGGGGACATCCTCTGGTTCAACCGCATGGCCGGGCAACTGCTGGGACTGCGCCGCCGCACTGATCTGGGCATCCGCATCACCCACCTGCTGCGCAATCCGGACCTGCGCCGCCACCTGGAGCGCGGTGATGTGGCCGACCCATTGGTCGTCCCGCACCCGGCCCGTGCCGGTGCCTGGCTGTCGTTCCAGACCGTCCCCTACAGCAGCCAGCAGCGTTTGATGCTGGTGCGCGACGTTTCACGGCAAGTCGCGCTCGAGTCGATGCGCAAGGATTTCGTGGCCAACGCGTCCCACGAGCTGCGCACCCCTCTCACGGTGATCAGTGGCTACCTTGAGACCCTGGTCCACGACGACAGCATGGACCCGCTGCTGGCCGGCCCGCTCGCCGAGATGCAGCGTCAGGCCACGCGCATGAACGCCATCCTCACGGACCTGCTGGAACTGTCGCGGCTGGATGCACAGGAGGGCGAGGCGACCATGGAGCCGGTCGACGTCGGTGCGCTTGCGGCGCTGCTGCGGCAGGACGTGCTCGCGATGCCCGAGCATCCTGCCATCCGCCTGCAGCTGGACAGCGGTGCACGCCTGGCCGGCGATCGCTCCGCGCTGCATTCGGCGTTTTCGAACCTGGTCCTGAACGCGGCCAAATATACACCGCGGCAGGGCAGCATCCTGGTCTGCTGGCGTGCAGACGCGGCGGGCGCCCACTTCTCGGTCCAGGACACGGGCATCGGCATTCCGCCGGAACACCTGCCGCGGCTTACCGAACGCTTCTACCGCGTCGATGCCGGGCGGGCGCGGAGCACCGGCGGCTCGGGTCTCGGGCTGGCGATCGTCAAGCACGTGCTTGAACATCATGGTGCAACACTTGAGATCCAGAGTGCCGAGGGCAAAGGCAGCACTTTCACCTGCCACTTTCCGCCATCGCGCGTGTTGCCGGCACCGTGAGGCGCTAACATCGGTCGACCCCGAGGAGACCCGCCATGGATACTGCTGACCTCTCGCACCACATTTCGCGCCGGTTCAACGAGGACCTTGAGCGCGTCCGGGCACATGTGCTGGCCATGGGCGGCTTCGTCGAGGCGCAGTTGGCCAAGGCGATCACGTCGCTGGTGGAGGGTGACAGCCGCCTGGGCGAGTCTGTCGCCCTCGACGACCTCAAGGTCAATGGCATGGAAGTGTCCATCGACGAGGAGTGCAGCCGCATCCTGGCGACGCGTTCCCCGGCGGCCGGAGACCTGCGGCTGATTGTCGCCATCATCAAGACCATCACGGACCTCGAGCGCATCGGCGACGAGGGCGAGAAGATCGGGCTCATCGCCTCCCGTCTTGCCGGCATGGAGCGGCCGGAAAACAAGTACCGCGAGATCAAGCACCTGGGTCGGCTCGTGTCCGGGATGGTGCATGACGCGCTCGATGCCTTTGCACGCATGGACGCCGAGGGCGCGCTGCGCGTGGCGCGACAGGACCGGGTCGTGGACGAGGAGTACGAGGCTATCCACCGGCAGTGCATCACGTTCATGATGGAGGATCCGCGCACCATCCGCCGCGTGCTCGACGTGATGTGGGTGGTCCGCTCGCTGGAGCGCATCGGCGACCATGCCAAGAATCTTTGCGAATACGTGATCTACATGGTCCACGGCAAGGATGTGCGCCACACGAACCTCGAGGACGTCGCCCGCGAACTCCAGACGCGGACCGGCGGGCGTTGAGCATGGCCATAAGCCCCCGGCCCTTCTGGCAGTCCCGCCGGTCCGGCAATCTGGCCGCTGCACTGGCCTGCTTTGCAATGGTGGCCTACGCACTGTGGTCGCAGCAGTTCATGGGCCTCATTCCCTGCCCGCTGTGCATCTTCCAGCGCGTGGCCATGAGTGCCTTGGGTCTCGCGTTCCTGCTGGCGGCGCTGCCGCCGGATGGCGCCCTGACAGCGCGGCGCTGCCTGGCGGTGCTGGTTGGCCTCGCGGCGCTCGTGCTCGGCGGCATTTCAGCCCGGCACGTGGTGATCCAGAACCTTCCGGAGGGCAGCGTGCCGGCCTGTGGCGCAACGCTCGACTACATGCTCGACGTGTTTCCCCTGACGGACGTGCTGCGCAAGGTGCTCACCGGCTCAGGCGAGTGCGCGAAAATCGACTGGACCTTCCTCGGCCTTTCCATGCCAGGCTGGGTGCTGGCATGGGCGGTCCTGCTGGGCGTTTTCGGGTTCTGGCGCAACTGGCGGCGCTGAGCCGCAGCCGGCGTTGCGGTGGCAGGCCTCAGGGCGCCCGCCGGGGTGCCAGCAGGTTGTTCAGCACCGCCACGTAAAGACGGTGCAAGGTCTCGATCTCCTCCACCGGCACGCCTTCGTTCACCTTGTGGATCGTGGCGTTGCTCACGCCCAGTTCCACGACTTGCGTGCCCAGCGTGGCGATGAAGCGTCCATCCGAGGTGCCGCCACCGGTGCTGAGCTGGGGTGCGCTGCCGGTGACGGCCGCCACCGCTGCCACCACACCCTCCGAGAGTTCCCCGGGCGGCGTGTAGAAGGGTTCGCCGGACACGTACCACTCGATGGTGTAGTTCACGCCGTGGCGGTCGAGGATGCCTTCCACCGTGCTGCGCAGTTTCTCCTGCGTCTGGACCGGGTTGTAGCGCAGGTTGAAGCGCGCCTTCAGTTCGCCGGGGATCACGTTCGGGGCCCCGGTGCCGGCATTGATGTTGGAGATCTGGAAACTGGTGGGCTGGAAATGTTCGTTGCCGTGGTCCCAGACGTGGCTGACGAGTTCTGCCAACGCCGGCGCCAGACGATGTACCGGGTTGTCGGCCAGATGCGGGTAGGCGATGTGCCCCTGGATGCCATGCACCGTCAGCCGGCCCGCGTACGAGCCCCGCCGGCCGATCTTGATCATGTCGCCGCAGCGCTTCTCGCTGGAAGGCTCGCCGACGATGCACCAGTCGATACGCTCGCCACGGGAGCGCAGCACTTCGACGACCCGCTTGGTGCCGTCCACAGACGGGCCTTCCTCGTCGCTGGTGATGAGAAACGCGATCGAGCCGCGATGGTCCGGGCAGGCCCGCACGAATTCCTCGCAGGCGGTGACCATGGCCGCCAGACCGCTCTTCATGTCCGCCGCGCCGCGGCCGTAGAGGACGCCGTCGCGCACCGTAGGTTCGAACGGGGGGCTGGTCCATTCCTCAAGCGGGCCGGTCGGGACCACGTCCGTGTGACCTGCGAAGCAGAGCACCGGGCCCTCCGTGCCGCGGCGTGCCCAGAAGTTTTCCACGTTGCCGAAATCCAGCTTTTCGGTCGAAAAGCCCAAGGCGGCCAGACGCTCCATCATCAGCGCCTGGCAACCGTTGTCGGAGGGCGTGATCGAAGCCCGTGCCACCAGTTCGCAGGTCAGGGCGAGCGTTTCGTTGGCGTGCAATGAAGTTCCTGGCGCCGGGGGGAGGAGTGTTGAGCCGGCGCCGCGTTTATACGGTTCCGGACCGGCTGCGATCAAGGCCGGTGCAGTACGGCCGGGCCTGGCGACTGAAATATTACCGTAACAATTCCGTCATACAGTGACCGGGTCGCACCACACGACACCCGAGCTCTGCAGCGACGAAGCCCTCATGTTCCCCCATGGAGTTTGCAAGTTCATGAACAAATGGTTACCGCTGGCCCTCCTGGCCGTCCCGTTGCTGTCAGCCGCTCCCGCCCAGGCCCAGACCGGGCGCGACTACATCACCGTGGTCGGCTCCTCGACCGTTTACCCCTTCACCACGACAGTTGCCGAGCGCTTCGGCAAGGGTGGCAAGTTCAAGACGCCCAAGGTGGAAAGCACAGGCACCGGCGGCGGCTTCAAGCTGTTCTGCGCGGGCGTCGGTGCCGGGCATCCGGACCTGACCAACGCTTCCCGCGCCATCAAGGCCAGCGAGCGCCAGGACTGCACCAAGAATGGCGTGCGCGAAATCATCGAGGTCAAGGTGGGTTATGACGGCCTGTCGATCGCCAACTCGCGCAAGGCTCCGGCCTTCAAGCTGACGCGCCGCGAGGTGTACCTCGCCCTGGCGAAGCAGGTGCCGGATCCGGCAAATCCCCAGCAGCTGGTGGCCAATCCGTACCAGACCTGGAACCAGATCAACAAGTCTTTGCCGGCCACCCGTATCGAAGTCCTGGGTCCGCCCCCGACCTCGGGCACCCGCGATGCCTTCCTGGAACTGGTGATGCAGCCGGGCTGTTCCACCGTGCCCTGGATCAAGGCGCTCAAGGACGTGGATGAGGCCCGTTTCAAGCGCGTCTGTGACGCGATCCGCGAAGATGGCGCCTATGTCGAGGCCGGCGAGAACGACAACCTGATCGTGCAGAAACTGCAGGCGAACCCGCGCGCCCTCGGCATTTTCGGCTACAGCTTCCTCGAAGAGAACATCAGCCAGCTGCAGGGCGCCACGATCGAGGGCATCGCCCCGACCTTCGACAACATTGCCGATGGCAGCTACCCGGTGTCGCGGCCGCTGTTCGTGTATGCCAAGGGTGCGCACGTCGGCCTGATCCCCGGCATCCGCGAGTTCCTGGCCGAATACGTCAGTGACCGCTCCATGGGCGCTGACGGCTACCTGGCCGACAAGGGCTTGGTGCCCTTGCCAGCCGCCGAGCTTGCCAAGGTCCGCAAGAGCGTTTCCGGCGGCAAGTGACCGCCTTCCGTCCCCGGAGCGGCAGGCTCCGGGGACCCTCCTGACATCCCGATTTCCCGGAGTCCCCATGAAGCACCGCCTCGCTGCGGCGGCCCTCGGCTGCCTGTCCATTGCCTTGCCCCTGAACCCGGCAACTGCGGCGGAGGCCGCTGCGTCAACGGTTCCGGAGGCCCGGGAGGCCGAGTTGCAGGAACTGCGCGCGGCGCTGAAGGCGTTGCAGGCACGGCTTGAGGCGCTGGAAAGCCAGGCGGCCGGCACGGCGGCCAAGGTGGAGTCCGCCGAAACCCGGGTGGCCGAGGCGGAGGCCACCAACGACCGGCAGACGGACCAGTTGGCGATGACGCGGGCTGCCTTGGGCAGCTGGGTCGGCAATTTCACCTGGAAAGGCGATTTCCGTTACCGCGACGAGACCATCTGGCAGGACTACAGCCCCGACCGCAACCGTGACCGCATCCGGCTGCGGGCGGGCTTCCTGGCCAAGGTGAATGACACGACGCGCGTCGAGGTCCAGCTCGCCACGGGGGAAAACGGCGATCCCCGCTCCTCCAACCAGAGCCTGACGACACAGAACCAGCGCAAAGGCATCTACCTCGACCTGGCCTATGCCGAGTGGAAGCCGCTCGAGGGGCTCACGTTGACCGCCGGCAAGATGAAGTACCCGTGGGTCCGCCCTGGGCAGAGTGTCCTCTTTGACGGTGACATCAACCCGGAGGGGCTGGCGGCGGCATGGACGCGGGGCGGCTTCTTCGCCAGCGGATTCCACACGCAGCTGCGCGAGAACAGTGCGTCTGCCGAGGTCACCATGACCGGCGGCCAAGCCGGGTACCGGCTGCTGCTCGACAGCGAGCGCCGGCTTGTTCTGGGTGCCAGCCTGTTCCGCTTCAACAACCTGAAGGGCAGCAATGCCTTCTGGGAGGGGGGCAACAATTCCTTCGGCAATACGCTGGTCAACAATATCGCCGGAGATGCCTGCTATTCGGCGGCGTACAACGCAGCTACCGGGCGTCTTTGCAATGATTACCGGCAGGCGGAAGTCTTCGCCGAATACAGCACCGTGCTGGTGGACCGGCCGTTGGTCCTGTACGCGGATGTGCTGCGCAATGGCGCTGCCGGCAATGGGCTCGACACGGCCTGGAGCGCTGGCGCTGCCTGGGGCAAGGCGGCGGATCCCGGCACCTGGGAACTGGGCGCGTTCTGGCAGTCGATCGAGAAGGATGCGCTCTATGCGCAGTACATCGATTCCGATTTCGGCGGCGGCAACACCGATGTCGACGGTCTGGTCCTGCGGGCCGGCTATGCGGCCGCGCGCAACTGGACGCTCAACGCCACGTGGTTCCTGAACCAGACGAACCTTGACCGCCCGGTGGCGGTCGCCGGCGTGGGCAATGTCCGCGGGCGGGACTACCAGCGATTGCAGCTGGACCTCAACTTCAAGTTCTGACCGTCACCGGCAGGCTCTGCCTTCTGGTTGTCATGTCGGCGCGGTTTACTGGAACATACGACGGGTCCTCGGGCGGGTAGTCCTCAATGTCTCCTTCTGTCCTGCTGCTGGTCGTGGCAGCCCTCAGCGCCTTCGGCTACTGGCTCGGGAAGTCCCGGGCACGCCAGGTGGCCGGTGGGCCGCGCCGTGTCCGCGAACTGCACTCGCTGCCGTCCTATTACGGGTACCTGGCGGCCCTCTGGTGTGCCATCCCCTGCCTGGTGCTGATGGGGGCGTGGCTGCTGTTCGACGACCTCATCCTGACGCAGCTGGTCGTGCAGGCCCTGCCGGGTGAGTTGCGCGCGCTCTCCGCCGGCGAGCTCGACCTGGTCCTCAACCAGGTGCGCAACGCCGCCGCGGGCCAGGATGCCCTGTCCCTGGCAGATCCGCTGCTGCACGCCGCGATCGCCAGCTACCAGCGGCTGCAGGTGCTGGCGAACCTTTCGCTCGCGGTCCTGGTCGCGGTCGTTGGTATCGGCGGCATCCTGGCCGTACGGCGCCGCATCGAGCCGCAACTGCGCGCACGCAACGCGGTCGAACGCATCGTCGAGGGCCTGTTGCTCGCCTGTGCTTCCCTGGCAGTGTTCATCACGATCGGCATCGTGCTGTCGGTGGCCTACGAGTCGCTGCGCTTCTTCGGCAGCGTGCCGGTCCACGAATTCCTGTTCGGCACGCAGTGGAGTCCGCAGACGGCGATGCGCGCCGACCAGGTGGCGGGTTCCGGCAGCTTCGGCGCCGTGCCGTTGTTTGCGGGCACGCTCCTGATCTCGGGCATCGCAATGCTGGTCGCCGTGCCGGTGGGGCTGTTCGCGGCCATCTACCTTGCTGAATATGCCGACCGCCGTGTGAGGCGCTGGGTGAAGCCGCTTCTGGAGATCCTCGCCGGCATCCCCACCGTGGTCTACGGCTTCTTCGCCGCCCTGACCATCGGGCCCTTCCTGCGCGACATCGGTGAAGGCCTGGGACTGCAGGTTGCCTCCGAAAGCGCCCTCGCCGCAGGGTTGGTGATGGGCATCATGATCATCCCCTTCATCTCGTCGCTCGCCGACGACATGATCACGGCCGTCCCCCAGTCCCTGCGTGATGGCGCCTATGCGCTCGGCGCAACCCGGTCCGAGACCATCCGCCAGGTCGTGCTGCGCGCGGCGCTGCCGGGCATCGTCGGTGGCGTGCTGCTGGCCGTGTCGCGTGCCATCGGCGAGACCATGATCGTCGTGATGGCGGCCGGTCTGGCCGCCAACCTGACGGCAAACCCGCTCGAGGCCGTCACGACGGTCACCGTGCAGATCGTCACCCTGCTCACGGGCGACCAGGAGTTCGACAGCCCCAAGACCCTGGCTGCCTTTGCACTGGGCCTGGTGCTGTTCGTGGTCACGCTGGCGCTCAACGTCATCGCCCTCAAGGTCGTGCGCAAGTACCGGGAGCAGTATGAATAAGCCAGCGAGCGCAACCCGCGCGAAGGTTGAGCGCAGCCTGCGGCGCCGCTACCGCAACGAGCGCCTGTTCCGTGCCTGCGGCGCGGCAGCGGTCCTGCTGGGGCTGGCCTTCGTCGCCCTGCTGTTCAGTTCGATCATTTCCCAAGGCTGGTCGGCGTTCCGGCAGGCGACCGTTCAACTGCAGGTGCACTACGATCCGGAGGTCATCGACCCTGAGGGCAGCCGGCTTGCCGAGACACTGGCCACGGCAGACTATGCGGCGCTGGTCCGTGCATCCTTGCGCGAGCGCTTTCCGGAGGTGGAGGGCAGGGCTGCCACGAGGCAACTGCTGGCCTTGGTCAGCACTTCGGCGGCGCAGGTCCTGCAGGACCGCATCGAGTCCGAACCGTCGCGCATCGGTACGCGCGAAACCGTTGAAGTCCTCGCCAGCGACCGTCTGGACCAACTGCTCAAGGGACGCATCGACCGGACAGTGCCCGAGGCGGATCGGCCGCTCACCGATGCCCAGTTGGCGTGGGCTGACGCCCTGCAGGCCGATGGCAAACTCAAGCTGCGCTTCAACACGGGTCTGTTCACGCAGGGCGATTCACGCGAGCCGGAGCAGGCCGGCGTCTGGGGCGCGGTCGTGGGCTCTTTCTACACCCTGGTGGTGACGCTCGCCCTGTCTTTCCCCATTGGCGTGGCCGCGGCCGTCTATCTGGAGGAGTTCGCCAAGCGCGGTCGCTGGACCGACATTGTCGAAGTGAACATCAACAACCTGGCCGCCGTGCCGTCGATCGTCTTCGGCCTGCTGGGTCTGGCCTTGTTCCTGAATTTCTTCGGCATGCCACGATCTGCACCGCTGGTCGGCGGCCTCGTGCTGACGCTGCTCACGCTGCCCACGATCATCATCGCCTCGCGGGCGGCGCTGAAAGCGGTGCCACCGTCGATCCGCGAGGCGGCATTGGGCATGGGTGCCTCGCGTATCCAGATGGTGCAGCACCACGTGCTGCCGTTGGCCATGCCCGGCATCCTCACGGGTGCGATCATCGGCATGGCACGTGCCCTGGGCGAGACGGCGCCGCTGCTCATGATCGGCATGGTGGCGTTCATCGTCGACGTGCCACGCGGGCCGATGGATCCGGCCACGGTGTTGCCCGTCCAGGTCTTCCTCTGGGCCGACAGCGCCGAGCGTGCCTTCCTCGAGCGCACCTCGGCGGCCATCATGGTGCTGCTGGCCTTCCTCGTGCTGATGAACGCGGCTGCCGTGCTGCTGCGCAACCGTTTCGAACGTCGCTGGTGAGCGGCGCTGCCACAACCCCCAAATCAGGTCGCCCCCATGGACAACGTCGCCCCCCACGAAACGCCAGCGGTTCCCGGGTCTTGCAAGACCGTGGGTGTTGTCACTGTCGACAAGCCGGTCATGGCGGCACGCGGCGTGAATGTGTTCTACGGCAGCAAGCAGGCCATCAAGGAAGTCAGCGTCGACATCGGGCGCAACCAGGTCCTGGCCATGATCGGCCCGTCCGGTTGCGGCAAGTCGACTTTCCTGCGCTGCCTCAACCGCATGAACGACACCATCGAGGGCTGCCGCGTCACCGGCGACATCACGCTGGAAGGGCAGGACATCTACGACCGGCGCCAGGACGTGGTGCCGCTGCGCGCCCGCGTCGGCATGGTGTTCCAGAAGCCCAATCCATTTCCAAAGTCGATCTACGAGAACGTCGCCTATGGGCCCCGCATCCATGGCCTGGCCGCGGATCGGGTGGAACTCGACGAGATCGTGCAGACCAGCCTGCAGCGTGCCGGTCTGTGGGATGAAGTGAAGGACCGCCTGCAGCAGCCGGGCACGGGTCTGTCGGGCGGCCAGCAGCAGCGTTTGTGCATCGCACGGACGATCGCCGTGAATCCCGAGATCATCCTGATGGACGAGCCTTGCTCTGCGCTGGATCCGATTGCCACGGCCCGCATTGAGGACCTGATCGATGAGCTGCGCGCCAGTTACGCCATTGCGATCGTGACCCACTCGATGCAGCAGGCCGCACGCGTGTCACAGCGCACGGCCTATTTCCATTTGGGAGACCTGATCGAGGTGGGCGAGACCGACCGGATCTTCACCAATCCCCGGCACAAGCTCACCGAGGACTACATCACGGGGAGGTTCGGTTGAGCCGGAATTCCGGCTCAACAGCTCCTCAGGCGTGGCAGGTTCGGTTGAGCCACGCCTAGTCCATCCGCAGCAGTTCGTTGATCGACGTCTTGCTGCGGGTCTTCTCGTCGACCCGCTTGACGATGATGGCGCAAGCGAGGCTGTACTTGCCGTCGGCGGAGGGCAGGCTGCCTGGCACCACCACCGAACCCGGCGGCACCCGGCCATAGCTCACTTCCCCGGTCGCGCGGTCATAGATGCGGGTGCTCTGGCTGATGAACACGCCCATCGCCAGCACCGAACCACGGCCGACGATCACGCCCTCGACCACTTCCGAGCGCGCGCCGATGAAGCAGTCGTCCTCGATGATCGTCGGGCTGGCCTGCAGCGGCTCCAGCACGCCACCGATACCCACGCCGCCCGACAGGTGCACGTTCTTGCCGATCTGCGCACAGGAGCCCACCGTGGCCCAGGTGTCGACCATGGTGCCGCTGTCGACATAGGCGCCGATGTTGACGTAAGAGGGCATCAGCACCACGTTCGGGGCGATGTAGGCACCCTTGCGGGCTACGGCGGAGGGCACCACACGCACGCCACCGGCCTTGAGTTGGGCTGCATCCTGGTCCGCGAACTTCAGCGGAACCTTGTCGTAATAGCGCACGCTGCCCGCATCGATGACCTGGTTGTCATTGGCCCGGAACGACAGCAGCACGGCCTTCTTCAGCCAGTCGTTGACCTGCCAGTCGCCGCCGACGGGCTCGGCAATGCGGGCCTTGCCACTGTCGAGCAGCCCGATGCAGTCCTCGATGGCCTGCCGGGTGGCGGCGTCGATGTTGGCCGGGTTGATGTCGGCGCGGCGCTCGAAGGCGGCCTCGATGGTCTGGCGGAGCGTGTCGGTCATGGGGGTCCTGTCGGTGCTGTCAGTCGGGATGGCGGATGAAGTCACGGATCCGGTGTGCGGCGTCGACGCATTCCTCGACGCTCGCGACCAAGGAGATGCGGACGCGGTCGGCGCCCGGGTTGCCCCGCAGGCCGTCGCGCGCCAGGTAGGGACCGGGTATGACCGTGACGTTCTGGTGTGCAAACAGCTGCGCCGTGAAGGCTTCCGGATCCCCGCCGATCCGCTGCCACAGATAGAACCCGCCGGCAGGGCGCTCGACCTCCAGCACCTCGGCCAGGACCGGCAGCACCGCATCGAACTTGGCGCGGTACAGACGGCGGTTCGCGGCAGCGCAACTGTCGTCCTCCCAGGCCGCGATGCTGGCGCGCTGCACGGGCAGCGCCATCGCGCAACCGTGGTAGGTGCGGTAGAGCAGGTACTGCTTCATCACCTGCGGGCAGCCCGCCACGAAGCCGGAGCGCAGGCCCGGGACGCTGCAGCGCTTGGACAGTGAATGGAACACGAGGCAATGCGCGAAGGCCTCGTTGCCCATCGTCTGTGCCACGGCCAGCAATGACGTCGGCGGCGCTGACTCGTCGTCGTAGAGGTCGGCGTAGCACTCGTCGGAACAGATCAGGAAGCCGTGCTGCTGTGCCAGTTCCAAGGCGCGCCTCAGGTAGGCCGCCGAATGGATGGCACCGGCGGGATTTCCCGGACTGCACAGGAACAGCAACTGGCACCGCGCCCAGACGGCTTCGGGCACGGCATCAAGATCGGGCTCGTAGCCGTTGTCCGCCGTCGTGTCGAGGAACCAAGGCTCGGCACCCGCCAGCAAGGCCGCACCCTCGTAGATCTGGTAGCAAGGGTTGGGCATCAGCACCAGCGGCCGTGGCCGGCTGCGATCGACCACCGCCTGCACGATGGAGAACAGCGCCTCGCGCGTGCCATTGACCGGCAGCACCATCTGCTCGGCGTCCACCGAACCATTGCGCAGGCCGAAGCGCCGTTCCATGAACCGGGCGCAGGCCTCGCGTGTCTCGGGCAGGCCCTTGGTTGCCGGGTAGCTGCCCAATTCGCCGACACTGCGGGTCAGCGCTTCGATCAGAAAGGCCGGGGGCTCGTGCTTCGGCTCGCCGATGGACAGCGCGATGTGAGGCAGGTTGGCCGGTGGCACCAGCCCGCGCTTGAGCGCGGCAAGGCGCTCGAACGGGTAGGCGACCAGCTTCTGCAGGTCGGGGTTCACTGCGGGCGGCTCAACGCGACCAGCAGCCGCTGCCGCAAATGTGCGGCCGCCTCGGCAGACAAAGGCGCGCCGCCGCTGTCCGTGACCTGGAAGACGTCTTCGGCCCGTTCGCCCACCGTGCTCACCTTGGCGCCCAGCAACTCGACGCGTTCTTCCCACAGGGCCTTGCCCACCTCGCAAAGCAGCCCCGGACGGTCGCCGGCGACCAGTTCGATGACGGAGCGCTGGTTGCGTTCGTCGGTGCCCACGGTGATCGACGTTGGCGTGTTGAACAGGCGGACCTGCCGCGGCGCACGACGCGACACTGCCGTAGGCGAGTCCTCAGGGCGGCGCAGCGACTGCCACAGGCGCTCTTCGATCTCGCCAAGGCGTTCCCGGTCGGTGATCGTGCTGCCGTCCTCTTCCAGGACATGGTACAGGTCGAGGCTGTAACCATCTTCGGTGGGCGTGATGCGCGCATCGACGATGGTGAGGCACAACTGGTCGAGCACCGCCGTGGCCCGGGCAAAACCGTGGCGCCGGTGCGGCGCGTAGATCAGCACGGCCGTGGTGCCGCGCTCGCTCTGCGGGTCCAGTGCCACCAGCGGCTCGTCGGCGGCCGGATCGCTGGTCGCGAGCAGGCGCGTGTGCCAGGCAATCTCCTCAGGAGAGTGCCTGAGGAAATAGGCCTGGGACAGACGCTGCCAGATGCGTTGGATGCTGTCTTCCGCCACGCCGGCCTGCCGCAGCACAGCCCTCGCATCATCCTGGTTCTCGCGCAGCAGCTGCTCCTGGTCGATGGGCGATTCCAGGCCGCGGCGCAGCGCGCCGCGCACGCGCTCATGGAATTCCTGGAACAGCGAGGCTTTCCAGGAATTCCACAGGCGCGGGTTGGTGCCGCGCACGTCCGCCACGGTCAGCATGTAGAGATAGTCCAGGTGCGTCTCGTCGCCCACCATGCGGGCGAACTCGTTGATGACCTGCGGATCGCCGATGTCCTTCTTCTGGGCAGTGATCGACAGCACGAGGTGGTGCTTCACCAGCCAGGCGACGAGCCGTGCATCGTAGCGGGACAGGCCTTGCTCAAGGCAGAAGGCCTCGGCATCGACTGCACCGAGTTCGGAGTGGTCGCCGCCGCGGCCTTTGGCGATGTCGTGGAAAAGTGCCGCCAGGTAGGCGATCTCCTGCTTGGGCAGCTTCTGCATGATGCCGGACAGCTGCGGCAGCTCGTGGTCGTACTTGGGCATCGCGAGGCGCCGCAGGTTGCTGACCACGAACAGGGTATGGGCGTCCACCGTGTAGGCGTGGAACAGGTCGTACTGCATCCGCCCGACGATGCGGCCGAAGGCGGGGATGTAGCGCCCGAGTACGCCGTAGGTGTTCATGCGGCGCAGCTCGTGGGTCACGCCCACCGGTGCCCGCAGGATGTCGAGGAACAGGCGGTGGTGCCGCGGGTTCTGGCGGAATTCCTCGTCGATCAGCCACAGGTGCCGCGACAGCGCGCGCATGGTCGATGCGCGTACGCCGCGGATCTCCGGGTTCTGCTGCAGCAGCACGAACAGCTCGAGCAGCGAGGAGGGGTAGCGGGAGAAGATGTCCGGCGTGACCGCCTCGAGGTAGTCATTGCGCACCTGGAACCGCGCGTTGAGCGGGCGTGGTGGTGCGCTCCCCGACAGGATCGCGTCGCGGAACAGCTGCAGCAGCAGTTCGTTGAGGAAGCTGACGTCGAGCACCGTGCGGTAGTAGCGCTGCATCAGCTGTTCGACGGCCAGCGTGTACGAGGCGTCCTCGTAGCCGAAGATCTGCGCCAGGCGGATCTGGTGGTCGAAGAGCAGACGGTCCTCGTGGCGTCCCGTCAGCACATGCAGGCCGAAACGCACTTTCCAGAGGAAGGCCTGGGCCTGCTTGAGCTTGCGAAATTCGGCAGGCGCGAGGTACCCGTGGGTCACCAGTTCGTCGAGCGTGCGTACGCCGAAGTGGCGCTTGGCGACCCAGCCGATGGTCTGCAGGTCGCGCAGGCCGCCTGGCCCGGTCTTCACGTTGGGCTCGAGGTTGTAGGCGGTGTCGTTGGCCTTGGCATGGCGGTCGGCCTGCTCCCGCAGCTTCGCCTCGAAGAACTCGCGCGCAGGCCAGATCCGGTCCGCAGCCAGTTCCCGGCGCATCAGCGCCGGCAGTTCCGGACACCCGGCGAGCTCGCGGGACTCCAGCAGCGTCGTCATGACGCCAACGTCGGACTGGCTTTCCTCGGCACACTGCACCGGGGTCCGCACGCTGTGTCCGACCTCGAGGCCGATATCCCAGAGGAAGGCGACGAAGGCTCCCAGATGCTGGCCGGCACCCTCGGCCAGCGGCAGATCCGGTGGGACCAGCAGCAGCAGGTCGATGTCCGAACCGGGATGCAACTCGCCCCGGCCATAGCCGCCCACGGCCAGCAGGCTGGCGCTGGCTGACAGCGCCGCGGGCAAGCGCCGTGACCAGAGGCTGCGCAGCAGCCGGTCGATGAACAGGGCACGGCCGCGCACCAGCGCCTCGACGGATTCCTCGGCGAGGAAGAAGCGTTTCAGGTCATCCTGGCACTCGGCGACCGCGGCGCGGCAGGCCTCGGGAGTCCAGCCCTGCGCCTCGAGACGCTGCTCCAGTTGGTCGAGCAGCGGCCATGACAGTGGCGCTACCGGCGGATCGCGTCCTTCGTCCTCGTCCAGCGCCGATTGCTTGAAGGAAACCATGGCGGCGGCCTCAGCCGCGCTGCGCGGCGCCGAGGGTCAGCACCTCGAAGCCGGAATCGGTCACCAGCACGGTGTGTTCCCACTGCGCGGACAGGGAGTGGTCCTTGGTCACGACCGTCCAGCCGTCCGGCATCAGCCGGACATGCCGGCGACCGGCGTTGATCATCGGCTCGATGGTGAAGGTCATGCCGGCCTGCAGCATCATCCCCGTGCCCGGCTGGCCGTAGTGCAGGACCTGGGGGTCCTCGTGGTAGATCCGCCCGATGCCATGGCCGCAGTACTCGCGCACCACGCTGAAGCGCTCGGCCTCCACCAAGGTCTGGATCGCATGACCCACATCGCCCAGGTGGGCGCCGGGACGCACCACGCGGATGCCGGCCCACATGGCCTGCTCGCAGACACGCACCAGGCGCTCGGCCTGCACCGGCGCCTTGCCCACGCAGTACATGCGGCTGGTGTCGCCGTGGAAGCCCTCATGGATCACGGTCACATCGATGTTGACGATGTCGCCGGCCTTCAGCCGCTTGTCATTCGGGATCCCGTGGCAGACCACATGGTTGACAGAGGTGCAGACCGTCTTGGGGAAACCGCGATACCCGAGGTTGGCCGGTATGGCGCGCTGTTGCTGGACGATGAAATCGTGGCAGAGGCGGTCCAGCTCCTCGGTCGTGACCCCGGGCTGGACATGCGGCGTGATCATGTCGAGCACGTCCGCGGCGAGCCGGCCCGCAACGCGCATTTTCTGCTGGTCTTCGGCGTTCTTGATCGTGACTTGCATGGTATCCCGGAGGAGGCTGGAAGGCCGGTGCAAGGCATTGTCCGGGCTTGTTGGCCATGGTATAAAGCGCGGCCTTTTTTGGCAAACCAATCCAGGCGCGCATCGACACTGGAGGCCGGGTGTTCCGCGGCTGCCCCACGGGGTGGCGGGAATTGCCGCCAGGGGTGCGCGCCGGCCCACAACCCGAACGGCTTAAAGGAGCCAACCTCATGTCCAGCGTGTCCATGCGACAGATGCTGGAAGCGGGCGTCCATTTCGGACACCAGACCCGCTTCTGGAACCCCAAGATGGCGCAGTACATCTTCGGTGAACGCAACCGCATCCACATCATCAACCTCGAGAAGTCGCAGCCGATGTTCGCGCAGGCCATTGCCGTCGCGCGCAGCATCATCGCCGATGGCGGCAAGCTGCTCTTCGTCGGCACCAAGCGTTCGGCCCGCGATGCCATCCAGGCCGAGGCCGGCCGTTGCGGCATGCCCTACGTCAACCAGCGTTGGCCGGGCGGCATGCTCACCAATTTCAAGACCATCCGCCAGTCGATCAAGCGGCTGATGGACCTCACCGAGCTGCAGAACACGGGTGCGCTCGACCGGCGCGGCAAGAAGGAAGCGCTGCAGCTGCGCCGCGAAATGGCGAAGCTCGAGAAGAGCCTCGGCGGCATCAAGGACATGTCCTCCCTGCCGGACGCGCTCTTTGTCATCGACGTCGGCCATGAGCGCATCGCGCTGCACGAGGCCGCCAAGCTCGGCATCCCGGTGATCGCGGTGGTCGACACCAACTGTTCCCCCGAGGGCGTCGACTACGTCATCCCCGGCAACGACGACGCCATGCGCGCCATCCATCTCTATGCCTCGGCAATGGCCGATTCGGTCATCGAGGGCAAGGCCCAGGTGCCGCAGGTGGCGGTGGTCGACGAAGAATTCGTCGAGCTCGATGAGGAAGGCAACCCGAAGAGCCGTGCACCGCGTGCCGGCCGGCGCCGCGATGGCAGTGATGCCGACGAGGGCGGCGAGGGTGGTGAGGGTGGCGGTCGCCGCCCGGCCGGCGGCGGTCGCGGCCGCGGGGCTGGCCCGGCGGGCGGTGGTGGTCGTGGGCGTGGCACGGGCGGCGGCGGTGCACCGCGTCGTGGAGGTCGCTGATGAACATCACGGCGGATTCGGTCCGGCAACTGCGCGAGCGCACGGGCGCCGGCATGATGGAATGCAAGAAGGCCCTGGTCGAGACGCAGGGCGACCTTGAGGCGGCCGCCGAGCTCATGCGCAAGCAGGGCTTGGCGAAGGCCGACAAGAAGGCGACCCGTGTCGCCGCCGAGGGCGTCATTGCGCTCGCACGGGCTGCCGACGGCAAGGCCGCGGTGCTGGTCGAAGTCAACTGCGAGACGGATTTCGTCGCCCGCGGAGACGATTTCACCGCCTTCGCGGCGCAAGTTGCCGCGCTGGCGCTTGCCTCGGCCCCGGCGGATGTCGAGGCCTTGGCAGCGGCTGCGCTGCCGGCTGGCGGCACGGTGGACGACGTGCGTCGTGCGCTGATCGCCAAGATCGGCGAGAACATCAGCGTGCGCCGGTTCGTGCGCGTCGAGTCGACCGGTGTCCTTGGCAGCTACCTGCACGGCACGCGGATCGGCACGCTGGTGGCGCTGGAGGGCGGCGACGAGCAGTTGGGTCGCGACCTGGCCATGCACGTGGCCGCCAGCAACCCGGCCTACCTTTCCGCCGCGGACGTTCCGGAAGAGGCCAAGGCCAAGGAACGCGCCATCCGCATCGACATCATGAAGAACGACGAGAAGAACAAGGGCAAGCCCGAGAACATTCTTGCCAAGATCGTCGAAGGCGGCATGAACAAGTGGCTCGGCGAGATCACGCTGATGGGCCAGCCGTTCGTGAAGGATGACAGCCTCTCCGTGGAGAAGCTGCTGGCCAAGTCCGGCGCCAAGGTGGTCCGCTTCGAGCGCCTCGAGGTCGGCGCCGGCATCGAGAAAAAGCAGGATGACTTCGTCGCCGAAGTCATGGCCCAAGCCAAGGGCAGCAGCGGGAAGTAAACTGGCCGCTGGCCTGCGAAACCCCGCTTCGGCGGGGTTTTTTTTAAGGAGGAGCACATTGTGAGCACAGCTGCCCGCTACCGTCGCGTCCTGGTCAAGCTCTCGGGCGAGGCACTCCTCGGCGAGGCCGACTATGGCATCGACCCGGCCATGATCCGGCGTGTTGCGCTTGAACTGAAGGAAGTCCGCGATTCCGGGATCCAGGTCGCGGTCGTCATCGGCGGCGGCAACATCTTCCGCGGTGCCGGACTTGCCCGCGCCGGCATGGACCGTGTCACGGCCGACCAGATGGGCATGCTGGCCACCGTCATGAACTCGCTGGCGCTGCAGGATGCGCTTGAATCGGTCGGGCAGCCCACCCGCGTGATGTCGGCCATCCGCATCAACGAGGTCTGCGAGGACTACATCCGGCGCCGTGCCGTGCGGCATCTCGAGAAGAGCCGGGTCGTCATCTTCGCGGCCGGCACCGGCAACCCGTTTTTCACCACCGACAGCGCGGCGAGCCTGCGTGCGGTGGAGATCGGCGCGGACCTGCTGGTCAAGGCCACCAAGGTCAATGGCGTCTATTCGGCAGACCCGGTCCGCGATCCTTCGGCAACGCGTTACCAGCGCCTGAGCTTCGATCGGGTGCTGGACGACCGGTTGGGCGTGATGGATGCCACCGCCATCGTCATGTGCCGCGACAACCGCCTGCCGCTGCGCGTCTTCAACCTCGGCAATGCCGGCGACCTGCCGCGCATGTTGCGGGGCGAGGACGTCGGCACGCTGGTCACCCACGACTGATCCAGGGAGAGCCTTGCCATGCTCGATGACTTCAAGAAGGACGCCACCACGCGGATGCAGAAGTGCATCCAGTCCTACCAGGCCGACCTCAAGAAGCTGCGGACGGGCCGTGCCCACCCCAGCCTTGTCGAGAACCTCAAGGTCGATTTCTACGGCTCCGATACACCGCTGTCGCAGGTTGCGAACATCGCCATCGAGGACGCCCGCACCATCACCGTCACCCCTTGGGACAAGACGATGGTCGGCGCGATCGAAAAGGCCATCTACAAGTCTGATCTGGGCCTGACGCCCATGTCTGCGGGTGCCGTCATCCGCGTGCCCCTGCCGCCGCTGACCGAAGAGCGCCGCCGCGATCTCACCAAGGTCGTGCGTTCCAATGCCGAAGACGCCAAGGTCGCCGTGCGCAACGTGCGCCGCGATGTGCTGGCCGATGTCAAGGAAGCCCTCAAGGCGAAGCTGATTTCGCAGGACGAGGAGCGCAAGGCACAGGACGAGATCCAGAAGCTGACGGACAAATTCGTCGCGGAAATCGACCAGCACACGGCCGCCAAGGAAAAAGAGATCCTGCAGGTCTGATGCCGATGAATGCGCCCCGGCACGTAGCCATCATCATGGACGGCAACGGGCGTTGGGCCCAACGTCGTGGGCTGCCGCGGCCGGCCGGCCACAGCGCCGGCGTCGGGCCCGTGCGTGCCTGTGTCGAGCAGTGCCTCCGGCATGGCATCGGGGCGCTGACCCTGTTCGCGTTCAGCAGCGAGAACTGGGCGCGGCCGGCCGAGGAGGTCGACAACCTGATGGCCCTGTTCCTGAAGGCACTGCAGGAGCAGATCGACGAGCTCCACGGCCACGGGGTTCGGGTCCGCTTCATCGGTGACCGCTCGCAGCTGGCCCTGCCGCTCATCGAACGCATCCGGGCGGCCGAGGCGCAGACCGCTGGCAACAGCCGGCTCGACCTGCGGATCGCGGTGTCCTACGGTGGCCGTTGGGACATCCTGCAGGCCGTCCGTCGGCTGGCGTCACAGTGCGTGCGTGGCGAGCGTGATGCCGCGGCGCTGACCGAAGATGACCTGGCTTCCGGCTTGGCCTTGGCCGATCTGCCGGATCCTGATCTGTTCATCCGTACCGGCGGCGAACAACGCATCAGCAATTTCCTGCTGTGGAACCTCGCCTATACGGAGCTCTATTTCACGGACCAGCTCTGGCCGGAGTTCGGTGCCGAGGGTTTCGATGCCGCACTGGCGCACTTCCGCAGCCGGCAGCGGCGTTTTGGTCTCACGGCCGAGCAGGCGAGTGAGGCCCCGTGACCCGCACGCGTGTCGCCACTGCAGTGCTGATGGTCGCCGTCCTGGCCGCAGTGGTGTTCCTGCTGCCGCCTCTCGCGCTGGTGGTCTTGGTGGTCGCCGCCCTGCTCATGGGTGCCTGGGAGTGGTCCGCCTTCCTGCGGCTCGAGGCGCCATTGCCCCGCGTGCTGTATGTCATCACGCTGATCACGGGCCTGCTGGCCGCCTGGCTCTGGACCGGCTCGCGTGATGGGCTGCAACTCATGTTGGCCCTGACGGCCCTGTGGTGGCTCGTCTCTGCCGCCGGTCTCTGGTGGGGCACGCCGCGGTTCAGCCGGCTGCATGCCGTGGTCGCCGGCGGGTTTGCCTTGGTGCCCACAGGCGTCGCGCTGCTTCGCCTGCGATTCGAATGGCACCCCGGCATCGGCTGGTTCCTGTTCGTGCTGTTCCTGCCATTTGTGGCCGACACGGTGGCCTACTTCGCCGGACGCCGCTTCGGCAGCAGGCGGCTGGCACCCGCGATCTCGCCGGGCAAGTCCGTGGAGGGTGCCGTGGGGGGCGTCCTGGCGGCCGGTGTTTATGGCGCCCTCTGTGCCCCGTGGTTGGGCCAGCCCCGCGGGCTGTTCACGGTGTTGTGCCTTGTCGCCGCGCTGTTCTCCGTGGTCGGCGATCTCAACGAGAGCCGGTTCAAGCGGCTCGCAGAACTCAAGGACAGCGGCCATCTGCTGCCCGGTCACGGCGGTGTGCTCGATCGCATCGACAGCGTGACGGCGGCGGCGCCGATCCTGCTCGGAGGCCTGCTGCTGCTGGAGTCGCTCGCGTGAGTGTTCTGCCGCCGATCCGGCTGGCCGTCCTGGGCAGCACCGGCAGCATCGGGCTGAGCACCCTGGACGTGGCGGCCCGGCATCCGGAGCGCTTCGACGTGGTCGCGCTGGGCGCCGGCCGCAACGTGGCGCGGCTGCGCGAGCAGTGCCTGCGTTTCCGGCCGCGTTACGCCGCGCTGGCGGATGTCGATGCAGCGCGGGAACTGGAGGCGGAACTTGCACGCGCGGGTCTTGCCACGCGGGTGCTCGCGGGTGCGGATGCGCTGTCAGCGCTGGCGTCCGGGCCTGAGGTCGACGTGGTCATGGCCGCGGTCGTGGGGGCTGCCGGCTTGCCCTCCACCCTGGCAGCCGCGCGTGCCGGCAAACGCATCCTGCTGGCCAACAAAGAATCCCTGGTGATGGCCGGTCCGCTCCTGCTCGACGCCGTACGGGCGGCGGGCGCGGTGCTGCTGCCCATCGACAGCGAACACAACGCGATCTTCCAGTGCCTGCCCCACGGTTCCTCCGTCGGCAATCCTCCCGTGGGCGTGCGCCGCCTGCTGCTGACGGCGTCTGGCGGACCGTTCAGGGACTTCACCGGAGATCTCTCGGTCGTGACGCCCGAGCAGGCCTGCGCGCATCCGAACTGGAGCATGGGCCGCAAGATCTCCGTCGATTCGGCCACGCTCATGAACAAGGGGCTCGAGCTGATCGAGGCCTGCCTGCTGTTTGGCTTGCCACCAGACCGTATCGACGTCGTCGTCCACCCCCAAAGCATCATCCACTCGATGGTCGAGTACCTGGATGGTTCGGTGCTGGCGCAGCTGGGATCCCCGGACATGCGCACACCCATCGCCCACGCCCTGGCGTGGCCGCAGCGCGTCGACGCCGGTGTACAATCCCTGGACTTGGTCACGCTCGGTCGGCTGGATTTCCGCGCTCCGGACACGGTGCGCTTCCCCTGCCTGGCGCTGGCCATCGAGGCCGCCCGGCTGGGGGGCACCGCGCCCGCCGCGCTCAATGCGGCCAATGAGGTGGCGGTGTCCGCCTTCCTTGAGCGGCGCCTGAACTTCACGGACATCGCGGCGGTCATTGATACGGTGATGAACGAAAGCGCCCACGGCCCGGCTGTCGATCTCGAGGCCGTCCTTGCAACCGACGCTGCCGCCCGCAGGCTGGCTGCCGCCGCTGTCGCACGGTGGGCTGGAGCTGCCGCATGAACCTGTCCTGGCAACACCCTCTGGCTTTCCTGGTCGCCATTGGCCTGCTGGTCACCGTGCACGAGTTCGGCCACTACTGGGTGGCCCAGCGTCTCGGCTTCAAGGTGCTGCGTTTCTCGGTGGGCTTCGGCAAGGCCCTGTTCAGCCGCACCGCCGGACCCGACCGCACCGAGTACGTCATCGGCATGATCCCGCTGGGTGGCTACGTGAAGCTGCTCGACGAGCGCGAAGGGGAGGTTGATCCGGCGGACCTGCACCGCGCCTTCACGCGGCGCCCGCACTGGCAGCGCATCGCCGTGTTGCTGGCCGGTTCGGCCTTCAACATCGCGTTCGCCATCCTGCTGCTCGCCGGCCTGCACGCCTGGCGGGGCGTCACCGAGATCCGGCCCGTGGTCGGCGAGGTTGCCGCCGGCTCACACGTCGGCCGTGCCGGTCTGCGTCCGGGTGATCTCGTGCTCGCTCTCGACGGCGAACCGGTGGCGGGCCAAGGCGACGTCGCACTGGGGCTGCTCGATGCGGTCACTGGCCCCGGCAGTGCCGCCATCCGCGTGCGCGGCGAGGACGGCCGCGAACGCCAGCTCCTGCTGCAGGTCACCGATCCGGTGGAGCGGCGCCGGCTGTCCGAGCCGGATGTGCTGTTCGAGGGCTTGGGTTTCAGCTGGTGGCGGCCGACGCTGCCGGCCGTTCTCGGTGAGGTCACGGCGGGAGGCCCTGCCGACCGCGCAGGACTGCGCACCGGCGATGAGATACTGGCCATCGATGCTCGGCCGGTCGCCGACTTCTTCGCCCTGCGTGATGTCGTCGCGGCGGCGGCCGGCTCCAGCCTGCAGTTCAGCTACCGGCGCGGGGGCGTGGTGCGTGAGACGCGCGTCGAGATCGAAGAAGTGGTCCTCGAGGGAGGCCGCCGGCAGGGTCGCATCCAGGTCGCGCCGCTGCGCGAAATCCGTTATCCGGACCACATGCTGGCCCAGACCCGCCTCGGTCCGTTGGCGGCCCTTGGCAAGGCCACCGTCGATGCCTGGGACATGACCGTCCTGCAGGCACGCATGTTCTGGCGGATGATCGTCGGCCAGGTGTCCCTCAAGAACCTCAGCGGACCGCTCACCATCGCCGAATATGCCGGCGAGACGGCTTCGCTGGGCGTGGCGGCCTTCGTCGCCTTCCTGGTCATGGTGAGCCTGAGCCTGGGCTTCCTCAATCTCCTTCCCATCCCCATGCTTGACGGCGGCCAGGTCGTCCAGCAGGCGGTGGAGTGGATCCGCGGCAGTCCGTTGCCGGAGCGGGTCGAGGCGCTCGTCCAGCGCCTGGGCATCGCAGTGTTGTTCCTTCTCATGGGCGTCGCGCTGTTCAACGACATCGCGCGGCAGTTTGCCTGATGCCCCTTTACCCACGGCGGCCATGACATGAAGTCCGGCGCGATCATCGCATCGCTTGCATTGCTCGCATACCTGCCCTGTGCCCGCTCCCAGGTGCAGGTTGGCGATGAGGCCCGCTTCACCGTCGGTGACATCCGGCTGGAAGGGCTGCAACGCGTCTCCGAGGGCACGGTTTTCAATTACCTGCCCGTGAACATCGGCGACGAGCTGAGTCCGGCGCGGTTGCGGGAGGCGCTCAAGGCGCTCTACGGAACCGGTTTTTTCCGCGACGTCGAGATGCGCCGCGACGGCAATACGCTGGTCATCGCCGTGCGCGAGCGGCCCTCCATCGAGTCCTTCGAGATCAAGGGCAACAAGGACATCAAGACCGAGGACCTCACCAAGTCGCTGCGCAACGTCGGTCTGGCTGCCGGCAAGACCTTCGATCGCCAGGTGCTGGAGGACGTCAAGGGCTACCTCACCGACCAGTACTTCAGCCGCGGCAAGTACGGCGTGCGCATCGACACCACCGTCGAGGACCAGCCGGACAACCGCGTCCGGGTCAAGATCGACGTGAAGGAAGGCCAGCGCGCGCGCATCCGCCAGATCAACATCGTCGGCAACACCAAGTTCGACCAGGACGACATTCTCGACACGCTGGAGCTGAAGACGCCCCAGTGGAACAGCTGGTACAAGCAGAACGACCGCTACTCCCGCGAGTCGCTGCAGGGCGACCTGGAGAAGATCCGCTCCTGGTACCAGGACCGGGGCTACGCGAACTTCGACATCGAATCGGTGCAGGTGGCCATTTCGCCCGAGAAGGACGACATGTACATCACCGTCAGCGTCCGGGAGGGCGAGATCTACAAGGTCTCCGAGTCCAAGCTGGCGGGCAACACCATCGTGCCCGAAGAGGAAATGAAGCTGCTGCTGCTCGTGCAGCCCGGCCAGACCTTCAACCAGGCCTGGGTCAGCGCCACGCAGGAGCTGCTGCAGAACCGCCTCGGCGAGGAGGGCTACGCCTTTGCCAAGGTCGATCCGGTGCCCAAGCTCGATGACGAGAAGAAGGAGGTGTCCATCACCTTCCTGGTCGAGCCGGGCAAGCGTGTCTACGTCCGCCGGATCAATTTCGACGGCGTCACGCGCACCAACGACCTTGTGCTGCGTCGCGAGATGCGCCAACTCGAGGGCAGCTGGCTGTCGAACCTGGCGCTGGAGCGCTCCAAGCAACGCATCCAGCAGCTGGCCTACATCGAGAAGGTCGAGTTCGAGAAGGAAAAGGTCGAGGGCACCGACGATCTGGTCGACGTCAAGTACACGATCAAGGAAGGGCCGAGTGCGCAGCTCTCCGGCGGCATCGGCTACTCCGCCTCCTACTCATTCATGCTCAACGGCAGCTATGCCGACAGCAACTTCATGGGTACCGGCAAGCGCGTGGCGGCCGAGATCAACGCTGGCGCCTACAGCCAGGTCTACAGCTTCTCGCACACCGATCCCTACACCAGCATCGACAACCTGTCGCGCACGGTCAGCCTGCGTTACAGCGATGTCACGCAGTTCGTGTCGGCGTCCTCCGATTTCTCCTCGAAGACCTTGGCACTGGGCCTCGAGTATGGTTACCCGATCACCGAGTTCCAGGGCATCCGGCTGGGCGCCACGCTCCAGCAGGCCCAGCTGCTGACCACGTCCAGCGGTTCGGCACTGCAGGCGCGCGAATGGGTGCAGCAGAACGGCAAGGCCTACGCCCGCAGCGCCGTCGACGAGTTCGGCAACATCTTCGAGTTCTACGGCAGCGAGTTCAGCACCATCGAGTTGTCCGCCGGCTGGTTCATGAACAGCCTCAACCGCGGCCTGTTCCCGGACCGCGGCATGCGCCACGCGCTGTCGCTGTCCACGACCTTGCCGGGCAGCAACGTCGAGTACTGGGTCGCCAGCTATGACTACGTCCAGTACATCCCGATCTGGCGCCGCCTCACGGGCGCCATCCAGTTGCGCGGCGCCTACGGTGACGCCTTGGGCGACACCACCGGCCTGCCCCCGTTCCGCCAGTTCTACGGTGGCGGACCGGATTCGGTGCGCGGCTACCGCGAGAGCCGCCTGGGCCCGAAGGACAACTTCGGCAACCCCTATGGCGGAAACATGATGGTGCTGGCGCGGGGCGAGTTGGTGCTTCCGATGCCGGAAAAGTGGCAAACCAGCGCCCGGGTCAGCCTGTTCTACGACGTTGGCAACGTGTTCTCCACCAACAAGAACATCAAGTTCTACGGCCGGGATGGCGTGACGCCGGTAACCTACGATTTCAAATATGATAATTTGCGCCACTCGACCGGCTTGGCCGTGCAGTGGCTGGCGCCGCTGGGCATTTTCCGCTTCAGCTACGCGCTGCCGCTCAATGCCGCCAAGGGCGACAATGTCGTCTTCCCGGATGAGAAAGAGCAGTTCCAGTTCTCGGTCGGCCAGGCGTTCTGACCGGCTTTGGCCGGCCCTACAAGAAGAGGTTCAAGCGTGATGCGCATTGCGAAGCTGTTGGTTCCGGGCCTGTTGGCCGCCGTGGCATTGGTTGCGCCGGCGCAGGCCGAGATCAAGGTCGGCGTGGTCAATTTCGGCCGCCTTCTGCAGGAGTCGCCGCAGGCGAAGGTCGCCTTTGATGCGCTGCAGGCGGAGTTCGCCCCGCGCGAGGCCGACATCAACCGCCTCAACGGCACGCTCAAGGGCAAGCAGGACCGTCTCCAGAAGGACGGCGCCACGATGAGCGAGGCGCAGCGTTCCACCGCCGAGAAGGAACTCCGCGATGGCGCCCGCGACCTGCAGCGCAAGCAGCAGGAAGTGCAGGACGACTTCAACGCCCGCCGCAACGAGGAAATGTCCAAGTTGCAGCGCACGCTCCTCGAGGAGGTCAACGCCTACTCAAAGGCGCAGGGCTTCGATCTGGTGCTGGCAGAGGGTTATGTCTTCGCGAGCCCGACGCTCGACATCACCGGGCCGGTGCTTGCGGCGCTGCAGGCCCGACGCCCGGCGGCGGCTGCCGCGGCCAAGCCTGCGGCCAAGTAACCGCAAGTCGACCCGGACGCTGCAGTGCCTGCCACGCTAGGCGAGCTTGCCGTCCGGTTCGGCTGCGAACTGCGCGGTGACCCGGACCAGGTCATCAGTGCTGCAGGTCCCTTGGATGGCGGCGCCTCGGTGGTCGCTTTTGCGGCCAGCGCCGCCTGGCTTGAGGCCCTGCGGCATTCCAACGCCGGGGCAGTGATCGTCGATGCCAAGTTGGCTGCGAAGTCAACTGGCCCCGTCCTCGTCTGCGCCAATCCCCACGCCACCTTCGCCCGGGTTGCCGCGTGGCTTCACCCGGAGCCTGCCTGTCCGGCAGGAGTCCACCCCAGCGCGGTGGTCGACCCTGCGGCCCACATCGACCCGTCCGCGCATGTGGGCGCGCTCTGCGTCATCGAGGCCGGCGCACGCTTGGGTCCACGCGTTGTGGTCGGGCCGCAGTGCCACGTTGGGCGGGGCGCCGTACTGGCTGAAGACGTGCGCCTGCGTGAACGCGTCACGGTCTGCCACGGAGTGCAGCTTGGCGCACGCAGCCTGCTGCATCCCGGGTGCGTGATCGGTTCCGACGGTTTCGGCAATGCCCGCGAGCCCCAGGGCTGGGTCAAGGTGCCGCAACTGGGCAGCGTGACAGTGGGCTGCGACGTGGAGATCGGTGCCAACACCACGATCGACCGCGGTGCACTGGGCGACACGGTCATCGGCGATGGCGTGCGTCTCGACAACCAGATCCAGGTGGGCCACAACGTCGTCATCGGTGAGCACACTGCCATCGCGGCCGGTACGGGCATTGCCGGCAGCGCGATCATCGGCCGCCGCTGCATGATCGGCGGCGCCGTTGGCATCAACGGCCACATCACGATCTGCGACGACGTGGTGCTCACGGGTGCCAGCCAGGTCTCGGCGTCCCTGCACAAGCCGGGTCTCTACTCCAGCACCTTGCCGGTCGAGGAAGCGCGCACGTGGCGACGCATCGTTGGCCGGCTCAAGCGTATCGACAACATGGTGGGCCGGCTGACCGCGCTGGAGCGCGCCACCGGCCTTGCCGCGCAGCGACAGGAAGACGCCGATGAATAGCCCGCACGTCCTCGACATCCACGCCATCCTCCGCTACCTGCCGCACCGCTATCCCTTCCTGCTGGTGGACCGCGTGCTGGAACTGCAGGCGGGCGAGAGCATCAAGGCGCTGAAGAACGTCACGTTCAACGAACCGCAGTTCACCGGGCATTTCCCGGAACGCCCCGTGATGCCGGGCGTGCTGATCCTCGAGGCGCTGGCCCAGGTCGCCGGCATCCTCACCTACGCGACCTTGCGCAAGGTGCCCAATGCGGGAACGCGTTTCTATTTCGCCGGCATCGACAAGGCGCGTTTCCGGCGACCGGTGATTCCGGGTGACCAGCTCGTGCTCACGGCCAAGGTCGAGCGCAACATGAAGGGCATCTGGAAACTGTCCACGGTCGCTTTCGTCGATGACGAGGAGGCCTGTTCCGCGGAGATGATGCTGTTCCCGGACGCGGACAATGCCACTCCCATGGACGTGGGCTGAGGAGGGCGGATGGCCAGGATCGATCCCCGGGCGGTGGTCTCGCCCAAGGCGCAGGTCGCCGACGATGCTGAAATAGGCGCTTTCGCCTTCATCGGCGACGACGTGGTCATCGGACCGCGTTGCGTCATCGCGCCCCACGCCGTGGTGAAAGGTCCGACGGTGCTTGGGGCCGACAACCAGGTCTTCCAGTTCGCCTCGCTGGGTGATGCGCCGCAGGACAAGAAATACAAGGGCGAACCGACGCGGCTGGAGATCGGTGACCGCAACATCTTCCGCGAATACTGCACAGTCAACCGCGGCACGGTCACCGGCACCGGCGTCACACGCCTTGGCGATGACAACATGCTGCTGGCCTACACGCACGTTGGCCACGACTGCCAATTGGGCAGCCGCATCGTGCTGTCCAACCTGGTGATGCTCGGCGGCCATGTGGAGCTGGGCGACTGGGTCATCATGAGCGGCTATGCCGGCGCCCACCAGTTCTGCAAGATCGGCGCGCATGCGTTCATCGGCAACAACACGGCGGTCACCCGCGACGTGCCACCCTACGTCCTGGCCACGGGACACCCGGCCGAGCCGCGCAGCATCAATTCCGAAGGCCTGAAGCGCCGCGGCTTCAGCCCGGAGCAGATCCGCAACATCAAGAACGCCTACCGCGTGCTCTACCGCAGCGACCTGCGCCTCGAGGACGCCATGGAGCGGCTTCAGGCCCTTGCTGCCGAACAGGAGGAGCTGCGGATCTTCGTCGACTTCATCGGCAAGGCCACGCGCAGCCTCGTGCGGTAGCCGCGGATGGCGCGGCCTTTGCGTTTCGCACTGGTGGCCGGGGAGGCCTCCGGGGATCTCCTCGGGGCAGCCCTGATGGAGGCCTTGCGCGAGTTGCGGCCCGACTGCCAGTTCGTCGGCGTCGCGGGTCCGCGCATGGCTGCGGCCGGTTGCCGGCCTCTGGCCCGTGCCGAAGAACTTGCGGTGATGGGGCTGGCCGAGATCCTGCGCCACCTGCCACGCCTGCTGCGCCTGCGCCGGGATGTCATGTCAGCGCTGCTGGCAGATCCGCCCGACGTGTTCGTGGGTATCGACGCGCCCGAGTTCAACCTGCGACTTGCCGCGCGACTCAAGCAGGCAGGCATTCCGGTTGTGCAGTACGTCAGTCCCCAGGTCTGGGCGTGGCGGCAGGGACGTGTGCGGCACATCGCGGCAGCGGTGGATCGCGTGCTGTGCCTGTTGCCTTTCGAGACGCCGTTTTACGCCGCGCATGCGGTCCGGGCGGAGTTCGTCGGTCACCCGCTGGCCGACCAGATTCCGCTGGAGGTCGATAAAGCCGCTGCCAGGCGTGCGCTGGGCCTTCCGGAGTCCGGACAGGTGGTGGCCCTGCTGCCGGGCAGCCGCCTGGGCGAGGTCAGCCGCCTGGGTGCCGACTTCGCGGCCACGGCGGCACTGCTGGCCGCGCAGCGCGGCGCGTCGGCACCGACATTCATCGCACCGATGGCCACACCGGCTGTCCAGCAGGTCTTTGCGGCCCAGGTGGCCGCCGCGGGGGCGCCGGTGCGTTTGCTGGAAGGCCAGGCGCGGCAGGCGCTGATCGCCGCCGACGTCGTGCTGGTGACCTCGGGCACGGCGACCCTGGAGACCCTGCTGTGCAAACGGCCGATGGTCGTGGCCTATCGCGTGGCGCCGCTGACGGCCTGGATCGTGCGTGGCCTGGGCCTGGTCAAGGTGCCGTACTGCTCCCAACCCAACCTGTTGGCCAACGAACCGCTGGTGCCCGAGTTCCTGCAGGAGCAGGTGACGCCGCCGACGCTCGCCGCTGCCGTGGCCGCCCAGCTTGACGATCCGGCCTTGCGCCTGCGCCTGCAGGAGCGCTTCCTCGCCATGCACCGGCAGTTGCGGCAGGACGGGGCACGGGCGGCTGCGCGGGCGGTGCTGGACTGCCTGCCCGCTCCATGAGGCTGCTGGTTGCCGGCGTTGATGAGGCCGGTCGCGGCCCCCTCGCCGGACCCGTACACGCCGCGGCCGTGATCCTCGACCCCGACCACCCGGTGCCGGGCCTGCGGGACTCCAAACAGCTGGGCGAGCCGGCGCGCGAGGCGCTGGCGGCACTGGTGCAGGAGCGCGCGCTGGCCTGGTGCGTGGGCGTGGCCGAGGTCGAGGAAATTGATCGGCTGAACATCCTCCAGGCCACGCTGCTGGCCATGCAGAGGGCGGTGCGCGGGTTGGGACTGCGCCCGGGCCTGGTGCAGGTGGACGGCAACCGGCTGCCGGCCCTGGAGGGGCTGTGCGGGCGCGCCGAGACCATCGTCAAGGGTGATGCCAAGGTCGCTGCGATCAGTGCCGCGTCCATCCTGGCCAAGGTTTCCCGCGACCGCCACATGACCGAACTCGACCGGCTCCATCCGGGGTACCAGCTGGCGGTCCACAAGGGGTACCCTACGTCAGCGCATCTGGCCGCGTTGGCGCGGTTGGGTCCGTCTCCCGTCCATCGCCGCAGCTTTGCGCCGGTGCGTGCTGTCCTCGAGGCTGCCGTGCCGGCCCGCTGACCCCGCAACGCCGTGTCCCAGACTTTCCTCCACCTCCGCGTCCACACTGAATACTCACTGGTCGACAGCGTCGTGCGCGTCCCGGACCTGATGGACGCCGTGGCGGAGGCCGGCATGGCGGCGGTTGCCCTCACCGACGAATCCAACCTGTTTGCCTTGGTCAAGTTCTACAAGGCGGCGCTGGCCAAAGGCATCAAGCCGCTGATCGGCGTGGACCTGTGGCTTGCCGAAGCCGGGGAACGCGATCCCCCGTCGCGGCTCACGCTGCTGTGCATGGATGAGCCGGGCTACCTCAACCTGTCGCGACTGGTCAGCCGGGCCTACCTTGAAGGCCAGCGCAAGGACACGCCGCGGGTCGAGCGGGACTGGCTGACCCCCGAAACCGTGGCGGGCCTCATTGCCCTGTCCGGCGCCGCGGAAGGGGATGTCGGCAGGGCACTGGTGGCGGGACGCCCCGCCGAAGCCCGGCGTCTCGCCCGGGCCTGGGACGAACTGTTTCCGGCGCGCTATTACCTGGAGTTGCAGCGCCTCGGACGTGCCGGGGAAGAGCAATGGGTCGCGGCCACCGTGGCGCTGGCGCAGGATCTCGCGCTGCCGGTGGTGGCCACCAACGACGTGCGTTTCCTCAAGGCCGAGGATTTCGAGGCCCACGAAGCGCGCGTTTGCATCCACGATGGCAACCAGCTGGCCGACCCGTCGCGGCCGCGCCGGTACACGCGGCAGCAGTACCTGCGCACGCCCGAGGAAATGGCGCTGCTGTTTGCCGACCTGCCCGAAGCCCTGGCCAACACGGTGGCCATCGCTCGACGCTGCAGCCTGCCGCTGAAGCTGGGTCAACCCCGGCTGCCGGACTACCCCACGCCCTCCGGCGAGAGCGCCGACGAGCATATCCGGGACCTGTCGCAACGCGGTCTCGAGGCCCGCTGGGCGGCGCGCCCTCAAGGTTGGTTGGACAGCGGACGCCGCACGCTCTACCAGGCCCGCCTGGACCGCGAACTCGATGTCATCTGCAAGATGGGGTTTGCCGGCTACTTCCTGATCGTGGCCGATTTCATCCGCTGGTCGCGCGACAACGGCGTGCCGGTCGGCCCGGGACGCGGCTCCGGCGCCGGCTCCCTGGTGGCCTGGGTGCTCGGCATCACCGACCTCGACCCGATCGAGCACGAACTGCTGTTCGAGCGCTTCCTCAATCCGGAACGCGTCTCGATGCCGGACTTCGACGTGGACTTCTGCATGGAAGGCCGCGACCGGGTCATCGCCTATGTCGCCGACAAGTACGGCCGCGACCGCGTGTCGCAGATCATCACGCACGGCACCATGGCGGCCAAGGCGGTGGTGCGCGACGTGGGACGTGTGCTGGGCCATGCCTACGGCTTCGTCGACCGCATCGCCAAACTGGTGCCCTTCGAGGTCGGGATCACGCTCGACCAGGCGCTGGCCAAGGAACCCGAGCTCAAGGCGCTCTACGACGGCGACGACGAGGTGCGGGCGCTGCTCGACCTGGCGCGCTCGCTCGAGGGGCTTGCGCGCAACGCCGGCATGCACGCCGGTGGCGTGGTCATCGCGCCCTCGGTGCTCACCGACTTCACGCCGCTGTACTGCGAAGCCGGCAGCCGCAGCCTGGTCAGCCAGCTCGACAAGGACGACGTCGAGGCGGCCGGCCTGGTCAAGTTCGATTTCCTCGGCCTGCGCACGCTCACGGTCATCGACCGCGCGGTGGATCTGATCAACCAGCGGCGGGCCGCAGCCGGCGAGGCTCCGCTCGACCTCAACGCCGTCCCCATGGACGACGTCGCCACCTACAACCTGCTCAAGTCGGGCCGCACGACTGCCGTGTTCCAGCTCGAATCCGGCGGCATGAAGGACCTGATCCGCCGCCTGAAGCCGGACCGCTTCGAGGACGTGGTGGCCTTGGTCGCGCTGTTCAGGCCCGGTCCGCTGCAGTCCGGCATGGTCGACGATTTCATCACCCGCAAGCACAGTCCCGTGGGCACGGCCATCGACTACCTGCACCCGACGCTGCAAGGCATCCTTGAGCCGACCTACGGCGTGATCCTGTACCAGGAACAGGTCATGCAGATCGCCCAGGTGCTGTCTGGGTACACGCTGGGTGGCGCCGACCTGCTGCGCCGTGCCATGGGCAAGAAGAAGCCCGAGGAGATGGCCAAGCAGCGCGCGGGCTTTGTCGAAGGCGCCGTGCAGCGCGGCGTGGACGGTGCCCGGGCAGCGTGGATTTTCGACCTGATCGAGAAATTCGCGGGCTATGGTTTCAACAAGTCGCACTCGGCCGCCTACGCGCTGCTGTCCTACCAGACCGCATGGCTCAAGGCGCATCATCCGGCGGCGTTCATGGCCGCCGTCCTGACCTCCGACATCGATCACACGGACAAGGTCGTCACCTTCATTGACGAGTGCAACAGCCTTGGGCTCGATCTCTTGCCGCCGGACATCAACGCCTCGCGCCACGCCTTCACCGTGGCCGACGAGCGCACGCTGCGCTACGGGCTTGGCGCGATCCGCGGCGTGGGCCAGGGCGTGGTCGAGGCACTCGTCGCCGAGCGCGAAGCCCAGGGGCCTTTCCGCGACCTTGAGGATCTGTGCCGCCGCATGGACCTGGGCAAGCTCAACCGGCGTGTGCTTGAGGCGCTGGTGAAGTCCGGCAGCCTCGATGGGCTGGGCAGCAACCGCGCAACCCTGATGGCGCGGCTGGGCGAGGCGATGCAGGCGGGTGAGCAGGCTGCGCGCGCGCGTGTCAGCGGCCAGGTGGATTTCTTTGGTGTCGCGCTGGCGCCTGCCGCGCCCGCACCCTCCGGCATGCGTCGCGACGCGCTGCCGGAATGGAACCAGGCGCAACGGCTGGCCGGCGAGCGCGAGACACTTGGGCTGTTCCTCACCGGGCATCCGATCGGCCGCTATGAACGCGAGTTGCCGCGGCTGGTCTCCGCCCGCGTCGGCGATCTTGCCACCGAGCGTCCGCCGGCCGAAGGCGAGGGCGGGCGCTTCCACGGCGGCCGCGTCGTCACCGTGGCAGGCTTGGTGCTCGAGCTGCGCAAGCGGGGCAACCGCAACAGTTTCATCCTCGACGACCGCACCGGCCGCATGGAGGTCGCCTTGTACGAGGAGCAGTGGAACCAGTACCGCGACGTCTGCAGCAAGGATGCCCTCGTGCTGGTGGAAGGCAACCTCCGCTGGGACGACTTCAACAGCGCCTGGCGCATCGTCGCGCGGCGGGTGCAGTCGCTGGATGCCGTGCGCGAGGCACAGGCCCGCAAGCTGGTGCTGCGCTGGGAGGCCGGTGATGCGGCAACCGCCGCGGCACGTGTGCGCGCGCTGGCCAACCTGCTGCAGGCTTACCGGCCCGGCGACTGCGAGATCCTCGTGCGTTACGAGGGCAGTGGGGCCAGCGGCCTGCTGGCACTGGGCGGGAATTGGACGGTCCGCCCCGCGCCCGAACTCATGGAAGCGCTCGAACCGCTGGTCGGCGTCGACGGCATGCAGTTGCTGTACTCACCGGCCGGCACGCACTGAGAGCTGCATCCCGCGGCGCCGCGGCTTGCTGCCGCCCGGGCCGCCCCGGTACCCTTTGCGGTCATTCCGATTCCCGAGAACCCCATGGCCACGAGCTTCCTGGATTTCGAGCAGCCCATCGCCGAGCTGGAGGCGAAAATCGAGGAATTGCGCCACGTCACCTCCGACGCGGAGGTGAACATCCAGGACGAGATCAACCGGCTGCAGGCCAAGAGCCGGCAGCTCACCACCAGCATCTTCGCATCGCTCACGCCTTGGCAGATCACGCAGCTGGCGCGCCACCCGCACCGGCCTTATACGCTCGACTACCTGCAGCTGCTCGCCACCGATTTCCACGAAATGCATGGCGACCGCATGTTCGGTGACGATTCCGCCATCGTCGGTGGCCTGGCCCGCATCGACGGCCGTCCGGTCATGGTCATCGGCCAGCAGAAGGGCCGCGACACCAAAGAGCGCGTGCGCCGCAATTACGGCATGCCGAAGCCCGAGGGCTACCGCAAGGCGCTGCGGCTGATGAAGACCGCAGAGCGTTTCGGCCTGCCCGTCATCACCTTCATCGACACGCCGGGTGCCTATCCCGGGGTGCAGAGCGAGGAGCGCAACCAGAGCGAGGCCATTGCGCGCAACCTGTTCGAGATGGCCACCCTGCGCGTACCGGTCATCAGCGTCGTGATCGGCGAGGGCGGCTCCGGCGGGGCGCTCGCCATCGGTGTCTGCGACCGGCTGTTGATGCTGCAGTACTCGGTGTACTCCGTCATCTCGCCGGAAGGGTGTGCCTCCATCCTGTGGAAGAGCGCCGACCGCAAGGAGGTCGCGGCCGAAGCGATGGGTCTCACGGCAGATCGCCTGCAGCAGCTGGAACTGGTCGATGAAGTGCTGCGCGAGCCGCTGGGCGGTGCCCATCGCGACCATGAAGCCACGGCCGCCAGCCTCAAGGCCGCACTCAACCGTTACCTCGACATGCTGTGCAGTCTCGACGTGGAGACACTGGTCGCCCAGCGGCAGTCCCGTATCGCACGCTTCGGCGTGTTCTCCGAGGCTGCCGCCTGAACGCAGCGGCGTTGGCGTCCCGGCTGGCAGCAGTGCTGCCCGTGCCGGCGCCGCGCCGGCTGGACCTGTGTGTCGCTTGGTCCGGAGGAGCCGACTCCACGGCCCTGCTGGCGCTGCTGGTCGACCTGCGTGACGCTGGCGGCGAGGCGGGCCTGCTGCCGCCACTGCGTTTGCGTGCGGTGCATGTCGACCACCAGTTGCAGCCTGCCGCAGCACAGTTTGTCCGCGCCTGCCGCCGCCAGGCCCGTCAGTGGCGCGTTCCCCTGCGTGTGCTGCGCGTCGATGTCGCCCGCAGCCGCGGGCGTTCACCCGAGGACGCGGCCCGCGAGGCGCGGCGCCGGGCGCTCAGCGCAGCCCTGCGTTCCGGCGAGTGGCTGCTGCAGGCGCAGCACGCGGATGACCAGGCCGAGACCTCCCTCCTGCAGTGGCTGCGGGGCGCAGGACCTGCAGGGCTCGCGGGCATGCCGCTGCGCCAGGCGTTCGGTCCTGGCCTGCTGGTCCGCCCGCTGCTGGACATTCCCGGTGAGGACTTGCGGCAGCTGTTGCGGCAGCGCGGCATCCCTTGGGTCGAGGATCCGAGCAACCAGTCGGAGCGCTTCGACCGCAATTTCCTGCGCCAGCGTGTGATGCCCCTGCTGCGCGCCCGCTGGCCTGCCTTGCCGGCCACGGCAGCGCGCAGTGCGCGTCTGGCCGCCAGTGCCGCGGAGGCTGTGGCCCGGCAGGGCCGGCGCGATGCCGCGGCAGCGGCCGACGGCGAGGGCCTGGACCTGCGCCGCCTGCGGTGCCTGCCCGCCGCGCGCCGGCAGGAGGCTTTGCGCAGCTGGTTGCGCCATCTGGGCGCGCCGGCGGCTGACGAGCGCCGTGTGCACGCCGCGCTTGCCCTGGGCGAGGCACCGGCATCCGCCGTCGTGCTGCAGTGGGATCGCGTGGAACTGCGCCGTGACGGCGAACGCCTGCTGTGCTGCCCGCGTGGGCGGGTGGCCGACGTGGCCGAGGCCTGGCGCGACTCGCCCCTGTTGCGCTGGGAATGGCGCCGTCTGCGCCCCTTGGCGCTGCCCGGGGGCGGGTGGCTGGCCTGGCAGGCCGACCGGTGGGGACCGGTCGATGCCTCGCGGCTGCCCGACCTGCTCGCCTGCAGCGCATGGGAAGGGGGGCTGAAACTGGGCATCGGCGGCCGTCAACGTCCGGTGGCGGAACTGCTGCGCAGTGCAGGTATTCCAGCGTGGGAACGTCATGGCGTGCCGCTGCTGTGGGACGGCGACAGGCTGCTGGCCGTGGCGGACATCGCCGTCGACGAAGCCGCGGGGGCAGGGCCGGGGAGCCAGCACCGGGGGCGGTTCGTCTGGCAGCAGCACTGATGTTTCGCTAGACTGCTGTCCCGCCGTGATGGCCCGCCCTGGGCGGTCCCCCAGTCCCCTCTCCTCCGGCGGTTTTCCCAACATGACCCGATATGTCTTCGTCACGGGTGGCGTCGTTTCCTCATTGGGGAAAGGCATCGCCGCCGCCTCGCTGGGCGCCATCCTCGAGGCCCGCGGCCTCAAGGTCTCGATGGTCAAGCTCGATCCCTACATCAACGTCGATCCGGGCACCATGAGCCCGTTCCAGCACGGCGAGGTGTTCGTCACCGAGGACGGTACCGAGACCGACCTCGACCTGGGCCACTACGAGCGCTTTGTCCGCACCACCACCGGCCGGCACAGCAACTTCACCACCGGCCGCATCTACGAGCGCGTCATCGCCAAGGAGCGCCGCGGCGATTATCTTGGGGCCACCGTGCAGGTCATCCCGCACATCACCGACGAGATCAAGCGCAGCATCAAGCTCGGCGCGGGCAATGCCGACGTCTGCATGGTGGAAATCGGCGGGACGGTCGGTGACATCGAGTCGCTGCCCTTCCTCGAAGCCATCCGCCAGCTCGGCGTGGAGCTCGGCCGCAACGCCTGCGTCTACATGCACCTGACACTGGTGCCGACGGTCGGTGCATCGGAGATCAAGACCAAGCCCACGCAGCACTCCGTGAAGGAATTGCGGGGCATCGGCATCCAGCCGGATGTGCTGCTGTGCCGCGCCAAGGACCCCTTGCCCGACGAGCAGCGCCGCAAGATCGCGCTGTTCACCAACGTCGAGGAACGCGCTGTCATCAGTGCGGTCGAGGTCGACGACATCTACAAGATCCCGCAGCTGCTGCATGCACAGAAGCTCGATGAGCTCATCATCGAACGGTTGCACCTGCAGGCGCCGCCGGCCGATCTCTCGGCATGGCAACGGGTCGTCGACGCCAAGGCGCACCCGGATGGTGCTGTCGACATCGCGATGGTCGGCAAGTATGTGCAGAACCGCGACAGCTACATCTCGCTCAACGAGGCCCTGACGCATGCCGGCATCCACACCGGCACGCGCGTCAACGTGCACTTCATCGAGTCCACGCAGCTCGAGGAGCAAGGCAGCGGCGTGCTCGACGGCATGCACGCGATCCTGGTGCCGGGTGGCTTCGGCGAGCGTGGCATCGAAGGCAAGATCGCGGCGGTGCGCCACGCCCGGGAGCACGGCGTGCCCTATCTGGGCATCTGCCTGGGCATGCAGCTGGCCATCATCGAGTACGGCCGCCATGTGCTGGGTCTCGACGGCGCCAACAGCACCGAGTTCAACCGCGCCACCGGGCATCCGGTCGTCGCGATGATCACGGAGTGGCAGGACGCGGCACGCGGTGCGCAGACGCGCGACGAGGCCTCGGGCAAGGGCGGCACCATGCGCCTGGGGGCGCAGGATGTGCTGCTGCAGGAGGGCAGCGTGGCACGGGCCCTGTATGGGCGCGAGGTCATCCGCGAACGCCACCGTCACCGCTACGAGTTCAACAACACCTACATGGACCGTTTCCGCGAGGGCGGCATGCGGTTCGCGGGCCTGTCGCCTGACGGACTGGCGGAGATCGTCGAAGTGCCGGCCCACCCGTGGTTCCTGGCCACGCAGTTCCATCCGGAGTTCACCTCCACGCCGCGTGATGGCCACCCGCTGTTCAGCGCCTTCGTGCGGGCCGCCCGCACACGGGCGGCGTCCACGACCGGAGCACGCGCATGAAGCTCGCAGGCCATGAGGTTGGCAACGACCAGCCCCTGTTCCTCATCTCCGGGCCCTGCGTCATCGAGAGCCGCAGCCTGCTTGAGGAGATCGCCGGCACGCTGGTCGAGGTGACCGGCCGGCTGGGCGTTCCCTATGTCTTCAAGGCGTCCTTCGACAAGGCCAACCGGTCCTCGGTGAAGAGCTTCCGCGGCCCCGGCATGGCCGAGGGCCTCAAGGCGCTCGAGCACGTCCGCAACACCTTCAAGGTGCCCGTGCTCACCGATGTCCATGAGGACACCCCGCTGGCCGAGGTGGCCGCCGTGGTCGATGTCCTGCAGACCCCCGCCTTCCTGTGCCGCCAGACCAACTTCATTGTTGGTGTCGCCGCGACCGGCAAGGCGGTGAACATCAAGAAAGGCCAGTTCCTGTCGCCGTGGGAAATGCAGAACGTCGTCGACAAGGCGCGTTCGACGGGCAACGCGCAGGTCATGGTCTGCGAACGGGGCTTCACGTTCGGCTACAACAACCTGGTCTCCGACATGCGTGCGCTGCCGGTCATGCGCGGCACGGGCTGTCCCGTGGTCTATGACGCCACCCACTCCGTGCAGTTGCCGGGCGGGCAGGGCAGTGCGTCCGGTGGCCAGAGGGAGTTCGTGCCGCCGCTGGCCCGTGCCGCCGTTGCGGCCGGTGTGGCCGGCGTGTTCATGGAAACCCACCCCGATCCGGCCAAGGCCCTTTCGGATGGCCCCAATGCCTGGCCGCTGCAGCGCATGGCATCCTTGCTCGAGACGCTGGTCGAGATCGACCGCGTCGTGAAGTCCAGCCCTTACGAGGAATCCCGTCCATGAGCCTGATCGTCGATGTCGTTGGCCGAGAAATCATCGATTCGCGCGGCAACCCTACGGTCGAGGCGGACGTCCTGCTCGACAGCGGCGTGATGGGACGGGCCGCGGTGCCCTCGGGCGCCTCGACCGGCTCGCGCGAGGCCGTCGAGTTGCGTGACGGGGACAAGACGCGCTACTTCGGCAAGGGCGTCCGCAAGGCCGTGGCCAACGTCAACGGTGCCCTGCGGCAGGCCGTCAAGGGGCTCGAGGCCAGTGCGCAGCGCGCCATCGACACACGCATGATCGAACTCGATGGCACCGACAACAAGGGGCGCCTTGGCGCCAATGCGCTGCTGGCCGTCTCGCTGGCGGCTGCACAGGCCGCTGCCGCCGATGCCCGGCTGCCGCTGTTCCGTCACCTCGCCACGCTGGGCACCGACCGGAACCGCGCGCCCGTGATGCCGGTGCCGATGATGAACATCATCAATGGCGGGGCCCATGCGGACAACAGCCTCGACGTGCAGGAGTTCATGATCCTGCCGGTCGGCGCACCGTCACTGGCGGAGGCCCTGCGCCAGGGCGCAGAGATCTTCCATACATTGAAGAAGATCCTCCACGATCGCGGCCTGGCCACCTCGGTGGGCGACGAGGGCGGTTTCGCGCCGAACCTGAGTTCCAACGAGGAAGCCCTCGCCGTGATCACCGAGGCGGTGGAGCGTGCCGGTTACCGCCTGGGGACCGACATCTACCTGGGCCTGGACGTTGCCAGCAGCGAATTCTTCAAGGATGGCAAGTACCACCTGGAAGGCGAGGGTCGCAGCTTCACTTCCGCGGAGTTCACGCAGTATCTGGCCGGCCTGTGCGCGCGCTACCCGATCGTCACGATCGAGGATGGCATGGCGGAGGGCGACTGGGACGGCTGGGCGCAGCTCACTCAGGCGCTGGGTCGCAAGGTGCAGCTGGTGGGCGACGACCTGTTCGTCACCAACACCAGGATCCTGGCCGAGGGCATCGAGCGCCACATCGCCAATGCCATCCTCATCAAGGTCAACCAGATCGGCACGCTGACGGAAACGCTGGAAGCCATCGAAATGGCGGACCGCGCCGGCTATGCCTCCATCGTCTCCCACCGTTCGGGTGAGACCGAGGACCACACCATCGCCGACATCGCGGTGGCCACTGCGGCCACGCAGATCAAGACCGGCAGCATGTCCCGCTCGGACCGCATCGCCAAGTACAACCAGTTGCTGCGTATCGAGGAAGCGTTGGGCGGCAAGGTTGCCTATGCTGGACGGGACGCTTTCCCGTTCCCGCTGGGCTGAGGGCGGCGGGGGAGAACTCGCATGGTGCAGGGCAGTCCGTGGCTCAAGGGTTTCGTGGCGCTGCTGGCGCTGGTTTGCCTGGGCGCCCTGAACCGCGTGCTGCTGTCGCAGGATGGACTGCGTGAGGTGGGTGCCCTCCAGCGGGCGGTCGAGGCCCAGCGCGCCGACAACGCCGCACGTGCTGACCGCAACCGCCGGCTGGCGGCCGAGGTCCGGGATCTCAAGCAAGGCATGGCGGCGCTCGAGGAGCGGGCGCGGGCGGACCTGGGCCTGATCGCTCCTGGCGAGCAGTTCTACCAGGTGGTGCCGCCGGGCAGTCCCGCCGCGACCTCGCCTCCGGTGCCTTTGCCGCACGGCCCTGCGGACGTGTTGCGTGCGCCGCTGACGCGTACTGCCGAACGCTGATTTCCATGCGCTACTGGCTGGTCATGCCGGCCGCCGGCGCGGGCCGCCGTTTCGGCAGCGAGCTCCCCAAGCAGTACAGTCCGCTCGCCGGTCGCAGCGTCATCGACTGCTCCCTGGCGCCCTTCCTGTCCGATCCACGCTGCCGTGGCATCGTTGTCGTCGTGGCCGGAGAGGACACGGTCTGGCCCGCGATCCGTCAGCGCTGCGCCGGCAGCGTGCCCCTGCACGATGCACCGGGAGGCGCTGAGCGCGCGGACTCGGTTCTGTCGGGTCTGCAGCAGCTGTCCGCGCTGGGCGCTGCCGATGACGACCTGGTGCTGGTGCACGATGCGGCCCGCCCCTGCCTTCCGCGTGGCGACCTCGACAGCCTGTTGCGGGCGCTGGCGGAGGGGGCATCGGCAGCGTTGCTGGCGACACCGCTGGCAGACACGCTCAAGCGCGAGGCTGAAAGCGGCCACGCGGGCGGGACATTCGTGGCGCAGACCCTGCCGCGCCGGGGGCTCTGGCGGGCGCTGACCCCCCAGGCAGCACCGCTCGGTCGCCTGCGTGCCGCGCTCCAGGCGGCGCGGGCGCGGGGCGAACAACCCACTGACGAGTCGCAGGCCCTGGAAGCAGCCGGCGTCGCCGTACGGCTCGTGGCAGGCAGTGCCGCCAACCTCAAGATCACCACTCCCGCGGACTTGCGGCTGGCGCAGGCCCTGCTGGCTCAAGGAGAGCTCCCATGACTGGATTGCGCGTTGGCTCGGGTTACGACGTCCATGCCTTCGGCGAGGGTGATCACGTCATGCTCGGTGGCGTACGCATCCCGCACGATCGCGGCATCGTGGCGCATTCCGATGGTGACGTGCTGCTGCATGCGCTGTGCGATGCCGTGCTGGGTGCCGCGGGGCTGGGCGACATCGGTCAGCACTTCCCGGACAGTGATCCGCGCTGGCGCGGTGCCGCCAGCAGCCTTTTCGTCGCGGAAGTCCTGCGTCTGGCAGCCGCGCGCGGTTATGTGCCGGTCAATGCCGACCTCACGCTGCTGGCCGAGGCGCCGCGCGTGGCACGGCACCGTGAGGCCATCTGCGACAGCGTCGCGGCGTTGCTGGGCCTGCCGTCCGATGCGGTGAACCTGAAGGCGACGACCACCGAGAAGCTGGGATTCATCGGTCGCCGCGAGGGCTTGGCCGCCATGGCCAGCGTGCTGCTTCAGCGACGCGACTGAGTGCGCCGCCGCGGCCCCGACAGCAGCACCAGGCAGGCACCGGTACCGCCGTCGACCTCCCGGGCGCTGGCGAAGGCCAGAACGGCGTTGAGGCGTCGCAGGCTGCCATTGACCAGGTGCTTGAGCACCGGACCGCGGTGGCCCGAGCCCAGGCCCTTGCCGTGCACGATGCGCAGCACGCGCAGCTCGCGTGCCAGCGCCTGCGCCATGAACTCGCCCAGCACCTGCGCGGCACCGTCAACCGTGAAGCCGTGCAGGTCCAGTTCCGCATCGACCCGGTACTCGCCCCGGCGCAGCCGCCGGAAGACCGTCTCCTGGACGCCGTCGCGGCGGTATGACAGCTCTTCGCCGGATTCGATCACCGGCGCCAGGGGCCGCCGCAGATCGGCCAGGCTTTCGGCAAGTACCTCGAGACGGTCGGCACGCGTGAAATGGGCGCTGACTTCGTGGGGCGGCCGGGGCAAGCGCCGTTGCACGCGCGCTTCGAACCGCAGTGGTCGAACGTCACGCATTGCCTGGCGGAACAGGGCGCAGTCATCGGCCGGGTTGTCGGGAGTGGCTGCCTCACGCATCGGGGGGTGCCTCCGGCCCGCGCGGCAGCGGGCTGACTTTTCAAGTATATTCGCGCCGCCGGTTCCAGGCTGGATTCCATCATGAAGATCCTCGTCAGCAATGACGACGGCTATCGCGCCGAGGGCATCGTGCGGCTGAACCAGGCCCTGCGGACGCTCGCGCAGACAACCGTCATCGCCCCCGACCGCAACCGCAGCGGCGCCAGCAACTCGCTCACGCTCGACGTGCCGCTGCGCGTCTTCGAGTCCGAGCCCGGGGTGCATTACGTCGTCGGCGGCACGCCCACCGACTGTGTCCATTTGGGCATTTCCGGCTATTTCGACGCCGAGTTCGACATGGTCTGCGCCGGCATCAACGACGGCGCGAACCTGGGCGATGACACGCTCTATTCGGGCACGGTGGCCGCCGCCATCGAAGGTCGCTTCCTGGGGCTGCCCACCATCGCTTTCTCGTTGTGCGTGGAACCTGGCAGTGGCCGCCACTTCGACACGGCGGCACGCGTGGCCACGGCGCTGGTGGCGCGACTGCAGGAGAGCCCGCTGGAACGCGGGTTCACGCTCAACGTGAACATCCCGGACCTCCCGTATGAGCAGTTGCGCGGACTGCGCGCCACGCGCCTGGGAGGTCGCCATCGCTCCGAACCCGCCATCCCCATGACGGATCCGCGAGGGCGGCGGATGTACTGGATCGGTCCACCGGGCGAGGGGCAGGACGCTGGCGATGGCACCGATTTCCATGCCGTTGCCCAGGGCTACGTCTCGATCACGCCGCTGCAGATCGATCTCACGCGCCACGCCGCCCTGCCGGCGGTACGCGATTGGCTCCGGCCCCTTTCCTGAGGCCGCGCGGGGAATGAACAGCACCCACGCCGGCATCGGCATGACCTCCGCCCGCACACGCGAGAGGCTGGTGCAGCGCCTGCGCGAGCAGGGAATCCGTGACGAGCGCGTGCTGGAGCGCGTGCGCAGCGTGCCTCGGCATATCTTCGTCGACGAAGCCCTGGCCAGCCGGGCCTACGAGGACACGGCGCTGCCCATCGGGTACGGCCAGACGCTGTCACAGCCCTACATCGTGGCGCGCATGACGGAGGCGTTGCTGGAAGGCGGCGTACCATCCAAGGTCCTCGAGATCGGCAGCGGGTCCGGCTACCAGACCGCGATCCTTGCGCCCTTGGTGGGCAAGCACTTCGCGATCGAACGCATCGAGCCATTGGTGAAGCGTGCGCAGGAGCGCATGCTCGAACTGGGCGTCCGCAACGTGCGGCTGCGGCACGGTGACGGCATGCGTGGTTGGTCCTCCCAGGCGCCTTTCGACGGCATTCTTGGGGCCGCGGCGCCGCTCGTCGTTCCCACGGCCCTGCTCGAACAGCTCGCGCCAGGCGGTCGACTGGTGTTGCCCGTGGGATCCGAGGGCCAGCAGCAGCTGCTGCGCATCACCCGCACGGAAAAGGGGTTCCGCCAGGAATCGCTTGGCCCGGTGAGTTTCGTGCCGCTGCTGGCGGGGATGGGCTGAACCCGGCGATACGGAACGGCGCGACCCGGATATTGTTTCAAAAACGGACTGGATTGGATCCGTTCCGGGTCGAAAAGGGGCTTGGCGTTCCATTCATCTTGTGTTCAGATGTCGCTCGACGGAGACAGATGACTTGCGGTGTTGCTTCGGCGCACCGAAGGACTCTCCGGGAGAGGGCACAAGGCAGGCGGCGTCAACAAGGGTCCGACAAAAGCAACACGTCAAACAAAAGCAAGAAAAGACTCGATACAAGAAAAACAAAAACCGCACGGGCAAGCGTTCGGGTGTGTCATCAGCGCCGAATGGCTGCACTACAGTATCAGGAGCGACTGCGCCGCTTGTGTCCTCCCCCGGAGTGTCCGGTGGGGTCTTGAGCTGAGTATAAAAATAAAATCAAAGCCCCTGTTGTCTCGCGGCAACAGGGGCTTTGTCATTCAGGAGCAGGCGCCGGCACAGCCGTGGAAGGCCACGCCGGCGGGTGCGCTCAGTCGGCGGCAGGTTCGCCCGCTGCCGCAGCGGCACCGTCATCCGCCGGGGCGGGTGGCAGTATCTCCAGCAGTTCGATGTCGAACACCAAGGTTGCACCGCCACGCATCTGCGGTGGGCGACCCTGGTCGCCATAGGCGCGGTCCGGCGGGCAGATCACCTGCGCCTTGCCACCCACCTTGATCTGCTGGACGGCTTCGGTCCAGCACGGAATCACGCCCTCGAGCGGGAAGGTCGCCGGCTCATTGCGCTTGTAGGAGCTGTCGAATTCCTTGCCATCGACGAAGCGGCCGGCGTAGTGCACCTTCACCTGGTCGCTGGCCGTCGGGTTGGCGCCGCTGCCTTCACTGACACTGCGCACGATCACGCCGCTTTCCAGCCGCCGGGCGCCGCCTTCCGTCGCGGCCTTGGCCTGGTACGCCGTCCCCGCGGCCTTCTCGCGCTCCACGGCGGCGGCCACGCGCTCGCCCTGCAGTTGCTGCAGGCGGCCCACATGCTTCTCCACGTCGTCGAGATTGGCCTTGCCCAACGCCCCGTCGGCCAGGCCTTGCTTCACGCGCTCGATTTCGGCGGCACTGAACTCGAAGCTCTGGATGTTGCTGCTGAGGATGACGCCCAGGCTGTAGAGGGCCTTGTCGTCCTCGGTCATCGGCGCGGCGGGTGCGCCCTTCGCAGCCGTCTGCGCAGCCATGGCGGGCAAGCCAAGGGCCAGGGCAACCGCCCCGGCGAGAAGTGAACTACGGGTCATGCGGGCTCCAAGGGAAAACAGGAGCCCGCAGTGTACCGGTTGGGGCAGGGTGCCGCGCCGCTTCAGTGCTGCGCGGCCCCCGTACCCGGCAGGCGCGTCAGCCCGCGCCGCCCGTGCCGGCAGCGGCCTTCTGCTCGGCCAGCGCGTCGTGGGCGCGCTTGATGACGTAGGCGCGGATGGCCTCGACGTCGTCCTTGGTCAGCTCTTCCGAGTGGTTGACCATGCCGCGTGCATTGCGCGCGCCCTTCAGCACGATGTTCTCCCATTCCTCGGCGCTGGCCAGGGTCGGGCTGCGGCGCAGGTCGGGAATGAAGCTGGCGCTGACGGCACCGTCGCCGTGGCAGTTGGTGCAGTACGGGTGGTAGAGGTTGAAGCCCTTCTCCACCACGGCAGCGCTGGCAGTGGCCGGCGGCGGGTTGAGCGGCAGTTCCACCGCCACGTCCTGCGGCAGCGTGGCCGTGCCACCGATCTTGTAGGCCAGCAGGCGCGGCACGTTGGTCTTGCTCTTGCGGTCGACCACGACCTCGCCGGCGGCCATCGGCAAGGCGCCGCCGTAGCCCGACAGCACGGCGACATACTGCTCGCCGTCGACCTCGTAGCTGATGGCGCCGGCCATGATGCCGGTCTGCGCTGCATGCGACCAGACCTTCTCGCCGTTGTCGGCGCGGTAGGCCACGAACTCGCCGAAGGGCGTGCCCTGGAACACCAGGTTGCCGGCGGTGGTCAGGGTGCCGCCATGCCACGGATGCTCGTGCTGCACGCGCCAGGCTTCCTTCTGGTTGACCGGATCCCAGGCCAGCAGGAAGCCCTTGGTGCCGGCGCGTGCGCCGGCCTTGATGGCCGGGTCCTGCGGCAGCGAGCCCTTGGCAAAGTCGAAGCCGATGTTGAAGGTGTACCTGCTCTGCTTGTCATCGGTCTTGGGCACGAAGCCGAAGCCCGTTTCCAGCGCCGAGATGTACACCAGGCCGGTGGCCGGGTTGTAGGACATCGGATGCCAGCTGTTGCCGCCGCCCGGGCCCGGCGTGCCGTTGAAGGGCTTGCCGGTCACGCTGTAGCGGGCCTCGGCCGGGATGGCGGGGCGGCCCTTCGCATCCAGGCCGGTTGTCCAGGCCACGGGCACGAAGTTCTTGCCCGAGATGAACTCGCCGGTGGCGCGGTCCAGCACGTAGAAGAAGCCGTTCTTGGACGCCTGCATGATGACCTTGCGGTCCGCGTCGCCCACCTTCAGGTCCGCGAGGATCAGGTGGTTGGTGGCGTCATAGTCCCACTCGTCGCCGGGCGTGGTCTGGTAGTGCCACTTGTACTCGCCGGTGTCGACGTCCACCGCCAGGATGGAATCGATGAACAGGTTGTCCTTGCCCTGTTCGCCGCCATTGCGGGTCTTGTAGTTCCACGGCGTGCCATTGCCGGTGCCGAAATAGAGCAGGTTCAGGGCCGGGTCGAAGGCGATGCCGTTCCACACCGTGCCGCCGCCACCGAACTTCCACCACTCTCCGCCCCAGGTCGGCGTGGCGATCTCCATGGCCTTGTCGGACGCTGCGCCGTCCGGGCCATCGGCCGGATTGCCGGGCACGGTGTAGAAGCGCCACTTCTGCGCGCCGCTCTCGGCGTCGTAGGCCGACACATAGCCGCGCACGCCGTACTCGGCGCCCGTGTTGCCCATGATGACCAGGCCCTTCACGATCCGCGGCGCGTGGGTGAGCGTGCGGCGCTCGCCCTTCTCGAAGGTGCGGGTCTCCCAGGCGACCGTGCCGTCGCCTGCGTTGAGGGCGATCAGACGGCCGTCCAGGGCACCGACATAGACTTTGCCCTTGTAGACCGCGACGCCGCGGTTGACGACGTCACAGCAGGCGTCGATGCCGGTTTCGCCGGGCACCGCCGGGTCGTAGCCCCACAGCAGCTTGCCGGTCTTGGCGTCGAGCGCGAACACCTTGCTCCAGGCGGTCGAGACGTACATGACACCGTCGACGACGATGGGCGTGGCTTCCTGGCCGCGCGCGACAGCGTCGAAGTCATGGGACCAGGCGAGGCCCAGGTCCTTCACATTGTCGGCCGTGACCTTGGCGAGCGGGCTGAAGCGCTGCTCGTCGTAGGTCCGGCCGGTGGTCATCCAGTTGGCGTTGTCGCTGGCGGCAGCCAGCAGGCGGGCATCGTCGACCTGGGCAGGGGCGGGCGGCTGCTTGCTGCAACCGGCCAGCGCGACCGCGGCGGCAATGGCCACGCCCAGCGCAAGGGTGCGGACGTTCTGCATGAGTGAGGACTCCCCGTTGTTGACGGGCCAAAGGTAGCCGGATCACCCCGTGAAAGAAAGCGCCGGGGTGGTATCGGGGAGGCCTCGCCCGGCGCCTCAGCCGGCCATGTTGTCCGGCATTGCCAGGAGCACGACGGCACGCTCTTCCTGCACCAGGACGTTGTAGGTGCGGCAGGCGGCGGCGCCGTCCATGCATTCCACGGCGACCCCGCGGGACTCGCAGCGTTGCCGCAGTGCGGCGGGCGCGAACCGTTGGCGCGAACCGGTGCCGATCAACAGCAGCCGCGGCTCCAGCGCGAGGATTTCGTCCAGCGCTGCCGCCAGCGTGTCCCACGCCAGTGCCGCCGGCCAAGGTGCCTTGAGCTCGCGCGCCGCCAGCAGGCAGGGCAGGGGCAGCAGCGCCCCGCCGACGCGGAGCCCGTCGGCCGACCAGCTGCGGACCAGATTCAGGTCCTGCGCGACACCCTCGTGAAGCTTCATGCCGCGTACGATACGCGATATGCCCCTGTGTCTCATCGTCGCCGACCTGCATCTGGATCCTGCCGCCGCATCCGGGGCTTCCAGCGACGGGCAGCCCGGCCTGCCCGCCGTGGAACACGTGCTGCGCTGGGGGCGCGCGCGCGCGGTGACGGGCTGGCGGAAGGCGCTGGCGCAGGTTCTGGGCCGTCCGGCACTGGCGGATGTGCCACCGGCACGAATCGTGGCCAGCCTGCCCGGCTGGCCGCCCATGGCTGATCCCTGGCTCGCCGTACCGGTGCACCGGCTGGCGGCCCTGGATCATCTGCGCCTGCCGCCCCAGGGTCTCGTGGCCTTGGCCGATGATGAGCTCGACGTGCTTTGCAGCAGTTTCGCCAAGGACTTTGCCGCCCAAGGCCTTTCCCTGCATGCCGCGTTCGGCAGCCTGCTGCTGCAGGGCAGCGGCCTTGACGATGTGCTGACGATGGATCCGGCAAAGTGCCTGGGCGGCGCGCTCCGGCCCGAGCAGCTGGCCGGCGGCCCGCGCGGCCCTGCGCTGCGGCGCCTCTCTGCCGAGATCGAGATGTGGCTGCACGATCATCGGATCAACGGCGCCCGGGAGGCACGGGGCTTGCCTGCCATCAATGGCCTGTGGCTCTGGGGTGGCGGTCCGGCCGCGAACATCGAGCCCCAGTCCGGCCCGCTGCCAGCGACAGAGCTGTTTGCGGACGAGGCTTGGCCTGTCGCGCTGGGCAGGCTCTGTGGCCAGGAGGCCCAGCCCGTGCCGGTAGAGTTTGCCGACCTTGACCTGCGGGTGCCCGCAGTGCTGGTCTGCAGTGCAAGCCGGGCGCTGGCGGCAGGCGGTGGCCTGGCTGAACTGGAGCGCCGCTTCATCGCGCCCGCGCGGGCTGCCGTGGATTCGGGGAGGCTGGACGTCCTGCGGCTGGCGTGGTCAGGGCAGCTGGTCGAGTACCGCCGGGTCCATCGCTGGCGCCTCTGGCGACGTCCACGCGCCTGGTGGCAAGGGGCGGCATGACCACCCGCAGCATGGCCGAGCTGCTGCAGCAGCGGGCGGCGGCGGCAGTGCCATCGCCGGCGCCGGCGCCTGCGTCGGGGCGACGTCTCATACGGCGGCGTGCCGTGCCTGAAGCCACCGGTCTGGCCGGACTTTCGCCCCTGCTGGCGCGCGTGTTCGCGGCGCGTGGCGTCCGCGAACCCGGTGAACTTCGTCTGGCGCCCGACCGGCTGTTGCCGGTGGGCACGCTGGGCGGGGCGGAGGCGGCGGCTGCCCTGCTCGAGCGCCATCGCGACGGGCGCATTCTCGTGGTGGGCGACTACGACGCGGACGGGGCCACCAGCACGGCGCTGTTGCTGCGGGCGCTGCGGAGCTGGGGCTTCTCCGCCGTCGATTACCTGGTGCCGGACCGGTTCCGTTTCGGCTACGGGCTGACGCCCGCCATCGTCGACGTCGCCGCCGGCCGCAATCCGACCCTGTTGGTCACGGTGGACAACGGCATCGCCAGCCATGAGGGCGTGCAGCGCGCGCGGGAACTGGGGCTGCAGGTGCTGGTCACCGACCACCACCTGCCGGGTGCGGTGCTGCCGGCAGCGGAGGTCATTGTCAATCCGAACGTGGCGGGAAACGGCTTCGGGAGCCGCGCGCTGGCTGGGGTGGGCGTGGCGTTCTACGTGCTGCTGGCGCTGCGGCGCAGGTTGCAGGCGGCGGGCCGATTGCCGCCCGGGGCGGCCCAGGCCACCGAACTGCTGGACCTGGTGGCACTGGGCACCGTCGCCGACGTGGTGCCGCTGGACGCCAACAACCGCGTGCTGGTGGCGCTGGGCCTGCAGCGCATCCGCGAGGGCCGCTGCCGTCCCGGCATCCGCGCGCTGCTCGAGGTGGCGGGCCGGGAGGCAGCGACGCTGGTGGCGGCGGATCTGGGCTTTGCCGTCGCTCCGCGCCTCAACGCTGCGGGCCGGCTCGAGGACATGGGCGTGGGCATCGATTGCCTGCTGGCCGAGGATGCTGCCGAGGCGCGTCGTCTGGCCGAGCGGCTGGACGGGATCAACCGCGAGCGCCGGCGCATCGAGGCCGACATGCAGGCGGAGGCCGTCGCCGCCGTGCGCGGCATCGACCTGCCCGGCCGTGGCGAGCGCCGGCATGGGCTGTGCCTGTTCGATCCGGGCTGGCACCAGGGCGTGGTGGGCCTGGTGGCCGGGCGCATCAAGGAGCGGCTGCGCCGTCCCGTGATTGCCTTCGCCCGGGCGGAGGAGGGCTGGCTGCGGGGGTCGGCGCGTTCAGTCGACGGCGTCCACATCCGCGACGTGCTTGACGCGGTGGCGACGCGCGAACCGGGCCTCGTCGAACGCTTCGGCGGGCATGCGATGGCCGCCGGATTGACGCTGGCCGAGGCGCATCTCGACCGTTTCGCACGGGCCTTCGAGTGCGAATGCGCGCGCTGGATGGAGGCTGTTTCTGCTGCCGACCATATCGCCACGGACGGTGAGCTGCTGCCGGCCGAGTTCAGCCTCGAGACTGCCCGGCAACTGCGGGAGGCGGGGCCGTGGGGGCAGGCGTTCCCGGAGCCCAGCTTCGATGGTGTGTTCCAGGTCCTCCAGACCCGCGTGGTCGGCGAGCGCCACCTGAAGCTCTGGGTGCAGCCGCCGGGTCTGCGGCTGCGCCTTGAGGCCGTGCATTTCGGCTATTTCGACACCCCGGAACGCCCGGTGCCCGAGGGACCGGTGCAGCTGGTCTACCGCCTCGACGTGAACCACTATGGCGGTGAGCAGCGGCTGCAGCTGCTGGTGGAGCACCTGCAGGCGCCGGACTGACGCCGCGTTGCGTTAAGATGCCGGGCTCACTTGCCACGACCGGGCCACATCATGCCACTCGAGACCAGCCAGCTCAGGCGCACCCTCAAGGACCTGCAGGAGCGCAATGAGTCGCTCAGGGGGTTTCTTTGAGTACGACAGCAAGAAGGAACGCCTGGAGGAAGTGAGCCTCGAACTCGAGGCGCCGGATGTCTGGTCGCAACCGGACAAGGCGCAGGAGCTGGGCCGTGAGCGCGCGCGCCTGGCCCAGGAGATCGAGCAGCTCGACACATCCCGCAGCGCGCTGGTCGACTCCCTGGAATTGCTGGAGATGGCGGAGGCCGAGGACGACGCGGGCACGGTTGCCGCGCTCGAGGCCGACACGCCCAAGCTCGAGGCGATGGTCCGCCAGCTCGAGTTCAAGCGCATGTTCAGCGGCGAGATGGACGCGCGCAGCGCCTTCCTCGACATCCAGGCGGGTGCGGGTGGCACCGAAGCACAGGACTGGGCCAGCATGCTCATGCGCATGTACCTGCGCTGGGGTGCGCAGCGCGGCTTCGACTGCGAAGTCATGGATGTCAGCGATGGCGAAGTCGCCGGCATCAAGGGCTGCACCATCAACTTCCGCGGCGAATACGCCTACGGGTGGCTGCGCACCGAAACGGGCGTGCACCGCCTGGTGCGCAAAAGCCCCTTCGACTCGGGCAACCGCCGCCACACGTCCTTCGCCTCGGTGTTCGTCTCGCCGGAAATCGACGACGACATCAACATCGACCTGAACCCGGCCGACATCGTGATGGAGGTGTACCGTTCCAGTGGCGCCGGTGGCCAGCACGTGAACAAGACCGAGTCCGCGGTGCGACTGCGCCACGGCCCCTCGGGCATCATCGTGGCCTGCCAGACCGAGCGCAGCCAGCACAAGAACCGCGCCACCGCCATGAAGATGCTCAAGGCCAAGCTCTACGAGCTGGAGGTCAACAAGCGCAATGCAGCGGCCAAGGTCCTTGAAGACTCCAAGAGCGATGTCAGCTGGGGCCACCAGATCCGCAGCTACGTGCTCGACCAGTCGCGCATCAAGGATCTGCGCACCAACGTCGAGATCGGCAACACGGGGGCCGTGCTCGATGGCGACCTCGATCCCTTCCTCGAAGCCAGCCTGAAAGCGGGGCTCTGAACTCATGACCAGCGAAGCCGGCAGTGCCGCCACCGAGGTGGCGCAGGACGAAAACAAGCTCATCGCGGAGCGCCGTGCCAAGCTGGCCGCCCTGCGCGAGGCGGGCATCGCCTTCCCCAACGATTTCCGCCGCGGGCATCTGGCCGCGGACCTGCACGCGCAATACCACGACAAGGACGCCGCCTGGTTCGAGGCCAACCCGGTGCCGGTCACGGTGGCCGGCCGCATGATGGCCAAGCGCGTCATGGGCAAGGCGAGCTTCGCCACGCTGGCTGACCGCAGCGGCCGCATCCAGCTGTTCCTGCAGTCGGCTTCGCTGCCGGACAGCTACGAGGCCTTCAAGGGTTGGGATGTCGGTGACACGCTGGGTGCAGAGGGCGTGCTGTTCCGCACGCGCACCGGCGAGCTCTCCGTGAAGGCAGGCAGGCTGCGGCTGCTGGTGAAGTCGTTGCGGCCACTGCCGGACAAATGGCATGGCCTGTCGGACACCGACACCCGCTACCGCCAGCGCTACGTCGACCTGATCGTCAACGATGATTCGCGCAGGGTCTTCCTGCAGCGCACCGCCATCGTGAAGCACATCCGCGCCTTCCTCGACGCCCGGGAATTCCTCGAGGTCGAGACCCCGATGATGCAGCCGATCCCCGGGGGCGCCACGGCGCGGCCCTTCGTGACCCACCACAATGCGCTGGACATGCCCATGTACCTGCGCATCGCGCCGGAGCTCTACCTCAAGCGCCTGGTGGTCGGTGGCTTCGAGCGCGTCTACGAGATCAACCGCAACTTCCGCAACGAGGGGCTGTCGACGCGGCACAACCCCGAGTTCACCATGCTTGAGCTGTACTGGGCCTACGCAGACCACCAGCAGCTCATGACCTTGGTCGAGGAAGTGCTGGGCAGCGCGGCCGAGGCGGTGCTGGGGTCGCGCCAGCTGACCTACCAAGGCCGCAGCTACGACCTCGGCAAGCCGTTTGCGCGCATCACCATCGAAGAGGCCATCCTGCGTCACAACCCGGGGTTCGATGCGGCGCACTTGCGCGACGTGCCCTACCTGCGCCAGTGGGTGGAGCGTGTTGGCGGCAAACAGTCGCCCGGCGATGGCGCCGGCAAGCTGCAGGTGGAGATCTTCGACCAGACCGTCGAGCACACGCTGCTCGACCCGACCTTCGTGCATGCCTATCCGGCCGAGGTTTCGCCGTTGTCGCGTGCCAATGACGCCGATCCCTTCCTCACCGACCGCTTCGAGCTCTTCATCGCCGGGCGCGAGCTGGCCAACGGGTTCTCCGAGCTGAACGATCCGGAGGACCAGGCAGCGCGTTTCCGTGCCCAGGTGGAGCGCAAGGACGCCGGCGACGAGGAAGCCATGTTCTACGACGCGGACTACATCCGCGCGCTGGAGTACGGCATGCCGCCCACGGCCGGGCTGGGCATCGGCATCGACCGCCTGGTGATGTTCCTCACCGACCAGTCAGCCATCCGCGATGTGCTGCTGTTCCCGCACGTGCGGCCCGAGGCCTGAGCGGGCAGTGGCCTACGATCCGCGCCCGGTCGGAGTCTTCGATTCGGGCGTCGGCGGCCTGACGGTGCTGCGCGCGCTGGTGAAGGCGTTGCCGCAGGAATCTTTCGTCTATCTCGGCGACACCGCGCGGCTGCCCTACGGCACCAAGAGCGCGGAGACCGTCGTGCGTTACGCCACGCGTGCCGCGCAATCCCTGGTCGACAGCGGTATCAAGGCGCTCGTCGTGGCCTGCAACACCGCCAGTGCAGCGGCCTTGCCTTCCTTGCGCGAGCGCTTCGGCGACCTGCCGGTGATCGGTGTCGTCGAGCCGGGTGCTGCGGCGGCCTGTGCCACCTCGCGCAGTGGCCACATTGCGGTGCTGGCCACGGAGGGCACGGTGGCTGGCGGTGCCTACCAGCGCTCGATCGCGCAGCTGCGTCCGGAATGCCGGGTCACGGCGCTGGCCTGCCAGGTCTTCGTGTCGTTGGCGGAAGAGGGCTGGACCGACGGTGACGTGGTCATGGCTGCGGCGCGCCGCTATCTTGCGCCCCTCGTTGGGCAGGGCGATGCCGGTCCGGACACGCTGGTGCTCGGTTGCACGCACTTTCCGGTGCTTGCCGGCGCACTTGCGGCCGTGGCCGGTCCTGCCATGCACATCGTCGATGCCAGCGCTGCCGTGGCCGAGGCGTTGCGCGACGTACTGGGCCGGCGGGGCCTGCTGGCCGCGGGCCCGGCGCGTCCGTTACAGCTGCGGGCCACCGACGGCGTGGCCCGTTTCGCCCGCGTCGGTGCGATCTTCCTCGGGCGATCCCTGTCGCCGGACGATGTCGCCCTCGTCGACCTCTGACGCGGATTCCGCTGCCGCGACTGCGAGCAGGGCGACGCCTGACGCGCCCTGGTCCATGCACTCCACGACTTCCGCACCCGGCGCCGCCGGCAGGTCGACGCGTTCGCCCGGGGAGGGCAGGACGCTGCCGGCGGGCATCTGGAAACGCCGCAAGCGCCGTTTCACACGGCCCAGATAGTGGGCCCGGGCGACGATCTCCTGCCCCGTGTAGCACCCTTTGTCGAAGGCCACGGCACCCAACTGGTCGAGGTTCAGCATCTGCGCGACGTGATGGCCGCTGCTGGCGGGGGAGAGCACGGGCCAGCCCAGTGACAGCCGCGCTTCGTGCCAGGCCGCCAGGACTTCGCCCTGATCCGCAACAACGGCGGGCTGTCGTGCGCTGGCCTCGAGCACGGGGCCTTGCGGGCCACAGCGGCCCTGCACAGCCATATCCTGCAGCGGACCCTCCAGCACCAGTTTCGCCCGCAGCAGGTAGCGTCGCAGCGTGTCACGGACGGTGCCGGCCAGGCTGCAGGGCACAATCAGCAAGACGTCCTGCGGTCCGTCGGCCTGCAGCATCAGCAAAGCCAGCACCCGGCCCTGCGGGGTCAGCAGGCCGGCCGGCAGGTTCCGGCCGGGCTCGAGCCGGCGCAGGTCCTGCGTCAGTTGTCCCTGCAGGAAACGCCGTGCATCCGGGCCGCGGGCGGCCAGCACGGCGTGATCGGGGAGTTCGACGGCAGTCGTTACAAGCTGATACGGATTCATGGTGATGCGGCGGCGCAACGGCAGGGGCATTCTGGCATACTGCGCGCCCGATGGATTCCGTCGCCAAGCCCCCATTCGTCACAGCCGCCGCGGCACCACAGGAGCCGTCGTCCGGGTCGGCCGGGCAGGGCGCAGCGCAGGCGGCAGCGGCCGTCCGGCCCCCGGAGTCGGGCGGGCCGGAAGGTCCGGAGCCGACGCGCTACGGCGACTGGGAACGCAAGGGACGTTGCATCGACTTTTGACAGGACGCACCGATGGCCAGCAGACCATTGTCCCCGCATCTCGGCATCTACCGCTTCGCCTACACCATGGCGCTGTCGATCCTGCACCGTGCCACCGGCATCGTGCTGTCGGTCGGCCTGGTGCTGCTGGTGGCCTGGCTTCTCGCGGCAGCCCAGGGGCCCGCAACCTACGCGGCCTTCAGCGCCTTCGCCGGCCACGGCCTGGTCCAGTTCGCGCTGGCCGGCTGGACCTTGGCCTTCCTCTACCACTTCGCCAACGGCATCCGCCACCTGGCCTGGGACGCGGGCTGGGGCTTCGAGAAGCCGCAGGCGCGCCGCAGTGCGCGCATCGTCATCATCGCGGTGGTGCTGGCGGCACTGGTCGTGCTGCCGGTGCTGTTCCTGGGAGGCCGGTCATGAGTGGTGGATCGCCGCTGGGACGGGTCCTCGGGCACGGTACCGCGCACGCCGGTTCCGGTCATTGGTGGCTGCAGCGCCTGACGGCACTCGCATTGCTGGTGCTGGCGCCGTGGTTCCTGTACTCGCTGGCCACTGTGCCGCTGGCAGATCACGCTGCGGTCGCGGCCTGGGCCGCCCATCCCTGGCATGCCATCGCCCTGGCGCTGCTGGTGGGTACGGCATGCTGGCACGCCTCGCTGGGGCTGCAGGTGGTCATCGAAGACTATGTGCACGGCCCGGCGATCAAGCTGGCCGCCTTGCTGCTGGCGCGGTTCGCATGCATCACGCTGGCGGCCACCGGCCTGTTCGCCGTGCTCAAGCTCGCGCTCGCCGCGCCCTGAACGACAGGACTCCGACATGTCCGCCTACACTTTCACGGATCACACCTACGATGTCCTCGTCGTCGGCGCCGGTGGCGCTGGCCTGCGGGCGACGCTGGGCCTCGCCGAGGCGGGGCTGTCCACGGCCTGCCTGAGCAAGGTCTTCCCGACCCGCAGCCACACGGTGGCCGCCCAGGGGGGCATCAGCGCCGCGCTGGGAAACATGGGCGAGGACGACTGGCGCTGGCACATGTATGACACGGTGAAAGGGTCCGACTGGCTCGGCGACCAGGACGCCATCGAGTTCATGTGCAAGGAGGCGCCAGCGGCGATCATCGAGCTGGAGCACTACGGCGTGCCCTTCTCGCGTACCGATGCTGGCCGGATCTACCAGCGGCCGTTCGGCGGCATGACCACGCACTACGGCAAGGGCATTGCGCAGCGCACCTGCGCCGCGGCCGACCGTACCGGCCATGCGATGCTGCACACGCTGTACCAGCAGTCGCTCAAGCACCAGGCGCAGTTCTTCATCGAGTACTTCGCGCTGGACCTGATCATGGAAAACGGCGAGTGCCGTGGCGTGGTGGCGCTGGACATGGCCACCGGCCAGTTGCACCGCTTCCGTGCCCACATGACGATCCTGGCGACCGGTGGTTATGGGCGCGCCTATTTCTCCGCGACTTCCGCACACACCTGCACCGGCGACGGTGGTGGCATGGTGGCGCGTGCCGGCCTGCCGCTGCAGGACATGGAGTTCGTGCAGTTCCATCCGACCGGCATCTACGGTTCCGGCTGCCTGATCACCGAGGGCTCGCGCGGGGAGGGCGGTTATCTGACCAATGCCGCGGGCGAGCGCTTCATGGAGCGCTATGCCCCCAATGCCAAGGACCTTGCTTCGCGCGACGTCGTCAGCCGGGCCATGACGATGGAGATCCGGGACGGCCGTGGCGTCGGCGCGCAGTCGGACCACATCCACCTGCATCTGGAGCACCTCGGGCCCGAGGTCATCAAGGAACGCCTGCCCGGCATCGCCGAGACCGCGCGCATTTTTGCCGGTGTCGACGTGAACCGGGAACCGATCCCGGTGATTCCGACCGTGCACTACAACATGGGCGGCATTCCCTGCAATTACCACGGCGAGGTGGTGGATGGCAGCGCTGGCAACCCGGACCGTGTCGTGCCGGGCCTGATGGCCGTCGGCGAGGCGGCCTGCGTGTCGGTCCACGGCGCCAACCGCCTGGGTTCCAACTCGCTGCTCGACCTCGTGGTCTTCGGTCGCGAGGCGGCGCGTCATTGCGCCACGGTCGTCAAGCCCGGCGTGCGCCACCGTGCCCTCCCGGCGGAAGGCCATGAGCTCGCGGTGTCGCGCCTCGACCGCCTGCGCAACGCCGATGGCAGCCGGCCGACGGCCGACATCCGTCTGGAGATGCAGAAGGCCATGCAGCGCGACGCGGCCGTGTTCCGCACGCAGGCCTCGCTGGACGAAGGCTGTGCCAACCTGGCGGCGACCTTTGCCAGTTTCGCCGACGTGAAGGTGAGCGATCGCGGCCTGGTCTGGAACACCGATCTCGTCGAGACGCTGGAGCTGGAGAACCTGCTGCTGCAGGCGACGGCCACGGTGGTCTCTGCCGCCAACCGCAAGGAAAGCCGCGGCGCGCATGCCCGCGAAGACTTCCCGGAGCGCGACGATGCCAACTGGATGAAACATTCGTTGTGCTGGGTTGAGGGGCCGCGCGCGACCCGCATCGGCTATCGCCCGGTGCACCTCAACACGCTGACTGACGACGTCGAGGTGGTGCAGCCCAAGGCTCGCACCTACTGACGCCCACCGCGCACAGGACAGGACCACGACATGGCCGAATTCAGACTTCCGCCCGGCTCGCGCGTCGATCCCAAGGGACAGGTCCACAAGGCCCCCGAGGGCGCGACCCGCGTCCGCCGCTTCCGCATCTACCGCTACGATCCGTCGACCGGTGCCAATCCGCGCATCGACACCTATGAACTGGACATGGACCGTTGCGGGCCGATGGTCCTCGACGCCCTGCTCAAGATCAAGAACGAGGTCGATTCGACGCTGTCGTTCCGGCGCTCATGCCGCGAGGGCATCTGCGGCTCATGCGCGATGAACATCGATGGCGTCAACACGCTGGCGTGCATCAAATCCTGTGCCGACGTGAAGGGCGATGACGTCCGCATCTATCCTTTGCCGCACATGCCGGTCATCAAGGACCTGGTGCCCGACCTCACGCAGTTCTACGCGCAGTACGCTTCCGTGAAGCCCTGGCTCAGCGCGCAGACGCCACCGCCGCCGGACAGCGAGCGGCTGCAGTCGAAGGAGGACCAGGAGAAGATCGACCGGCCCTCCGCGTGCATCCTGTGCGCCTGCTGCTCGACCAGTTGCCCCAGCTACTGGTGGAACGGTGATCGTTACCTGGGACCGGCCGCATTGCTGGCCGCCTACCGCTGGATCATCGACAGCCGCGACGAGTCCACGGGCGAGCGCCTCGACGCACTTGAGGATCCCTTCAAGCTCTACCGCTGCCACACCATCATGAACTGCGCCGAGGCCTGCCCGAAGGACCTCAATCCCGCGCGGGCGATCGGCGAGATCAAGCGCATGATCGCGGAGCGGCAGCACTGAGCGGCAGCGGCACCGCAGCGCCCGGAACGACGCCGCCAGGGCGGCTGGCCTGGCGCTGCCGCCGCGGCATGAAGGAGCTGGACGTGCTCCTCACCGCCTATCTGCGCGAGCGCTGGCCGCAGGCCGACGAGGCCGAAAGGGACTGCTTCGAGCAGTTTCTCGACTTGCCGGATCCGCAGATCGCGGCGTATCTGGTGGCCGGTGAAGATCCCGGCGCAGACCCCCAACTCCAGGCCCTCGTCGTCCGCCTGCGCGCGACGCTCCAGCGATCGTGATGACCTGCCGGCGCGTTGGCGGTTCGATCTGCTGGCCCAGCCCTGGATCGCCGCGGCGTTCGTGCTGCAGTGGTTCGGCGTGCTGGTGCTCGGCATCTCCGAGATCTCCGGTCCCGGCGGCTGGAAAATCGTCTTCGTCACGTCCGTCCTGTCCACTGCACTGCTGTCCTGGCCAGCCGTGTGGCGCGACCTGCTGCTGCGCGGTGCCAGTGCTCCCCGCGCCCTGCTGTTCAGTGACGACCCGGCCCAGAAGGCGAGGCTGCTGCTCGCCGGTGGGCGCCAGGTCCCGGTGCGTTGCTGCGCCGGTGGCTTGTGCACGCCGGACTGGCTCTGGCTGGTCGTGCAGGACCCGGATCAACGCCGCCATTACCTGGTGCTGCGCCGTCCGCCAGCGTGTGGCGACGGCCACGCAGCCTTTGCTGCCTTGGGGCGCCGGCTGCGAGCTGTTGCGCTGGCGCAACGCAAAGGCCCTGGTGCCGCAGGGACTTCCCGCTGACCGCGGAATCTGCGAACTTTTTCAGAACGTAACAGTCCACTTCGCAGGCAGGGCGAGTGACCGCCTGGTGGCAGGACGGTACAGCCCATGAACACGGATGTCAGCGACCTCGAGTTGGTCCGGCGCGTGCAGCAGGGCGACAAGGGGGCTTTCGATCTGCTGGTGCGCAAGTACCAGCACAAGGTGGTCAAACTGGTGATGCGGTACATGCGCGATCCGGCCGATGCGGAAGACGTGGCCCAGGATGCCTTCATCAAGGCTTACCGGGCATTGCCGAATTTCCGGGGGGACAGCGCTTTCTACACCTGGCTGTACCGCATCGCGATCAATACGGCCAAGAACGCCCTCGTGTCCCGCGAGCGCATGCCGGCCGGGATCGACCTTGACGATGATGAAGGCGGCGATCCCTATGATGCACTGGGCCGCCTGGCTGACATGGAGACTCCCGAGGCACTGCTGCTGACGGAGGAGATCCGCAACACGGTGGATGCCGCGATCCAGGCGCTGCCTGAGGAATTGCGCATGGCGATCGTGCTGCGTGAACTGGAAGGAATGAGTTACGAGGCCATAGCGGCCGCCATGGACTGTCCGGTCGGTACGGTGCGCTCGCGCATCTACCGGGCGCGCGAGGCGATCGACCGTCGCCTGGCGGAGGTCTTCGATGGTGGTCTGGGCCGTGCCGAGGAGAACGCATGAGCACCGAAGAGCGTGACAGCCAGCTTTCCGCACTGTTCGACGGCGAGTTGCCAGCGGCAGAGACGGCGCTGGTCCTGCGGCGGCTGGCGCGTGACCCCGCACTGCAGGCCCGCTGGAGCCGCTATGCCCTGGTCGGTGCACGTCTGCGCGATGAGCCGCTGCTGCAACGGCGGCAATCGGGTGACAGCGACCTGGCGGCGCGGTTGCGCCACCGGTTGGAGACCGAGCCGGCCCTTGATGCCGGTGCTGCACTGGCCCCCATCGGGGCTGATGGCCGCGCGGTGTTGCCCGCCGGCGGTTCGCGTCGCTGGGCCTGGGGCGGAGCGGTTGCCGCCAGTGTCGCGCTGGTCGCCGTGGTCCTGGCGCGTTGGCAGCAGGCTCCTGCCACCGACCCGCTGACTGCGGCCGCAGCCGGGGCCGTCGCGTCATCGCCGGTTGCCGATGACGGTGGCGCGGCCACGCCATCCGGGCCGGTGCCCTCGCCAGCCGCTGTCCGCACTGATTTGCCCAGTTACACCACGCCGTCCGGCGGGTCATCGCCTGCTGCGCCGCGCTTCGGTGCGCCGCTGGTGGGCTATGTGTCGGTCCACAGCGAGTACGCCTTGCCGGCAGCCATGCCGGGGCCCTACTCGGCCGTCATGTACGGCACGCTTGATCCGACCGAAAACACCGTGGAAATGACGGAGGCCGAGGTCGGTGCACGCCGCTGAGCGTCGTCTGGTGGCTTGGCCTGTCGGGCTGCTGCTGGCCGCGGCGGGCCTGTTGTTGCCCTCCCTTGCTGCCAGCCAGGAGGGCAGCGACGCGCTCGGGTGGCTGCAGCGGATGAACCAGCGCCTTGCCGAGGCCAGCTATGACGGCGTCTTTGTCCATCAGGTCGCGGACCGGCGCGAGACGCTGCGCATCATCCATCGCATGCGCGAGGGGCAGGTGCAGGAGCGGGTCATTGCCACCGACGGCACCGGCCGCGAGTTCATCCATGATGGCGCGGAACTCGTGGCTTATTACCCGGACCGCCGCATCGTGGTCGTCGAGCGGCGCCGCAGCAGGGTGGGTTTCATCGGCGGCCTGCCGGGGCTGCGTGGGCTGTCGCTGGCGTACTACGAACCGCGCGAGGAAGGACGTGGGCGATTCCAGGGCCGTCCGACGCGCATCATCGGCGTCATGCCGCGCGACGAGCTGCGCTACGGCTACCGCTTCTGGATCGACGAGCGCAGTGCCATGCCGGTGCGCACGCAGTTGTTGCGCGCGGATGGCAGTCTTGTCGAGGAAGTCACTGCGGCCAGCCTGACGCTGCTGGACCGCATCGATGATGCCCTGTTGCGACCGGGCGTCGACACCACCGGCTACCGCTGGTTGCGCCGCGAGCCACCCGAGTTCAAGCCGGGCGAACTCGTCGCCTGGGCGCCACAGAGCCTGCCTCCGGGATTCAGGCGCGGACTGGGCCGCGGCAGCAGGCCCGGGGGGCCGCCACAACCGACCTGGCACATGATGTTCACCGACGGTGTCGCGTCCGTGTCGGTGTTTGTCGAGAGCGCCCGGACGCCGCCGCAACTCACACGTGATGGCCAGACCCCGCGGCGCGCGCAGGGCGCCGTGCAATTGGGCGCGGCCGCGGCCTATACAGCCCAGATCGAGGGTTACCGGGTGACGGCCGTGGGAGAGGTGCCGCCCGCTACCGTCAAGGCCATTGCCGAGACCCTGCGCCCGGTCCCTGGCACAAGCGGTGCCACAGCCGATCCGGCCGCCGGCGCGCCTGGCGCCGTCGTCGAGGCACCGTGACAGGCCGCACGCCACAGCTGACCGTGCTCACGCGCGACGGCTGCGAACTCTGCGAAACATTGTTGTCCGACCTGGCCTCGCTGGCGGCAACGGTCGACCTGCCACCGATCGAAGTCCGGGACGTCGATGCCGACGCGCTGTTGCAGCGGCGTTATGGCATTGATGTTCCCGTGCTGCTGCTTGACGGTGTGAAGGTCTGCCAGCACCGGCTGGACGAGCGAGAGCTGCTGCGCCTGCTGCGGCCCCGCTGAACCGTTTCAGGGCCGCCGCTGGCGGCGGCAGGGCGGAGCCCGGCAGGCTATACTCCCGACGATGCAGCTCATCCGCAATTTCTCGATCATCGCGCACGTGGACCACGGCAAGTCCACGCTCGCCGACCGTCTGATCCAGCTCTGTGGCGGCCTCGCCGACCGCGAGATGGAGGCCCAGGTCCTCGACAACATGGCCCTGGAGCGGGAGCGCGGCATCACCATCAAGGCGCAGAGCGTCACGCTGTTCTACAGCGCGCGCGACGGCCAGCGCTACCAGCTCAACCTCATCGACACGCCCGGGCACGTGGACTTCTCCTACGAGGTTTCCCGCAGTCTTGCGGCCTGCGAGGGTGCACTGCTGGTGGTCGATGCGGCGCAGGGCGTGGAGGCGCAGAGCGTCGCCAACTGCTATACCGCCATCGAGCAAGGTCTGGAAGTGCTGCCGGTCCTCAACAAGATCGACCTGCCGTCCGCGGACCCGGACAAGGTGATCAAGGAAATCGAGGAGATCATCGGCATCGACGCGCACGACGCCGTGCGGGTGTCGGCCAAGACCGGCCAGAACGTCGACGAGCTGCTCGAGCACCTCGTACAGCACATCCCCGCGCCCAAGGGTGATCCGGCGGCGCCGCTGCAGGCGCTCATCATCGATTCCTGGTTCGACAACTACGTTGGTGTCGTGTCGCTGGTGCGCGTGGTCAATGGCACGCTGCGCGTCGGCGAGAAGATGAAGGTGATGTCCACGGGGCGCGCGCATCTCATCGACAAGCTCGGGCGCTTCACGCCCAAATCCGTCGGTCTGCGTGAGCTCTCGGCCGGTGAGGTGGGCTTCGTCATCGCCGGCATCAAGGAAATCGACGGCGCGCCGGTGGGCGACACGATCACCACCGAGGCCCGCGGCAGCGAGACGCCGCTGCCGGGATTCAAGCAGGTTCAGCCACGGGTGTTCGCCGGCGTGTTCCCCGTGAACACCGAGGACTATGAGTCCTTCCGCGACGCGCTGGCCAAGTTGCGCCTCAACGATTCGGCGCTCCACTACGAGCCGGAGGTGTCGACTGCGCTGGGTTTCGGTTTCCGCATCGGTTTCCTGGGCCTGCTGCACATGGACATCGTGCAGGAGCGCCTGGAGCGCGAGTATGACCTCGACCTCATCACCAGTGCGCCGACCGTCGTCTACGAGATCCTGCGCACCGACGGCGAGCTGGTCTATGTCGACAACCCGTCCAAGCTGCCGCCCTCCAACGAGATCGAGGACCTGCGCGAGCCGATCATCACGGCCAACATCCTGGTGCCGCCGGAGCACGTGGGTGCGGTGCTGCAGCTGTGCAGCGAGAAGCGCGGCGTGCAGAAGAAGATGCTCTACCTTGGCACGCAGGTCTCCCTGCAGTACGAACTGCCGCTGGCCGAGGTCGTGCTGGACTTCTTCGACCGCCTCAAGAGCAGCAGCCGCGGCTACGCCTCCTTCGACTACGAGTTCAGCCACTTCCAGACGGCGCCGCTGGTCAAGCTCGACGTGCTGATCAACGGCGACCGTGTCGATGCGCTCTCACTCATCGTGCACCGCGAGAACGCCTACCACCGTGGCCGCGAGCTCGTCGACAAGATGCAGGAGCTGATTCCCCGGCAGATGTTCGACATCGCCATCCAGGCGGCGATCGGTTCGGCCATCGTGGCCCGCTCCAGCGTGAAGGCGCTGCGCAAGAACGTGCTGGCGAAGTGCTATGGCGGCGACATCAGCCGCAAGCGCAAGCTCCTCGAGAAACAGAAAGAAGGCAAGAAGCGCATGAAGCAGGTCGGCTCCGTGGAGATCCCGCAGGAGGCCTTCCTCGCCGTGCTCAAGGTCGGCCGCAAGTAGGCCGCGGGGGACTCTCGGATGGTGCTGCAATTGATCGTGGCCTTGTCGTGGCTGCTGCTGCCGGTGGCGGTGGTGTCGGTCATCGACGACTGGTTCTTCCGTCCCCGGAGGCGCCTGGCCGCCCACCCGGACCTTCCCTGGGAGCCGTTCTGGCTGCGTACCGTGCACGGCGTGATGCCGGTTCTCGTGGTGGCGGGCGTGCTGCGGCTGTTCGTTTCCCAGGAGCCCATCGACTTCGGCCTGGTGCTGGTGCTCGTGGCCGTCATTTCGGGCGTGGTTTCTGGCGTTGACCGCTGGGTCCTGCGGCCGCGGCGCGAGGCGGCGCTGTCAGCCGCCGGAAAGCCGTCCATTGCCTGTCCGGAGCCGGTGGTCGTCGACTATGCGCGCAGCTTCTTCCCGGTGGCGCTCGGCGTCCTGGTGTTGCGCTCCTTCCTCTGGGAACCGTTCCGCATTCCTTCCGACTCCATGATGCCGACGCTGCTCGACGGCGATTTCATCCTGGTCAACAAGTTCGCCTACGGGCTGCGCTTGCCCGTGACGAACGCCAAGATCCTTGCACTGGGAACCCCGGAGCGGGGCGATGTCGTGGTCTTCAAGTACCCGCCTGATCCGCGGCAGAATTACATCAAGCGCCTGGTCGGCCTGCCGGGCGACCGGGTTCGCATCATCAACGACCGGTTGTACGTCAACGGCGAGCCCATCACCTTCGAGCCGGCCGGGCGTTACGACGATGGCTGCTACAGTGGGATGCAGCGGGCCGTCGAAACGATCGGCAGCCATCGCCATGAAGTCCTGCACTGCGTGGGCATGGCTGACCTGAGCGTGCCGCGACCGCAGGCCTGCAACCGCCGCATCGACCGTGGCTACCAGTGCGAGCCCTCGGTCGCCGGGTTCTCCGATCGGAACGACACGCCCGAGGTGGAAGTGCCCGCGGGCCACTACCTCATGATCGGCGACAATCGTGACAACAGTGCCGACAGCCGCTATTTCGGCTTCGTGCCCGAGGCCAACCTGCTCGGCAAGGCGCAGTTGATCTGGTTCAACTGGGACCTGCAGCGCAGTGGTGGGCCGGCCTGGAGCCGCATCGGGAAGCAGATCGACTGATGACAGGGGCGCCGACCATGCATCACATGCACAGCATCCGTGGCCAGCGCGGCATCACGACCTTGGGTTGGCTGGCGCTCATGGTGCCGGTGGCCATCGTGGCCTACGTCGGCGTGCGTGCTGTGCCGGCGTATCTCAACTACGGGAAGGTGGGCAGCATCCTCGATGGCCTGGCGCAGCAGGCCGCTGGCCAGCCCACGCTGTCTGCGGCTGATCTGCGGCTGCGCCTGACGCAGCAGCTGCGCATCGATGCGATCGAGTTTCCCACGGCCCGCGAATTCAGTTTCATCCGCGATGGCGACCGGTGGGTGGCCCGTGTTTCCTATGAGGAAGAGATCGCACTCGCGGGCAACGCGTCGCTGCTCTTCCGCTTCGACAAGGAAGTCGTGCTCAAGTGATGGACCTGACCGCCCGTGTCTGAGCCCCTGCCGATGGGCGGCGGTGGTTGGCCCCAACCGTGGCTGCGTGACCGCCTCGGATTGCAGGTTTCGGATCTCGCCCTGTACGCCCGCGCCCTGACGCACCGCAGTGCCGACGGTCGCCACAACGAGCGGCTGGAGTTCCTGGGCGATGCCGTACTCAACCTGGTCGTCGCCCAGTACCTGTACGACCGCTTTCCCGCTGCGGATGAAGGCAGCTTGAGCCGCCTGCGCGCCAGCGTCGTCAGCGAGCGGCCGTTGGCGGCCGCCGGCACGCGTATCGGCATCGGCCGTGAGTTGCGTCTGGGCAGTGGCGAATTGCGTACGGGAGGGTTCCGCCGCGAGTCGATCCTCGCCGACGCGGTCGAAGCGCTGATCGGTGCGCGCTATCTGGAAGCAGGTTTGCGTGCGGCAACGCTTCTGGTTCAACAGGTGCTGGCGCCGGAACTCGAAGCCGTGGATCCCTCCGCGCTGGCGAAGGACGCCAAGACACGGCTTCAGGAACTGCTGCAGGGGCGTGGCGGTGGCCTGCCGGTCTACACCTTGCTTGCTGCGGAGGGCGAGCCCCACGCGCAGACCTTCACCGTGCAGTGCGAGGTCGAGTTGCCCCGTCGGGTGGCGGAGCGCCGCGGCGCCGGAGCGGACGCAGCGCTCCTGTGCACCGAGGGTTCCGGCAGCAGTCGCCGTCGTGCCGAGCAGCAGGCCGCCGAGCGCATCCTCGCGCAGTTGCAGCAGCCGGGAGAGAGTCCATGAGTGAGCAGTCCAACGCCGGCTTCCGCTGCGGTTTCGCCGCGCTGGTCGGCCGTCCCAATGTCGGCAAGTCCACGCTGATCAACGCGCTGGTTGGCCAGAAGCTGTCGATCGTGACGCCGCGCCCGCAGACCACGCGGCATCGTGTGCTGGGGCTGGTCAACCTGCCGCAGGCGCAGATCGCGTTCGTCGACACGCCGGGCCTGCACCATCACGGCAGCCGCGCCTTGAACAAGGCGATGAACCGGACGGCAGCCGCCGCCGCCGTCGATGCGGATCTGGTCGTGTTCGTGGTCGAGGCGCTGCGCTTCACGGACGAAGACGAGCTGGCGCTGCGCCGGGCCCGCGAGTCGGGCCGGCCGGTGCTGGCGGTGGTCAACAAGGTCGACAAGGTGGCCGACAAGACCCGGCTGCTGCCATGGCTGCAGCAGCTGTCGGCCCGGCATGAGTTCGTCGAGGTGATCCCGCTTTCGGCCAACAATCCGCGCGACGTCAATCGCCTGCTGCCATTGATCGCGCGGCACCTGCCTGAATCGCCGCCGCTGTTTCCCGATGACCAGATCACCGATCGCAGCGAGTCCTTCCGTATCGCAGAGGTGATCCGCGAGAAGCTGACGCTCGAGCTGAACCAGGAAGTGCCCTATGGCATCGCGGTCGAGGTGGAGGGTGTCAACACCGAGCCTGACGGGCAGAAGGTCGTCTCGGCCATCATCTGGGTGGACCGCGAGGGGCAAAAGCCGATCGTGATCGGTGCCGGCGGGGAGCGGCTCAAGCGCGTGGGCAGTGCCGCGCGGCGTGAGCTCAACGAAATCCTCGGCCAGCGCCTGCACCTGACCCTGTGGGTCAAGGTCCGCGAGGACTGGGCCGACAACGCGCAGGCCCTGCGGCAGCTCGGCCTGGAGTGAGGCTGCCATGCCCGTCGCGCGCGTGCAGCTCACGCCGGGCTACCTGCTGCACCACCAACCGTGGCGCGAGCACGGGCGGATCCTCGAAGTCTTCAGCCGGGAGCATGGCCGCCTGAGCCTGTTCGCCCATGGCGTGCGGGGGCCCAAGGCCCGCGCTGCCGGTGTGCTGCAGGCTTTCGTCCCATTGCTGTTGTCATGGACCGGGCGGGGCGAGGCGCCGCGACTGACGGCGGTGGAGATCGATCCCGAGGATGTGCTGGGCCCCAGCCCGCTGCCGCCGGAGTGCATCCTGTCGGGCTATTACCTCAGCGAGCTGGTGATGAAACTCACCGAGCGCCACGATCCGCAGCCGGAGGTGTACGCGCATTACGACCGCGCGCTGCGCGCCCTGAAGGCCGGGGCGCATCTGCAGCGCGAGCTGCGCTTGTTCGAAAAGCGCCTGCTTGATGCGCTGGGCTATGGCCTGGACTTCGAGGCGGCGGTCGGCGAAGACGCGGACCGGTATTATCATTACCGTCCGGCCGAGGGCTGGCTCCCGGCAGTGGCCGACAGCCCCGGACGGATCGCGGGTCGCAGCTTGCGCAGCCTGGCGGAGGAACGGCTGGACCAGCCGGCAGAACTGGAGGAGGCGCGCTGGCTGCTGCGCGTGGCCCTGGGACACTGCCTGGAGGGCCGCCAGCTCCGCACGCGCGGCGTGGCCCGGTCATTGCAGCAGATGCGCAAGAAGGACCCATGAGCCACATCGAAGTCAGCGGCCCCCGACGCCCCCTGTTGCTGGGCGTGAATGTCGACCACGTGGCCACCGTGCGCCAGGCGCGCCGTGGCCGCCATCCGGATCCGGTGCACGCGGCACTGGTGGCCGAGCAGTCGGGCGCGGACAGCATCACGATGCACCTGCGCGAAGACCGGCGCCATATCCAGGATGCCGACCTGTTCGCGCTGCGCGAGCGCATGCAGACGCACATCAACTTCGAGATGGCGGTGACCGACGAGATGGTCGCGATCGCGCGGCGTCTGGCCCCGTCCGACGTCTGCCTGGTGCCCGAGAAGCGCGAGGAGATCACCACGGAGGGTGGACTCGATGTGGTTGCGCGTCTGGATGCCGTGAAGTCGGCGACGCGGCAACTGTCGGGTGAGGGCATCCGCGTGTCACTGTTCATCGACCCTGAAGATGCGCAGGTGGAGGCCGCCGTCGCCGCGGGAGCGGCCGCCATCGAACTGCATACCGGCTGCTATGCGGAGGCGCACGGCGCCGCACGTGCCCGGGAGTTGCAGCGGCTGGTGCGTGCAGCGCGCCACGGTGCCGAGCTGGGACTGCGCGTGAATGCCGGACATGGCCTCGACTACCACAACGTGCAGGCGGTCGCGGCCATTCCCGAACTCGCCGAACTCAATATCGGCCATGCGATCATCGCGCGCGCGCTTTTCAGCGGCCTCGCCGGCGCCGTCCGCGAGATGAAGACGTTGATGCTGGCGGCACGATGAAAGGACCGCTGCCGGACCCGGAAACCGGGCGTGTTGCGGCGCTCAATTCGGACGGCGAGGGCGTGGTGCGCGAGGGCAAGGCGGCCTTCGTTGCGGGCGCGCTGCCCGGCGAGCTCGTCCGTTTCCAGCGTCGCACGCGGCATCCGGCCTACGACGAGGCCGCCTTGCTTGAGGTGGTCGAGGCTTCCGCTGAACGCGTTGCGCCACGGTGCAGTGCCTTCGGTGTCTGTGGTGGGTGCTCGTTGCAGCACCTGGAGCATGGCGCACAGTTGCGCAGCAAGGACCAGGAACTGCGTGATGCGCTGTCACGTATCGGCAAGGTGGAGCCGCTGCAATGGGCCGGGCCGCTGCAGGGTCCGCAGTGGGCCTACCGGCGCCGTGCCCGGCTCGGTGCCCGGTATGTCACCAACAAGGGACGCTCGCTCGTGGGCTTCCGCGAGCGGCTGTCGAGTTTCGTTGCCGACATTGCCCGCTGCGAGATCCTTGCCGAACCCATCGGTGCGATGCTGCCGGCCTTGGGCGAGGTCACGTCGCGACTGTCCATCCGCATGCGCATGCCGCAGATCGAGGTGGCCGTTGCCGACAACGCCATCGTGCTGGTGTTCCGTACGCTCCTGCCGCTGACCGCCGACGACCGCAGCCTGCTGGCCGCCTTCGAACGTGAGCAGGGTGTCACCATACTCCTGCAGGCGGGTCGCCCCGACGACCTCGAGCCCCTCTCAGGCGCCACGCCAGACCTCTGGTACGCGCTGCCGGAATTCGACGTGAAGCTCCATTTCCGGCCGAGCGACTTCATCCAGGTGAATGCGCAGATGAACCAGCGCCTCGTGGGGCACGTGCTGCAGCAGTTGCAGCTGGGGCCGGACTCGACCGTGCTCGACCTGTTCTGCGGCCTTGGCAATTTCACCCTGCCGCTGGCGCGTCGGGCGGCGCGCGTCGTGGGCATCGAGGGTGAGGAGGGCCTGGTGCAGCGCGCGCGGGACAATGCCGCCGCCAATGGCCTGGCCCATGCCGCATTCCACACCGCCAACCTGGCGGGGCCTGAGGCGGCGGCCGAGTGCCTGCGGCTGGCCCGCCAGCACGGCGACTATTCCCACATCCTTCTCGATCCGCCGCGCACCGGCGCCCGTGACGTGTTGCCGGCGGTGGCCGCACTCGCGCCGCAGCGCGTGGTCTATGTGTCCTGCCATCCCGGCAGCCTTGCCCGTGATCTCGACATCCTGGTCAACGAACACGGCTTCCGGCTCGAATCCGCCGGCATTGCCGACATGTTCCCGCACACGAACCATGTGGAATCCGTGGCCGTGCTGGATGGCACGGGGAGGCGCGCATGACGCTCGGGCCATTGATGGTGGATGTGGCAGGCACCACGCTCACGGCAGCGGACCGCGAGGTGCTGTCACATCCTCTCGTCGGCAGCGTCATCCTGTTCACGCGCAACTACCAGGATCCGGTGCAGCTGCAGGCACTGGTGGCGGACATCAAGTCGCTGCGCCGGTCGCCGCTCATGGTGGCCGTGGACCACGAGGGGGGGCGCGTGCAGCGCTTCCGCTTCGGTTTCACGGTGCTGCCTGCGGTGCGTCGCATCGGCGAAGTCTGGGAGCAGAGCCCGCGCGAGGGACTGGCGCTCGCGCGCGAACTGGGTTTCCTGATGGCGGCGGAACTGCGGGCCGTCGGCATCGACTTCTCCTTTGCGCCCTGTGTCGATCTGGATTACGGCGTGTCCGAGATCATCGGCGATCGCGCCTTCCATCGCCGGCCGCAGGTCGTGGGTGAACTGGCGGTCGCCTACATGCACGGCATGCGCGACGCAGGCATGGCCGCCACCGCCAAGCACTTCCCCGGCCATGGTGCCGTCGTCGCCGATTCGCACCTGGCCCTGCCCACCGATCCGCGGGCCTTGCCGGACCTGGTGGGTGACATGCTCCCGTACCGGCCGCTCATCGCCAACGATCTGGCCGCGGTGATGATGGCGCATGTGCTGTTCCCGCAGGTCGATGCGCTGCCCGCGAGTTTCTCGCGGCGCTGGATCCAGGAGATCCTGCGTGGCGAGCTGGGTTTCCAGGGCACGGTGTTCGCCGATGACCTGACAATGAAGGGCGCCGTGGTCGTCGGCGACATCGTGCAGCGTGCCCGCGTTGCGCTGGCGGCCGGCTGCGACATCCTGCCCGTGTGCAACGATCGCGGCGCCGTCCTGCAGTTGCTCAACGAGCTGAAGTGGGATGACGCACCGCCGAGCGCGATGCGGCGGTTGCGCATGCGCGGGCGCGAGGTGGCCGGCGTGGACAGCCGGGAGGCCCTGGTGCTGCAGCCGCGTTACCAGAGGGCGTTGGATGCGCGGCAGACGCTCGGTTGATCGGGGAGGAATGATGATCCGCAGACCGTCTTTCAGGACTTCCGTGTGGGTCAGCCTTGGGCTGCTTGCAACGGGCATGGCTGCTGCTGCCACACCGCCGTCGGCCGTGCCGGCGCAAGGCCGCTGCACTTCCCTCGCGCAGACCTTGCAGCTTGCACCGCATGTCAGCGTGACAGGGGTCGAGCCGGTCGCCGCCGGTTCGTTCCAGTTGCCTGGCATGCCGGGTCCCGCGGCCATGGGGCCGCGGCTGGATTTCTCCTCCTTGCCGGCGTTCTGCCGGGTGACCGCCACATCGCGGCCCACGGCGGATTCGGAGATCCGCTTCGAGGTCTGGATGCCGCTGGAGGGCTGGAACGGCAAGTTCGTCGGCGGCGGCAACGGCGTGTGGGCGGGCTCCATCGCTTACGGCGACATGGTGACCCCGCTGTCGCGCGGGTATGCCACTGCTGCGTCGGATGTGGGGCACCAGGGCAGCCCGCTGGACGGCAGCTTCCTGGCCGGGCATCCGGAAAAGCTGGTGGACTTCGGTCACCGTGCCGTGCACGAGACGGCGGTTGCCGCCAAGGCCACCATCGCGGCGTTCTATGGCAGGGCGCCACAGCGTTCGCTCTATGCCAGCTGCAGCACGGGCGGACGCATCGGCTTGATGCAGGCCTATCGCTACCCCGACGATTACGACGGCATTTCGGCCATGGCTCCTGCCAACCCGATGGTGCCGCTGATGGTCATGTCACTGTGGACCGGCGCCGCCACCATGAAAGATGAGGCCAGCCGCGTGACGCCGGCGCAGCTCGCCATGGTGGGCAAAGCGGCCGTGGCGGCCTGCGATGCGGACGACGGTGTTGCCGATGGCATCATCCGCCACCCGCCGTCCTGCCGCTTCGACCCGGTGGTGCTCCAGTGCAAAGGCACCGATGCGGCGGACTGTCTCACCGCACCGCAGGTGGCGGCGCTCCGGGCGATCTACGCGGGGCCGCACAATCCGCGTACCGGCGCGCGCATCTACCCCGGACTTGCAGTGGGCAGTGAGGCGCAGATGCCCGCGCTGACGATGGGCCGGGAGCCGTTTCCGGTGGCGACCACGTTCTTCAAGGGGCCGGTCTTCAACAATCCGCAGTGGGACTTCCGCAGCTTTGATTACGACCGTGATACGCAGCGCGCTCTGGACTATGGCAGTGAGGCGCTCGACATCCCGCCAACGGGATTGCGGCGGTTCCTTGAGGGCGGCCGCAAACTGCTGCTGTCGCACGGCTGGTCCGATGGCCTGATCCCCGCGCAGTCCACGGTGGAGTTCTACGAAAATCTGCTGAAGGACGTCGGACCGCAACGCGCAGGCAACGGCGTGCGGCTGTTCATGGCGCCGGGCATGGCGCACTGTGCCGGCGGTGCCGGTCCCTCGGTTCTCGACATGCTGGGTGAGATCGACCGTTGGGTGGAGAGCGGTGTGGCGCCAGAGCGCATCATCGCCCGCAATCCACCAGGGCTGCCGGCGCGCAGCCGTCCCCTGTGCCCGCACCCGCAGGTGGCGGTCTATGCCGGCGCGGGCAGCACCGACGACGCGGCGAATTTCCGCTGCGCGGCACTGCCCTGATATCAGGCGCGCTGGCGTTCAGCGCGCACCCAGCACGGCCTGGAAACCGGCAAGCGTCACGGTATCGGCGGCGACGAAGCGGATTTCCTCAAGGTGCTGCGCCCCGGCAGCCATGCGCTGCGCCGTCTCGACCAGCGTCGGAATGGCGCGGTCTGCCGGGTAGCCGCGCTCACCCAGGCCCAAGGCCGGGACGGCGATGCGCTGCAGGCCGTGGGCGTCGGCCATTTCCAGGACGGCCTGCAGGCAGCGGCCCAGGCGGTTGAAGGCCGCGCTGCCGGCGATCGTGAGCTCCGGCACGACCGTGTGGAGGACGAAGCGGTTCGGCAGTCTGAATCCCGGCGTCATGACACAGCGTCCGGGCGGCACGGGCCCGAGTCCTTGGCAATGCGCTGCGAGTTCCGGGCCCGCGGCGCGATGGATGGCCCCGCAGACGCCGCCGCCAGGGCCCAGGCTGCGGTGAGCGGAGTTGACGATGCCTTGGCAGTCGGGCTGCGTCGTGATGTCACCGGCGACCACGGTGACCTGCGCAGGGGGCCGCGAGGGTGACACCGGCGCGGCACGGCCCTGGGCGCCCTTGAGGCGGAAGTGGCTGGCGGCTTCCGCCACCTGCAGGTCTTCGCGGGCGATGAGGCGTTGGCGCAGACGGCGGCTGGAATAGAGCGACTCCTTGGAGAACATCGCGGCGTCGCGCTCGTCGTAGAGCGACTGCAACTCGGCCACGATGGCGCGCAGTTCCGCGCGGTCCATGGCTAGGAGGCGCAGTTCGTCCAGCAGCGTGGCCACTGTGTCCCAATCGTGGGCGCGTGCAGCCTGGCGGGCCCGCTCCTGCAAGGTCGCGAGCTCCAGTTCGCGAACGCGTGTGGCCACGGTTTCGTCTTCGGGCATGGCCGCCAGCAACACGGTGGGCAGCCGCCGCAGGGGCAGCGTGGCCGGCTCGCAGTGCTGGGCGTGGCCGTCGAGATCCCGGTAGTCGAGGCCAACGCGGAGCAGCGGTTCCGGGGATCCCGGGGTCGGCGCGGGCAAGGTCAGGCGCAAGAGCGCCCAAGCCTCGCCGCCCAAGGCGAGGTCAGGCAGGCGCCAGGCCTGCGGACCCGCGGCGCTGTAATCGTTGAGCACGTGGACCTGCAGGCCCGGCGCGGAGTCGACCCTGAGCACCACCTGCCGTGCACACAGTGCATTGAGCAGCGAGAGTTCCTCCTTGAACGGGTCAAGCAGGTCCTGGGCTGTCTGGCCGTAGTAGCTGCTGCCTTCGCCGGCGCGCGCCATCGCAACCATGAGCTCTTCGTTGAAGTGGTGCCCCAGCCCATAGGTGGAGGTGCCGACATGGGCGCGTGCGAGCTCGGCGCACTGCGCCTGCAGGTCGTCGATGTCGGTGATGCCCCGGTTTGCCGCGCCGTCGGACAGCAGGATGACGCGGGAGATGACATCCGGGGCGGCCTCTGGCGCCAGCGCCTCGGCGCCGGCCGTCCAGCCGCCGTGGAGGTTGGTGGAGCCCGCGGTGCCGATCGGCCGGGACAGGACCTGCAGCAGTTGCTGGCGCTCCGGGGCGCCGACCAGCGGCACGAGGGTTTCGGCGTGGTCATGGAAGCTGACCAGCGCGGCCTTGTCGCGCGGGCCCAGCCCGTGCACGACATGCCGGGCCGCGCGCCAGGCCTCGGCAAGGGGCTGGCCCGACATGGACCCGGACCGGTCGATGACCAGCGCCAGGTGCAGCGGCGGGCGGGACGGTGTGAGCGTCTCCGCCGGGGCCGGCGCGGTGATCCGTACGAGGACATCGAGTGTGGCGCCTGCCGCGTCGTCGGCGGCGGCCTGGCGCGGGATGAGACTGAGCGTGGGCTTCTGCGGCGTCTGTGTCATGTCATTCTCCCTTGCGGGTGCGTTCCTTGCGGAGGGCCTGCGCGAGGGCAAGCCCGAGTTTGTCGGCGGTGTCGGTCGGGAGCTGCGCGAACGCCTCGGCGTCGAGCAGCACCGTGCACCAGGGCGTAAGGGTGAGTTCCGTGAGGCGGCGCCGGCCTGGCCGACCCTCCAGGTTGCCCAGTTCGTTGAGCAGGGCCGCCTGTGTGGTCTTCTGCAGCGTCGTTGACGCAGCCCAGGCCGAGGCGACCTGCTTGAGCTCCTGGGGTGAGCGCGACGACAGCACGCCGGACAGCAGCGCATCGGGTGATGTCGCGACAGGATTGGGCGACTTGCCAGCCTCGCGCTGCCGTATGCGTTCAAGGGCCCGCATCGCGGGCGTTGCCGCCGCAGGCTCGCGTACGCCCTGGAAGGCCTCGGGCCCGGCACCCAGGGCCACCGCGGAGGACTGCAGCATTTCGGCGATCTTCGGCAGCTTCCAGCCGTCGCGCAGCAGCTTGCGTGCACCCAGGTAGCGGCCGATGTGCGAGACATCGAACAGCGCCTCACGGCCCTCGCGGGACGGGGCGTGCAGCACGCCGAGGGTGACGTAGTAGCGCACCAGGCGCTCCGTGGCAGCGTCGATGTCGTCCTGCAAACCCACCAGCGGCAGGACCTCGCGCAGCTTGTCTGCCATTTCGGAGGCGGTGCCGCGCCAGTCCTTGAGTTCGTCGGGGAGGGGACCGATGGCGAGGACGGACATTGCGGAATCCAGTGTCGATGACAGTGAATGTAGTAAACATCAAATGCTGGCAGTGACGCAAGTGGTGGCGATGCGGTGGCATGCCTCTTGAGCGATGTCTGGGCTAGGATCGGGCGATGAAAAAACGGGCCAAGGCGCTTTTTGCGGCGATGGTGCTGGTTTTGACGGCCAGGGCCGCGGAACCACCCATGGAGCTGGAAGATCGGCCGTTCCAGGCAGAGCGCGTCAGCCAGACGCTCAGCATCGGCGCACGCCACCACTACCTGCGCCGGCTGGACTGGACGCAGCCGGAGCTCACTGTCACTTTGCCCTGCCTGGTGGACCGCCAGAGCGGCCGGGTGCTGGACTGCCTCGGCGAGCCGGAGGGCGGCGTGTCGCTGCTCCAGCGCAACACCGCAGAGCAGCTGGCCCGTGGTCTCGTGTTCGGTCTGTCACCGGCAGAGCGCAGCGATCCCCGCGGGCTGCGCGTGGCGATTCCCGTCCGCCTGGCGCAGGCAGACATGCGTCCGCTGGACTTCGAAGGGCCCGCGCTGCGCTACACGGAGCTGCCCTTCGTGACGCAGCCGGGCGCGGCGGAGATCGAGCGGGCGTTCCCGGTGTTCGCCCTGCGGGAGGGCGTCGGCGCGCTGGTGGGCCTGCTCTGCCAGGTGCAGTCCGACGGTTCGCTTGTCTGTCGAGATCCTCAGGTCACGCAATCGGGGACCGACGCGCGCCTGACCCGCGACTTTGCCCGCGCCGCAGAGCGCCTGGTGCTGCAATACCAGGTCGCTGCGCAGTTGTCTGATGGGCGGCCCAGCGACGGGGCCATCGTCGCGTTTGCCTTCGAATTCAGTGTGGCCGAATGAAGAGCGTCCTGCGCAGGGTTTCGGGCTTGGTGTTCCTGCTGCCCGTTCTGGTTATGCCCGCGGCCCCCGGGGCCTCCATGCCCAAGGTGGGCAGTTGTCCGTCGGGCTATGTCACGCAAGGCAATTATTGCGTCGCGCGGAGCAACCAGATGGCTCCGCAGGCCACGCCCAAATACGGCGCCTGCCCCAGCGGGTATCACAGTGAAGGCAACTACTGCGTGCAGAACCGCAACGAGCTGCCACGCGACACGCTCCCCAAGTACGGCAGTTGCCCCAGCGGCTACCACAGCGAGGGCAATTACTGCGTGCAGAACCGCAACGAGCTGCCGCGCGATGCGGTCGAGAAATACGGATCCTGCCCCAGTGGTTACCACACGCAAGGCAACTACTGCGTCAGCAACCGCGACAAGCCGCCAGGCGCCGCGGTGCCGAAGCAGGGGGCCTGTCCGTCGGGGTTCCACACGCAGGGAAACTACTGCGTGAGGCGTTAGCCCTGCGTCAGGCTCAGCGCCCGCGCCACGGCTCGCAACTGACCAGCGTGCGGCTTCAGTTTGTGTTGCGCTCCAGCGGCGTCACCGTGGCGATGACGCCGAAGGCTGGATGATCGAAGTAGTGGCGCTCGCCGGTCCGGACGCGCCGCGTGTCCTGCAGCACATACTTTCCGCCCTGCGGCGCATCGAGCACCAATGTCACGCCCAGATGCAGGTACTGTCCCCGTTCGACGAGCACTTGCCCCGCCAGCCCGGGTCGCGCCAGACCGACATCCGCCAGTGGCAGGGCCAGCCCCGAGTTGTAGGGGCTGGCGGTCTGGATCCAGGCCTGGTGCGCCACGACGCGGTAGCCGCCGTCCTTCGCGAGCCTCGCGGCAGCGCCGGCAAGTCGCCGCCGGTCCGGGGGCAGCACTTCCAGGACTTTGCCCGGCACAGCATCCGTCGCTGCCCCGCTGCCGTGGGGGAACTCACCGCGGGCCCCGCGGCTGCCGGCCGCCTGCACCTCTCCGGCGGCAACGGTCCCGGTGGTCCGGAACACCAGCACCTCGACCACATAGCGCGGAGCCACTTCAGCGGCGGATGCGGTGGCCATTGAGGGCGATGCGGCGGTTGGCCCCCCCGCGGCGCCCTGCGCCAGCGCGCTGGCGCTGAACAGCGAGAGCAACAGCAGGAGGCCGGTGCGTGTCACCAGATGGGGCAGGGCGCGTTGCGTGTGCATGCGGGGATTCTAGCGCCGGCCACGCGGGGGTGGTGGCGCCGGTGGGGGGCGCGTGGACGCAGGGCGGACGGCCGTAGCCGGTTGCAGTACGCGGTGGAGCAGCGCCTGGGCGATGTCGGCACGGTCGGCATCGTTGCCGCCCAGCGCGACGCGCAGTTTGAGCGAGCCCTCTAGCCGGTAGATGCGCGGCTCCTGCTGGATGAGCTGCAGGACGCGGGCCGGGTCGATGCGGTTGCGCTCATGGAACATGAGGTAGCTGGACTGCGGACCGACATCCAGCCGCCGCACGCCCGCCTCGCGGGCTGCGAGCGTGAGCCGTGCCACGCGCAGCAGGGTGGCCGCCTGCGTGGGCAACTCGCCGAAGCGGTCGACGAGCTCGGCTTGCAGCGCCTCGAGGGCGGGCACGTCCGGTGCCGCGGCAATGCGCTTGTAGAGCGCCAGGCGCATGTTCACGTCGGCGACATAGTCTTCCGGCAGCAGCGCCGGCAGGTGCAGGTTCACCTCGGTGGCTGCAGCCAGCGGGCGCTCGAGTTCGGGTTCGCGTCCTTCCTTGAGCGCCGTGACGGCGCGCTCAAGCATGTCCAGGTACATCGCCAGCCCCACTTCGGTGAGCTCGCCGGACTGCGATTCGCCCAGGAACTCGCCGGCCCCGCGGATTTCCAGGTCGTGGGTGGCCAGCACGAAGCCGGCACCCAGCTCCTCCAGCCGCGTGATGGCCTCGAGGCGGCGCTCGGCATCGGGCGTGAGCGTGCGCAGTGAAGGCACCAGCAGGTAGGCGTAGGCGCGGTGGTTGGAGCGGCCGACGCGGCCGCGCAGCTGGTGCAGCTGCGCCAGGCCCAGCTTGTCGGCGCGGTTGATCATGATGGTGTTGGCCGTCGGCACGTCGATGCCGCTCTCGATGATCGTCGTGCACAGCAGGATGTCGAAGCGGCGATGGTAGAAGTCCACCATGAGCTGCTCGAGGTCGCGCTCGCGCATCTGGCCATGGCCGATGCGGATGCTGGCTTCCGGCAGCAGTTGGCGCAGCTGCTCGCCGAGTTGCTCGATCGACTGCACTTCGTTGTGCACGAAGTAGATCTGGCCGCCGCGCCGCAGCTCGCGCAGGCAGGCTTCGCGTATGGACTGGTCGTCCCACTCGCTGAGGAAGGTCTTGATGGCGATGCGCGCCGGTGGCGGCGTGGTGATCAGCGACAGTTCGCGCAGGCCGCCCAGCGCCATGTTGAGCGTGCGCGGGATGGGCGTGGCGGTCAGCGTGAGCACGTGGACCTCGGCACGCAGCGCCTTGAGGCGCTCCTTGTCGCGCACGCCGAAGCGGTGCTCCTCGTCGATGATCAGCAGGCCCAGGTCCTTGAAGTGCGCATCGGCGTGCAGCAGGCGGTGCGTGGCGACCACGATGTCGACCTTGCCGTCCTGCAGGCCGTCGAGCGTGGCCTTGCTTTCCTTGCCCGCGCGGAACCTCGACAGCGACTCGATGCGCACCGGCTGGCCGGCGAAGCGGTCGCGGAAGGTCTGGCAGTGCTGCTCGGCCAGCAGCGTGGTGGGGACCAGTACCGCCACCTGTTTGCCGGCCTGCACGGCGGCGAAGGCCGCGCGCACCGCGACCTCGGTCTTGCCGAAACCGACATCGCCACAGACGATGCGGTCCATCGGCCGTTCGCGGCCCAGGTCCGCCAGCACGTTGTTGATGGCCTCCAGCTGGTCCGGTGTTTCCTCGAAGGGAAAGGCCGCGGCGAACTGGCGGTATTCATGGTCGTCGTAGTTCAGCGCCAGCGCCTGACGGGCCTGCCGGCGCGCATACAGGTCGAGCAGTTCCGCGGCGACGTCGCGCACCTTCTCGGTGGCACGCTTGCGCGCCTTGGCCCATTGCTCGCTGCCCAGCTTGTGCAACGGTGCGGATTCCGGGGCTGCCCCCGTGTAACGGCTGACGAGATGCAGCGCGTGCACCGGCACATAGATGCGGTCGCCGCCGGCGTATTCGATGACCAGGAACTCGCCGGGCTGGTCCATCACCTGCATGACCTGCAGGCCCACGTAGCGGCCGACGCCATATTCCTCATGGACCACCGGCGCGCCGGCGGAGAGGTCCTGCAGGTCGCGCAGGATGGCCTCCGGGTCCAGGGAGCTGCGCTTGCTGCGCCGCCGCTCCTGGCGTGCACGCTGGCCGAACAGCTGTGCATCCGCCAGCAGCACCAGCGGGGGATTGAGCAGGGCCAGGCTGCCGACGTCCGGCGCCACGGCCAGCATGAGGCGCGTCTTGCCCTGCGCGAAGGCCTGCCAGTCCTCCGCGACCGTTGCCGTGAGGCCGGCGGCGCGCAGCAGGTCGGCAAGCACCTCGCGACGGCCCGGTGAGTCGGCCGCGATCAGCACGCGGCCCGGAAAGTCGTCCAGGAAGCCGGCCAGCGGCGCCAGCGGCGCTTCCGCCCGGGCATCCAGCTTGAGGTCGGGTGCCGGGGCGACCGGCAGCACCACGGGCACGCTGCCTGCCGCCGCGGCAGCTGCCGCCACGGCAGGTGACGCCGGGACCGTGATGACCGGCCGGCCCTCCAGCCGCGCCAGGGCCTCGGCGGGCGTCAGGAACAGTTCGCCCGGTGCCAGCACCGGACGCTCGATGTCGTGGCGACGGTCCTCGTGGCGCTGGTCGATGCCGCGCCATACGCCGTCGAGTTCGTCGGCCAGTCGACCGTCCGTGACCAGCACCGCACCGCCGGGCAGGTAATCGAACAGGCTGGCGGTCTTCTCGTAGAAGAGCGGCAGGTAGAACTCGACGCCCGGCGCCGTGTGGCCGGCGCTGACGGCCTTGTAGACCGGCGAGCGCGTCGGGTCGCCCTCGAAACGGGCGCGGAAGCGGCGCCGGAAGTCCTTCACGGCCTCCGCATCCAGCGGCACCTCTCGCGCCGGCAGCAGCTCGAACTTGCGCAGCGTGTCCAGCGAACGCTGCGTCTCCGGATCGAAATGGCGGATCGTCTCGATCTCGTCGTCGAACAGGTCTATGCGCAGCGGTGCCGCCGCGCCCATCGGCCAGACGTCGAACAGCGAGCCGCGCAGCGCGAACTCGCCATGCGCCGTGACTTGTGCCACCGGGTAGTACCCGGCCTGGGTCAGTTGTCCGCGGACCGTGTCGATGGCGAAACGCTGGCCGGTGGCGAGGCTGAAGCTGCGGGCGCGCAGGTACTCCGGTGGCGGCAGGCGTTGCAGCAGCGTCTCGGCAGCCACCAGCAGCAGGCCGCGCGACAGGAAGGGCAGCTTCGCCAAGGTCGCGAGGCGCTCGCTGGTGATGTCCGGGTGCGGCGAGAACTGGTCGTAGGGCAGCACTTCCCAGTCGGGCAGTTGCAGCAACGGCAGCGTGGCCGGGGCGAAGAAGCGCAGTTCGCGCGCCAGGTCTTCCACGCCGCGCGCATCCGGCAGCACGACCATGAACAGCCGGTTGTCGGCGGCGGCAGCTTCGGCGAGGGCCAGTGCGCGGGCACTGCCGGCAAGGCCGGGCCAGGTGAGGGCGGGACGTTGGGCGCCCGGGCGCGCCGGGTCGAGCAGTGCTGGCATGGCGTCGGGGAGGGCCCAAAAACGGGGCCGGGAGCATAGCATCGCCCCGCCAGCCGGTGCGCCGTGCGACACTTCGCACCGCATGTTCCATCCCCTGTCGCTGTGGGTCGGGCTGCGCTACGTGCGCTCGCGCTCGAACCGTTTCTTCGTGTCCTTCATCACCTGGGTGTCGCTGGCCGGCGTCGCCGTGGGTGTGGCGGCGCTCATCGTCGTGCTGTCGGTCATGAACGGCTTCGAGGGGGAGTTGCGCGAACGGCTGCTGTCGCTGTCGGCGATGGTGCGTGTCACGCCCGCACCGGCCTCCGCGATGGGCGATCCTGCGGCGCTGGCGGCCCAGGTTTCCAAGCTGCCGGGAGTGAGCCGCGCGACCCCCTATGCGTCGATGCAGGCCCTGGCCGTCCACGAGCCGGACATGCTGCCCTTGGAATTGCGTGGCCTTGATGCGGCCACGGCGCAGGACCCCGATGGCCTGGCCGGGATGGTCTACGACGGCGATGCCGCGCTGCTGGCCGAACGCGATGACGTCGTGGTGCTGGGCAGCATCGTTGCTGATCGTCTGGGCCTGGCCGTTGGTGACCGCTTCACCGTGCTCGTGCCCACGACGGTGGCGGGCGGCGTGCCTGATGCCCGCCTGCGTGAGCTCACCGTCGTCGGCCTGTTCGAGGCCGGGCTGCAGGACCATGATTCGACCTTGGCCTTCGCCTCGCTGGCCAGCCTGCGCAGCCTCGGCAGTGCGGAGGCCGGTGGCGAAGGCCTGCAGGTCACGCTGGCTGATGCAATGCGTGCCCCCGATCTGGCGCGCAGCCTGGCCGCGGGACTGGGGCCGGGCTGGGTGGTGCGCGACTGGACCCAGGACCACGCCGGCTACTTCCGTGCGATCCGCATCGAGAAGACGATGATGTCGATCATCCTGCTGCTGATCGTGGCGGTTGCGGCCTTCAACATCGTGGCGATGCTGGTGATGGTGGTCACCGACAAGCGCACCGACATCGCCATCCTGCGCACGCTCGGTGCTTCGCCCGGCGCCGTGGCCCGCGTCTTCCTGGTGCAGGGCCTGGTCATCGGCTGGCTGGGCGTGTTCGCCGGCGTCAGCGGCGGCGTGCTGCTGGCGCTCAACGTGGGCGACATCGTGCCCTGGCTCGAGCGTCTTCTGGGCGGGCAACTGCTCGACGCGGACGTCTACTACATCACGCGCATTCCCTCCGAGTTGCGCGCCGCTGATGTGCTGCGCATCGGTGCTGCCGCGCTGCTGGTCACGGCGCTGGCGACGCTCTATCCGGCGCGGCGCGCGGCGCGTGTCCCGCCAGCCGAGGCACTGCGCTATGAGTAGCTATGAGTGGCTCCTTGGCACGCGTTACCTGCGTTCGACGCAGAAGCGCGGGTTCGTCTCGTTCATCGCCCTGATCAGCGTGGCCGGACTGGCGCTGGGCGTGGCCGTGCTGCTGGTCGTGATGTCGGTGATGAACGGTTTCGAGGCGGAGCTGCGGACCCGCATGCTGTCGGTGACCTCGCATGCCACGCTCACCGGTCTCGATGGTCCGCTGCAGGACTGGCGCGATGCGCAGGCTGCCGCGCTCGCCCAGCCGGGAGTGCTGGCGGCGGTGCCGTTCATCGAGTCGCAGGGCATGTTGTCCCACGGTTCGCGCATCGTCGGCGCCCAGCTGCGTGGCATCGATCCTGCCGAGGAGCAATCGGCCGTCGGCCTGTTCCGGCAGTTGCCTGCAGACGTGCGCGACGCGCTGCAGCCTGGCGCTTACCGCGTGATCCTGGGTGAGGCGCTCGCTGCGGAGCTCGGCGTGCGCGCAGGGGACAGCGTGGTGCTGGTGGCCCCGCAGGCCACGGCAACGCCCACGGGTCTGGTGCCGCGGATGCGCCGTTTCACGGTGGCAGGCACCTTCAGGTCCGGCATGTATGAGTTCGATCGTGGTCTTGCCCTGATGCACATCGCCGACGCCTCGCGCCTGTTCCGGACAGGTGCTGGGGTGACGGGCCTGCGGCTGGCCGTGGCGGATCCGCTGGAAGCGCCGCAGCAGGTCCGCGAGCTGGCCGTGGCGCTCGGTGGCGGTTTCTACGTCAGCGACTGGACGCGCCAGCACGCCAACTTCTTCCGCTCCATCCAGATGACCAAGTCGATGATGTTCATCATCCTCTCCATGGTCGTCGGCGTGGCTGCTTTCAACATCGTTGCCACCCTGGTCATGATCGTCAAGGAGAAGCAGGGCGACATCGCCATACTGCGCACGCTGGGTGCGGGGCCGCGCAACATCCTGCTGGCCTTTGCCACACAGGGTCTGTTGATCGGCGTGGCCGGCATTGCAACGGGGACGCTGCTGGGCCTGTTGCTGTCCTGGAACCTTGAGTCGCTCATCCACGGCCTCGAAGCCCTGACGGGGATGCGGTTCCTCGATGCGAAGGTCTATTTCATGAGCGACCTGCCGGCCCGCCCGGAGTGGGCCGATGTGCTGCAGGTCGGTGGCATCGCCTTCCTGCTGTGCGTGCTGGCCACGCTCTATCCAGCGTGGCGCGCGTCCCGGACCCTGCCTGCGGAGGCACTGCGACATGACTGATACCCCCGTCCTCGAAGCCCGTGGCCTGGGGCGCCGGTTCCGTGAAGGGCAGGGCAGCCTCGTGGTGCTCGAACACCTGGACCTGCGGCTGGATCCCGGCGAGCGCGTCGCCATTGTCGGGGCCTCGGGCTCCGGCAAGACGACGCTGCTGCAGCTGCTGGGTGGGCTTGATCGCCCGGACAGTGGTTCCGTGCACGTCAATGGGCGCGATATCCACGCGCTTGGCGAAGCCGAGCGCTGCGAGTTGCGCAACCGCGCGCTGGGCTTCATCTACCAGTTCCACCATCTGCTGCCGGAGTTCAGCGCGCTGGAGAACGTCGCCATGCCGCTGCTGGTGCGCCGGCTGCCGGCGCGCGAGGCGGTTGCAAAAGCGCGGGTCGTGCTTGAGGAAGTGGGGTTGGGCGCGCGGTTGACGCACCGGCCGCACGAACTGTCCGGTGGCGAAAGGCAGCGGGCGGCCGTTGCCCGGGCGCTGGTGACCGAGCCGCAGCTGGTGCTCGCCGACGAGCCGACAGGCAACCTCGACGGGGCGAACGCGCGACAGGTGTTCGAGTTGATGCTGCGCCTGAACCGGGAGCGCGGCACCAGCCTGGTGGTGGTCACGCACGATCCGGCACTGGCGGCACGCCTTGACCGCGTCCTGGTCCTGCAAGACGGGAAACTGGTCGAACAGGCCGCTTTCAGCGGCTGACGCGGCGCCTGCGCCGGCCTAGCCTGCGCAGCGTGACCCACCGCCACAACACTTCGAGGCCGGCATATCCGGCCAATCCGAGGCCTGCCCCGCAGACCAGGCAGCCGACCAGGAAGGGCTTCCACACCGGGCCCAGACCCACCTGCAGCCACTCCCAGCTCAGCTCGAAGGCGAACTCGCCCGGCGGGGCGCCTACCAGCAACGCGCCCACGCGGTAGGCGCCGTAGTACATGGGCAGCACGGTCAGCGGATTCATCACGTATGTCGAGGCAAAGACCACCGGCAGGTTCAGCCGCCACAGCAGCGCGGCGCCGATGGCCAACAGGAAATGGATCGGCAGCGGCACGAAGCAGATGGCGAGCCCGGCACCGAAGGCCGCGGTCACGGACCGCCGGTTGGGCGACCACAGCCGCGAGTCCGTGACGCGGCTGCCGAACATCCGGAAATACCACTGTTGGCGCAGTGTCTCCGGCTTTGGCGTGAACTTGCGGATGAGGCGGCGCGGCATGGTCGGGCGGCACGATACCAGCCTGCCGGCAAGCCGGTGCAACAAGCTGTCACAGGCCTGAAGGCCCGGCATGCTGCTGCAGGCAAGCCTGTTTGTCGTTGGCGATCTGCTGCGCCTGGCCTGGCCGCAGCTCTGGCCACCTTGGCTTGCGCCGCTGCTGGCAGCCGTGGCGCTGCTGGCATGGCAATGGCGTGCCGGCCTGGGCGGGCCTGCCTGCCTGCTGCTCGGCATCGCTGCCGCCGATGCGGCCCTGCAGCACGATATGCCGTTGCGCTGGGCGGTCGAGCAGCGGCGCGTGCTGGTTGGCAGGGTTGTCGACCTGCCCGCTGTGGATGCCCATGGCGCGAGCTTCACGCTGCTGGCGCGCTTGCGCGAGGAGAGTGACGAGGCACCGCAGCGGCGCATCCGCGTCCGCTGGAGTGGTCCGGCGGGCTGGCAGGTGCGCGCCGGAGACCATTGGCAGCTGGCGCTGCGGCTGCAACCGCTGGCCTCGCCCTTCAACCCTGACAGCCCCGACACGGCGCGCAACGAACTGCGCGACCACCTGCAGGCCCGAGGCGGCGTGATCCAGTCACGTCTCAACCGGCGGTTGGCGCCGCCTGCACCCTCACTGCTGACGTTGCGCGCCCGCCTGGCAGCCGACATCGACCGTCATGTGGTCGATCGCGATGCCGCCGCCCTGGTGGCTGCGCTGGCGATCGGCGCCACCGCCGACGTGCACCGCGGACAGTGGCAGCTGTTCAGCGTCACGGGTATCACCCACCTGGTCGCCATTTCCGGCATGCACGTCACCTTGTTCGCGGTGCTGGCGATGGCCGTCGTGCGGCGTGCATGGGCCGCTTTGGCGCGGCGGGGCCTGCGCTGGCCGCGCGAGCCCTGTGCCGTCGTGGCGGGCCTGGGCCTCGCCACGGGCTACGCCCTGCTGGCCGGCTTCTCCGTGCCGACCCAGCGCACGCTGTGGATGCTCAGCGTGTTCCTGGGACTGCGTGTGCTCGGGCGCCACCTCCGGCCGTCGCAGTCACTGGCCGTGGCGCTGGTCGCCGTGCTGCTGGGGGATCCGTTCGCGGTGCTGGCGGCGGGTTTCTGGCTCTCGTTCCTCGCCGTGGCGGTCCTGGTGTTTCTCGCCGGCGGTCATTGGCCGGGCCTCGGCGGGTGGCGGTCTGCCGTGCAGGCGCAATGGCTGGTGTTCGTGGCGCTGTGTCCGGTCACTCTGGGCTGGTTTGGCAGCCTGTCGCTGGCGGGCCTGTGGGTGAATGCGCTGGCCATCCCCTATTTCACCTTTGTGCTGGTTCCCGCGGCACTGCTGGGCACTGCCGTCGCCCTGCTGTTGCCGGCGTCCTTGCAGATGTCCGTCGCCGGGCCGCTCTGGGTTTGCGCCGGCTGGCTCGCGAGCTGGGTGGGACCGGTGCTGGCCTGGGCATCACGCGCGCCCTTGGCCGCCTGGGAAATCATTCCTCCTGCATCCTGGCTGTTGCTGGCGGTGCCAGCCGTGCTGGTGGCGCTGCTGCCGTGGCGGCCCGTGCTGCGGGCCGGTGCACTGCTGGTGCTGCTGCCGCTCCTGTGGCGTGACGCGCGCCTGCCCCGGGGCGACCTGGTGCTCGAATGGCTGGACGTCGGGCAGGCGACCGCGGTGCTGGTGCGCAGCGGCGAGCGCGCGCTGCTCTACGGTACCGGCGACCGCTTCGGCAGCGCTGGCACTGCGGTGGAACGCGCTGTGCTGCCGCGATTGCGCCGGCTGGGGGTGAATCAGTTGCAGCTGCTGGCCTTGCCCCGGCTGGACCGCGACAGCGGGGCCGGGACCACCGCCCTGGAGGCGGAACTGCAGGTCCTGGAACGCCGTGCGGCCGTGGCCCCGGGTCGAGAGTTGCCGCCCGAGTTCAAGTCCTGCCAGACGACTTCTGCGGCGCCGCTGGATCCTGGCGGGCCCTGGCGCTGGCGCAGCTTGGTGCTCGGGGGATACTGCGCCCTGCTGCTGGAGGGCCCGGGAGGCGGCGTGCTGCTGGCCCAGGGACTGGATGCCGCTGCAGCGCGTCAGTTGCATGCCGAGGGACATCGGCACCTGCGGGTCGTGCTGGCGCCGCGGCATCTGGCAGGGACCGGTGCCGGCCCTGCGGATCTGGCGAGTCTGGGCGCGCGCTGGGCCGTCACCAGCCTCACGGTGGCTGCGTTGCCCTCGCCCTTGCGACTGCAGGCCTACCGGGACGCGGGGGTGCAGTTGCACCTGACCGCGGGACGTGGGCCTTGGCAGTTGCGCTGGAGCGGCGCCGAGGGATGGCAACGCCGGCAACGGGGTCCCTGGGCCGGGGTATGGCGCATGTTGCCGGGGCAGGAGTAAACGCTGTCTGCCTTGGGTATCATTTGAAGCCATGTGGGAACTCTTCCTTGCCGGCGGCCCGTTGATGTGGCCGATCCTCCTGTGCTCGGTGCTCGCGGTGGCGATCATCGCCGAGCGTTCCTGGTCACTGCAGTCCGCGCGCGTCTGTCCGCCGGAACTGGCCGCCAAAGTGCGCCGGTTGGTCGAGACCCAGCAATTCACCGACCGCATGTTGGCCGCGCTGGCTGACGGCGCGCCGCTGGGGCGGTTGCTGCATGTGGCCCTCCAGCACCGGAACCGGCCCCGCGAGGTGCTGCGCGAGCGCCTCGAAGACACCGGTCGCCAGGTGGTCCATGACCTCGAACGCTACCTGCCGCTGTTGGGCACCATTGCCGGTGTCGCGCCGCTGCTGGGCCTGCTCGGTACGGTCACCGGCATCATCAAGGCCTTCGATGCCTTGTCCGCGACGGGTGGGGGCGATGCGCGTCTGTTGTCGGGTGGCATCGCCGAGGCGCTGGTCACCACGGCAGCAGGCCTGATCGTCGCGATCCCTGCGCTGGTCGCGGCGCGTGCCCTGCACAGCCGCGTCGATCGCCTGGTCCTGCACATGGAGCGCGAAGCCAGCGAGTTCGTCGATGCCCTCGAGGCCGGCGCGCCGGGCAAGGCCGCGTCTTGAAGCTCTCCGGGCGCCGTCGGCCTGAGCCCGAGATCAGCCTCATCTCGCTGATCGACGTGCTGCTGCTCATCGTCGTGTTCTTCATGCTGTCCTCGACCTTCGTCACCGAAGGGCGCCTGCGTGTGCAGCTGCCCGAGGCCGGGTTGCTGCCCGAGAAGCGCAGCGAGTCTGCGCCGCTGGTCATCACCGTCGCCGCCGATGGCAGCTACCGCGTCAACGACCGGGACCTGGTCAACAGCGGCCGCGAGACACTGCGCGCCGCGGTGCTGGCGGTGGCAGGGGAAGATCGCAGCCAGCGGCTGGTGCTGCGGGCCGACGGTCGTGCCCAGCACCAGGCCGTGGTCACCGCGATGGATGTGGTCGGCCGTCTCGGCTTCTCCCGTCTGGATGTGGCCACGGTCGAGCCGGGGACGCGCCAGTGACCACGGCCGTCCCGGCGACGGCAGCCCGCACCTACCGCCGGCTGCTGGGCTACGCCCGTCCCCATCTGGGCATGTTCGGCATCGGCGCCATCGGCATGGTGTTGTTCGCCGCCACCGACACCGCGCTGGCCTGGTTCATCAAGGTGTTCCTGCAAGATGCCTTCGTGGCGCCGAATCCCCGCGTGCAGTGGCTGGTGCCGGGGGGCGTGCTGCTGCTGTTCCTGGTCCGTGGAGTCGGTGACTACCTCGCGACCTACTTCCCAGGCTGGGTCGGCCGCCAGGTGATCAAGGCGATCCGCGCGGACCTGTTCGAGCAATACCTGCGGCTGCCCTGCCGGTACTACGACACGGTGTCCGCCGGGCCGATGCTGTCGCGGCTGACCTACAACATCGAGCAGGTGGCCGAAGCCACCACCAACTCGATCACGGTGGTGATCCGCGACTCGCTGGCGCTGCTCGGCCTGCTGGGGACCATGCTGTTCCTGTCCTGGGAACTGACACTGCTGAGCCTGATCGTGGCACCCGTGATCAGCCTGCTGATGCAGGGCATCAACCGGCGCTTCCGGCGCCACAGCGCGAGCATCCAGTCGTCGATGGGCGATGTCACCAAGATCGCCAAGGAAGCGCTGGAGGCGCAGCGGCTCGTCAAGGTGTTCAACGCGCAACTCCATGAAGGCGCGCGCTTCGATCGCGTCAACGAGCAGAACCGCCGCATGAACGTGCGGCTGATCAACGCCCGTGCCGCCGGCGCGCCGATCGTGCAGCTGATCGCCGCCATTGGCCTGGCCGTTGTGCTGTGGGTGGCCATCCGCGAGGTGCTGCAGTCGCGGCTGCAGGTCGACGACTTCCTGGCCTTCATCGCGGCGATGCTGCTGCTGATGTCGCCGTTGCGGCGTCTGGTCGCCATCAGTGGGCCGCTGCAGCAGGGCATTGCCGCGGGTGCCAGCGTGTTCGAGGTGCTCGATGAGCAGCGCGAGCCGCGCGGTGGCAACCGGCCGCTGGGACGTGCCGCGGGCCACCTGCGCTTCGAGAACGCCGGTTTCACTTACCGGGACGACCAGGGCCCGGTGCTGCACGACATCGACCTTGACGTGCCCCCGGGCCGTACCGTGGCCATCGTCGGCCGCTCCGGCAGTGGCAAGTCGACCTTGGTGGGTCTGGTACCCCGCTTCTACGACCTGACCACGGGCCACCTGTTGCTGGATGGCCATGACCTGCGCGAATACGCGCTGCACGACCTGCGCCGTCAGGTCAGCTATGTCAGCCAGGACGTCATGCTGTTCGACGACAGCATCCGCAACAACATCACCTGCGGGCTGCAGGGTGTGACCGACGCCGAGGTCGAGGCGGCCGCCCGCGCGGCGCATGTCCTGGAGTTCGCGCAGCAGCTGCCGCAGGGACTCGATACGGTGGTGGGGGACCGGGGCATGCTGCTGTCCGGCGGCCAGCGCCAGCGCGTGGCCATTGCGCGTGCGCTGTTGCGCGATGCACCCATCCTCATTCTCGACGAGGCAACCTCGGCGCTGGATACCGAGTCCGAGCGTGTCATCCAGTCGGCGCTGGCGGAGCTGGTCCGCGGCCGCACGACGCTGGTGATCGCGCACCGGTTGTCGACCATCGAGCAGGCCGACCTCATCCTGGTCATGGACGCCGGCCGCATCATCGAGTCGGGCAGCCACGCGGCGCTGCTGGCCCAGGGTGGCCTCTACGCGCAACTGCATCGCCTGCAGTTCGATGTCTGACGTCGGCGGCGTGGCTGCCGGGTTGCAGCGCCGCTGGTACGCAACCTCGCCGCCCTGGTTCCTGCGCCCGCCCGGTGCGCTGTACGCCGTTCTCATGCGTTGGCGCCGCCGGGCCTATGCACGTGGCCTGTTGGCCAGTGAGGCCGTTGCCGTCCCGGTCATTGTGGTCGGCAATCTCAGCGTCGGGGGTACGGGCAAGACGCCCTTGACCGCTGCCCTGGCGTCCTTGCTCCGCGACGCGGGGCGCCGGCCCGGCATCGCCAGCCGCGGTCACGGCGGCACGGAGCGAGGGCCCTGGCGGGTGACGGCGGCAGATACTGCCGCCCGCGTCGGCGATGAACCCGTGTTGCTGGCCGCGCTGACCGGTGTGCCGGTCTGCGTGGCGCGGCGGCGCGCCGCCGCGGCTCGGCGGCTGGTGGAGGAGGGCTGTGATGTCGTGCTCTGCGACGATGGCCTGCAACACCTCGCCCTGCGCCGCGATCGCGAAATCGTGGTCATCGACGCGCTGCGTGGGCTGGGCAACGGCGCCTGCCTCCCGGCGGGTCCACTGCGCGAGCCGCTCGACCGCCTGGCAACCGTCGACCTGGTGGTCTTCAACGGAACGCCATCCCCTGAACTGCAGCAACAGCTGCAGGGGTTGGCGCCGCTGGCGCCGCAATGTGTCATGCGGCTGGTGGGCGACAGCGCGCGGCCGCTGTGCGGCGGTATGGCCAAGCCCTTGTCCGTGTGGCACGGACAGCGTGTGCATGCCGTGGCGGGCATCGGCCATCCACAGCGCTTCTTCGACATGCTGCGGGCCGCGGGCTTGCAGCCGGTGGAGCACCCGTTCCCGGACCATCATGCCTACACGGCCGCCGACATTGCCTTTGCCGATGCCATGCCGGTGCTCATGACCAGCAAGGATGCCGTAAAATGCCGGCTGTTCGCCGGGCCGCAGCACCACGAGGTGCCGGTCACGGCCGTGTTCGATGCCGCAGGCGCCGCCCGCCTGAGGGATTGGCTGGCCGCGACGTGCGGCACCCCGGCACCTTGATCCACCACCGACTGCGAGACCCCATGGACAGCCGCCTGCTCGACATCCTGGCCTGCCCCCTCTGCAAGGGTCCCCTCCAGCATGCGCGCGAGGCCCAGGTGCTGGTCTGCCGCTTCGACCGCCTGGCCTACCCGATCCGCGATGGCATCCCGGTCATGCTGGCCGAGGAGGCGCGCAGCCTGCCGGTCGACGATCCGCTGCTGGCGCGCTGAAGCCGCAGCCCGATGTTCCGCATCGTCATCCCTGCCCGCCATGCGTCATCGCGCCTGCCGGGCAAGCCGCTGCTGCAGGTCGGCGGCAAGCCGCTGCTGCAATGGGTCCATGAGCGCGCCCTGACGGCTGGCGCCGACGAGGTGCTGGTCGCCACGGACGACGTCCGCATCGAGGCCGCAGCGCGCTCCTTCGGCGCGAAGGTTGTCATGACCGCGGTCAGCCATGAGAGCGGCACCGACCGCATCGCCGAGGTGGCGGCGCGCGCGGGCTGGGGTGACGACGTGCTGGTGGTCAACCTGCAGGGTGACGAACCGCTGATGCCGCCGCGCCTGCTGCAGCAGGTGGCAAGCCTGCTCGCAGCCGATGCCGGCGCCGACATTGCCACGCTGGCGGCACCCGTGGCCGATCTGGCCGCCTTCCTCGATCCCAACGTGGTGAAGGTGGTCTGCGACAGGCAGGGACGCGCCCTCTACTTCAGCCGCGCTCCCATTCCCTGGAACCGCGATGCCGCGCCGCAGGGCCTGGCGAGCCAGTCCCGCCACGACCTCGGGCGACGCCACATCGGCCTCTACGCCTACCGTGTCGGCGCGCTGCGCCGGCTGGCAGCGCTGCCGCCGTCGCCGCTGGAGCGGCTTGAGAAGCTGGAACAGCTGCGCGCCCTCGAGAACGGCCTGTGCATCGTGGTGGCTGATGCGGTGGAACTGCCCGGCGCCGATGTCAACACGCCCGAAGATCTTGCACGGGTCGCGGCGCTGCTGGGGGCTGCATGAACCTCATGGGCCTGGCCCAGTTGCCGCTCGATGACGTCACGCAGGCCATCCAGCTGTCGCTGGCGCCCGTGTTCCTGCTCAACGGCATCGGCGTGCTGCTGGCCATGCTCACGGCACGCCTGGCGCGCATCGTCGACCGGGCGCGCGGACTCGAACAGCGCCTGCAACTGGCCTCGGGCGAGGATGCCCGCGAGAACACGCGGCAGCTCAGGGTGCTCAGCCGCCGCTCGCGGCTCATGAACCTCTCCATCACCTTGTGCACCACCGCGGCGCTCATGATCGCGCTGGTGGTCGCGCTGTTGTTCGTTTCGGCGCTGGCGACCTTGCCCATGGGCTCGGCGCTGGGCCTGGTGTTCATCGGTTCGATGTTGGCGCTGGTCGGCGGCCTGATGGCGTTCCTCCTCGAGGTGCGCATGGCTACGGTGGCGCTGCGCATCGGGCCGTGGCGGGACTGATCAAGACCACAGGCTGTACAACCAGAGCAGGAGGGGGACACATGAAGACACGGGCTGCGATTGCCGTCGGTGCGGGCAAGCCGCTGGAGATCCACGAGGTGGACCTGGCCGGGCCCAAGGCCGGCGAGGTGCTGGTCGAAGTGATGGCGACCGGCGTCTGCCACACCGACTACTACACGCTGTCGGGCAAGGACTCGGAGGGCGTGTTCCCTTCCATCCTTGGCCACGAGGGCGCGGGCATCGTGCGCGAGGTGGGTGCGGGCGTCACCAGCGTGAAGCCTGGAGACCATGTCATCCCGCTCTACACGCCCGAGTGCCGCCAGTGCAAGACCTGCCTGAGCCGCAAGTCCAACCTCTGCACCGCCATCCGCGCCACGCAGGGCAAGGGCGTGATGCCGGACGGCACCAGCCGCTTCTCGGTGGGTGACGAACCGGTGTTCCACTACATGGGCTGCTCGACGTTCTCCAACTTCACCGTGTTGCCGGAAATTGCCGTCGCCAAGGTGCGCGAGGACGCCCCCTTCGACAAGATCTGCTACATCGGCTGCGGCGTCACCACCGGCATCGGCGCGGTCATCTACACCGCGAAAGTGGAGGCCGGTGCCAATGTCGTGGTGTTCGGCCTCGGTGGCATCGGCCTCAACGTGATCCAGGGCGCGCGCATGGTCGGCGCCGACAAGATCATCGGTGTCGACATCAACCCGGCCAAGCGCGCCATGGCCGAGCAGTTCGGCATGACGCACTTCATCAACCCGAAGGAGGTCGGCAACGACAAGGTGGTGCAGGCCATCGTCGATCTCACCGGCGGCGGTGCGGACTATTCGTTTGATGCCACCGGCAACACGCAGGTCATGCGCCAGGCCCTGGAGTGCTGCCACCGTGGCTGGGGCCAGTCGATCATCATCGGCGTCGCCGAAGCCGGCCAGGAAATCGCCACGCGCCCCTTCCAGCTGGTCACCGGCCGCGTGTGGAAGGGCACGGCTTTCGGTGGCGCGCGTGGCCGCACGGACGTGCCCAGGATCGTCGACTGGTACATGGACGGCAAGATCCAGATCGATCCGCTGATCACGCACACCATGCCTCTGGCGGAGATCAACCACGCCTTCGACCTCATGCACGAGGGTTCGTCGATCCGTTCGGTCGTGGTCTTCTGAGTTCTGGCCGGCAATGACCGCCGCGACGCCCGCCGCACTGCTTGAACTGCCCGTCCGCCGCTGGCGCGATGGCCAGTGGCAGCAGGTCGGCGACTGCGTCGCGGCGGAAGTGCCGGTCGCGCTCAGCTACAACAGCATCCCGCACGTGGTCATGATGGCCACGCCACAGGATCTGGAGGACCTCGGCGCAGGCTTCACCGTCAGCGAGGCGCTGGTGGCGTCGTACGCCGAGCTGCGCGAGGTGCGCCACGAATGCGTCGATGGCGTGCATGAGTTGCGGCTGGCCGTCGACGGAACGCGGCTCACGGCCCTGCTCGAGCGTCGGCGCAACCTGACGGGCCGTACCGGTTGCGGGGTCTGTGGGGCGGAGACCGTCGAGGACGCGATCCGCCATCCTGCACCCGTGCCGGAGGGCGGGGCCACGACCCGCGAGGCCTTGCTCGCTGCGCTGCGCGCCCTGCGCGAGGCCCAGCCGCTGGGCCAGCAGGCCGGCAGCCTGCACGCTGCAGCCTGGGTCCACTGGGACGGCCGCCTCGGCCAGGTGCGCGAGGACGTGGGTCGGCACAACGCACTGGACAAGCTGATCGGCGCCCGGCTGCGTGCCGGCGCCGGCTTTGCCGACGGCTATGTGCTGGTCACCAGCCGTGCCAGCTACGAGATGGTGCAGAAGGCCGCGACGCTCGGCATCCGCATGCTGGTGGCCGTGTCGGCGCCGACGACGCTGGGCGTCGAGCTGGCGCAGCAGTGCGGGCTGACGCTGGTCGGCTTTGCGCGCGAGACGCAGCAGGTGGTCTACAGCCACCCGCAGCGGTTGACCTGATGTTCCGCGTCGAAATCGAGCCGGTCTGGCGCTTCACCCGTGAGAGCGATGCCCGCGCGATGCTCGTGATGCTCGACTTCCTCAACGAGATCCGCGCGACGGGCAAGATCACCCGGGCCGCAGATCGCGCCGAGGTGTCCTACCGGCATGCCTGGAACCTCATCGCCAAGTGGTCGGCGTTCTTTGGCCAGCCGCTCGTTGAGCGGCGGCAGGGCAGGGGCACCACGCTGACACCGCTGGGCGAGCGCCTGGTCTGGGCTGGCCAGCGGCTCCAGGCGCGGTTGGGACCGCAGCTGCAGAACCTCGCCCAGGAGTTGCAGTCGGAGCTCGACGCGCTGCTGCGCGCCGATGAGCGGGTGCTGCGCGTGCACGCCAGCCACGGTTTTGCGGTGTCGGCCTTGCGCGACCTGCTGGCCGGCGAGGCCGGCCTCACGGTCGATTTCCGCTACGTGGGCAACGTGACCACGCGCGCCTCACTGGCCACGGGGGCTTGTGAGCTCGCCGGCATGCACCTGCCGCGCGGCGAGCTGCGCGACTGGGCGCTCTCCAGCTGGCGCGACCTGCTGGACTCGGGTGAGCACTGCATCATCCGCTTCGTGACCCGCGAAATGGGCTTGATGGTGGCCCGCGGCAATCCGCAGCACATCACGGGCCTTGCCGAGCTCGGCACCCGGCCGTTGCGTCTGGTCAACCGCGAGCCGGAGTCCGGAACGCGCATGTTGTTCGATGAGCTGTTGCGCCGTGCGGGCGTCGATGCCGGCACCCTCGGGCGCCATGCGCCGGTGGAGTTCACGCATGCGGCGGTCGCCGCTTACATCGCCAGCGGCATGGCCGATGTGAGCTTCGGCGTCGAGGCCGCCGCACGCCAGTTCGAGCTCGGTTTCCAGCGCCTGGTGACCGAGGACTATCTCTTCGTCTGCCACCGGCGCAGCCTCGAGCTGCCCTCCGTGCAGCGCGTGCTCGCCATCATGCGCAGCCCGCAGTTCATGGCAGCGATCGCGGCCCTGCCCGGCTATTCGGCCACCGCGCCGGGTGAGGTCTGGCCGGTCGAGCGCCTGCTCGACGCGGGCTGAAACGCTCAGCCTGCCGGGTCCAGGCGCCGCAGCGCTTCGTCCAGGGACACGGCGGCCGCGAGCACGCTGTCTGCCACGGCCTCGAGGTCATTCAGGTCGATGCAGGGCGGATGCGGCGCCGTCAGCGGTCCATCGCTGGCGACGACAACGATCGCGGGGTCCGTGGCATAGAGCGGCGTGGCTCCCATGCCGGGCCGGTGCACCTCGAGCTTGGGCAGGGGCGACCGCTTGTAGCCCTCCACCAGGATGAGGTCGCAGGGCGCGAAACGCTGCAGCAGCCAGTGCAGCGGCGGTTCGGCGGCACCACGCAGTTCATGCATGTGGACCCAGCGCTGACCGGAAACGACCATCACTTCGCCGGCGCCGGCCTGCCGGTGCCGCCACGAGTCCTTGCCCGGCACGTCGACATCGAAGCTGTGGTGCGCATGCTTGAGCGTGGAGACAGTGAATCCGCGGGCCACCAGACGCGGAATGAGGCTGGCCAACAGTGTCGTCTTTCCCGCGCCGCTCCAGCCGGCGATGCCGAGCACGCGTGTCATGGGGCCGCTCCGGCCGGCACGGTCACCATGCGTGGTAGTCCACCTCGAAGCCGGCAGGGTAGGGTGTGTCGCGTGGCGGCAGCTCGACGAAGCCGTCCGTGCCGGCCAGGGCCAGGAAGTCCCCGGAGCCGCTGGTGGCATGGGGCACGGCGACGGCAAGCCCGCCTGCAAGCCGCAGCCGCACGGGCATGAAGAAGGTCAGCCGGCGCCCGTCCAGTGTCTCGGCCAGCTGGACGCGGGGCAGGGCCCGTGGCGCGGCGCCACTCATGTGTTCGAGGGCGGGCAGCACGTAGCGGACCAGGCCGACCAGCGTGGAGACCGGGTTGCCGGGCAGGCCGAACACGGCCTGGCCCTGCGGACCGATGCCGAACCACAACGGCCGGCCCGGACGCTGCGCGACGCGGTGGAACACCTGCTCGACGCCCAGCGCCTGCAGCACGGCGGGCACGTGGTCGAACTTGCCCTTCGAGACGCCACCGCTGAGCACGAGCACGTCGTGCGTTGCCAGATGCCCTGCCAGCCGCTCGCGCATCAGGCCGGCGTCATCCCGCAGGTGGTCGTCGCGCGTGGCGGCACAGCCGTGCAGCTGCAGCGCCGCCACCACGGCATGGGCATTGGAACGACGGATCTGGTGGCCAGCCACCGGCTGGCCGGGCTCCACGAGTTCGTCTCCCGTCGACACCACGCAGACGCGGGGCAGGCGGCTGACCCGTGCACTGGCCAGCCCGGCGGACGCCAGCACCGCCACCTCGGCGGCGCCCAGCCGCTGGCCGGGCGAGAGCATCAGGCTGCCCTGTTCGCCGTCGCTGCCGCGTTGCTGGATGTTCAGCCATGGCGCCGCCACCGCGGCCTCGGACAGCCGCAGCCGGCCGTCCACAAGCTGGTAGTCCTCGACCGGAATCACGCAGTCGGCGCCCTCCGGGAGCACGGCCCCGGTCATCACCTCGATGGCGACGGCCCCCGCGCCGAGTCGGAGCGGCGGCGTTCCGGCGGCCTGGGTTCCCTGCAGCTGCAGGTCACGCTGCCCCGCGGCAAGTGCCCGGCTGTCGACGGCGACGCCGTCCATGCAGACGCGGTGGAAGGGCGGGTTGTCGCGCTCTGCGTGCACGTGCTGTTGCAGGATGCGGCCGCGACAGGTGGCCAGTGCGACGCTCTCCGCCGGCAGCGCGGCAAGCCGGGATGTGATGCACTGCGTGGCTTCTTGCGGCCGCAGTTCGGCAATGTGCGAGGTCATGCGTGGAGCCCCGTGGAAGGCAGGCGAGGATAGCACCGCCGCCCGGTGGGCCCGCACATATGAACGCACCGCCATATTCCTGCGCGCCGGCAGGAACGGCGACAATCCGCAAGTCGTAAAAGGTCGAGGTCCCGAACCTGATGCCAGCCCATGCCGAACCGACGCCCGAGGCGGTCGATGCCATTGCTGCCCGCCATGCCGGACAGCCCGGTCCGCTGCTGCCCCTGCTGCATGCCGTGCAGCACGAGTTCGGCTGTGTCCCGCCGTCGGCGGTGCCGCGCATCGCCGAGGCGCTGAACCTGTCGCGCGCCGAAGTCCATGGCGTCATCAGTTTCTATCATGAGTTCCGCAGCAGCCCGCCGGGCCGCCACGTCCTGCAGGTCTGCCGGGCAGAGGCCTGCCAGGCCATGGGCTGCGAGCAGACCGAGGCCCAGGCCAAGGCCCGGCTCGGCGTGGACTACGGTGGCACCAGCGCCGATGGCAGCTTCACGCTCGAAGCCGTCTATTGCCTCGGCATGTGCGCGGCGGCGCCGTCCGTCATGGTCGATGGCCGCCTCTACGGCCGCGTGACGCCGCAGCGCCTCGACCAGATCATCGCCGAATGGAGCAAGCGCTGATGGCCGTCCGTTTGTACATATCCTGTGACGCCGCCGCCGAGGCGCTCGGCGTCGATGACACCGTCACGGCGCTGGAGGCTGCGGCCGCTCCGGCCGGTGTCGCGCTCGACATCAAGCGTGTCGGCTCCCGTGGCATGGTCTGGCTCGAACCTCTGGTGGAGGTTGAGAGAGACGGCCAGCGCATCGCCTACGGTCCGGTCACCGCGGACCAGGTGCCCGGACTGGTCGCGGCCGGCCTGTTCGAGGCAGCGCCCCATGCGCTGCGCCTGGGTCGCGTCGAGGACCTGCCCTACTTCGCGAAGCAGGAGCGCCTCACCTTTGCGCGGGTCGGCGTCATCGACCCGCTGAGCGTCGACGACTACCTTGCCCACGGCGGCTATGCCGGCCTGCAGCGCGCCCTGGCCATGACCGGCGCGGCCGTTGTCCAGGAAGTGACAGACTCCGGCCTGCGTGGCCGCGGCGGTGCGGCCTTCCCCACGGGCATCAAGTGGAAGACGGTGCACGACCAGCCGGCAGGCCAGAAATACGTGGTCTGCAATGCCGACGAGGGTGACTCGGGCACCTTCGCCGACCGCATGCTGATGGAAGGCGACCCGCTGTGCCTGGTCGAGGGCATGACCATCGCTGGCGTTGCAGTGGGTGCGACCCAGGGTTACATCTACCTGCGCAGCGAGTATCCGCATGCGCAGCGAGCCCTTGAGGCCGCCATTGCGGCCGCGCGCGCGCGCGGCTTCCTTGGCGCCGATGTCTGCGGCAGCGGCAAGGCCTTTGAACTCGAAGTGCGCATGGGCGCGGGCGCCTATGTGTGTGGCGAGGAGACGTCGCTGCTCGAGAGCCTGGAGGGCAAGCGCGCCGAAGTGCGCTACCGCCCGCCATTGCCGGCCATCCAGGGCCTGTTCGGGCGGCCGACGATCATCAACAACGTGATCTCGCTGGCCTCGGTGCCGGTCATCCTCGCCAAGGGTGGTGCCTACTACCGCGACTTCGGCATGGGCCGTTCCCGCGGCACGCTGCCCTTCCAGCTGGCAGGCAACCTCAAGCACGGTGGCCTGGTCGAAAAGGCTTTCGGTGTCACCCTGCGCGAGCTGCTCTACGACTTCGGCGGCGGCTCGGCCACGGGTCGCCCCATCAAGGCCGTTCAGGTGGGGGGGCCGCTGGGCGCCTACATCCCGGCCTCGCAGTTCGACGTGCCGCTGGATTACGAGGCGCTCGCGGCCATCGGTGCGCTGGTGGGCCATGGCGGCATCGTCGCCTTCGACGACACCGCCGACATGGCGCGCCTGGCGCGCTACGCGATGGAGTTCTGTGCGGCCGAGAGCTGCGGCAAGTGCACGCCCTGCCGCATCGGCTCCACGCGCGGTGTCGAGGTCATCGACCGCATCATCGCCGGACAGCAGCGGGAGCAGAACCTCGCCCTGCTGCAGGACCTCACCGACACCATGTTGCACGGCTCGCTGTGCGGCCTGGGCGGCATGACGCCGTTCCCGGTCAACAGCGCCCTCAAGCATTTCCCCGAAGATTTCGCGCGCACGCGCTGATACGGCAAGGAGCATCCGCATGCACTCGCTGAATGCACACGACCATGGCACACCGGCCGCGCAGGGCGCACCGGTCACCCTGACCATCGACGGCGCCGAGGTGACGGTTCCGGCCGGGACTTCCGTCATGCGCGCGGCCGCCGCCGCGGGGGGCGCCATTCCCAAGCTCTGCGCCACCGACACGCTCAAGGCCTACGGCTCCTGCCGCCTGTGCCTGGTCGAGATCGAAGGCCAGCGCGGTTTCCCGGCCTCCTGCACCACGCTGGTGGCCCCGGGGATGAAGGTGCGCACCGAGAGCGAGAAGCTCGGCAAGCTGCGCCAGGGCGTGATGGAGCTCTATCTGTCCGACCATCCGGAAGACTGCAAGGCCTGCGCCGCCGGCACGCGCTGCGAAGTCCACCAGATGGCCGAGCGGGTGGGTGTCAAGGCCACGCGCTATGGCAACGAGGGCTGCAACCACCAGGGTTCGGCCATCGATGACAGCAATCCCTACTTCCAGTTCGATGCCTCCTCCTGCATCGTCTGCTCGCGCTGTGTGCGGGCCTGCGGCGAACAGCAGGGCACTTTCGCCCTCACCATCCAGGGCCGTGGCTTCGACTCCAAGGTGGTCGCCAGCCAGGACGAGGGCTTCCTCAAGTCCGAATGCGTCTCCTGCGGCGCCTGCGTCGAGGCCTGCCCGACGGGCGCGCTCACGGAGAAGTCCATCGTGCAGCTGGGCCAGCCCGCCAAGGCCGTCGGCACCACCTGCGCCTACTGCGGCGTCGGCTGTTCCTTCGACGCCGAAGTCAAGGATGGCAAGGTGCTGCGCATGGTGCCCAACCGCCAGGGCAAGGCCAACCGTGGCCACGCCTGCGTGAAGGGCCGCTTCGCCTATGGCTACGCCACGCACGCCGACCGCATCACGCGGCCGATGATCCGCAAGAGCATCAATGATCCCTGGCGCGAGGTCGGCTGGGACGAGGCCTTCACCTATGCCGCGTCGGAGTTCCGCCGCATCCAGGCGAAGTATGGCCGGCAGTCCGTGGGCGGCATCACGTCGTCGCGCTGCACCAACGAAGAGGTCTTCCTGGTGCAGAAGACCATCCGTGCGGCGCTGGGCGTGAACAACGTCGACACTTGCGCGCGCGTCTGCCACTCGCCCACGGGTTATGGCCTGGGCCAGACCTTCGGCACCTCGGCCGGCACGCAGACCTTCGACTCGGTGCAGTATGCCGACGTCATCATGGTCATCGGCGCCAACCCGACCGACGGCCATCCCGTGTTCGGCTCGCGCATGAAGCGCCGCCTCCGCGAGGGTGCCAAGCTCATCGTCGCCGACCCGCGCGCGATCGACCTGGTGCGCACGCCGCACGTCGAGGCGGCCTGGCACCTGCAGCTCAAGCCGGGCACCAACGTCGCGCTCATCAACGCGCTGGCGCACGTGGTGGTCACCGAGGGCCTGGTCAACGAGGCCTTTGTCGCCGAGCGCTGCGAGCCGGGTCCGTTCCAACGCTGGCGCGACTTCGTCGGCCAGGAGCGCAACTCGCCGGAAGCGACCGAGTCGGTCACCGGCGTGCCCGCCGCCTTCGTGCGCGGCGCCGCGCGCCTGTATGCCACGGGCGGCAACGCCGCGATCTACTACGGCCTGGGCGTCACCGAGCACAGCCAGGGCAGCACCATGGTGCTGGGCATCGCCAACCTCGCCATGGCCACTGGCAACATCGGCCGCGAGGGCGTGGGCGTCAACCCGCTGCGCGGACAGAACAACGTGCAGGGCTCCTGCGACATGGGGTCCTTCCCGCACGAGCTGTCCGGCTACCGGCACATGTCCGACGGCACCGCCCGCGAGATGTTCAACCAGTCGTGGGGCGTGACGCTCGATCCGGAGCCGGGCCTGCGCATCCCCAACATGTTCGAGGCCGCCCTCGATGGCAGCTTCAAGGGCATGTACATCCAGGGTGAGGATCCGGCGCAGTCCGACCCGAACACGCAGCATGTCACCGCGGCGCTGTCGGCGATGGAGTGCGTGATCGTGCAGGACCTGTTCCTGAACGAGACCGCCAAGTACGCGCACGTGTTCTTCCCGGGGTCGAGCTTCCTCGAGAAGGACGGCACCTTCACCAACGCGGAGCGCCGCATCTCGCGCGTGCGCAAGGTCATGGAGCCGCTGGCGGGCCTGGCCGACTGGGAAGTCACGCTCGGCTTCGCCAAGGCGCTGGGCTACGACATGACCTACGCGCATCCCTCCGAGATCATGGACGAGATCGCGCGCCTCACGCCAACCTTCAAGGGCGTGTCCTACGCCAAGATCGACCAGCTCGGCAGCGTGCAGTGGCCCTGCAACGACGCGGCTCCCGAGGGCACGCCGACGATGCACATCAGCAGCTTCATGCGCGGCAAGGGGCGCTTCTTTGTCACCGAATACGTGCCGACGGCCGAGAAGGTCAACGCGCGCTTCCCGCTGTTGCTGACGACCGGCCGCATCCTGAGCCAGTACAACGTCGGTGCGCAGACGCGCCGCACGGCCAACTCGATGTGGTACGAGGAAGACCTGGTCGAGATCCATCCGCACGATGCCGAAGACCGCGGCATCAAGTCCGGGGATTGGGTGGGCGTGGCCAGCCGCGCCGGTGACACGGTGCTGCGCGCCGTCGTCACCGACCGCGTCCAGCCCGGCGTCGTCTACACCACCTTCCACTTCCCGGAGTCCGGGGCCAATGTCATCACCACCGAGAACTCGGACTGGGCGACCAACTGCCCCGAGTACAAGGTGACGGCCGTGCAGGTCACCCGCGTCGAGCAGCCCTCGGCCTGGCAGCGCCGCTTCCGCGAGCAGGACCGCCAGCAGCGCGAGTTCGTGCGCGTGGCCACCGAGGCGCGTCCGGCATGAACACGCACAGCCTCGTGACCATGGCCAACGACATCAGCGCCTTCTTCATCGGTGAGGCCGGCGAGGAAGCCGCGCCGGCGCAGGTGGCCAACCACATCAACCGCTTCTGGGACCCGCGCATGCGCACCGCCATCCTCGCGCATGCGCGCGGGTCCGCCGAGGGCTTGTGCGCCGTGGCGAAGGCCGCGGCCTTGCAGGTGCGGGAGCCGGTCGTGGCTGCCTGAGGACCGGCGCTCAGACCGCCGGCGGGCGTGGCAGGGCCTCCCGCAGGGCCTGCAGTTCTTCGTGCAGCGCCGCCAGGCGCCTGGCGCCGAAGGCCTCGTCCATGCCCGCGTAGGTGCGCGCCACCTCGGACCAGACCGTGTCGAACAGCGCCCGCCCCGCCGGGGCGATCGTCACCAGACCGTGCCGCTGGTCGTCCGGGCTGGTGCGGCGCTGGATCCAGCCCCGGGACTCCATCAGCGGCAGCATGCGCGACAGGCTGGGGGCCAGGATGGCCGCCTCGCGGCCCAGGGCGGTCAAGGTCGTTTCGGGGTGTTCCGCCAGCACCCGCAACACCCGCCACTGCGGCTCGTTCAGGCCGTGCCGGCGCAGGGCGGGGCGGAACTGCAGCACCACGGCCTCATGCGCCCGCAGCAGCGTCATCGGCAGCGAGTGGGCGAAGCCGCGGTCGGTTCTGGCCGTCATCGGCTTATGATAACGACATGAACATCGACACCGAGTTTGTCTGTGAGATCCGCGCCTTGGTGGAGGCGCCCTTGGTGATCGGGCAAGGGCCCAAGGGCCTGCGCCGGGTCGTGCCCATCCTCGGCGGCAGCTTCGAAGGGCCGCGCCTGAAGGGGCGGATCATCCCCGGCGGGGCAGACTGGCAGTACGTGCGCCCCGACGGTGTGCTGTCGCTTGAGGCGCGCTACACCCTGGAGGTCGACGACGGCACCCGGATCATGGTGGTCAACCGCGGCATGCGGCACGGCCCGCCTGAGGTGCTGGAGCGCATCTTCCGTGGCGAGATCGTGCCCGCCGACGCCTACTATTTCCGTTGTACGCCGGAGTTCGAGGCCCCCGCCGGGCCGCATGCCTGGCTCAACGAGTCGATCTTCATCGGCACCGCAGAGCGGCGCCTCGACGCCGCGATCGTCCGCGTCCACCGCGTCAAGTAAGCGGTTTCCCGGCTCGTGGCGTCGGCCGCGAACGGCTAGAATCGCCGGCTGACCTCGTTCCGGTTTCACGAATGTCCGCAGGAGCCTTACCTTGAGCACCCCCGTCAGCGTCCAGATCGACAGCGGCGTCGCCGTCATCACCATCGACAGTCCCCCGGTCAACGCCATTTCCGCCGCGATCCGCCGCGGGCTGCTGGCCGCCACCGAGCAACTGGCCGCCGACACCAGCGTCAAGGCCGTGGTCCTGCATTGCGCCGGCCGTACCTTCATGGCCGGTGCCGACATCAGTGAGTTCGGCGGCTACATGCCGCCGCCGGAGCTGCGCAATGTGCTCTACGCCTTCGAGTCCCTGCCGCAGCCCATCGTGGTGGCACTGCACGGCACGGCCCTGGGTGGTGGTGTCGAGGTCGCGCTGGCCGGCCACTACCGCATCGCCGACCGCAACGCCAAGCTGGGCTTTCCGGAAATCACGCTGGGCGTGGTGCCCGGCGCTGTCGGCACGCAGCGCCTGCCGCGCCTCATCGGTGCCGAGAACGCACTGAAGATGTTCCTCGACGGCAAGCCGGTCGGCGCCGAGGAAGCCAAGACCCTGGGCCTGGTCGACGAGGTCGTCGACGGTGACCTGCGTGCCGCGGCCGTGGCCTACGCACAGCGCCTGGTGGCTGAAGGCAAGGGTCCGCGCCGCATCCGCGACGCCACCGTGGCGCCGCTGTCGGCCGAGCGCATCGCCGAGCTGCGCGCTGCCGCGCGCAAGCAGCACAAGGGCATCACCACGCCGGAACTCGACATCCAGGCCGTGCGCGCGTCTTGGGAACTGCCGTTCCTCGAAGGCCAGGCCGTCGAGCGCGCCATTTCGGATGGCTCTCTGGCCACGCCCGAATCCTCGGCCATGCGTCACCTGTTCTTCGCCGAGCGCGCCGTCGCCGACGTGCCCGGCATCACCCCGGCTGACAAGCCGCGCGAGATCAAGTCCGCAGGCATCATCGGGTCCGGCACGATGGGCGGCGGCATTGCCATGGCCTTCGCCAACGCCGGCATTGCCGTCACCCTGATCGACATCGACCAGGCGGCGCTCGACCGTGGCCTGGCCACCGTGCGCAAGAACTACGATGTCAGCGTCAAGCGCGGCCGCATGACGCCCGGCGACGTCGAGCAGCGCATGTCGCTGATCGGCGCCAGCACGTCTTACGACGCGTTGAAGGACGTCGACCTGGTGATCGAGGCCGTGTTCGAGAAGATGAGCCTCAAGCAGGACATCTTCCGCAAGCTCGATGAGGTCTGCAAGCCGGGTGCCATCCTCGCCACCAACACCTCGACCCTCGACATCAACCAGATCGCCGCTGTCACGAAGCGGCCCGGCGATGTCATCGGCTTGCACTTCTTCAGCCCGGCCAACGTCATGCGGCTGCTGGAGATCGTGCGCACCGACACCACCGCCAACGACGTGGTGGCCTCGGCCTTCGCGCTGGCCAAGAAGATCCGCAAGATCGGCGTTCTCTCCAAGGTCTGCTTCGGCTTCATCGGCAACCGCATGATGGATCCGTACGCCCGTGAGGCCCAGCGCATGGTGCTCGAGGGCGCCCAGCCCGCGCAGGTCGACGGCGCGCTCGAGAAGTTCGGCATGGCCATGGGCATCCTCGCGGTGTTCGACATGGCCGGGGTCGACGTGGGCGTGAAGGTGCGCGAGGCGAACCCGGAGCAGGGCTCGCCGGACCCGACCTTCTACCGTGCCGACGCGGTGCTCTACTCGCAGGGCTGGCTGGGCCAGAAGACGGGCAAGGGCTATTACCGCTACGAGGCCGGTTCGCGCGAGCGCCATACGCATGGCGAGGCGTTGGTGCTGCTGGCGTCCGAGGCCCTCAAGCTGGGCGTCGCCCAGCGCAGCGACATCGCCGAGCGCGAGATCATCGAGCGCTGCATCTACACGATGATCAACGAGGGTGCACGCATCCTCGAGGAAGGCGTGGCGCTGCGGCCTGGCGACATCGACGTGGTCTACACCTCGGGCTACGGCTTCCCGCGTTTCCGCGGCGGCCCGATGCACTACGCGGACCACATCGGCCTCGACACCGTGGTGGCGGGCCTCGAGAAGTACGCGGCCCAGGGCCGGCCGGATGACTTCAAGCCCGCGCCGCTGCTCAAGCGTCTGGCCAGCGAGGGCAAGACCTTCGCCATGTGGCAGGCCGCACGCGAGTCCGGCAAGTAAGCCTCGATGTACGCCAGCTATGTCATCGCGCCGGCCGCCCGTCCCTGGGCGGCCGTGCACGGCAGCGACGAGCGCTTCCCCATCCATCGCGTGTACTGCGTGGGCCGCAACTACGCGGGCCATGTGCGCGAGATGGGCGGGGACCCGTCGCGCGACCCGCCGATCTTTTTCGACAAGCCGGCCGATGCCGTGGTGGCCAATGGCACTGATGTGCCTTACCCGCCGCGCACCGCCAACTTCCACTACGAGGTGGAACTGGTGGTGGCCATCGGCAGGGGCGGACGCGACATCCCCGTCGAGTCTGCACTCGACCATGTGTTCGGCTACGCGGTCGGCAATGACCTGACGCGCCGCGACCTGCAGAACGCGGCCAAGGCCGAGGGCCTGCCCTGGGACTTTTCCAAGGCCTTTGATGCCTCGGCACCGATGGCAGCCATCCACCGGGTGGAGCAGTGCGGCCACCCGTCGGATGCGCGCATCTGGCTGAAGGTCAACGACGAGATCCGCCAGGACGCGAACCTGTCGCAGATGATCTGGTCGGTGCCGGAAATCATCGCGGAGCTCTCCAGCTACGTCGCCCTGCAGCCGGGTGATCTGGTCTTCACGGGCACGCCCGACGGCATCGGTGCGCTGCAGGTGGGCGACGTGGTCACCGCCGGCATCTACGGCCTCGATACGCTGCAGCATCGCGTGGTCGCGGTCGGCGGGTGACCTCCGGCGCGTCGACGCACCGGGGTGCGGCGCATCTGGCCCGCCTCGGCCTGCTCGGGGCGGCCACCACGCTCGGGCCGCTGTCGCTCAACGTCTACCTGCCGAGCTTGCCGGCGGTTCAGGCCGAATACGGCGTGGACCTGGCCGGTGTGCAGGCAACCGTCAGCCTGCCGCTGGTGGCCTTCGGCATCGGCCTCGTGCTGCTGGGGCCCCTGTCAGACCGCTACGGCCGGCGCCCCAACCTGCTGTGGGGCCTGCTGCTCTATGCGCTGGGCGCCGGCGTGGCCTGGCTGGCGCCGGGGCTGCAGGGGCTCACGCTGGGGCGCTCCCTCTGCTCGCTCGGCGCTGCCATGACTTTCATCACCGCGCGGGCGGTCGTTGCGGACATCACGCCGCGGGAGCGGCTGCAGCAGTCCATCGCGCAGATGACGATGCTGGTGCTGGTGGTGCAGATGCTGGCCCCGATGCTGGGCACCCTCATCATTGCCACCAGCGGCTGGCGTGCCATCCAGTTTTCGCAGTTCTGCTTCGGCCTGCTGTTGCTGGTGCTGCTGTGGCGTTTCCAGCCCGAAACCTTGCCTGACGCGACCCTCGCGGCCCAGCGCGAGGACGAGGGCAGGGCGGGTACGGGAGCTTCCGGTCTAGTGGCGACCTTCCGTGCCCTGCTCGCACCCTCGGCACGCCTGCTGGCCGACGGGCGCTTCCGCCGTCTGCTGGTGCAGCTGGGCATCCTCTATTCCGCGTTCCCGGCCTTCATCGCCATCGCGCCGCATCTCATGGTCGAGGTCTTCGGTCGGCCGGAGTCCGATTACGCGTTCTATTTTCCGCTGCTGCCCGCCGGCTATTTCCTCGGCAACGCCTTCGTGCTGCGCTACGGCCAGCGGTTTTCACAGCGTCAGCTGATCGTCTACGGCGCCAGCGGCTCGGCGCTCTCGGCCTTGCTGTGCCTGGTGCTGCTGCTGGCAGGCTGGCAGCACCCGCTGGTGCTGTTCCTGACCGCTGGCGGCCTGCTGAACCTGGGCATGGGGCTGTCCTTGCCGACCACCCAGGCCCGCGCGGTCAACCAGGCCTGGCCGCACACCGCCAGCGGCTGGGGCTTGGCAGGATTCGCCCAGCAGCTTGTGGCCGCCTGCAGCGTGCAGTTGCTGGGGTTCCTGCCGGGCAGCAGTGTCTATCCGGTGGTGCTGGCCTGCCTGGGCCTCACGGTCGTGGCCTTGCTGCTTGAGGCGGGCCTGGATCCTGCACGCAGGGAGCACGCAAAAAGCTGACAGGTTATGCTCGGGCGCATGACGCCAGATTCCGTGTCCGTGCTCGCCGCCGTACTGTTCGCCTGTGCCCTTGTGCACAGTTTCACCACAGGCGTGTTCCTGCGCTTGGCGCACCGTTACCCGCGGCATGCCGGGGCGCTGCATCTGCTTGGCGAGGTCGAGGTGGTCTTCGGCTTCTGGGCGATGCTGTTCGTGCTGGGGTTGGTGCTGCTGCAGGGCAGTGGCGAGGCCGTGGCTTACCTCGAGTCGCAGAACTTCACCGAGCCGCTGTTCGTGTTCGTCGTGATGGTCATCGCAGCCAGCCGGCCGGTGCTGCAATTGGCGCGCAGCATCGTCACGGCCTTGGCCTTCCTCGTGCCGACGCGCGGTGCGCTGGGTTTCTACGTGGTCGCACTCGTCGTGCTGCCGCTGCTGGGCTCGTTCATCACCGAGGCTGCCGCCATGACCGTGGCAGCGCTGATGCTGCGCGACCGCTTCTATGCCGCGGGCCTGTCCGAGCGGCTCAAATACGCCACGCTGGGCGTGCTGTTCGTGAACATCAGCATCGGCGGTACGCTCACCACTTTTGCCGCACCGCCGGTGCTCATGGTCGCGGGCACCTGGGGCTGGGACAACGCCTTCATGCTCGAACACTTCGGTTGGCGCGCGGCGCTCGCCGTGGTGGTCAACGCTGTCCTGGCGGGCGTGCTGTTCCGCAAGGAACTGGAGCAGGTGCAGCTGGTGAAGGATCCGCCGGGTGGCCGCCCGCCGGTGCCCGCCGGCGTCATCCTCATCCACCTGCTGTTCCTCGCTGCGGTGGTCGGCTTTGGCCACCATCCAGCCGTGTTCATCGGCCTGCTGTTGTTTTTCCTGGGGTTCACCACCGCTTATGAGCGCCACCAGGACCGGCTGATCCTGCGCGAGGGATTGCTCGTGGCCTTCTTTCTCGCCGGCCTCGTCGTGTTGGGCGGTCAGCAGCGCTGGTGGCTGCAGCCTTTGCTCGCCAACCTTGGCGATACCAGCATCTACTACGTGGCCACGGCGCTGACGGCCATCACCGACAATGCCGCGTTGACCTACCTGGGTTCGCTGGTGGAAGGCTTGTCACCCGAATTCCAACAGGCGCTGGTGGCCGGAGCCGTCACCGGCGGCGGACTCACTGTCATCGCCAACGCACCCAATCCGGCAGGGTTCTCGATCCTGCGCGAGCGTTTCGCCGATGGTGCCGTGCACCCGGCTGGACTGCTGCTGGCGGCGCTGCCGCCGACGCTCGTGACCATCATTGCGTTCCGCGCGCTCTGATCGCGCGCAGGTCCTTCACCACCATCAATGTCGCGCCTGCGCGGACGATTCGCATCGACACCGGGCCGGGCACGGCGCTGTCACAGTTTTCGGTCGTCGAGGCGACGAAGAAGTCCGCCTTCGACCAGTCGCGCGTGCCGCGCAGGCGCGGGTCAAGGTAGGTCACCAGTTGCAGCGGCTCGGCGCAGACCGCCACGCGATAATGCCTACCGGCCGGTGGCGGTTCACGCGCTGCCAGGTCATTGAGCAGCCCTGCCGCCTCGCGCAGGCCATCGCTCCAGTAGTCCATCTCGTAGCGGTCCTGCGCACCGCGGGCGCCGCCAGCGATGACGTTGTAGGCCACGTACTCGTAGGGATGGAGCGCCGCCAGGCGCCAGGCCGCGGGCAGCGCCAACAGCAGGGCCGCTGCGGCCACCACCGAGGTCGCCGGGCCGCGAGTTGACGCCGCCCAGTTCCACAGCCGGTCCCAGCCCAGCGCGGCAAGGATGACCAGCGGCGGCAGCAGGAACGTGAAGTGCCGCAGGCCGTTGTACAGCGCGGGGCGTGTGGACACCGCCAGCAGCAGCGGGAAGGCGCAGGCGATGCCGAGCGGCCACCAGGCCGGAGCCACGCTTGGCAGCCGGCGCCTGTGGGCGAGACCTGCAAGCCAGAGTGCGGCGCCCGCCAGCAGGCCCGCGAGCACCAGTTCGGGCAGGCGCACGGCCAGGTAGTGCGGCAGGTAGCTGCGCGGCACATCCGCGATCCAGAGGGCCTCGCCATTGAAGACCGTGCGCAGGCCGAAGCTGAAGTGGGAGAACCGCGTCGCTGCCTGCCACAGATGGTCGGGCCCGCTGACAGCCCAGGGCCAGGCGACGGCCATCAGCAGCAGCGCCAGCAGCAGCGCAGCACCGGCGGCAGGCCACAGCCGGCGCAGCCCCAGCAGCAGATCGCGCAGTGATGGGCCCTGCTGCCAGGCGAGCACGAGCAGGCCCAGGCCGATGTAGCCGATGGCGAACAGCCCGCCGACCCGCAAGCCCAGCGCACAGCCGGTGGCCGCCCCCCAGCCCAGCGCCGTGCTCCAGCGCGGCCGCGGCCAGGGCACTGTCGCCAGCTCCTTCATGAGACGTGTGTTGAAGAACAGCGCCCAAGTCATTGCTGTGGCGAAGGGGATGTCCTTCGTGTGCGTGAACAGTGCGCCGGACCATGCGCCGGTCAGCGCGAGGCCCGCCAGCGTCAGCGCTGCAGCACGGTCGCCGCCCAATTGCCGCGCCACCAGCGCTGCCGCCCAGCAACCTGCCAGGCCGATCAGACCGGTCAGCAGGTGGCGCAGGTCCCAGGCCGACAGGGGAGGCACGGGTTCCAGCAGCGCCGCCACCAGGTCGAACAGGCCTCCATACAGGTGCAGGTTCACGTAATCGAAGGCGCGCAGGTCGGTGAAGCCACTGGCATGGAAATCCAGCAGCAGTTGCCCGTAACTGTGCTGCACCGGCTCGTCGTTGCTCAGCGTGTGCTCGTCGAAGCCGTGCAGCACATGCAGCGCCAGGGCCAGCATCAGACCCCAGGTCAGCCGCCGCCAGCGGCGTGACACGGCGACGTGTCCGACGGCCGTCATGCCGCGATGCCGACGCGGGACGAGAACCGCCCCAACAGCTGGCCGTCCGGCGGATCCGTGTCGCAGGCCCAGACGCGCAGCAGGTCGTCCACGACCTCGAAGATGGCCTGCTGGACGAACTCGCGTCCCAGTGACAGGCCCGCCTCAAGGTCCAGTTCCACCGCCCAGCCAGGCTCGGCATGTCCCGTCCGCGGCGAGTAGCCGGTGATCGGCCAGGACCAGGCCCCGATGGCGCCGAGCACGGCTTCGAGCCGCGCGTTGGCGGCCGCATTGGCCGCGGCGGTCCATTGCTCGCCGGTGGTGGCCCAGCCCGTGATGATGATGAAGCTGCGCGGCCAGGCTGCAGGCAAGGCGTCCACGCGGAAGGCGGTCCAAGCGTACTCGGGGTGCATGGCCCTGCATTGTGGCTCATTGGCTGAGCCACCGGCACGCGATACTGCCGCCCTACGGATCAGGGAGGGCAGGTCCATGTGGTTGCTGACGCCGACCGGTTTCTTTTCCATCGTCTGCAAGCCGGGTGATGCCGCGGACGGCATGCTCACCGTGCGGGCCCGGGTCCGCAGCGACCTCGAGCAGCTGAAGGCCGGGTTCCTGCCCGAACTGGGTGAGATCCTCGAGAGCCGCAACACCGATTACCGTTTCCGCGCCCGCGCGCCCCGCGATGCCGTTGCCGTGGCCATGGTGCGGCTGGTGCAGCAGCTCGACTACAGCAACTTCAAGGACGAGGTCGCGCGGCGCCAGGGGACCACGCGTGCCCACCGCTACCACAAGGTCTGGGACGTCCTGTACGGCCTGCAGGGCGATTGACGGCTATGATCCGGCTCCCGGGCGCGGCGGCGCGCCCCCTTGGAGCGGAGTCAACGACATGGATACAGCAGCCGGCCGCGGCTATCGACGCATTGCCACCGAAGAGGCCTGGGCGCCGCCCGGGCTTGTGCAGCGCTACCTGCGCATCCTCGAGGACAAGTCGCTCGACGATCCGGGTTTCTACAGCCTGTGGGGCTTCTTCGGCACCAGCCCGACGCCGCGCGCGCGTGACCTGCTGGCCCGCATCCAGGACATGGGCGAGCGACGCCTCGCGGACATGGACGCCGCCGGCATCGACATGGCCCTGCTGCTGCTCACCTCGCCGGGCGTGCAGGTCTTCGAGCCCGGCCTCGCCAGCGCGCTGGCCACCGAGAGCAACGACATCCTCGTCGACCACATCCGCCGCCATCCCACGCGTTATGCGGGGCTGGCTGCGTTCGCCCCGAATGCCCCGCAGGCGGCCGCCAAGGAACTCGAGCGCGCCGTGACCAAGCTCGGCCTGAAGGGTGCGGTGATGAACTCGCACACCATGGGCGAGTACCTGGACGACGAGAAGTACGACGACATCTTCGCCACGCTGCAGGCGCTGGACGTGCCGCTGTACATCCACCCCAACACGCCCTCGCCGCAGATGGTGCAGCCCTTCCTGCCGCGCTGCCTCGACGCGGCCATCTACGGCTTCGGCGTCGAGACTGGCCTGCATGCCTTGCGGCTCATCGTCGGCGGCACCTTCGACCGTTTCCCCAATCTCAAGATCGTGCTGGGACACCTCGGCGAGGGCCTGCCGTTCTGGCTCTACCGCCTCGACTACATGCACGGCGGCATCGTGCGTTCCAACCGCAGCCCGGGCGCGCGCCCGCTGCAGAAGAAGATTTCCGAATACCTGCGCGACAACTTCTTCTACACCACCAGCGGCATGCCCTGGGAGCCCTCGATCAGCCTGGTGCAGCGCCTCTTCGGCCACGACAAGGTCATGTACGCGATGGACTACCCATGGCAGTACACGCCTGAGGAAGTGGGGATGATGGAGGCCATGCCGCTGACGCCGGAGCAGAAGAAGATGTTCTGGCAATCCAACGCCGAGCGCATCTTCAAGCTCTGAGGGGGCTCCAGGTGGCAATCCAACGCCGAGCGCATCTTCAAGCTCTGACCAATCCCCGGTAGAGGTCGCGGAACGCTGCCGCCGCCCGCGGCAGGTTGGCGTTCCAGTCGCCGGCGGCGTTGCCATCCGCGCCGTCGGTGACAAACTTCGCGCTGGCAAAGGCCACGCCCTCGTGCAGGCAGGCCTTGGCCTTCGCGTAGGCCTCCATGTCCACCACGTCGCAGTGCAGTTGCGGCGCGGCCGTCTCGAAATTGTCGCCCGAGCCGCAGACCACCTGCGGCAGGTGGTGGAACACCGGCTCGAAGACCAGTTCACCGCCATGCGCATCAAAAGGCGTGTGGCCGTGCGCGAAGCCCAGCGGCGTCACGTCCATGTCGCGCTGCACGAAGCGGTGGCTGGCCACCACGCTGCCCGCGGGGAGTCTGCGGCTGCCAACGGTGCCGAAGTTCACCACCAATCGCGGCAGCCGGCCGGTGAGGCGCAGTTCGACCAGACGCCGGGTCAGCACCAGCGCTGCGTTGATCTTGCCCAGACCCGTGAACAGCAGCGGCGCGCCCTCGGCAGCCAGCAGGCCCTGCTCCTCCTCGGGCAGGGCCATGACCACGAGCAGCTCCGCCGGCGGGATCACGCCGCCGCCGGCACGGAGCTGCGGATCAGGTGGTCGAAGGCGCCGAGTGCCGCCGTCGAGCCAGCGCCCATCGCGATGATGATCTGCTTGTAGGGCACCGTGGTGCAGTCGCCCGCGGCGAACACGCCCGGCACGGAGGTCTGGCCACGGGCGTCGATCTCGATCTCGCCGCGCGGCGACAGCGCGATCGTGCCCTTCAGCCAGTCGGTGTTGGGCAGCAGGCCGATCTGCACGAAGATGCCCTCCAGCGCGATGCGGTGCGACTCGCCCGTGTTGCGGTCGGTGTAGACCAGGCCGTCCACCTTGCTGCCGTCGCCGGTCACTTCCGTGGACAGTGCCTTGGTCAGCACGGTGACGTTGGGCAGGCTGTGCAGTTTGGCCTGCAGCACGGCGTCGGCGCGCAGTTGTCCGTCGAATTCGAGCAGCGTGACATGCGCCACCACGCCGGCCAGGTCGATCGCCGCCTCGACGCCGGAGTTGCCGCCGCCGATCACGGCCACGCGCTTGCCCTTGAACAAGGGACCATCGCAGTGCGGGCAATAGGCCACACCCTTGCCGCGGTATTCCTGTTCGCCGGGCACGTTCATCTCGCGCCACCGCGCGCCGGTGGACAGGATCACGCTGCGGCTGCGCAGGACCGCCCCGTTCTCCAGCTCCACTTCGATGAGTGAGCCCGTTTCCGGGGCGCCCGGTCGCAGCGCCTTGGCGCGTTGCAGGTTCATCACGTCGACGTCGTAGTCGCGCACGTGTTCTTCGAGGCCGGCCACCAGCCGCGGGCCTTCGGTGGCCTTCACCGAGATGAAGTTCTCGATGCCCAGCGTGTCCATGACCTGGCCGCCAAAGCGCTCAGCGACCAGGCCCGTGCGGATGCCCTTGCGGGCGGCATAGACGGCGGCGGACGCACCGGCGGGGCCACCACCGACGATCAGCACGTCGAAGGCGTCCTTGGCGGCCAGCTTCTGCGCGTCGCGCGCCGCGGCGCCGGTATCGACCTTGGCGAGGATTTCCTCGACCAGCATGCGGCCGGCACCGAACTCCTTGCCGTTCAGGAATACGGTCGGCACGGCCATGATCTGGCGTTCCTCGACCAGCCGCTGGAAGGCGGCGCCGTCGATCATGGTGTGGGTGATGCCCGGGTTCAGCACCGACATCAGGTTGAGGGCCTGGACCACGTCCGGGCAGTTGTGGCAGGTGAGGGAGATGAAGGTCTCGAAATGCAGCCCGCCGGGCAGGGCCTTGATCTGCGCGATGACCTCGTCGCTGACCTTCGGCGGGTAGCCGCTGACCTGCAGCAGGGCCAGCACGAGGGAGGTGAATTCGTGTCCCATCGGGACGCCGGCGAAGTGCACGCGGGCAGCCTCGCCCGGCAGGGTCACCGCGAAGGACGGCACGCGGGCCGCCGTGCCGTCGAAACGCAGCGCCACCTGGGGCGACAGAGCGGCGATCTCTTGCAGCAGTTCGCGCATCTCTCCCGCCGTGGCGCTGTCGTCCAGCGTGGCCACCAGCTCGATGGGACGCTGCAGGCGCTGCAGGTAGCCCTGGAGTTGCTGTTGGGTGTTGGAGTCGAGCATGGGGAATCCTCCCGGTGGAGCATGGGGAAAGCGGGGCAGGGGGTTGGGGAGGCCGGGCGGCATGGCCACCGCCCGGCGGGGGACAGGACCCGGGAGAACCCGGGCCCGGTCAGGCGGGCGTCAGATCTTGCCCACCAGATCCAGCGACGGGGCGATCGTCTTCGCGCCCTCGTTCCACTTGGCCGGGCAGACCTCGCCCGGGTGCGCGGCGACGTATTGCGCGGCCTTCAGCTTGCGCAGCGTCTCCTTGACGTCGCGGGCGATCGCGTTGTCGTGCACTTCCAGCGTCTTGATCACGCCGTCCGGGTTCACGATGAACGTGCCGCGCAGCGCCAGGCCGGCTTCGTCGATGTGCACGTCGAAAGCGCGGGTCAGGGCGTGGGTCGGGTCGCCGACCAGCGGGAACTTCGCCTTGCTCACGGCCGGCGAGGTCTCGTGCCACACCTTGTGCGAGAACTGGGTGTCGGTCGTGACGATGTAGACCTCGGCACCGGCCTTCTGGAACTCGGCGTAGTTGTCCGCCGCATCCTCGACTTCCGTCGGGCAGTTGAAGGTGAAGGCGGCCGGCATGAAGATGATCACGGACCACTTGCCCTTCAGGCTGGCCTCGGTCACTTCGACGAACTTGCCGTTGTGGAAGGCCTGGGCCTTGAACGGCTTGACTTCGGTATTGATCAGGGACATTGCAAAAGATCCTCTCGGTGGGGTGGGTCTACGGAACAAAGCTTACGGATGGTTCCCGGCATAGGGCCAATGGATTGATCCGATCACGGCAATAGACGGTTTCAATGTGCTTGCCGGCTCATAGGGTAACCAACTCGTGTGTCCCGGAGAGCAGGGGGCGGCACAGGATTTTGTAACTGTCTGCATCAAAGCTGGCGGCCACCCGGTCCAGCCGGCGGGCCTCTTCGACGCTGTCCGCAGAGCCGAGGTAGCACCAGTTGCGCACCGCATGGACCTGCACGCGCCCGCCATCCCGCTCGACCAGGCCCACGGCCCCCGCGTGCGGCCAGCAGGCCAGCGCCAGGTGCTGCAGCGCGTCGCGCAGCCGCTGGTCGTGGGTGTCGGCCGTCTCGCGGCCGCAGCAGGCCCCCGCACACCGGTCCAGCATCGAGCGGAAGCAGGGCCGGCCTGCCGCGAGCCGCTCCAGCCCCAGCAGGCCGAGGCACAGCCGTTGTTCATCGGCCAGCGCTTCCAGCGCCCCCAGCGCGGCGGCACGCGAGGTGAACAAGCCGTGCAGGGCCGGGGTGCGTGCGAAGTCCACGTCCTGGGCGAACACCACCTCCGGGCGTCCGCCGGGTGGCAGCAGCAGCGAGCACAGCCGGCCCTTGCGCCGCAGCCGCTTGTTCAGCAGCGGGTAGCGCTCCTTGATGAGCTGGGCCTCGAGCAGCAGCGCGCCGACCTCGCCCGTGGTCACGACATGGCTGATGCGGCGTGTCTGCGCCAGCATCCGCCGCTCACGGCGGTTGCGCAGGTGGGAGAGCACGCGGGCACGCAGGTTCACACTCTTGCCGATGTACAGCGGCAACTGGTCGTTGTCGCCGTGGAAGATGTAGATGCCTGGCGCTGCCGGGATGTCGGCGGCCAGGGCGCGCAGCGCTTCGGGATCGGGTGCGGGAAGTGGGCGGCGGCGGGGCGGCACGGGCCGGGACTCTAGCAGAGCGCCCAGGCCACCGGCGGCGTTCATGTCGCGGCCAGCCCGGGTCGGCTACACTCGCGCGCCTTTCCTGCCACCGTCCCGCGAGCCGCCGCCCATGTTGTCCACCCAGAACATCGCCATCCAGTTCGGCGCCAAGCCGCTGTTCGAGGGCGTGACCGTCAAGTTCGTCGACGGCAACCGCTATGGCCTGATCGGCGCCAATGGCTGCGGCAAGTCGACCTTCATGAAGATTCTGGGTGGCGACCTCGAGCCCAGCGCCGGCGAGGTGGTGCTGCAGCCCGGGCTGCGCATGGGCAAGCTGCGCCAGGACCAGTTCGCCTACGAGGACCAGCGGGTCATCGACGTGGTGATGCAGGGGCACCTGGAGATGTGGGCGGCGATGACGCAGCGCGATGCGATCTACGCCAACCCCGAGGCTTCGGACGATGACTACATGCGGGCCGCCGAGCTGGAGGCGCAGTTCGCCGAATATGGCGGCTACGATGCGGAGCCGCGCGCGGCCGCCATCCTCAGCGATGCCGGCATCGGGCCCGAGTTCCACTTCGGGCCGATGCGCGAGGTGCCGCCGGGCCTGAAGCTGCGCGTGCTGCTCGCGCAGGCGCTGTTCTCCAACCCCGACGTGCTGCTGCTGGACGAGCCGACCAACAATCTCGACATCCACTCCATCGGCTGGCTCGAGCGCGTGCTCAACGAGTCGCAGGCGACGATGATCATCATCAGCCACGACCGCCACTTCCTGAACCAGGTGTGCACGCACATGGCGGACCTGGACTACCAGCAGCTGAAGATCTACCCCGGCAACTACGACGACTTCATGCTCGCGTCGGTGCAGGCCCGCGAGCGCGTCGAGGCCTCCAACGCCAAGGCGCGGGAGCGCATCCTGGAGCTGCAAGAGTTCGTGCGGCGTTTCTCCGCCAACGCCTCCAAGTCGCGCCAGGCCACGTCGCGCAAACGCCAGCTCGACAAGATCAAGCTGGAGGAAGTGCGCCCGAGCTCGCGGCAGAACCCCTACATCGTGTTCGAGCAGGTGAAGAAGCTCTACCGCGGAGCCGTCACCGTCGACGAGCTCTCCTTCACCTACCCGGGCAGCGACGTCAAGGTGCTCGACAAGATCAGCTTCCAGGTCGAGGCCGGCGAGCGCATTGCCATCATCGGGCCCAACGGCGTCGGCAAGACCACGCTCATGCAGTGTCTGGCGGGGGCTTTCGCGCCCACCAAGGGGACGGTCACGTGGGTGGAGAACGCCGTGGTCGGCTACATGGCGCAGGACCCCTCGGCCGAATTCGAGGAGAAGACCGACCTGTTCAGCTGGATGCAGCAATGGTCGGGCAAGGCCGACGACGAGCAGATCGTGCGCGCCACGCTGGGTCGCCTGCTGTTCAGCGGCGACGAGACCAAGAAGTCCGTGAAGGTGCTCTCCGGCGGCGAGAAGGGCCGCATGATCTACGGCAAGCTGCTGCTGCAGCGGCCCAATGTCATGCTGATGGACGAGCCGACCAACCACATGGACATGGAAACGATCGAGTCGCTGCAGATCGCGCTCGAGAAATACCCGGGCACGCTCATGTTCGTGTCGCACGACCGGCAATTCGTCACCGGTGTCGCCACCCGCATCCTCGAGATGAAGCCCGGCGGCACGGTGGTCGATTACCGCGGCAGCTATGACGAGTACCTGGCCTCGCAGGGCCTGGAATCCTGACGGGACGCAGGCCCTGCTGGCCTGCGGCGCTTGCCGTCTGTTGCCTGCCGCCCGACCATAGGGGCGCGCCGGGCTTCCACAACAACAGGCGTCGGGGGAGACAGATGACAGATGCGACCCGCACGGCCTGGCTGGCCGTCGCCTTGCTGCTGGCCGTGCTCATCGTCGACGGCCTGGATCTGCAGCTGCTGTCGCTGCTGGCGCCCGTCATCCTGCAGGAATGGGGCATCGACCGCGCCGACTTCGGGCCGGCGATGTCTGCCGCCATGATCGGCATGTCGGCGGGCGCGGCCCTCGGCGGCTGGCTGGGCGACCGCATGTCGCCGCGGCGGGTGTTGCTGGCCTCCACGGTGTTGTTCGGTGCCGCCACCGCGTCGGCGGCGCTGGTCGATGGGCTGTGGAGTCTGGCAGCGCTGCGGGTCGTGGCGGGCTTCGGCTTCGGTGCCGCGGCCCCCAACGCCATCGCGCTGGCCACGGCCTGGACGCCGGCGCGGCATCGTCATCGCGTTGTCAGCCTGCTGTCGGTCGGCACACCACTGGGCGGCCTGCTCGGGGCACTGCTGCTCATCGGCTACCTTTCGGCGCTGGGTTGGCGCGGCAGCTTTGTACTCTGTGGCACGCTGGCACTGGTGCTGGCAGTGGCGATGGCCTGGGCAACACGCCGTCCCGCTGTGGGCGACGGAGCCCCCGCCGCACCCGCAGCGACTGCCGCAAAGGCAGACCGTGCGGGCGTGTTTGCCGCGTCGTTCCGTCGCCTCAATCTGGGCGCCTGGCTGTCTTTCCTCGCCATCTCCTACGTGGCCTATGCCTTCGCCGCCTGGGGCACGGTGTTCCTGACGCAGGCGGGCCTTGCGTTGCCGGCCGCCCTGCAGGCACTGCTGGGCTTCAACCTCGCGGCCGTGATCATGGCCATCACCACGGGTTTCATCGTCACCGCGCGCGGTTCCGCCGTGGTGATGCGCCATGGCTCGCTGGCGACATGGGTGGCCTGCGGCCTGATGTGGCTGGCACTGCAGCCGGAAACGCAGGCGGCGGGCTGGCAGACCCTGGGCGTGCGTGTCGCTGCCGTATTGGCGGGCGCCGCGACAGGTGCCGTGCTGGCGTCGCTGTACACGGTACTGGCCAACGCCTATCCACCGTCATGCCGCGGTTTCGGCATCGGTCTGGGCATGTTGCTTGGCCGCGGCGGGGCCATTGCCAGCACCTATACGGGCGGTATGCTGCTGGCCAGTGCCGGCAGCAGCGTGACCCCGCTGTTCCTGGTGCTGGGGGGCTGCGCTGTGCTGTCCCTGCTCGGAACCGCGCTCATCGACCGGCATGTGCTGCCGGCGGCTTCAAGGGAGTGAAACGGATGCGATCGACCCTCACCACCATGTTGTGCCTGCCCCTGATGGCCCTGGGCCTCGGCGGCTGCGGCAGTCCCGCGCCCACCGTGGAGCAGGGCAGTGCCGCCATCACCGACGCCGGTTACCGGGCGGCGGTCCAGGCCTTGTCCGACGATGCCCTCGAGGGCCGCCGGCCTGGCACCGCCGGCGGTGACAAGACCGTGGAATGGCTGGAGGGCCAGTTCCGCGAGCTCGGCCTGCAGCCGGGCAATGGCGACAGTTACCGGCAGCGTGTGCCACTGGTGGAGATCACTGCCGCGCCCGACGCGGTGCTGCAGGTGAAGGGCACAGGCAAGGCCGCGAGCTTCAAGTACGGCGATGAAATGGTGGCCTGGACGCGCCGCGTGGTGGAGACCTCCGCCATCACCGACAGTCCGCTCGTGTTTGTCGGCTACGGCATCGTGGCGCCGGAAGTGGGCTGGAACGACTATGCCGGCCTCGACATGCGCGGCAAGACCGCGGTCATCCTCATCAACGACCCGGACTTCGACGGCAGCGAGCCGGCGCCGTTCCGCGGCAAGGCCATGACCTACTATGGCCGCTGGACCTACAAGTTCGAGGAGGCGGCCCGGCAGGGCGCCGCGGGCGCGCTGATCATCCATGACACCGCGCCGGCGGCCTATGGCTGGGATGTGGTGCGCAACTCCAACAGCGGCCCGCAGCTGGATGCCGAAACCGCCGATGGCAATGCCGGTCGGGCAGCGGTCGAGGGCTGGGTGCAGCTGGAGGTGGCGCGCCAGATCGCCTCACTGGGCGGACAGGATCTGGACGCCCTGCGCGCTGCAGCCCGGCAGCCGGGCTTCAAGCCCGTGCCGCTGCAGGCGACCGCCAGCCTGTCGTTGACGAACCAGATCCGCAAGACCGAGTCGTCCAACCTTGTGGCCGTGTTGCCGGGTACCACACACAAGGACGAGTACGTGCTCTACATGGCCCACTGGGACCACTTGGGCAAGGACGAGACGGCAGCCCCCGGCGTCGACGCGATCTACAACGGCGCGGTGGACAACGCCACGGGCGTGGCGGGCATCCTCGAGATCATGAAGGCCTTCAAGGCCGGCCCGCCGCCGGCGCGGTCCGTGGTGTTGCTGGCGGTGACGGTGGAGGAGAGCGGCCTGCTCGGGTCCCTGCACTACGCCAAGAACCCGGTGTTCCCGCTCGCCAGGACCGTGGCTGCGCTCAATCTCGATGCGCTGCACCCCAACGGCCGCACCCGCGATGTCGAGGTGATCGGCTTTGGCGCCTCGCAGCTGGAGGAGCACCTGAAGGACGTGATCACCGCGCAGGGGCGGGTGATCAAGCCGGATTCGCAGCCCGAGAAAGGCTACTTCTTCCGCTCCGACCACTTCATGCTGGCGAAGGAAGGCGTGCCGGCCCTGTACATCAAGACCGGCGAGGACGGGATCACCCACGATGCCGCGTGGATCGCCGCCGAGCGCGACGATTACCTGGCCCGCCGCTACCACAAGCCGGCAGACGAATACTCGCCGGACTGGGACGTCGAAGGCTCCCTCGAGGACCTGCGCGCCTACTACCAGGTGGGCCTGCGGGTGGCCGCGCCGGACCAGTGGCCCACGTGGTACGAGGGCAGCGAATTCCGGGCCGCGCGCGAGCGCAGCCGGGCGGCAGCGCCCTGACAGCGTCCCGGCGTCAGCCGTCCTGACGCCAGCGGCGCGGCGACACGCCGTGCCGCCGCCTGAAGGCCTGGCCAAAGTGGGTGGCATCGCTGAAGCCGCAGGCGAGCGCCACCGCCAGGATGCTGCGTCCCGCCCATTGCGGATCACGCAGGCGGGTCGCCGCCAAAGCGAGGCGGCGTTCCAGCACGTGGGTCGTGAAGCGGCGGCCGGTGTCCTCCAGCAGGCTCCGCAGATGGCGCTCGGAGATGCCGAAGGCCGTGGCGGCCTGTGCGGGCGACAGGGCAGGATCGGTCAGGTGCCGGTCAAGCCACTGCAACAGGGCGGCGCCCAGGGCAGCGCCACGCAGCCTCCCCCCGGATGTGGGGCACAGTGGTCCCAGCAGCGAGAGCAGGCTGTCGCCGACAGCCTCGGGAAGCACCACGGATTCCGCGCGCTGCACCTCCCGGCCCAGTTCGCGCAGCAGTGCTCCCAGCAGGCGTGTGGCGGGGCTTTCCGGCGCACGGATCAGGCGTCCGACCAAGGATCCGTAACCCGGCACCACCCGCTGCAGGTCCCCATGCGGCAGGTCGATGCACAAGGTGAGGGTATCGTCGCCGTGGCGGATCTCGTAGGGTTCCGTATGGTCGATCAGGCACAGATCACCGGCCGCCACGCACAGCGACGCGTTCCCGCGTTCCTGTACCGTCAGTGCGCCACGCAGCGGTGTCATCAGCAGGCATGAAGCGCGCTGCGCGGACTGGATGTGTCGTCGGGTGTGGACGATATGGGCGGCCGCCGAGTGGACCGTCAAGGCGGTGAGCCTGCCCAGCGACCGGCGGCGCAGGCTGCCCTCGAAACGCAGCACATCGCGTGCACGCACCTCCATGGCGGTGAATACCTCGCTGCTCAAGGCATTCCAGTACGCCAGTTTGTGGCCTGGCGGGATGTCGCGCGTCGAGAAACTGTCCAAGGGCTGCGCCATGGCCCACCGATTCTAGGCTCGCGGCGCGAAAGGAGGTAGAGGAGTGCCGCGCCAGCAGACATTCCTGCCGCCACGGCAGAGTGCCGGCGGCAGGCAATCAGGTAAAGTCGGCCCAGAACTCGAACACAGGGGGCGCACATGCCACCACTGAACCGTCGTCATTTCATGGCCGCTGCGGGAGGCCTGGGCCTCGCTGCCGCGGTAGCCGTGCCCGCCAATGCAGACAATTCCCCGTCAGGTGTCGCCTTCTACGATGCCCGCCTGCCGGACGCGCGCGCTGCCCTGTTGCGGCACGCAGGTCACACCGGGCGTCCTTTGCCCGCAGACCTCACCGAGGCGCTGCTGCAGGTACAGGCCGTGCGCCACCAACACCCCGGCCAGACCGTGCATGGCGTCAGCGGCGAAGCGCTGCCGTTCTGTCTGCAGGGGCTTCTGCCCGGTGCCGCGCTGTCGCTGCAGCGCCTGGATCCGGACCACTTTGCCTGGACACTCTCATGAACGCGCCAATCCTCCCCCCGGGCCTGACGGCCGCCGACTTCAACGATGCCCTCGAGGCCTTCCGGCGCATCGTCGGCACGGCGCACGTGCACACGGGTGCGCAGTTGTCGAGCTACGTCGATCCGTACTCGATCGCAGCTGATGACAACGCGCATGCAGCCTCTGCCGCCGTGGCGCCAGACACGGCCGAGCAGGTGCAGGCGATCATGAAGGTCGCCAACCAGTACAAGGTGCCGCTCTGGCCGATCTCCTGCGGCAAGAACCACGGCTATGGCGGCGCCTCGCCGCGCATGCCCGGCACCATCGTGCTCGACCTCAACCGCATGAACCGCATCCTCGAGGTGAATGAGGCCGACGGTTATGCGCTGGTCGAGCCGGGCGTCAGCTACTTCGACCTGTACCGGCACCTGCAGGAGAAAGGCATCAAGCTGTGGCTGGACGTGCCGGATCCGGGTTGGGGCAGCGTCATGGGCAATGCCTTGGAACGTGGCATCGGCTACACGCCCTACGGCGACCACTTCATGATGCAGTGTGGCATGGAGGTGGTGCTGCCCAGCGGCGACATGATGCGCACCGGCATGGGTGCGCTGCCGGGCAACAACACCTGGCAGCTGTTCAAGTACGGCTACGGCCCCTACGTCGACGGCATGTTCACGCAGTCCAATTACGGCGTGGTCACCAAGATGGGGATCTGGCTGATGCCGGAGCCGCCGGGCTATCGCCCGTACATGGTGTCCTTCGAGCGCGAGGAAGACCTGGAGCAGGTGATCGACATCCTGCGCCCGCTGAAGGTCAACTCGATCATCCAGAACGCGGCGACCATCCGCAGCCTGCTGCTGGTGGCCGGCATCAACGCCACCAAGAGCCAGTACTTCGACGGCAAGGGCCCCATTCCGCCGAGCGCGGCGAAGAAGATCATGGCCGACCAGGACATCGGCATGTGGAACTTCTACGGCGCGCTGTACGGTCCGCCGCCGATCATGGACACCCTGTGGGGCATCATCCATGACTCGTTCTCGAAGGTGCCCGGCGCGAAGTTCTACTTCCCCGAGGACCGCAAGCACGCCAACGACGTGCTCAAGCACCGCGCGCTCACCATGAAGGGCATCCCGCGGCTCACCGAATACAGCTTCGTGAACTGGGTGGGCGGCGGTGGCCACATCGGCTTCTCGCCGGTGTCGCCGATCAAGGGCAACGAGGCGATGAAGCAGTACACGATGGTGCGCGACCGCATGGCGCAGTACGGCTTCGACTACATGAGCGTGTTCGCCATCGGCTGGCGCGAACTGCACCATGTCATCGAACTGGTCTTCGACCGCCGCGACCCGGAGACCAAGCGCAGGGCCTACGAGTGCTTCGACGTGCTGGTGCGCGAGGCGGCCGAGGCCGGCTATGGCGAATACCGCACGCACATCTCGTTCATGGACCAGATCGCCAGGACCTACAACTGGAACGACGGCGCGCAGCTGAAGTTCCAGCAGCTGCTGAAGGATGCGATCGACCCCAACGGCATCCTTGCGCCGGGCAAGCAGGGCATCTGGCCGAAGCGTTTCCGGAGCTGACACCCATGAAGCCGCAAAGCATTTCCTGCATCCTGGCGGCCGCTGCGGCGGCGCTGCTGCTGTCGACGCCGGCCAGTGCTGCCGGGCCGGCAGCGGCGTCACCGCCTGCCCCTCATCCCGGGCAGGCCGTGTTCAAGCGCCACTGTGCCGAGTGCCATGCCCCCGGCGTGGGCCATCCCGGTACGCAGCAGTTGGGCTGGCTCAAGGGCGAGGCCAGCGCCGTACTGGAGCAGCGCAAGGACCTGCTGCCCGAGTACGTCAAGCACGTCGTCCGCCACGGCCTGCTTGAGATGCCGCCGATCCGCCCGTCGGAGGTCAGCGACCAGCAGCTCGAGCAGCTGGCGGACTACCTGGCACCTGCGCGCCCGGCCAAGTCCGGCAGGCGGCGCTGAGCCATGAAGTGGCTGCCGCCCACCGGTGCGCCGCCAGTGCCGCCACTGCGGGTGCTCGTTTTCGGCTGCGTGGGCACGGCCCTGGCCATCGGGCTGACGGGAGCCCTGAGTGTTGCTTCCGGTGTGCCTTGGCTGATGGCGCCTTTCGGCGCCAGCTGCGTGCTGGCCTTCGGCCTGCCCGAGGCTCCACTGGCGCAGCCCCGCGCGATCATCGGCGGTCACTTGGTCTGCGCGGCCGTGGGCCTCGCGGCCCTGTCCTTGTTTGGCAGCGGATGGTGGGTGACGGCGCTGGCCGTGGCGCTGGCGCTGTTGCTGATGTTCCTGCTGCGCGTGGTGCATGCGCCGGCGGGATCGAACCCGGTGCTGCTGGCGGCGGCCGCACAGGCGGGCGCTGCGCCGGGCCCCGAGTTCCTGCTGGCGCCCGTGCTGGCGGGTTCGGTGACGATCGTTGTCCTCGCCTGGGCCGTGAACAACCTGCGCAGCCGCGGCAGTTACCCGCGTTACTGGTGGTAGCCGGCGGCAGCGCGGCACACCGGCGCCCTCAGCGCCGGCGATAGTCCAGCGGCGGCGGCCGGTCGCCGATCAGCGCACGGTACCGGAACCCCGCGCCGCGCCGTTCCTCAAGCTCTTTCCGTGCCGCCTCCAGCACCGTGGGCGAGCGCAGCAGTTCGGCAATGCTCAGCGCCAGCGTGCGCGCGGCGACGTTGGCACCCTGCAGCCCGATGCTCATGCCGCCGGCGGCCACGGCCTGCCAGCTGTGGGCTGGCGTCCCCGGCACCCAGGTCGCGGCTTCGAAGCCTGCGGTCGGCGTGGTGTAGCTCACGTCGCCCACGTCGGTGGAGGCCGGGCGCAGGCGGTCATCGGCCGGTGGCTGGATGCTCTCCGGGCCGGGGCGGGGGCCGTCGCCCAGCAGCGTGGGCGACAGCGCGTCGGCAAATGCCTGTTCCGCCGGCGAGTAGCGGTAGCCACCGGCGCGCCGCAGGTTGCGCTGAACGACCGCGCCGAGCGCGTTGTTGGGCAGCAGGTCGAAGGTGCCGCTGTCGACCTGGTGGCTAATCTGCGTGCCGGTGCCCAATGCTGCGCCTTCGGCCGCCTTGACCACGCGCGCGAGGATGTCCTGCAGCGTCCTTTGCGACGGGTGCCGCACGTAGTAGTACGCTTCGGCGCGCGCGGGCACCACGTTGGGTGCGAGGCCACCGTCGCTGATGATGTAGTGGATGCGCGTTTCCTGCGGCACGTGTTCGCGCAGGGCGTTGACCATGAAATTCATGGCCTCGACGCCATCGAGCGCCGAGCGGCCCTGCTCCGGGGCCATGGCCGCATGCGCGGAGATGCCGGTGAACGTGAAGCGCGCGCTGACGTTGGCCAGCGTGCGGTACTGGGTGGCGTCATTGCTGCTGCCGGGGTGCCAGTGCAGCATGGCGTCCACGTCCCGCGTGAGCCCCTCGCGCACCAGGAAGACCTTGCCCGAGCCGCCTTCCTCCGCGGGCGAACCATAGACGCGCAGCTCGCCGCCCACGCCGTGCTTCTGCATCCACTCTTTGGCGGCGATGGCCGAGGCCACGACGGCCGCGCCGAACAAGTGGTGGCCACAGGCATGTCCCGCCTCGCGGCCCGCCAGCGGCGACAGCCGCGGCTCCGCCGCCTGCGCCAGGCCTGGCAGGGCATCGTATTCAGCCAGCAAACCAATGACGGGCCCCTGGCCCTGTCGGTACCGCGCAATGAAGGCCGTGGGCATCCCGGCGACTCCGGCCTCGATGGTGAAGCCCGCGGCTCGCAGCGTGTCTTGCAATGCCGCGCTGCTTTGCAGTTCCTGGAAGCCGGTCTCGGCATGGTTCCAGATGGCAAGCGCCACCCGGTCGGTCTGCGGCCGCAGCCGCTGCACGTTCGCCAGCAGCTCGCGGGCATCCGCCTCTGGCAGGGCAGGCGCCGGGTTGGCCCCCCAGCCGGGTGAGCCCGCCAGCAGCGCTGCGGAGAGCAGTATCGCGGTCGCGCCGCGGCGGGACGGAGAGCAGGTCATGGCCGGTACCTCGATCAACGCGGGGGGGACTGTGACGGAACGGCAGCCTGCGGCACGAGCAGGGCGCCCGGCAACAGGTCGAAGTCGATGGGCGTCATGCCGGCCACCTGGCCATCGCACTGGACCGCCATCGGCGGCGTCAGTTGCAGCCGTGCGCGTCGTGCCCGGGCCGACTGCACCTGCGGATGCTGCAGCAGCCTGCCGTTGAACAGCTGTGGCAGACGCAGCGCATTCAGGATCGGTCCCCCATCACGCACGGTGAGGAAATCCAGCCAGCCGTCGTCGTCGCGGGCGCCGGGAGCAATGTGCATGCCGCCACCGGTCCAGGGGCCGTTGGCACCAAAGGCGACCATGCTGCGGTCGCTGCCCAAGGTCAGCCCGGCGCGGCCGTCCTCCAGCTGCTGGAGCTCAAGGGACAGCGCTGGCGCCTGGAAGCTGAAAAGGCCGCGCAGCAGGGCGGAGACGTAAGCCAACTGCCGGGGGCCGCGCCGGGACAGCAGCCCCAGCACATGGGTGTCGAAGCCGGCACCGGCCTCGACCACGAAATAGTGCAGGCGGCCATCGGCAAAGCGCAGCCGTCCGACGTCATGCCTGCGTCGCGGGGCGGTGGCCAGGCAGCGTGCCCAGTCGAGGGGGTGTTCCGGCAGCCCGAGCTGGTGTGCCCAGTCGTTGCCGGTGCCGGCCGGCACTACGGCAAGGCAGGGAGCGTCGGTGGCCGGAGTCGGCGACGTGGACCCGAAGGCGGCAGCCAAGCCGTTGAGCACCTCGTTGACGGTGCCATCGCCGCCCACCGCGAGGAAGGAGCGTTCACCGGCGGCCCATGCCGTGGCGGCAATGGCCGTCGCCTCGCCCGGGGCTTGGGTCCAGTGCACCACCAGTGTTGTCCCGTGCTGCTGCAGCGCGGCGGCGTAGCGCGGCCACAGTCGCCGTGCACGCCCGCCGCCTGCGGCCGGGTTGATGAACACCTGCACGGCACCCCCTCCCTGCGGATTTCCCGGACTTGTCACGCCCATGGCGCTGCCGCCTCACTATACTCGCGGCCCGTGAAGAACTGGCTCGGCAACTGGTGGCTGCGGCAGTGGCAGTCCGTGCAGGCACTGCGCCACAGCGCCGCGCTGCGCTGGCTGGGTCCGGCGCTGCATCATCCGCGGCTGTGGCACATGAGCCGCCGCGGTATTGCCCTCGGGGCCGCGATCGGCGGCTTCGTGGGGGTGCTTGTTCCTCTGGGCCAGATGCCGGTCGCTGCCCTCTTGGCCGTGGGCCTGCGGGCCAACCTGCCGACGGCCGTGCTGGCGACGTTCATCACCAACCCCTTCACCTTCGGCATGGTCTACTGGCTTGCCTACAAGGTCGGGTCTGTCCTGGGCATCGGGGATCAGGCCGCGCTGGCGGCGGCCTGGCGCGAAGATGCCATGGCCAGCCTTGCGACGGTCGTGCAGGTGGCAAAGCCCCTGGCGGCGGGCCTGGGCATGCTGGCGATCCTGTATGGGCTGTTGAGCTACCTTGCCGTGCACTGGCTGTGGCGCTTCAAGGTGTCCCGCGCATTGCGGCGGCGGCGGCAGCGTCGAGGCTAGGCGCGTGCGGCCAGTGTGGTCGCCACGACAAACAGCACGTAGATCGAGAGCAGGGGCAGGGCCCGCCAGCGGCGCCAAGCGCTTCGGCCAGGCGCCAGGCAGAGCAGTGCGAGCAGTCCTGCGCCAAGTGCCGGTGCCACGATCCCCAGGTCAATGCGGACCGGCGCGATCATGCCTGTGGTGCCGACGATGGCGAGGCCATTGAACAGGTTGCTGCCCAAGAGTGCACCCATGCCCAGGTCGCTGCGACCGCGCCAGCTGGCCATCGCGAGCGTGGCCATTTCGGGCAATGAAGTACCGAAGGCCACGACCGAGGCCCCCAGCACATATTCCGGAACGCCGGCGCTGGCCGCCAGCCGCGTGCCGCCGGAGACGAAAGCCTGCCCCGCCGCCAGCAACAGCAGGACACCGGCCAGCAGGCGGCCGAATATCAACAGGCCGACGGCCTGCTGAGGTGCTGGTGCCGCTGTCGCGTCACGGTGATGATCGCGCTTGAGTGAGCGGTGCAGCCAGAGCACGAACAGGGCCAGCAGGCCCACGGCCTCGAGCCGCTGGAGCTGGCCATCGGCCAGCAGCGCGGCCAGCACCGCAGGAGACAGCAGGGCGAACAGCATGTCCTCGCGGTGCAGGGATGCCGGTCTTTGCAGCGGACGCCACAGCAGTGCCAGTCCCAATATCAGGGCCGTGTTCACGACATTGCTGCCGAGGGCATCGCCCAGGCCCAGTTCCGGACGGCCTTCGAAGGCGGACAACCACGAGACCATCAACTCGGGCATCGAGGTTGCTGCCGCGCCGAGGCTGCCGGCCACCAGCCAGCCGGAAAGCCCGCCGCGCCGCGAGAACGCCTCCAGGCCATCAAGGAACACTTTTGAACCTGCAGCGGCCATCAGGATGGCCACGCCAACCAGAGCGAAGCCGGCGAGGGGATTCATCTTCCCATTGTGCGCTTCGGTCAGAGGCACGGACACGGCGATAGATATTTCCGATGGAAGACTGCGGAAACAACGATTGGCTGTATTGTCGTGAGTGCGCGACGCTTTCCAGCACCAAGACAAGCGCAGGAGACCGGACCATGAAGATCGACATCGGCATTCCCGACGCGGACCGCCAAGCCATTGCCGAGGGCCTCGGCCGCTTGCTGGCCGACACCTACACGCTCTATCTGACGACCCACAATTTCCACTGGAACGTGACCGGTCCGCAGTTCAATTCGCTGCATGCCATGTTCATGGCGCAGTACACGGAACTGTGGAACGCCGTTGACCCGATCGCCGAGCGCATCCGCTCGCTGGGCCATGCCGCGCCGGGCAGCTATGCCGCTTTCGGCAAGTTGTCATCCGTGGCGGATGCCCCGACCGTGCCGCCCAAGGCCAACGACATGATCCGCATCCTGCTGCAGGGCCACGAGACTGCGGCACGTACCGCACGGGCCGTATTCCCGGCAGTGGAAAAAGCCGGTGATGAGCCCAGCGCGGACCTGCTCACGCAACGCCTGACGGTGCATGAGCAGACGGCCTGGATGCTGCGCAGTCTTCTGGAAGACTGACACCGCGCCGGTACAGGCCAAGGCGGGCGGCACGTGAAGTGCCGCCCGCTCTCAGGTTGGCAGGGTTACTGCTTGACCTTCACCCGCAGCAGTTCCCAGCCGCCCTCCGGGCGGGAGTCATTCTGCAGGGTTTCGAGGTTCATCGGGTTGGCAGTCCCGATGTACAGCGTGTCGCCCTGGCCGATCATGGTGCGGACGCCGTAGTTCAGGAAGTTGCCCAGACCCTCGCGGCTGGCCACTTCCGCCGGCTCATGGGCGTCGTCAAAGCGCATCAGATCGGCGCCGTAACCCAGCGGGTTGTCCTCCGGAAAGGTCGGCCCCGGATTGGCCAGCGCGCTGCTGGTCATCGCAAGTACCTGCGGATTTTCCGCAAGCCACTCTTGCAGGCCCGGCAGGGCCAGCACCTGGGTCCGCAGGGACTCGAGCTGCGCACTGTCGCTGGCGATACCGCCGAGCAGCGACTCGACATTCGACCGGATCAGGTAGCTGTAGTCCATCGTGCCAACGAACAGGGCGCCACCGGCCTGCGCCATCGTCCACGTATAGTTGTTGAACGGATTGTTGAAGCCGGAGAAACCATGGCGCGGCAGCAAGCTGCTGGCATTCGCCGGCAGGCTCCAACCGCCGGCCTGCGGATCGAAGGCAGGCAGGCGTGACTGGCCGTACAGGAGCTGGGTGCCGTTCCGGCCGTTGCTGAAGATGGCAATCGCCCGCTGCGTTCCCAGTACAGCGGCCAACTGCATCAGCGCCCGGCGTCCGTCATCCGGCAGGGCGGCGTAGTAGGCCTGGTACTTGGCGAAATGCAGCTGCGTGGCCACGCCCGGAACGTGCATCGTGCCCCACATCAGGTGGCCGTTGAAGGACGCCAGCGCGCCACCACCGTAGGACAGTGCGACAACGGGATCTGGCTCGTACTGGCGCACGTCCCAGAACTGCTCCAGGCCCGTCACGCCCGCCTTGAGGCCGCCCTTTCGCGGCAAGGCAGCGGTCCGGAAAATCCCGGCGTACACGGGTGCAGCAGGGTTGATGTTGGGCCAGGTCGCCACATACAGGCGGCCGTTGTGCAGCGCGATTTCAGCGCCTTCGGACGGCAGCGATCCCACTTCGACGAACGTGAACGGATTGGCCGTGGTGCCCGCCCAACGGATCAGTGCGCCGCTGCCGTCGTTGCGTCCTGCCGTGGTGTACAGCTCGCCCTCGGCAACGATCCACTTGCGGATGTTCCGATAGCCGGCAAGCCTGTGCGAACCGATGAACACGCCGCTTTTGGCGTTGAAGGCGAACAGGTGCAGCGCCTGCTGGTCCAGGGCCGGGCCCGCCAGCAGCACCACATCCCGGTGGGTGCCGGCGGAGCGCAGTCCCAGCGTCGCCTGCAGCCGCGCCTTGCCCGCGGCGTCCATCGTCTGCCCGGCATCAACCAGTGCGCCACCCTTGAGGGGCTTGCGCAGGATCTGCGAAGGCCTCCAGTCGCCGATGCTGGCAGGGACCGAGGGCGCGTAGGTGTTGCGGAAGCTTGAGCTGCCGAACTCGCAGACATAAGACCCGTTCTCGTGCGGGCCCGTCATGCCCAGATACCCGCCCTCGACGAGGCAGTTCACATTGGCGACCGTGCCCAACCACAGGTCGCGCGGGGTCTGTGCGAGGCCCCAGATGTAGGCTTGGTTGACCTTGGCCAGGCGGCCGGGGCTGCAGCCGTTGCTGTAGGGCTCGTAGCTGGCGCCGATGCCGCCGTAGCACTCATCCGGCTGGGCCTTGGCGAGCAGCGTGGACTCGTAGCGGTGAGGGTGGTCGTGTGCCTGTACTGCGGTCGTGGCCAACAAGGCCGCTACCGCCGCCAGGCTGGCGTGCTTGAAAACATAAGAGGACGACATGGTATCTCCGTCAGCCAGGAAGGGCGCGCGGAGTCTCCCAGTCGGTGTGCAATCGCAGGGGCCGATCCGACGTAATCCGGCCGCCAGTCAGGAATGGTCAGGTTCGGGCCGAGCTGCCCGGACCCCGGTAAAAGGTGACGGGCTGTTCACGCAGTTGCCGCAGCACGTTGGGACGCATCGCGCCGATCACGTGCATTTCGCAGGGCTTGCAGTCGAAGCGCAAGGTCAGTGTCTCGTCACCGTGCTGCAGGACCAGTGGCTCTGCACGGACCGTGCCCTGAACACCGGTCACCCCCTTGGCCTGCTTGGGGCAGAGGCTCAGGCTGTAGCGCACGCAGTGGCGGGTGATCATCAGGCTCACCTCGCCCAAGGCCTGGTGGCTCTCGTAGGCGGCCTCGACGAGCTTGACCCCGTGCCGGGCGTAGAACGCTGCGGCCTTGCCGTTGTAGACGTTGGCGAGATAGCTGAGGCTGTCGTCCGGATACGGCACCGGCGGCTCGACGGGCACGGCGCGCGGCAAGCGCTCCAGCCCTTGGGCCCGCGCCGCCACCAAGGCCGCCACGGCATCGCGGCGCAGTGCGTTCAGCGCCGAGGCCGGCACGAATACGGCGAGGTCCGCCGGCAGGCCGACATCGCGCGCGACGAAGTCCGTGCCCCCCAGGCGCAGCAGCTGCTCGCGCAGGAACTCTGCGGCGCGTGTTGCATCCCGGGCCGGCGCGAGCGGACCTTCCAGCTGTGCGGAGGCGGTGAAGCCGTCTTCATCCACCAGCGTGAGGTCCAGACCTGCAGGGCTGCGCCCCTCCCACAGGGGCGTCAGGATCACGTCCACCGCGATACGCCGTTCCGCTGACGGCCTTGCCAGCAGGCGCTCCCAGGCCATGTCGCGGTTGCGGTGCAGTCCCGTACCCTTGCGCAGGTCCTTGAGGTCGCGCGTCCCCGCGGCCCCCGGCCGTGCCGCGAGGTTCGGCAACACGCGCCAGTGGCCGTCAGGCAGACGTTCGGTGGTGTTGACCTGCACCCCCTGCAGTTCGCCTTGAAGGTCGTACCAGGTGAGCGAGTCGCCGTTGTTGAGCACGGCAGCCGGGTCATCGGTCGCCACGTCGAAATGCCCAGGCGCCAATGCCGCCACATGACCCAGCGGCAGCCCGGCATGTTTGGGCGTGTCGAAGGCGCCGATGTCCTGCTGGCGGCCATTCACGAAGTAGTCGGTGCCGCCGCGGTTGAAGCCCTGCTCCGGCTGTGGTGTGAAACTGTAGTGGCAGCGGCCGCTGCTGGCCCGTGCGTATTCCGGCCGGCGGTCCAGCAGCTGGTCGAACAGCTGCCGGTAATGCGCCGTGACGTTCTTGACCGTGGCCATGTCCTTGTAGCGGCCCTCGATCTTGAAGCAGCGGATGCCGGCATCCGCCAGCGCCTCGAGGTTCGCGCTCTGGTCGTTGTCCTTCAGGCTGAGCACGTGCTTCTCGTGCGCGATGATGCGCCCGGCCTGGTCCTTCACCGTGTAAGGCAGGCGGCATTCCTGCGAGCAGCTGCCACGGTTGGCGCTGCGCCCGGTGTGGGCGTGGCTGATGAAGCACTGGCCGCTGTAGGCGACGCACAGCGCGCCGTGGATGAAGAACTCCAGCGTCGCCTGCTGCACCTCGGCCTCGATCGCGCGGATCTGCGGCAGCGTCAGTTCGCGGGCCAGCACCATTTGCGAAATGCCCACGTCCTGCAGGAAGCGCGCTTTGGCGGGCGTGCGGATGTCCGTCTGGGTGCTGGCGTGCAGTTGCATGGGCGGCAGGTCAAGTTCCAGCAGCCCCATGTCCTGCACGATCAATGCATCGACGCCGGCGTCGTACAGCTGCCAGGCGAGCCGGCGCGCCGGCTCCAGCTCGTCATCGCGCAGGATGGTGTTGAGCGTGACGAAGATGCGCGAGTGGAAACGCTGCGCATGCGCCACCAGGCGGGCAATGTCCGCGACGGAGTTGGTGGCTTTGTCGCGGGCGCCCATGTCGGGGCCGCCGATGTAGACCGCGTCCGCGCCGTGGTTGATGGCCTCGATGCCGATGTCGGCAGTACGGGCGGGAGCGAGCAGTTCAAGGTGGGGGCGCGGCATGGGTCACATTAGACCCTGCCGCACCCCCCGACGGGAAGCCGCCGCTGACGGGCTTCAGGGCACCGTCTGCGTGCCCGACGGGCCCGTCCAGGCCGACGTTACCGTCGCGTTCTTGGACCGCACGTAATACCGGTACACACCGGTTCCCGGCGCCTGCGAGAAGCGCGTGGTGTTGGCCGCCACGCTGCCGACCACGACGGTTGCCGACCAGACATTGTTGACGCGGGTCTGGCGGCCGATATCGAAGCCGGTCTCGTTGGTGGAACGGTCACGCCAGGTCACCGTCACCGTGCTGCCACTGCGGCTGGCCGCCACGTTGGAGGGGGCGGTTGGAGCGGCAACCAGCGTGGTGGCCGACACCGGGGCCGAATAGGCCGAGCTGCCCGCGCTGCTGTTGGCACGTACCTGGTAGTAGTAGGTCGTGCCACTGGTACGCCCGGCATGCCTGTAGCTGCGACCCGTCTGTGTGGCCAGCGTCGTCCACGGTCCGCTGCTGGACGTCGCCCACTGCAGTGTGTAGTTCGTCGC
>JBJOHO010000007.1:0-5672 GCA_046047615.1 Pseudomonadota bacterium
CGGCGGTGAAGCATGTGCCCAATGGCGTGGAGCTGGCAGCCCATGCACCTGACGCCCGTCAGCGCGAACTTGTCCGGCGTGAGCTGGCCGTGCCTGCCGATGCGACGGTGGCGGTGTATTCAGGCCGGATCGAGCAGGTCAAGGGCATTGATGACCTGTTGGATGCCTGGGACCTCGTGTGCGCCACGCGTCCCGGGTGCCATCTGGTGTTGGTCGGAGCGGCACTGGAAGAGACCATCGCGGAAATCCGGCAACGTTGCGAGGGCAGGGCGACCCTGCCGCGCATCCATTTCCTGGGTCTCCGCACGGATGTGGCGCGGATCCTGCACATGGCGGATTTCGCAGTCCTCCCCTCACATGCCGAGGGGCTCTCGAACGCACTGCTCGAATTCATGGCCACAGGTCTGCCCATCGTCGCCACGCGCGTGAGTGGCACCGAGGACATGGTGCGCGATGGCCATGAGGGCTTCCTCTGCGAGCCCCGGGATGTGGAGGGCTTGGCCAACGCGCTGCGGCGGATGCTCGCCCTCACAGCCGAGGATCGAGCGGCCATGGGCCGTCGCGCGCTGGACACGGTCGGTCGTGAATGCAGCGTGGAGACCGTCGCCGGGCGTCTGCTTGCCCTCTACGGCATACCCAGTCGTGACAACTGGACCGGAGGTTCAGTCACATGTGCGGAATAGCCGGCGTCATCGACATCACTGGTGGCTTGCGGCCCTTGCAGGGCGTTGCTGACGTGATGTGCCGCCAGATCATCCACCGCGGGCCGGATGATCAAGGTGTCCACGAGGCTCCCGGAGTCTCCATGGGCATGCGCAGGCTTGCCATCATCGATCTGGCCTCCGGTCACCAGCCGATCCACAACGAAACGCGCGATGTGTGGCTCGTCTTCAACGGCGAAATCTACAACTACCGCGAGCTGCGCGTGGATCTTGAGCGCGCGGGCCACCGCTTCTACACGCAGAGCGACTCCGAGGTCATCGTCCATGCCTATGAGGAATACGGCACGGACTGCTTCCGCAGGTTCCGCGGGATGTTCGGCATCGCCATCTGGGATGCACGCGATTCAAGCCTCGTGCTGGCGCGGGATCCGTTCGGCAAGAAGCCGCTGTTCCACACCGTGCTTCGCGATGGCACCCTTGCCTTCGGGTCGGAGCTGAAATCGCTGCTGGTGCTGCCGGGTTTCGATCGTACGCTCGATCCGCAGGCCGTCCGCGACTACCTGCTGTTCGGCTATGTGCCGACGCCGCGCTCCGCATTCCGCGCCGTGAACAAGCTTCAGCCGGGCAGTTGGATGCGCTGGCAGCAAGGGCGTGTCGCCAGCGAGCGCTACTGGCAGCCACAGTTCCTGCCAAAGCTCCAGGGCGACGAGGAAGAGCTTGCCGAGGAATTGGCGCGACAGGTCGACGACGCGGTGCGCGTCCGGCTGGTGAGCGAAGTCCCCTTCGGCGCATTCCTCAGCGGAGGACTCGACTCCAGCGTCGTGGTGGCCAGCATGGCACGCCACCTCGCCGAACCGGTCCGCACGTTCACCATCGGATTCAAGGAAGCGCGTTACGACGAGACAGCCGACGCGCGGCGAGTGGCCGACGCCTTCGGAACCGCCCACGAGGAGTTCATCGTGGAGCAGGCGTCCGCCAGCCTGCTCGAGAAGGTGGTGCCCTTCCTCGACGAGCCGTTCGGCGACTCGTCCGCGCTACCTACCTACATTGTGTCCTCGCTGGCGGCCCGCCACGTGAAGATGGTCCTGTCAGGCGATGGCGGTGACGAAATGTTCGGCGGTTACAGCCGCTACGGCCGCTATCTCGCGTTGCGCCGGCTGCAGCAGGGAGGCGGACGGGCCGCCGCGCCGCTGCTCGACCTGCTGGGCCGCGTCCTGCCTCGTGACCTCGGTCGCCGCGCTTCCTCTCTCGCCAACCGCCTGGCGTCGCGGTTCCCGGCGGACTACCTCAGTGGCGTGGCCCTGATGACGCCCGACCTGGCCGATGGCCTGCTGCAGGACGCGCGTACGGGTGGTGGCTACGGCGCGGTCGCCGACCAGTTCCTTGCATTGCCGTCGGGACTCGGTCCGCTCGATGCCGTCATCGCGGGCGACATTGGCAGTTACATGCTCGATGACATCCTGGTCAAGGTCGACCGGATGACCATGGCCAACTCCATCGAGCTGCGATCGCCGCTGCTCGATGTACGGCTGGCGGAATTCGCCGCCCGCCTCCCGGAACATCTGAAGTGGCACGATGGCCAGGGAAAACGCCTGTTCCGCAAGGTGGCCGCAAAGTGGTTGCCGCCGGAATGTCTGGCCAAGCGGAAGCAGGGATTCGCCATTCCTTTGGCGGAGTGGTTCCGTGGGCCGCTGCACGACATGCTCCAGGAGCGCTTCGCGGATCCGTCGCAGCTCTCCGGGATGCTCGACCGCGGGACGGTGTTGCGCTTGGCCCGTGAGCATCGCGAGCAGGGCGTAGACCGGTCTGAACCGCTCTGGCTGGCGCTGAATTTCGAACTCTGGTGGCAGATGTGCGTGTTGCCGGTGGGCCGCCCATGAGCCTGCTGCCCAAGCTCGTTGATGCCGCCGCCATGGCCGCCCAAGCCACCGGCGCGTTGGACGCCGCCCTCGACGCCGCGCTGTCACGCCGGCCGGTATGGCTGGTGGCGATGTACCACCGCGTCACTGCCGATGAGGAAACGCCGCCCATCGAGATGGGGCTGCATGTCTCGTCCTGCCGCTTCGCCGAGCAGCTTGATTTCTTCCGCAAGGGATTCGAGCTGATGACCCCGCGCCAGGTGCTTGCGCGTGTGGACGCCGGCGAGCCGCTGCCACCCCGACTGGCGTCGATCACCTTCGACGATGGCTATGAAGACAACTACACCATTGCTGCGCCCCTGCTGCGTGAACGCGGCATGCCATGGTCGTTGTATGTCTCCAGTGGCGGCCTGAAGGAGGTCCAGCCGCTGTGGTGGGATGCCGCCGCGGCCGCGCTCCTGCGCTGGCGCCAGCCGGTACTCGATCTCACTGACAGCGGCCTGCTGCAATTCAGCCGGCCCATAGCCGTGCCCCAAGGCGACCGGACGTCCTTTGTCCAGACGGTGCTCGGCAAACTCTGGCAACTGCCCATGGAGCGCGCGGCGCCCTTGCTGGAGCGGATCTCGGCCAGCGCCAACTCCGGGGACGCACCGGCGCGCATGACTGCGGAGCAGATATCGCGGCTGCTGGACGCCGGCGTCGAAATTGGTTGCCATACGGTGCGCCACCCGAACCTCACCTTGTGCACCGACGCTGCGATCCATGCTGAAGTCACGCAGGCGAAGACAGCCTTGCGTGAGCTCACGGGTGCGGACACCACCGGCTTCGCATACCCTTCGGGTTTCGTCGACCCCCGTGTCGCCAGGGCGGTGAAGGCTGCAGGATGTGGCTACGCGCTGGCTGTCGATGGCCAACCGAACGTCGGCAGGACCGACCGCTACCGGATACAGCGTCTGTATCTGGGCAACGGGTCTCTGGCAGGATTCAAGCTGAGGCTGCTGCGCAAGCTGCAGCGCAACGGAGACTGAGCCATGAACCCGGGATTCCTGGGGTTGATTCTCGCAGCCATCGTGTTCTACACACCGTTGCAGCTGCATATGCCCGTGCCCACAGGCATCCCGGGCGTCAACGTGCTGAACCTCCTGTTCCTCGCGGCGCTGCTGGGTCTGCAAACCAAGCCCGCTGCGGTTCCGGGCCAATTGGCACCCATGCCCGCTGCGCCGACTCCGCTGAAGGGGAACTTCCTGCTCTGGTTCGCCGGGCTGGGGATCGCCCTGCTCATCTCCCTGTTCCGTGGTGGTGCGCCACCGGGCGAAGACATCACGGAATACAAGAACGCGATCTTCTTCCCGCTCTATTTCTTTTTGTTTTACCACGGGGTCCGTGACCTCGACACCGCGCGCATTGTCTACTTTGCGATCATGGCCATTGCGGCATTGACGATGCTGCAGGCGGTGCGGCAGGGCCTCGACTATGGGCTCGCCAACTTCAACGAAATGAAGCGCGCCGCAGGTCCGTTCAGTTCGGACTGGACCAACTCCAACCGCGCAGGCGTGTTTTTTGCGATGTTCACCCCGGCCTTCGCGGCCTTCGCGTTGTACATCCGCGGCCGCTACGCCTGGTTGAAATGGTTTGCAGCTGGCGCGGCTGCGGTCGGTGTCTTCGCGACCTTCGTGACCTACTCCAGGCAGGCCTACTTCATCCTGGGCTTGTCGATGCTGGTGCTGTTCATCCGGCGCAGTCCTGTTTGGGTGATGCTGGCCGTCGTCGCGTTGCTCAATGTGCAGTTCTGGGCCCCTGAGGCTGTGGTCGAACGTGTCGAAATGACCCAGCAGGAGGACGAGGAAACTGGCGAGGTGGTGCTGGAAGAGAGCGCCGAGAGCCGGCTGATCATCTGGGAAGCCGCCGGGAAAATGATCCTGGATCACCCGGAAGGCGTGGGTCTGATGCGTTTCCGCAAGACCATACCGCAGTATCTGGACACCCTGGGCATCGACGCGCACAACGCCTACGTCCTCACTGCCGCGGAAGCCAATGTCATCACTGCGGTCGTGATGCTGGTCTTGTTGCTGCGGCTGGGTGGCCTGGCGTTCCCGCTGCTGCGCAACCCGGACGCGGAGGCACAGGTGCTGGGCTGGACACTCCTCATGTGTGCCATCGGCGCCATCCTTGGCAACATGTACGGGTCGTTCGTCTACTTCGGCGCTGCCATGGGCAATGTCTGGGCTCTGGCCGGGCTCGCCGCGCGTGCGACACAACTCTATGCCGCGGGTGCGAGTCCGGTGGGCGCGGCCGCACCCTTGGTCTCCGGACCGGCGCCCGCTCTTGCAACGGGTCGCCGGACGCTGTGAGCCAGGCGCTGCCGCTGCGGCGCTTCAGCGCGTCGCAGCAACGCCCATGGGCGGCAGTGGCGGCACCTTCAACATGTAGGCTTCCACGCGCCCGTCCGGCTGCTGCCAGTTGGAATTGAACAGGATGCGTCCCAGCGTCCGGTCCGGGCTGGCATGGGGCTCGGCGAAATAATCTTCCACTTCGCTGTGGTGGTGCAGCAGGCTGATGGGGACCGGATCAGCCTGCAAGGGCAACAGGAACACCTTGCCGTGCAGCCAGCGCCAACTGAAGGGCCGCAGCAGGCCCGCGTGCTCCGCATAGGTGGACACGACGATCCACCCGGGGCGGTCGAACGACTTGCCGGAAACATGAAGCGCCGTCGCCGTGCCGGCCAGGTAGGTATCCAGCAGGTTGGTGCGCGTCCCGGTCCCGAGGTCGACCATGAACAAGGGTCCGCCGCGTGAATCGTAATCCACGCTCACAAAGACATCGCGCCCGGTGGCATCGATCGCGAGGTCGGAATGTTCACTGCGTCCGTGCAGTCGCCGCGGGTTGCCCAGCTTCTGGTCGTAGGCCACAGTGCCCTTCTCGTCCGTCCAGGACACCACGCAGTAACGGCCCGAGGGGCTCATCGACACATGGTCAGGGCGACGACCCTGGGAATCGAGGGTTCCCAGGATCCTGTCTTCCTGCAAATCGAGCACGAAAACACCCAAGCCCTGGAAGTCCCCGTCGTCGACCTGCAGGCACCAGTAGCGTCCGTCGCGCGATGGCGAACCCTCGGAGCGCGTCCAGACATGCGCTGCGTCAGGCCACGGCA
>JBJOHO010000008.1:0-2713 GCA_046047615.1 Pseudomonadota bacterium
AGGCCTTTTCGCGGCTGTTCGGCTACATCAGCGGCCGCAACGCGGGCGAGCGCAAGATCGCCATGACGGCGCCGGTGGTACAGGAGCCGGCCGGCAAGGGCACGAAGATCGAGATGACCGCGCCGGTGGTGCAGGAGCCCAGCGCCAGCGGGGCGCACCGGGTGGCGTTCGTGGTGCCAGCGTCGTTCACGCGCGAGACGGTGCCGCAGCCGACCGATGCGCGGGTGAAGATCCGCGAGGTGCCGGCGCGGCGCATGGCGGTGCTGCGCTACTCCGGCCGCTGGACGGAGAAGAACTACCGCGCACACGAGGCCGAGTTGCAGCAATGGCTGGCGCGCCGCGGCCTGCAGGCGGCAGGGCCTGCGGTCTATGCACGCTACAACGCGCCGTTCGTGCCGTGGATGCTGCGCCGGAACGAGGTGATGATCCCCGTCCGGGTCATGGCGAGCGTCGGGCCCGGCGCTTCGCTCTAGTCCAGCTGCTGGCGGCGAACCAGGTCCTGAAAGGGCCCTGGAATCGACACGAGTTCCTCGTAGGTTCCCGACTGCACGATTTTCCCAGCGACCATCGTGATGATGCGGTCGGCGTTGCGGATGGTACTCAGCCGGTGTGCGACCACGATGCGTGTGCAGTCAAGCTGCCTCAACGTGGCCATGACCTCCGCTTGCGCCTTGTTATCAAGGGCGCTTGTTGCCTCATCGAGAATCAGCACCCGCGGGCGGGTGACAAGACTCTTCGCCAGCAGCAGCCGTTGACGCTGCCCACCGGAGAATCCGCCGCCATTGTTTCCAAGGCCGGTATGCAGGCCCATTGGCAGGCGCCGTATGTCTGCATCGACCCTGGCGAGGCGCAGTGCCTCCCAGATTTCGTCGTCACTGAGCTGGTTTGGTCCAGCGATGAATTGCCGGATGTTGCCCGGCAGGATCGTTCCCGTTTGCAGCACGGTGCCCACTTGCCGCCGCAGTGGTTCCAGGTTCAACCGCTCCATGTCGCGACCATCCCACTCGACGGTGCCACTGGCTGGCCGTTCGAAGCCGAGGAGCAATCGCAGGATCGTCGACTTTCCGCACCCCGAGGGTCCGACCAAGGCGACGAATTCGCCGGCCTTGATGTGCAACGACAGGTCCTGCAAAACCGGGTTCGCTGACGTCCCGTACGAAAAATTGACGTGCGTCAGGCGGATTTCGCCAGTCAGTACACCCGGCTCCTCCGCACGGGGCCGCGACTCGACCGGGACTTGCAGCAGTGGCTCCAGTTTTTCCCGCAGTGGCTTGGTCCGCCGCAACTTGATCCAGGCGTTGCCCAGGGCATGGCTTGCGAGCGCCACCTGCAGCAGGGCGATCTGCGCGGCGATCAGCCGGCCCTCGCCCGAGGGGCTCAGTGGCAACAGCGTTCCGAGGTAGCACGCCGCTGCAAGCACCAGCAGCGGCAGGGCGACGCCCAGTGCCCGGAAGTGATCGTCGAGCCGGTCGACCTTGGCCTGGTTGAGACGTTGTGCCGAAAATGTCTGTGCCCAGCGCGACAGGAACAGGTCCTCCGTCGCGGTGACGCGCAATTTCTGGATCCCGGTGACGACATCCAACAGCAGGTTGGCGTTGTTGCGGGTCATCTCGTCTGCCTTCGACTGGGCATGGGTGGCATGTCTTGCAATCCAAGCAGCCGCCACAAGCACCGCGGTGGCGACCGCCACCGATGCCAAGGCGAAGGTCCCGTCCACAAGCACCAGCAGGACAATCGACACCAGACCAATCAGCGCCGGCGCCAGGCTGCCGAGTGTCACCGTAGTCACGATGGTTCGCAGTGCCGAGATGCTGAGCACCCTGTTGCCCAGGTCACCGGAACCGTATTCATGGAAGAACGAGACGGGAAGTCTCAGCAGACGGTCCACCAAAGCTGCCGTGGCAGCGCCCTCGCCTCGGCCTTCAATCCGCAGCCACGAAAGGCCTTGGACCGCCTGCAAGCACGCAGACACTATGCCGAACGCCACCAGTCCACCCAACAGACCCCACAACGCCGCAAGGTTGCCGGTTGGCAACAGCCAACCCGCGAACAGGCCGAACGCCAGTGGTGTTGCGCAGGCGGCCAGGCCCAGGCCGAGGAGAGTCAGCGACAGGGTGGCAAGGTCGCGTCCCGTGCCCTGCATGGCGAATCGGAACAGGCCAAGCGCAGAATTCAGGCCCTCAGGAAATGGCCTGTAAAACATGATCGCTTTGGTCCCGATGTCCGCAGCGTTGGCCGCATCAATCCGCATGTCAGCCGATCCGGCTGCGGCACAGGAGCGGTAGTGGTTCCTTCTGCGTATGGCAGCCAACGGGGTACCGTCGCTCTCGCGCAGCACAAGCAGTGGCCCGAGATCCATGGTCCACCACGCGGGCGGCAGCGATATCACGCGCCAGCGCAAGCCACTCGCACGCGCAAGGATTTCAACACGCGCCTCGAGACTTTCCTGGCTTGACGCCTCAGGGGCGGCTGGCTGGAAGCGGACGCCCAGTTCCTCCCCAAGTACTCTGCACGCGCTGGCCAACGGGTCGGCTGCAGACTCCGTGGTTTGGGTCGGCCGGTCTTGAAGGACGGCCAGAAGCTGCTTCAAGGCTTCCGTGCGGCGCCGTGATGAGGCGCTGGCCCGGTATTGCAGCCTGTCGTAGGAATCAACATCGGCCAGGCGGGCGTTGGTGATGGCAGTCCTGAGGATCAGTCCGTGCGTGTCCTGCAG
>JBJOHO010000009.1:0-4950 GCA_046047615.1 Pseudomonadota bacterium
GCCCAGCGCAGGCCCGGGCCATTGGCGATCGCTGCGTCGATGTCCTCGACACTGGCCACACCCGCCGCCACCAGCCCGTAGGCCTCGCGCCACAGCGCTGCCTGCAGGCGGTTGGTGACGAAGCCGTTCATCTCCTTGCGCAGGGTGATGGGGCGGCGGCCGATCGACGTGTAGAAGTCCACGGCCGCTGCCACGGCTGAGGCTGACGTTGCAGCGCCGGGCACGACTTCGACCAGCGGAATCACGTGCGGTGGATTGAAGGGATGGCCGATGAGCACGCGCTGCGGATGCCGGCAGGCGTCCTGGAAGCGCGAGGCGACGATGCCCGAGGAACTGCTGGCGAGCACGACCTCAGGACCGGCGGCCGCGTCCATCGCAGCGAACACCTCGCGCTTGAACTCGAGCCGTTCCGGACCGTTCTCCTGCACGAAGTCCGCATCGCCTATGGCATCCGCCAGATCGGCGGTGAAACGCAGCCGGTCCGGCGAGGCACCGGGCGCCAGGTGCAGCGCCGCGGCGGTCGGCCATTGGCGCTCGACCTGCGCGCGCAACCGCGCCTCGGCACCGGGCGCCGGGTCGGTGGCCACCACGTCGAGGCCATGGGCGAGACAGCAGGTGGCCCAGCTGCCGCCGATGGCCCCGGCGCCGACGATCGCGACCCGACGTACCGCCACTACTGGTGCGCCGCCGGCGGCGGCGGCGCAACCGGTGCCGGGGGAGCCGGCGGTGCAGCGGGGGGCGGCGGGGCACCTGCGCCAGCACCACGGCCCGGCGGCGGCGGCGCGTTCTTCAGCTGGTGCGACAGCTTCACCACATAGGCGCGCACGGCCTCGGCATCATCGTCCGACAGCACCTTGCGGAAGGACACCATGCCGTTGGCGGTCAGCGCGCCATCGATGACGATGGTCTTGAACACGTCGGCGCTGTGCAGCGCACCGGCGTAGCGCAGGTCCGGGAAGATGCTGCTGACGCGGCCATCGTTGCCGTGGCAGGTGCTGCAGTGCGCGTTGTACTTCTCCTGGCCGCGCGCCAGCGTCGCCGCGTCACCGAACTCCGCGGGGGGTGCCAGCGGCGGCGGCGTGAAGGCGACCGGCTCGGGCAGCTTCGCCGTGCCCCCCAGCGTGTAGACCAGCAGGCGCGCATAGTTCGGCGCCCAGTAGCCGCCACCGAAGCCACCGCCCGCAGCCACCACCGCCACGTACTGCTTGCCATCGATCGCGTAGCTGGCGCTGCCGCCCACGATGCTGGCCTGCGTGTCGGTGGTCCACAGACGCTCGCCGGTGTCTGCCCGGAAAGCGTTGAAGCTGCGCGGCGCCGAGCCCTGGAACACCAGGTTGCCCGCCGTGGCCATCACACCAGAACGCGCGCTGCCCTGCGTCTGCTTCCAGGCCGTGCGGCCAGTGGCCGGGTCGAAGGCGAGCAGGTAATTGCCGCCGCCTTCCAGCTGCGGTGCCGGGTCCTTCGGACGCTTGGCGACGTTGATCGACAGCAGCTGGTTGCCCATCTTGGCGCCGGCCTCGGCGACGAGCGGGAAGCTGCCGTAGTTGGTGGGGATGTACATCAGGCCCGTGTCCGGGCTGAAGGCCATCGGGTGCCAGCTGTGCGCACCACCCGCCGACGGCACCACATGGAATCCACGGTCATGCGCGCCGTAGTTGCCTTCTGCGGTAAGGATGGGGCGGAAGTTCTCGTCGTGTTTGGTGAACCAGTTGGCGCTCGGCACGAACAAGTTGGCGCTGAGCACCTTGCCGGTCGCGACCTCGATCACCGGGAACACGCCGCTCTTGGTGGCCTGCATGACCACGTGCTTCTTCTGGCCGTTGATGACGATGTCGGCCGTCGTCAGCTGCTGCACGTTGTCGTAATCCCAGCTGTCCTGGGGCACGACCTGGTAGTGCCAGCGGTACTGGCCGGTCCTGGCGTCGAGCGCCACGATCGAGGCGGTGAACAGGTTGTCGCCGCCGCCGGGTGAGCGGATCTCCGCCGGCCACGGCGCGCCGTTGCCCGTGCCGACGATCACCAGGTCCGTCTGCGGGTCGTAGAGGATGCCGTCCCAGGTGGTGCCGCCGCCGCCGGTCTTCCACCACTCGCCCTTCCAGGTCTTGGCCGCCATCTCGAGTTCAGGCTGCTCGAAACCCTTCGCCGGATCGCCGGGTACCGTCCACCAGCGCCACAGTTCGCGGCCGTCGTCGACGGAATAGGCGGCCATGTAGCCGCGCTGGTGGAACTCGCCGCCGGCCATGCCGATGAAGATGCGGCCATTGGCGATACGCGGCGCACCGGTGATCGAGATCGGCAGGTTCTTGTCCGTGACCTGGCGGTCCCAGACCAGTTTGCCGGTCTTCGCGTTGACGGCGATCAGGCGGCCATCGAGCGTGCCCCAGATGATCTTGCCCTGCCAGTGCGCGACGCCGCGGTTGACGATGCCGCAGCACAGCGCCACCGCCCACTCACCCGGCACCTTGGGGTCGTGCTTCCACAGCGGCTTGCCCGTCTTGGCGTCGAAGGCGTAGACCTTGCTCCACGGTGCGCTGACGTAGATGCGGCCGTCGACCACCAGCGGCGTGGTCTCGTAGCTGCCGCCGCGCTCCGCGAGATCCGCGTACCAGGCCAGGCCCAACTGCGCGACGTTGCCGGCATTGACCTGGGTGAGCGGGCTGTAGCGCTGCTCGCTGTGGTCGCGGCCGTGGGACGCCCATTGTGCGGTGCTGTCGGCGGGCCGTGCAGCCTCGCTCGTGGACAGCGCGCCCGCGAGGGCGACGAGAACAGCCGCGCCCAGCGCGGCAAGGTATGGACTACGCATTGACACTGATCCCCCGGCGGCGCGGCAGGCGCCTGTGCGGTGTCAAGTTATCGGAAGGGCTTGCGGCTTGTCGACTACAGTCGCTGCATCGACCATGCGCGGCGGGAGGGCAGATGGACGTTCGTCGTCACAGGCGTGACCTGCTTCGCGGTGCGCTCGCAACCGCAGTGGCGGCCGGGCTGCCGTCGCTGGGCCGGACTGCCGGGGATTCGCCGCCCGTGCTGGGCATCGTGCTGCCCCCGGCGAGCCAGACGGTGCCACCCGAGGGGCCGGCCTTGTATGGCGGACGGCTGCGATTCCTCGCGCGGGGGCTGGGGATCGAGCGCATGACGCCGGCGGACTTCGACCGCGCGCTGCAGCGCCTGCCCGAGGTCGCGACCGGGCTCGCGGCCGCTGGCGCCGAGGCGATTCTGGTCGCCGGCACCTCGCTGAGTTTCTACCAGGGCGAGGCCTACAACCGGGAGTTGTGCAAGGTCGTCGAGCGGACCACGGGTCTGCCCTGCACGACAATGAGCGACGGCGTGATCGCCGGGCTCGCGGCAGTGGACGCGCGACGCATCGCGGTGGCGACAGCCTACAACGACGACGTGAATGCCCGGCTCGCCGGCTTCCTGCGTGAGCACGGGCTGGAGCCCCTCGTCGTGACGGGACTGGGCATCGAGGCGATGACGGATCTGGAGAAGGTCACCCCTGAGGATTTGCGCCGTTTCGGGCGGCGGGTGCATGCCTCGCAGCCCTCGGCCGATGCGCTGCTGCTCTCCTGCGGCGGCTTCCGCACGCTGGAGCTGGTGGCGCCGCTGGAGGCCGACATCGGCGTACCCGTGGTGTCGAGCCTGCCGCACGCGCTGTGGGCGGGCGCGCGGCTGTGTGGCATCGACCCTGCCGTACCCGGCCATGGCCGGGTGCTGGCGCTCAGCCCTCGTGCTCGAGCGCCTTGACCATGTCCTCGACGACCTTGCGGGCGTCACCGAAGACCATCATCGTCTTGTCCATGTAGAACAGCTCGTTGTCGAGGCCGGCATAGCCGGCGGCCATGGAACGCTTGTTGACGATGACGGTGCGGGCCTTGTGGGCCTCGAGGATCGGCATGCCGTAGATGGGGCTGCCCTTCACCAGCGCCGCTGGATTCACGACGTCATTGGCACCGAGCACGATCGCCACGTCGGCCTGGCCGAATTCGCTGTTGATGTCTTCCATCTCGAAGACCTGGTCGTAGGGCACCTCGGCCTCGGCCAGCAGCACGTTCATGTGGCCAGGCATGCGGCCCGCGACCGGATGGATGGCGTATTTCACCGTGACGCCGCGTGCGGTGAGCTTCAGGGCAAGCTCCTTGACCGCATGCTGGGCGCGGGCCACCGCCAGGCCGTAGCCTGGCACGATGATCACGGTCTCGGCGTTGCCGAGAACGAAGGCCGCATCCTCGGCACTGCCGCTCTTGACGCTGCGTTGCACGGCGTCGCCTGCGGCGGCGCTGCCGGTGTCCCCACCGAAGCCGCCGAGGATGACGTTGATGAACGAGCGGTTCATCGCCTTGCACATGATGTAGCTGAGGATCGCGCCCGAGCTGCCCACCAGCGAGCCGGCGATGATCAGCATGCTGTTGTTGAGCGAGAAGCCGATGCCCGCGGCCGCCCAGCCCGAGTAGCTGTTGAGCATCGAGACGACCACTGGCATGTCGGCGCCGCCGATCGGGATGATCAGGAGCACGCCGAGGACGAAGGACAGGGCCAGCATCACGGAGAAGGCCTGTACGTCGCCCGTGGCCATGTAGACGAGGCCGCTGCCGACGGTGACCAGGCCAAGGAGCAGGTTGAGCAGGTGCTGGCCGGGGAACACGACCGGCGCACCGCGGAACAGCCGGAAGCGGTACTTGCCGGAGAGCTTGCCGAAAGCGATGACGGAACCGCTGAAGGTGATCGCGCCAATGCCGGCACCCAGGAACAGTTCGAGCCGGTTGCCGGCGGGGATCGCGGCGCCGGCGGCGGCGATGCCGAAGGCCTGCGGCTCGATGACGGCGGCGATGGCGATGAACACGGCGGCGAGGCCGATCATGCTGTGCATGAAGGCCACGAGCTCCGGCATCTTGGTCATTTCGACGCGGTAGGCCATGACCGTGCCGGCGCCGCCACCGATCACCAGACCCACGA
>JBJOHO010000010.1:0-15296 GCA_046047615.1 Pseudomonadota bacterium
TCGCTGGTTGCGCAGACAGGCTTGTCGATGGAGGTCGTGCTGCTGGGCACGGCCGGCGGGCCGGGTGGTCATCCGCAGCGTGCGGGAATTTCCACCTTGCTGCAGGACGCCGGAAAAACAGTGCTCGTGGATGCCGGCGAGGGCGTTGTGCACCGCTGGACGCAGGCTGGGGCGCCGGCGTCAGGCCCGGATCTGATCCTGCTGACGCACCTGCACGACGATCACACGGCTGGACTCCCGGCATTGCTCAGTTTTGCGTTCACAACGCGCGGCCGGCCACTGCACATCATCGGGCCCCAAGGCACCCGTGCACTCGTCGATGGGGCCTTGGCCTTCGCCGCGACGAATGCGGCAATCCGCAATGCGGAGTCAGGAGCGGTTCGTGATCCGCGGGACTTCGTTCAGGTCGAGGAACGTACTCCGGGTCTCTGGTGGGAGGGGGACGGCCTGCGGATCGTTGCCGTGGGCAACAGCCATTTTTCACGCGGGATCCTTGCGACTGATGAAGGTTCGAGTGTTTCCCTGCAAGTGGCAGCGGGGGACTGTCGTGTCGTACTGACGGGTGATACCGGGCCCTCGGAAGCCGTAGAGGCCCTGGCTGCAGGCGCCGACCTGCTCGTGAGCGAAATGGCCAGCGGCGCGGATGTTGCCGCGGTGCCGGCGTTTGTCCGTAGCCATATGCTGCGTGAGCATCTTTCGCCTGCCGCAGTGGGGCAATTGGCCCAGAGGGCCCGTGTGCGGCGTGTGGTGCTCTCCCACATCCGCGATGTGACCGATGAAGATGTCGCAGGCGTACGGTTGCATTACGCAGGGCCCGTCGAGGCTGGCCATGACCTGCAACGCCTGACGCCCTGTGCCGAAGCGGCAACTTCACAATAGCGGAGGATCACACCAGTGGATCGAAGGGAATGCATGCGCGGCCTGTCCGCAGTTGCGGTCGCCACCACGATGGCACCCGGCGCGTTCGGGGCAGTCCAGGCCAGGGTCTTTCCAGAGGACTTTCTCTGGGGTGCCGCTACCGCGGGACACCAGATCGAAGGCAACAACACGAACAGCGACCTGTGGTTCCTCGAGCATCTGCCGGGCAGCGTGTTCGTCGAGCCTTCGGGTGATGCCTGCAACAGCCTCGAACTGTGGTCGCAAGACCTGGACCTGGTGAAGTCGATGGGCCTTGGCGCCTACCGCTTTTCCCTGGAGTGGTCGCGCATCGAGCCCGAAGCGGGTCGCTGGTCCACGGCCATGCTCGACCACTACCTGCGCATCGTGGAAGGCTGCCATGCACGCGGACTCAAGCCCGTCCTGACCTTCAACCACTTCACCTCGCCGCGGTGGTTCGCTGCGGCGGGTGGTTGGGCCAGCGCCGAGGCACCGCGACGTTTCGCGGATTTCTGCGACCGCGCAGCGCGGCACCTGGGCGATGGCCTGCAGTCGGCGATCACGTTCAACGAGCCCAACCTGCCGGGGTTGCTGGCGTACCTCGGGTTGCCGCCGCCACTGCTGGCGCAGCAACGGCAGATGCTCGAGAACGCTGCGAAGCAACTCGGCGTCGAGCGCTTCATGCCCCTGAATGTGATGCACCCGGACGATTACCCGGCGGTGCTGCCCTCGCTGCTGGCGGGACACCGGGCCGCGCGCGAGGCCATCAAGGCCGCCCAGCCCCGCCTGCCGGTGGGCGTCAGCCTGGCCATTGTCGATGACCAGGCCGTGGGTGATCCCGCACGACGCGATGCCAAGCGGGCCGCCCTCTACGAGCCGTGGCTGGAACTGGCCCGCGATGACGACTTTATTGGTGTGCAGAATTACGAGCGTTCGCGCATCGGTCCTGAGGGTCCCTTGCCGCCGCCGGCCGGTGCGCGCTCAGGGCAGACGGCGCCCGAACTGTGGCCGGGCTCGCTTGCCGGTGCCGTACGCTACGCCCATGCGGTGTGTGGCAGGCCCGTCATGGTGACCGAGCATGGCGTGGGCACGGAGAACGACGCGGACCGCCAGTGGATGATCGAGGAAGGCCTGGCCGGCCTGCATCAGGCGATGCAGGAGGGCGTGCCGGTACTGGGCTATTTCCACTGGTCGTTGCTCGACAACTTCGAATGGATCTTCGGCTACCGGCCGAAGTTCGGGCTGGCCAGCGTCGACCGACGGACCTTCGAGCGGCGGGCCAAACCGAGCGCGGCAGTGCTCGGCCGCATCGCCCGGCGCAACGCGCTCTGAAGATTTGCTTCGCAGGAGAACCACTGCCATGAAGACCCTGACACTGCATCGCGCCGTACTCATCGCCCTGTGTTCCAGCGCCGCTGCCGGCCTTGCCGCTGCGGCCGATCCGCTCGCCGATGGCTTTGCCAACCCGCCCACCGAGTCGCGGCCGCGTACCTGGTGGCACTGGATGAACGGCAACATCACGCAGGAGGGCATCAGCAAGGACCTGGCCTGGATGAAGCAGGTGGGCCTGGGTGGCGTGCAGAACTTCGACGCCAACCTGGCGACGCCGCAGGTGGTGGAGCAGCGTCTGGTGTACATGACGCCGCCCTGGAAAGACGCGTTCCGCCATGCGGTGCGCGAGGCCGACCGGCATGGCCTGGAATTCGCCATCGCCGCTTCGCCGGGCTGGAGCGAGACCGGTGGCCCCTGGGTACCCCCGCAGGATGGTCTGAAAAAGCTGGTCTGGACCGAAACACTGGTGCAGGGCGGCCGCCGCTTCCGCGGTGCGCTCGCCGCGCCGCCAGGTTCCACCGGTGCCTTCCATGACATGGCTTATCACGACGAGCTGGCCTCGATCGAGGGTGGGACCGCCCGCCTGCCGCCGCAGCACTATGCCGATGTGGCCGTGATCGCCGTGCCGTCTTTCGATGAGCCTGCGGGCGTACCTGCGGCACGCGCCGGTGATGGCAGCCTGCTCGATGCGGCGGCCCTGGCCGACGGCAGTTTCGCGCGCGCCGTGGCTGTGCCACGCGCAGGCGCCGGTGGCGAGCCCATGATCGAACTGGACTATGCGACGCCGCAGACCTTGCGGCATGTCCGCTTCCACCTGGAGGGTGGCGCTTCGGCGTTTGGCGATCCGGAGTTCCTGCCCATCCTTGAGGCGCAGGTCGACGGCCAGTGGCGCAAGCTGGCCGAGGTGCCCATCACGCAGGCGGCGACCACGGCAGCGTTCCCTGCGGTGACAGCGCAGAGGTTCCGCCTGCGTTTCGGCCCGAACACCCTGCCCAAGCGCATTGGCGTCGGCGATCCCATGCCGGGCGTGGTACCCATCTTCGTAGTTGGTCCGTCGCCGGACGCGGCCAGCAAACCCCTCAAGGTGACCGAGCTGCGGTTGGGCACCGAGGCACGCATCGACCGCTATGAGGAGAAGGGCGGCTATGCCATCGCCCGCGACTATTACGGCATCGCCGCCGTGAACGACGATGGCCGGGGCACCGTGCCGCGCACGCAGGTCATCGACCTCACGGCGCGCCTCAAGGCCGATGGCACGCTGGACTGGCAGGCTCCGGCCGGCCGCTGGCGCGTGCTGCGCCTGGGCTACTCGCTGACGGGCAAGACCAACCACCCGGCCACGCCGGAGGCGACGGGCCTCGAGGTCGACAAGTTCGATGGCGCTGCTGTGCGTCGTTACCTGCAGACCTACCTTGGCATGTACCGCGACACGCTGGGGCCCGACCTGTACGGCAAGAAGGGCCTCACCGCACTGCTGACCGACAGCATCGAGGTCGGCGCCTCCAACTGGACGCCGAAGCTGCTTGAGCAGTTCCGTGCGCTGCGCGGCTATGACGCGCGCCCCTGGCTGCCAACGCTGGCCGGCATCATCGTCGAGTCCCGCGCCGCCAGCGATGCCTTCCTCTACGACTACCGCCGCACGCTGGCCGATCTCATGGCACGCGAGCATTACGGTACCGTCGCGCAGGTGGCGCACGAACAGGGACTCACGGTGTACGGCGAAGCACTCGAGGATGTGCGCCCCTCGCTGGGCGATGACATGGCCATGCGCGCCTGGGCCGATGTGCCCATGGCCGCCTTGTGGACCTGGAACCGCAACAGCTTCGCCCGCCCGACGCTGGCCGGCGACATGAAGGGTGCTTCTTCGGTGGCACACCTGCGCGGCCGCCGCTACGTGGCGGCGGAGTCGATGACCTCGGCATTCTCGCCTTGGGCCCATGCGCCTGCGGACCTGCGCCGGGTCATCGACCTGGAGTTCGCCTACGGGATCAACCGCCCGGTCATCCACACCTCGGTCCATCAACCGGTCGACGACAAGCAGCCCGGTCTGTCGCTCGCCATCTTCGGCCAGTACTTCAACCGCCACGAAACCTGGGCCGGCATGGCACGGCCCTGGGTGGACTACATCGCACGCACCGGCTACCTGCTGCAGCAGGGACGCGATGTTGCGGACGTGGCCTATTACTACGGCGAGGAGCGGCCGCTGACGGCCCTCAACGCGCAGCGGTCGCTGCCCGACCTGCCACGCCGCCATGCCTTCGACTACGTCGATACGCAGTCGCTGCACGACCTGCTGTCGGTCCGTGACGGCCGCCTCGTCGCACCCTCCGGTGCCAGTTACCGGGTGCTCTACCTCGGTGGCAGCAGCCATCGCATGACCTTGCCGACCCTGCGTCATATCGCGGCGCTGGCCGATGCGGGCGCCACGATCGTGGGTACCGCACCCACGGCTTCTCCCGCGCTGGGGGAGGGTGGGGCCGAGTTCGCAGCGCTGGTGCAGCGCCTGTGGAGCGGCGAGCCGGTGACGGCCGTTGGTGCCGGCCGCGTGATCGCGACGCAGGACGTGGAGGCGGCGCTTGCCGTCAGTGGCGTCGCGCCCGATTTCAGTTACCTGAAGCCGCGGCCCGACAGCGAGGTGCTGTTCGTGCACCGTCGGCTTGACGATGGCGGCGAACTGTATTGGGTCAACAACCGCGCCAACCGGGCCGAAACCATCGAAGCGCGCTTCCGGGTCACGGGCCGGCGCCCGGAACTGTGGCGTGCCGATACGGGCGAGCGCCTGCCGCTGGCCTATCGCGTTGAAGGCGGGCACACCGTGGTGACCTTGCCCTTCGAGGCCGAAGACTCGTTCTTCGTCGTGTTCCGCGAGGCCACGACGGAGGTCGCCCGCAGCCTGCCGCCGCAGCGTTGGCGCGAAGCCCAGACGCTCAGCGGCGCGTGGTCACTGCAGTTCCAGCCGGGCCGTGGTGCGCCAGCCAGCCTGCAGATGCCCGCGCTGGCGCCGCTCAACGAGCAGACCGATGCCGGCGTGCGCTACTTCTCCGGCGTCACGACCTATACGCAGTCGTTTGAATTGCCGGCAGCGTCGGCCGTGGGTGGCGGCCAACCCGTGAAGCTGGATCTGGGCCGGGTGGGCGATGTGGCCGAGGTGCGCATCAATGGCACCGCGGCCGGCACGCTGTGGCGCGCGCCGTGGCAGGTGGACGTGGGTCCGCTGCTGCGCCCGGGTCGCAACGACATCGAAGTGCGGGTGGCGAACCTGTGGGTGAACCGCCTGATCGGCGATGCCCAGCCGGGGGCAACCAAGCTGACCTTCACCACGCTGCCGACCTACCTGCCAACGGCATCGCTGCGGCCGTCGGGGCTGCTGGGGCCGGTGCGGTTGCTGGTGCCGCAGGGGCGCTGAGCGCCCCGTCAATCCGCCAGCGGCGTCCAGCGCGATGCGCTGCCGTGGCTTGCCACGGCAGCGTGGATGAACGCCAGTCCGCGCAGGCCCTCGGCAATGCCGGGGTAATCCCGCAGGGCCGGCTCACCACCAGCCACGCGGCGCACATCCAGTGCGAAGCGGCGATAGATCGTGGCGAAGGCCTCAAGATAGCCCTCAGGATGGCCTGCGGGGACGCGCGTGGCCACGGCTGCCGAGGCCGAGGCGAAGTCCTTGCCGGCGCGCAGGCATTGCACGGCAGCTTTGGCAGGTTTCAGCAGCAGGGTATTGGGTTCCTGTTGCCGCCATTCCAGTGCGCCTTGCGTGCCGTAAACACGCAGGCGCAGGTCGTTCTCTTCGCCGCAGCAGATCTGCGAGCAGACCAGCGTGCCTTTGGCGCCGCCGCTGAAGCGCAGCAGCACATTGGCATCGTCATCGAGACGGCGGCCGTCGACGAAAGCACTGACATCGGCGGCCACGGCATCGACGGCAAGACCACTGACATACTCTGCAAGGTGGTGGGCATGCGTGCCGATGTCGCCCAGCGCACCGCCCAGTCCCGCCTTGGCAGGGTCCGCGCGCCACAAGGCCTGACGGTTGCCCTGCAGTTCGAGCGGCTCCCGGAGCCAGTCCTGCAGGTATTCCACGTGCAGCTTGCGGATCGTGCCCAGTTCACCGCCGGCGATGCGCGCGCGGGCTTCGCGGATGGCGGGGTAGCCGGCATAGGTGTGCGTCAGCGCGAACAGCTTTCCGGAGTCCTCCACCAGCGCAGCAAACGCGCGGCCTTCTGCCAGCGTCAGCGCCAGCGGCTTGTCGCATACCACGTGGATTCCGGCCTCCAGGAAGGTGCGGGCCACTGGCAGGTGCAGGTGATTCGGGGTGGCGATGATCACGAAATCGATGCCGTCATCGCGCGCGGCCTCTTCACGCGCCATCCGTGCGTAGCTCTCGTAGCTGCGCTCCAGGCGCCAGTCCTGGGCGCTTTGCCGGGCCACTTGCGCATCCGCTGACAGGGCGCCGGCCACCACCAAGGCTTCGCCATCGAGCTCCGCGGCAATACGGTGCACGGCGCCGATGAACGAGCCGCGACCACCGCCAACGATGCCTGCCCGCAGTCGCCGGCTTTCAATGCTTGAGTTCATGAACGGTAGGCCTCCCGGCCCGTGCCCTGGACGGGAATGCCCCGCGAGGCCAGGACCTCGTGCTGCAGGGCGTGCATGGCCGCGGCCGCCGAGTCGATGGCGCGGACGAAGGCGAGCGACCCCTTGAGGATGGGCGCGAGCAGGGCCGGATCCTGTATGCGGGCTCCCGGATACTCGTGCTCGACCACGAGAAACGTGCGGGCCGGATCGATGTCGAGCAGTTCGCGGGCCGCCAGCTGGTGGTCCAGCCAATCGACACTGCGGTTCTGCAGGTAGGCCAGTGGGTCGTGCCGCGCCGTGCCGGGCAATTCGTGCTCGCAGAGGACGGTCTGCTTCTTCCAGGCCTGCACCGGGTCCTGCCGGTCTCCGCGTTGCATTGTCTGGCCGCCGTACCCCCAGGCCGACACGCCGCGCGCATCGATCACCTGGCCCTTCACATGGAAGCCGCCGATCAGGAAGCCATAGCCTTCGTCCTTGAGGTACTGGAACACCGAACGGGTGTCCTGGCCCATGAGGATGGCATGCGAGGGGTCGTAGTGGATGCGGAACTGGTCCCCCACGCCATGCTTCTCGCAGATCCGGTGCAGTGCGATCCAAGGGCCCGGCGCATAGGCGAGATTGTTGTGCCAGTGATCGTCTACGGTCCATCCCGGCATCGGGCACTGTTCGATACGGTAGGTCAGGCCGCGAGCCTTGGCCTCGCGCAGCAGTGGCACGAACTCGGCCTCGAACAGCGCGAGGTTCTCCTCCATCTCCAGCGCGGCATTGCGCCCGACAAAGCCGCACACGGCATCCGCGCCCAGCAGTACGGCGGCATCAAAGACGCGCAGCATGAACTCGTGCTTGCGGCGGCGTGCCGCGCGGTCCGCTACCAGCATGTTGTCGAAGTAGGCAAGGTCGGAAAGTCCGACACCGGTGGCACGCATGGCCGCCTGGACACGCGCCGCGCGGGCGGCGCTGAAGGGTTCACGCAGGTCCAGCGTGTTGGCCACCGGATCCAGCAACGCCTCCGCTGGCACATCCGCGACGCTGGGGTGCAAAGCCGCCGACAACTGGATGTTCGGACAGTCGAGGTCGCAGGCAAACTGCAGCCAGTCCTCGATGGCGAGGTCAGGGTCGGCGTCACGGCGCGCACGCGGCGTGAGCTCCTGCAGCGCTGCGGTCAGCAAGCTCAGGCGCATCGTTCGCGGCTCGAAGGGCTGTGCGTTCATGGAGCGGGCGCTGTCTGTGTGGGTGGGTCCAGGGCATAAGCCACGTAGGCGGCGCCCTGCGGCCCCTTGGGGTCGCGGCTGCCACTGGTTGCGATCAGCAGGTGCTGGCGACCTGAGACACTATAAGTCACGGGTGTGGCAGCGCCGGCATAGGGCAGTGTCGTTCGCCACAATTCAAGGCCGCTCGCGGCATCAAAGGCACGCAATTGCCGGTCGTATACGCTGGCACCGATGAACACCAGGCCGCTGGCGGTGACCAGTGGTCCGCCATAGTTCTCGGTACCTGTTGGCGAATGTCCCTGGGCGATGAGCTCGGGATATTCGTCCAGGGGGACCTGCCACAGGCTGCGGCCCTTGCCTTGCACAATGACGCGCTGTATCTGCCAGTCCAACCAGCGGGAACCGATGTCATCCAGCGCCGGAAACGCGGGCGGCTGATCCTGTCGCTCCACACCGTGGCAGGTTGCGCAGTGCTGCTGGTAAAACGCGGCGCCAGTGCCAGGTGCGGAGGGCGGGGGGGAGGCGACCAGTCCCCCTGTCCACGCAATGTCGTTGGCGTTGACATACAGGATGCCGCGCGCGTCATCGACCGCCAGTCCGGCCCAGGCATTGCCGCCGCCCTGCGTGCGTGGCAAGGCGCGGAACATCCAGCGCAGACGGCCGGTACGGGCGTCGTAAGCGCGGATGGCGCCCGGCGCCGCAGGCAGCGATTCAGAGGTGCGAAAGCCGACGATGACCAGATCGCGCCAGACCACCGCAGGAGAGGTGAGGAAGGTGGCCACGCTGCGGGGATCGCGCCCGAGTCCGCGGCGCAGGTCCACGCGTCCTGCCGTGCCGAAGCCTGTGACAGGTCGACCCGAGGTGGCGTCGAGCGCGACGAGATCGGTGCCTTGGCTGGCATACAGGATGCGCTGCCGCCCATCGCTCCAGGAGGCGAGGCCACGCACGGGTTGCGAGCCACCGGCACCCTCTGCAAACGTCCACAACACCCGGCCACTGTCGCCCTCGACCGCCAGCACGGACTGGTCGGGCGTCATCAGGTAGGCGATACCGTCGATGACCAGGGGTGTGGTTTGCAGCGCATCGCCAGGTACGTCCAACCGCCAGACCTGCCGCAGCCGAGGCAGGTTGTCCGGTCGGATCTGCGTCAGGGTGCTGTAGCCGTCGCTGCTGGCGCGGACTGGGTGCGGTAGCAGCAAGGCCAACGGCAGCGCGGCCAGTGCAATACGGAGTTTGTCAGTCCAGCGACGCAAGATAGCGATGGCTCCGGGTGATGGCATCGAACCGGTCCATGGTGAACGGCGGCTCCTGCTCGACGTAGAAGCGGCGCACCCCCGCGGCCTGTGCGGCCGGCAGCAACTTCGCCCACGGCAGGCTGCCATCCCCGACTTGCGTGGGGTCCTGCTGGAGGGTGAAGTTCGGTCGCGTTGAGGCCTTGATGTCCTTCACGTGCATCTGCCTTACGCGACCGGCATGGCGCGCCAGCACAGCCAGCGGATCCTGACCCGCCGCCGCCACCCAACCCACGTCAAGTTCCAGGTCGACCAGCGCGGGGTCGGTGCCGTCCACCAGCACATCCCAACCGGTGGTGCCCTCCACCGGCGCGAACTCCAGGTTGTGGTTGTGATAGCCCAGGCGCAGTCCTTCGCGGGCCAGCAGCGCAGCGCGGGCATTGAGGAAATCCGCCGTCCGTTGCCAGCCGGCACGGCCCATCGTTGCAGTTGCGCGCGACAGGAAGGCCGGGAAGCCTTCCCCTTGCGCCGGTGCTGCGCCCTCCGGCAGCAGCATGATCGGCAATGTGACCTCGGTGAGACCCAGCATGTGAAGATCCGCTGCAAGTTTGGCGATGTCGCCCGCCAGCGAAGGATCGTCAGGAGCGAAGGGTGCGGCCGACAGATGGATACCGGTGAAGCGCATGCCATGCCGGTCGGCGGCTGCCTTCAGCGCCGCCGGCGTGTGGCCGTGGTAGCCCGCCAGTTCGATGTCGCGAAAGCCGATCTTCGCCAGACGGGCGAAACTGCCCTCCAGGTCCTGCCGGGCTGCATCGGACACGGTGTAAAGCTGCAGGCCGATGGACAGGCCGTGGCGTGCGAAGAAACCCTCCGCAGCGCGGGCACCCGGGCTCAAGGGTGCTGCCAAGGCAGCCATGCCGAGCGCCATGACCTGACGGCGGTTCACGCCTGCACCTCACGCGGCGACGGTCCCGCAGCAGGGGGGCGGAAACCCAAGGCCAGGGTCAGCACGCCCAGCAAGGCGAGGCCTGCAGGCACCAGGAACAGCCGGCTGTAGTCGACGACCGCCACGCCATCGGCACCCACCGCAGACATGGACGCCGCCAGCGCCGGGAACACGAAGCTGGCCACCACCATGCCGATGCCCAGGATCAGCAGGTTGAACAGACCCTGCGCACTGGTCCGCACGTCCTTCGGGAAGGCGTCGTCCACGAAGATGTAAACGGTGGCGAAGAAGAACGCATAGCAGATGCCGTGCAGCAGCTGCACGCCGACAATGACGGGCACGCTGTCAGCGGCGAAGGCGAACACCAGGAATCGCGCGGCGTGGCCAGCGATACCGATCATCATCGTGGTGCGCCAGCCCAGCTTCGCCAGCACCCGGCCGAGCACCAGCATGGTGAGGATCTCTGCCACCTGCCCAAGGCTCAGTACGACCATGCTGAGGTTGCCGGCGATGCCCACGCGCTGCGTGAGGAAGGCGTCCGACAGCACGAAATAACCGTTGTGCACGACCGAGTCGAGGAAGGTGACGAAGAACAGCACGGCGACGAACGGCTTCTTGAGCAGCGACAGGGCGGTACGCCAAGCCAGCGGATCGACGCTGCCATCCTTGCGGGCCGGCGTGGCCGGCAGGGTCAGCGCATAGGCGGCCAGTGCAAACGAGAGCAGGGCGCCGACCAGGAAGATCCAGCGCACCTGCTCCACCGAGGCCTCGGCATCCAGCAGGAAAATGAAGGGCCAACTCACCACCACCCAGCCCACGGTGCCACCGGTGCGCACGGTGCCGAAATCCTGTGCCGGGTTGGCAAGGTTGGCGAAGGCCAGCGTGTTGGCCACAGACAGGGTCGGCACATACAGCAGGCTGAAAGCCAGGAAAAAGCCGAAGTGCGCCGCGAAGCCCGTCGACAGCGCAGCGCCAACGAGGCACAGGCCGCCCAGCAAGTGGCTTACCGACAGGAAGCGCTCGGCCGAAAAATGGCGGTCCGCGAACTGGTTGGAAAAGAAGATGCCGACGATGGCGGCAATACCCCAGGCACTGCCGGCCAGCGCCTGCTGCCCCGGCGTGAAGCCCAGCATGGCCATGTAGGGGAACTGCTTGGGCGCCCAGGCCCCCCAGATGCCCACTTGCAGGGCCATCATCAGGAACAGTCTCAGCCTCAGTGCCATGGTGCGCGCCCCCTTCCTTGTTGTTGTGGCGTCAACTTAGGCGTTGCCGGCGGCACTGTAAAGGCATGTCCATCAAGTGAACCGGTAGCGGATCTCGTGACGATAGAGCGTGCCCGCTGGCAAGACAGGTGACGGCCAGTCCGGTCGGTTCACGGCGTCCGGCCAGTGCTGCGGCTCCAGGCACAGCCCTGAGCGCGGGCCCCATGCCGATCCCGCTGCAGGCGTCAGGAACTGGCCGGTGTAGAGCTGCAAGCCCGGAGCGCCCTGTGTGGCCACGTGCAGCGTCAGTCCGCTGCCTTCATGGTGCACCTGCGCTGCCAGGGGCGCGGCGGGGTCCAGAAGGTAGCAGTGGTCATGTCCACCCGCCAACTCGAGTTGCGGGTGCCCCAGCGCACGCTGTTCTCCCAGTCGTGCCGGCGTCCGGAAGTCGAATGCGGTCCCTGCCACCGCCAGACGCGCACCGGTGGGGATTGCCTCGCGGTCCAGTGCCAGGACTTCGTTGCCATGAATTTGCAGCCGGTGGTCGTCCACGGTGGTTGCCGCATCGCCGGACAGGTTGAAGTAGGGATGCCACGTGAGGCTCAGTGGCGTGTCTGAATCGCACCGCGCCACATAGACCATCACCAGCGCTTCGGCCTCCACGCAGATTTCTGCGGTCACTTGCAACTGGCCGGGGTAGCCGTCCTCGCCATCGCGGCACTGCGTGCCCAGCAGCAATCGTGGCGTTGGTGCCGTGTCGTGGGCCAGCACCTGCCACGTGCGCCGATGCAGGCCGCCGGACCCGCCGTGGAGGTGGTGCCGGCCCTGGTTGGCCGTCAAGCGGTACTGCCGGCCGCCATGGCGATAGCCAGCCTCTGCGATGCGCCCGCTGACGCGCCCGATGCTGGCGCCGAGGTAGAACGCATCGTTCTGCCAGGCCTGCGGCGTGGCGTGGCCGAGCACCACGTTGAGGGGGCCGCGACGGCTGGGCACCCACAAGGCTGACAGCCGTGCGCCCCAAGGCAGGATCGCCGCCCGAAGGCCGTCCGCCGAACCGATCCAGCGTGGCGCGAATGCATCGGCAGGGTCTGCATTTATTCCCATGGATCACAGTATGCTCCGGACACGCGGTTCCAGCCTGGGGTCGCGGGTTACTGCAGTACGAACAACCGGGGGATCCATGAAAAAGACACTGTGCGGCCTGGCCGCGACACTGCTGTGCGCACTGGCCGCGCCGCTGGCCCAGGCCAGCTATGCCGACGACCGTGCCGAGATCGAGAACCTGTCCAACAAGTACATGGTGGCCGTCGATGCGGGTGACATCGAAACCGTGATGGGCACCTGGGCCGAAGATGGCCAGCTGATCTGGATCTATGGCCACGAAGTGGGCAAGGCCGCCATCCGCAAGGCCATGTCGGGTTTCGGCGGCGGTCGCAAGGTGCAGATCCCCGAGGGCGCGACCTCGCGTCCGCGTACGCGCCACCAGATCATCAACCACGTGATCGACGTCGAAGGCAACAAGGCCAAGACCATCGCCTACTGGTTCGCCCTCACCAACAACACGCCGCAGAAAGACGTGCAGTTGCTGTACTTCGGGCACTACGAGGACGAGCTCGAGAAGATCAACGGCAAGTGGTACTTCAAGAAGCGCCACGTCTACAACGAGTCCGGCCAGAACCGCTCGCTGTTCTACCCGGGCCTGAACGAGAAGGATCCGCGCTGACATGGGCCGCTGGACGCGGCGCGCGTTGCTGGCCGTCGGCGGGGTCGCCGGCGGTGGGCTGTTGCTGGGCGTGGCCGGCGTGGCCTTCGCGCCCGACCGGCTGGCGCGGCAGCCGCGCGACCGCAGTTCCAGCGAGGGTGCCTGGCTGGGGGCGTGGCTGCGCATCACGCCCGACAACCAGGTGGTGGCCGTGCTGCCCCACTGCGACATGGGGCAGGGCGTGCACACCGCGTTGGCCATGATGCTCGCCGATGAGCTCGATGCTGACTGGAACACCGTGCGCATCGAAGAGGCGCCGGCCGAGGATGACTTCGCCAACGCCCATATCATCCACGGCTTTCTGCCCTTCAGCGTGCCGCGGCCGCTGCGCCGCGGCTTCGATTACGGCAGTTTCAAAGTGGCCCAGTGGGTGGGGCTGCAGGTGACCGGTGGCAGCAGTTCGCTGCGCGGCACGGGCCAGCACGCCATGCGCGTGGTCGGTGCCGCGGCCCGGCAGCTGCTGCGCGAGGCGGCGGCGCGCCGCTGGCAGCTGCCGTTGCAGGACATCGAGGTGCGCGATTCGCGCGTGTTGCATGCGGCGAGCGGTCGCAGTGCCAGCTTCGGTGAGTTGGCGGTCGAGGCGGCACAGGGCAATCCGCCCGTGCATCCGCCGCTCAAGCCACGCAGTGCCTGGAAGCTCATGGGCACCTCCGTGCCGCGGCGCGACCTGCACGACAAGGTCACCGGCAGCGCGGTGTACGGCATCGACGTGCAGCGGCCCGGCCTGCTGCATGCGGCGCTGCAGGCCGCCCCGGTCCTCGGTGGGCGGCTGCTCTCCGTGGACGAGGCGCCGGCGCGCGCCGTGGCGGGCGTGCAGTCCGTGGTGAGGCTGGAGGGTGGTGTGGCGGTGGTGGCGACCAGCACCTGGGCTGCGCGCAAGGGGCTTGCAGCCTTGCAACCGCGCTTCGACGACGCCGGCAAAGGCGAGGTCAGCTCAGCGTCGGTGTTCTCGGCGCAAAGCTCCCTGCTGCAGGGCGACGAGTTTGACACGGTCCATGCTGAGGGCGATGGTGCCAAGGCCCTCGCTGATGCCGCCACCGCTGGCGCACGACGGGTCTCCGCCCAGTACCGCGTGCCCTTCCTGGCGCATGCCACGCTGGAACCGCAGAACGCGACCGTGCAGGTCACCGAGCAGGGAGCCGAGGTCTGGGTCGGCGTGCAGGATCCACTGGCCGCCCGCAAGACGGTGGCCAAGGTCCTGGACCTCGAGCCCGAACAGGTTGTCCTCCACAACCATCCGCTGGGCGGTGGCTTTGGTCGCCGCCTGCCGGGCTGTTTCGATTTCCTCGAGCAGGCGGCCCAGATCGCCCGGGCCGTCGCGCCCGCTCCGGTGAAGCTCTTGTGGACGCGCGAGCAGGACACACGCAACGACTATTACCGGCCTGCGCAGTCGGCGCAGCTGTCGGCGCGCCTGGACGCCGCCGGCCGTGTCGCGGCCTGGGAAACCCGCTTCATCGGCGGCATGGACAACCGCGCGGCACGGCTGCCTTACGCCGTTCCCCATCAGGCCCTGCGTGCCGCGGCCTTCGAATCGCCAGTGCGGGAAGGCTCCTGGCGTTCGGTGGACCACAGTTGGCATGCGTTCTTCACCGAGTCGTTCGTCGATGAACTCGCCCACGCCGCAGGGCAGGATCCGCTGGCCTACCGCTTGGCGATGTTGCCGGCCGACTCCCGGCACAGTGCGGTGCTGCAGCGCGTGGGTGCCATGTCGCGTTGGCAGGATCCGCAAGCCCAGCTGCCGGCCGGGCAGGGCCGCGGTGTGGCACTGGTCGAGGCCTTCGGCACCATCATCGCCATGGTGGTCGAGGTCGACGCCACGGACCTTGCCCGCTTGCGTGTGACACGGGTCTGGGCCGCCGTCGATTGCGGCCCGGTGATCCACCCGGACAACGCCCGTGCGCAGATCGAGGGCGGCATCGTGTTCGGCCTGTCGGCAGCGCTGTTCAATGAGGTCACGATCGCCGCGGGCGCAGTGGTGCAGGGCAACTTCGACAGCCTGCCGATGCCGCGCATGGCTGACACGCCCCTCATCGAGGTCGCTTTCCTCGACAGCGATGCCGCGATGGGCGGCCTGGGTGAGCCGGGTGTGCCGCCGGTGGCGCCGGCCGTCGCCAATGCCCTGCAGGCTGCAACAGGGAAGCGGCTGCGTCATCTGCCCTTGCGCAGCGC
>JBJOHO010000011.1:0-9610 GCA_046047615.1 Pseudomonadota bacterium
GTGGTCGTGCTGCGCGAACGCACACGCAGCGGCCGCCTGGCCTTGCGCCTGGCACGCTTCCTGGTGACGGCATCGGGCCTCGTGCTGGTGGACCGTGAGACCCGGCCGCTGGCCCCGTCCCTCGACGAGGAGGGACTGGCCGCGGCCGTCACCCCAGGTGAAGACGGCCTCTTCTATGTGGCCAGCTACCACGGCGGACGCTCCGAGCCGGGCCAGCCCGTGAACCAGCAACAATCCCTGCGCGTCCACGCACTGGACTTCGCCAGTGGCGAACTGCGCGAACTGGTGCCGCCCTGGAGCGACGGGCGCTGGTCCGGCACACCGCCGCTGGATTTCTACGGCGACGACATGAACCCACGACCCATCAGCCTCGCGCTTTCCTGCGACGGCGGCCTCTATCTGGGCGCCGCAGTCGACGGGGGCCGCGGCCGCTCGGTCCTCAAGGTCTTCCGCATTCCCATCGGCGCCGCGGCCTGCGACAACGCGCCACGGATCACGCCGCAGGTCTCAGGAGACCTTGGCAACGCCGGCTGGTACACGGGCGATGTCCGCCTGAACTGGCAGATCGATCTGCTGGGCGCGCGCGAACTGGAGCGGCGCGGCTGCGAACCCGTGCTGCTCGTCCGTGACACGCCGGGTGAGACCTTCCACTGTGAGCTGCGCAGCACGGCTGGAACCCTGCGGCGCAGCATCACGTTGCGGCGTGATGCAACGCCGCCGACCGCACGCATGGTGGTCAGCCCGCTGCCCAATGCCGAGGGTTGGCATGCCGGGCCCGTCACGGTCCGGTTCCAGGGAGAGGATGCCGGCAGCGGCGTCGCGGACTGCTCCGCCGCGGATGCCGTGGTGGCCGAGGGCGACAACCAGTTTTCCGTCCAGGGGCATTGCACGGATGCGGCGGGCAACCGGAGCGCGCCTGTCCAGGCCCGCGGCCTGCGCATCGACCACACGCCACCCTCCGTGCAGGCACAGACGAGCGAGGCGCCGGAGGCCTCCGGCTGGCATCGCGCCCCGGTCACGGTGGTGTTCGTCGGCGAGGATGCGCTCTCCGGGGTCGCCCCCGGGGACTGCGACGACCCGCGCCTGTTCAACCGCAGTGGCGCGGGCCAGTCGGCAGCAGGCCGCTGCCACGACAGGGCGGGCAATGTGGGGTGGGGCCGGCTGGACGGGCTGGCGCTGGACCTCTCGGCCCCCCTGGTTGCCGCACATGTGTCACCGGCGGCAAACACCGCGGGTTGGCACAACACGCCGGTCACCGTGCGCTTTGAAGGCGCGGACCGGATGTCCGGCTCGGGCATCCAGTCCTGCACACGGCCCGTCACCCTGCGGCAGGACGGTACCGGCCGCAGCGTCACCGGGCACTGCACGGACAAAGCGGGCCACAACAGCGAGGAGGTTCGCGTGAGCGTGTATCTGGACCAGCAGGCCCCGGTGATCGCGCTGCAGGCCCCGCGCGACGGGGCACGCTATGTGCGCGGCAGCGTAGTGCCGGTCCGCTACCAGTGCAGCGACGAGCGTTCCGGGCTCGAGAGCTGCCGTGGCACGGTTGCCAACGGCACGCCGCTGGACACCCGCCGCAGCGGCCGCTTTACGCTGGAAGTGCTGGCCCGCGATGTGGCAGGCAACACGCGCCGCGCAACCGTGCGTTATGAGGTCAGCGACTGACCCTGGCGCTGCTTGACCGGCAACAGGGCCACGGCGGCAACGCCGTCGCGCTGCCGTTGCCACACCAGGTCCTGCACGCCGTCGGCCGAGTGGTATTCGACCACGGCCTCCTGCAGCAGGCTGCTGGCGGCCTCGCAATCGAAGCGGTCGAGGATGACCATGAGGCGTTGCAGGATCTTGTCCATCTCGGCCCAGGACAGGGAATGCTCGACGGCGCGCATGATCATCGGGTGGTCGGTACCCGTGACGTTCTTGCCGATCAGCAGCTCTTCATAGAGCTTCTCGGCAGGCCGCAGGCCCGTGAAGGCGATCTCGATGTCGCCCTCCGGATTGCGCTCGTCCTTCACCGTGAGTCCGGACAGCTGGATCATGCGGCGGGCGAGGTCCTGGATGCGCACCGGCTGGCCCATGTCGAGCACGAAGACATCTCCGCCCTGCCCCATGGACCCTGCCTGGATGACCAGCTGCGCGGCCTCGGGGATGACCATGAAGTAGCGCACCATCTCCGGGTGCGTGACCGTGACCGGACCGCCGCGGCGGATCTGGTCGCGGAACAGCGGCACCACCGAGCCCGAGGACTCGAGCACGTTGCCGAAGCGCACCATGCAGAAGCGCGTGCGTCCGCCGCCGCGGCGCTGCAGGCCCTGCAGCACCATCTCCGCCAGGCGCTTGGTGGCACCCATGACGTTCGTGGGGTTCACGGCCTTGTCGGTCGAGATCAGCACGAAGGTCTCGACGCCGGACTCGAGGGCAGCCTCGGCGGTGTACCAGGTGCTGATCAGGTTGTTGTGGATGCCCTCGATCATGTTGTGTTCCACGATCGGCACGTGCTTGTAGGCGGCTGCGTGGTACACGGTGTTGATGCCGAAGGCGCGCATGACTTCGCGCATGCGGGCACGGTGGTGGGCGCTGCCGAGCAAGGCGACGATCTCGGTACTGCTGCCGCTGGCCAGGGCCGCGGCCCGCAGCTCGCGTTCGATCTGGTAGAGCCCGTGCTCGCTCATCTCGAACACGCACAGGCGGCGCGGCGCCAGCTTGAGGATCTGCCGGCAGAGCTCTGAGCCGATGGAGCCGCCACCGCCCGTGACCAGCACGTTCTTGCCGCGGATGCAGGCGTCGAGCAGGCGCTGGTTGGGCGGCACCATGTCGCGCCCCAGCAGGTCGGCGGCGTCGATGTCGCGCAACTCGTTGAGACGCGCGCGGCCGGCAGCGATGTCTTCGAGGTCCGGCACGGTCTGCACGCGCACGCCGAGCGCTTCCAGGTCGCGGATGATGGCCGAGCGACGCGAACGCGCCGCCCCCGGAATGGCCATCAGCACCGTGCGCACGCCCTCGGTGCGGATCGCGGCGGCGATTTCCTCTGGGGGAATCACCGGCAGGCCGCGCACTTGCGTGTCGATCAGCGCGCGCTTCTCGTCGACATAGGCCACAGGCTGGTAGTGCCGCCCGGCCAGCAGGGCCACTGCGAGGTCAGCGCCGGCCTCGCCCGCGCCGAAGATGATCACCGGTTCGCGCTGTTCGGAATAGGTGGAGAGGAACCAGCGCGCCAGCAGCCGCGTGCCCAGCAGGGCCAACGACGCCACCAGCGCATAGATGACCGTGGTGGACAGGCGCACCGGCTGGGCACCGAGGCCATGGCCCAGCGCGTAGAGAACAACGGCGGACGCGCCCACACCCACCACGATGGCCATCAGGGCGCGCATGTCCAGGTAGCGGACGGCGGCGCGGTACAGGCCGACGAGGCTGCCTGTGAACAGCACAGTGAGGGTGACGGCGACGTAGAGGGCCGGGTGGCGGTCGAAGCCGACCGTGCCATCGTCCCACTTCAGGGCAAAAGCGCCGAACAGCGACAGTGGCAGCAGCAGCGCATCGAGCAGCAGCATGACCAGGCGCTTGCGCTGCCGTGGCAGGTTCAGCAGGTTGACGGCGATCTGAGGTCTGGTATTCAGGGTTCGCATGCAGCAATGGCCCAGGGAATCCCCGACATCGCGGGCAGTGGTTCAATGATAGTGCAATGCGCCGGCGTGCTCCGTGTAGTGTTTGCAAGTAGCGACAGGCATCACTTCAGCAGGGCATTCACATCGTCCACGGCGGGCAGGTCCAGTTGCCCGGCGAGCGCCTGCAACCGCAGCGCAGCGACCATCCGCGCCACCCTCGCCTGGAACAGCGACAGCCGCGCATCCGCCAGACGCGACTGGGCATCCAGCAAGTCGATCACGTTGCGCGTGCCCGCCTGCAGGCCCTTCTCGTTGCCCTGCACGGCCTGCGTGGCCGACTCCACGGCCGTGCGCAGCGCACGGGTGCGCGCGCCGGCGGCCTGGAAGCGCGCGAATTCCTCGGTGACCTGCTGCCGCAGGCGCGACTCGGCCAGGTCGCGGTCCGCCACCGCCTTGCCACGCGCAGCCCGGGCCTGGCGCACCTGGGCGCCGATGGCGCCACCCGCATACACCGTGTAGCTCAGTTGCAGGCCGACGGAACGGCTGTCGTAGCGGTAGCCGATGCTGCTTTCACTGTCGCTGCTGGAGAGGCTGCGGTTGGCCACCAGATCGATGCTCGGCAGGCGTGCCGCGCGGGCCTGGTTCAGGCCCGCTTCGGCAGCGACCACGGCCTCCGCATAGGCGGCCAGGTCGCCGTTGCCGCGCTCGGCCAGCGTCAGCCAACCCGCAGCAGTGGCCGGCCAGGCCGGGTCGTCCGGCAGGTCTTCGTCCCCCAGCGCGGCGATCATGTCCGGCAGGCTCGCCTCCGGCCCCAGCAAGGCGAGCAGGCCCTGTGCGGCCATGTCGCGCGTCGCGGCGGTCTCGACCTGCTCGGCCAGCGCGGCATCGACGCGCGCGCGCGCGTCCTCGACATCGCTGCGGCTGGCCGCTCCACCCTGCAGGCCCGCCTGCGCAGCGGCCAGCACCGTGCGGGCCAACTGCAGACGCGTGCTCGTCAGGCGGTCACGCTCACCGGCGACCAGCAGCTCGAAGTAGGCCTGTGCCACGCGGGCAATGAGCAACTGCTCCTGGGACGCCAGTGCCTGCTCCCCGGCCCGTGCGCGGGCACGTGCCAAGCGCACGCCATAGAATTCCGGCACACGCAACAGCGGCTGCACGAGCTGCAGGGCATCGCGCTGCGACGCATAGGGCTCGTCGTCCAGGGACCTCAGCGGCGAAAGCAGCGTGCGCTGCGTCTCGTTGTGGGAACGGGCCAGGTTCAGCCGCAGGTTCGGCTTGAGGCGGGCCGCGGACAGGGTGATGTTCTCCCGTGCACTGGCCACCTCATGCCGCTGCCCCACCAGTTCCGGGTTGCGGCCCAGGGCCTGGTCGACGGCTTCGCGCAGATCCAGGGCCGATGCCTCCATCGACACGCCCAGTGCCAGCAGCGCGACAGGAATATGCAGGCGCATGCTTCAGGGCTCCAGCAGCGAGCTGTCGAAGCGCCGCAACAAGGGCTTGAACAGGTAGACCAGCAGCGAACGCTCGCCGGTGCGGATCACGACGTCGGCGTGCATGCCGGGCTGCAGCTGGCGTGCACCCAATGTGCCCAGCCCCTCGGCCGTCACCTCGACGGCGGCACCGAAATGCGGCGGGTCTTCGGGACCGGCCGATGGCAGCAGGTCGGAAGACACGCTCAACACCTTGCCATCGAGCACCAGATTGGGCGTGTCGGGGAAGTTGTACAGGTTGATGTGGGCGGGCAGTCCTGCACTCACCTTGTCGATGAGCTGCGGTGGCACGCGGACCTCGAACACCAGCCGCTCCTCGCTGGGCACCACATCGAGCAGCCGCTGGCCGGGACCGACCACGCCACCCACGGTGTGGACCGCCAAGCCGTTGACCGCGCCCTTCACCGGCGCGCGGATCTCGGTGCGCGCGAGGTCCGTGGCCAGCGACACCACGCGCTCGCCCACCACGGCAAGGTCGCGCTGCACCTGCGCCAGCTCGGCCTCCACCTCGCGGCGGAAATCCTGCTGCCGCTGCGCGCGCCGCAGCCGGGCATCGGTGGCCGCCGCCGTGGCCTGCGCCGCCGACCGTGTGACCTCACCATATTGCCGTTGCACCTGCAGCGACTGGTTGCGCGGCACATAGCCCTCCTGCGCGAGGTCCTTGAGGCCGGCCATTTCCTGCTCGAGCAGCAGCTTCTGCGCCAGCAGGTTGTCGGCCGAGGCCGTCTGGCTGCGCTCGGCCTCCGCGTACACGCCCAGTTCACCGGCCAGCGCACGGCGACGCGACTGGAACAGCTGCAGCTGCGCCTCGCGGTGTACGGCGCCCAGCTCACGACCCACCCCGGAATCAAAATCGCCGGCAAACCGCGGCAGCGCCGCACCGGACTGCTCGGCCAGCAGGCGCGCCTGCGCCGCCAGCAGCGCGAACTGCTCGGCCATGGCGGCCTTCCACGCGGCGCGCGCCTGCGTGTCATCCAGGCGGATCAGCAGTTGCCCCGCCTCGACGGCCTGCGCCTCGCGCACCTCGATGGCGCCGACCACGCCGCCCGTCAGGTGCGAGACCTGCTTGCGCTTGCTCTCCACCGCCAGCACGCCCTGCGCCGGGATGCCCTCGTCCATCGGCGCGAAGCCCGCCCACAGCAGGAAGCCGCCAAAGCCGACCGCCAGGATCCACAGCCCCAGCCGCAAAGGCTGGCGCGTGTCCATCAAGGTGTCCTCGAGTGTCTGCGGCGTCACTTCTGCACTTCCTTCTGCATCAGCTCCAGGACCCGGTCGCGCGGGCCATAGCCCTTGATCTCGCCGTCGGCCAGCAGCAGCAGACGGTCGACCTGCGGCAACATGTTCTTGCGATGGGTGACCACCACCACCGTGGCGCGGCGCGCCTTCAACTGGACGACGGCCTGCAGCAAGGCGGCCTCGCCGGCGTCGTCAAGGTTCGAGTTCGGCTCGTCCAGCACAATCACCTGCGGATCACGGTACAGGGCACGCGCCAGGCCCACGCGCTGGCGCTGCCCTCCGGAGAGCAGCCCTCCGCCCGGACCGATCGGCGTGTCATAGCCCTGCGGCAAACGCAGCACGAGCTCATGGATGCCCGCCAGCTTCGATGCCGCCATGACGGACTCGGCATCCACCTCGCCGAAGCGCGCGATGTTCTCGGCCACCGTGCCCTCGAACAGCTCGACATCCTGGGGCAGGTAGCCCAGATGCGGGCCGAGCTCGGCCTTGTCCCACTGGTACAGATCGGCACCATCCAGGCGCACCGTGCCCTGACGCGCCGGCCACACGCCCACCAGCAGCCGCACCAGGCTGCTCTTGCCCGAGCCGGACGGCCCGATGACCGCCAGGCACTCACCGGCCGGCAGTTGCAGGTTGATGTTGCGCAGCACGGCCTGCTGCCCGCCCGGTGGCACCGCGAACACGCCCTCCAGCTGGTACTGGCCCTTCGGCGCCGCAAGGCGCATGCCATCGGGACGCGCCGGACACAGCCGCAGCAGGGCATCCAGCCGGCCCCAGGCATCGCGCGAGGCGACCAGGTTCTTCCAGCTGCCGATCAGGCCTTCGATGGGCGCCAGCGCCCGGCCCATGAGGATCGACGCCGCGATCATGCCGCCGCCGGACAGCCCGTCGGCAATCACCAGCCAGGCACCCACGCCAAGCACGGCCGACTGCAGCACCATGCGCACGAATCGCGTGGTGGAGGCCAGGCCGGCCGCCGCGTCACTGGCGGAGGAATGCAGCGCGACAGCCTGCAAGTGGCGCCCGACCCAGCGTTGCCGCAACGCGGGCAGCATGCCCATGGCCTGGATGACCTCCGAGTTGGCCAGCTGGTTGGTGGCAAAGCCCGTGGCCAGCTGCGCGGCCCGGCTCGCCTCGGACAAAGGCTTCTGTGTGCGGCGCTCGGTGAGCCAGGTGAGACCCACGAGCACCACCACGCCAAACACGCCCAGCCAGCCCAGCACAGGGTGCAGCAGGAACAGGATGACGAGGAAGACCGGCGCCCACGGCGCGTCCAGCAGCGCGATGAGCCCGCGCCCGCCGGCGAATTGCCGCAACTCTGCAAGGTCGTTCAGGGCCTGGCGGGCATCGCCACCCACACGGCCCAGCACGGCCTGGAAGGCCGCGGTGAACACGCGTTCACGCAGGGCGTTCTCGAACACCACCGCCAGGCGCACCAGCAGCTTGCCACGCACCCATTCAAGGAGGCTCATCAGCCCGTAGAGGAACACCGTGATGAGCGTGAGCACGAGCAAGGTGGTGAGGTTGCGGCTGGTGAGCACGCGGTCATAGACCTGCATCATGTAGATGGCCGGCATGAGCACCAGCGCATTGACCACGAAGCTGAACAGCAACACACCGCGGAAGGCGGGGCGGATCCGCTGCCAGGCCGCTGTCAATTCCACCGCTGTTTCAGTATCGCGTTTCACGCCAGGACCGTCCGGGAGGCCATCTCATGGGCCTCGCAGTCTCGCATCCGGCGGCGTCCCATGCCGTGTAATGGATACCAAAATGCAGAAGCCCTGCAGCAATTCCGTGATCTGCGTCGCTGTGCGGGTGGGTCTTGGCTTTAGGCTTCCACCATGCGCTATCTCTTCATCCACCAGAACTTCCCCGGGCAGTTCCGCCACATGGCTGCGGCCCTGGCGGCAGATCCCGGCAACGAAGTGCTGGGCATGGGCGATGCCGCCAACCTGCCCCGGCACACGCCGGCACACCCCGCCGTGAAACTGCTGGGCTATTCCGTGCCGGCAGCACGGGCCACGACCGCACATCCTTACCTCAAGGGGCTTGAAGAGCAGACGCGACGCGGCCAGGCCGTGGCCCGTGCCCTGCTGGAACTCAAGGCCAAGGGCTTCGTGCCCGATGTCATCGCGGCGCATCCCGCCTGGGGCGAGGCGCTGTTCATCAAGGACATCTTTCCGGCTGCGAGGCTGGTCGTGCACTGCGAGTTCTTCTACCGCAGCCACGGCAGCGACATGAACTTCGACCCGGAGTTTCCCAGCAGCCTGGACTCCCTGCTGCGCCTGCGGCTGCGCAATGCCGTGCACCTGCTGAGCCTCGAGGCGGCGGATCTGGGCGTCTCGCCCACCGCCTGGCAGCGCCAGCAGTTCCCGGCAGAGCTGCAGGCCAAGATCGCCGTGACCCATGAAGGCGTCGACACGCAGAAGCTGCGACCAGACGGCGAAGTCGTGTTCGGGCACGGCGATGTGCGCCTGACGCGCGACGACGAGGTGCTCACCTACGTGGCGCGCAACCTCGAGCCCTACCGCGGCTTCCACAGCTTCATGCGCGCGCTGCCCCGCATCCTGCAGGCCCGGCCGAAGCTGCAAGTGCTCGTCGTCGGCGGGCTGGAGGTCAGCTATGGCCTGCGCCTGCCGGAAGGGCAGACCTACAAGGACCGCTACTGGAACCCGGTCCGCGACCAGGTGGATGCCAGTCGCGTGCACTTCCTGGGCAAACTGCCTTACGAGCACTACATGCGCGCCCTGCAAGTGTCGCGCTGCCACCTCTACCTCACCTACCCCTTCGTGCTGTCGTGGTCACTGCTCGAGGCCATGGCCTGCGCCTGCCCCATCGTGGCGTCTGCCACCGCCCCGGTCACCGAGGTGGTGCGCGACGGCCACAACGGCCGCCTCACGGACTTCTTCGACGCCACGCGCATCGCTGACGACGTGCTGCAGATGCTGGGCGATGCCGAGGCCCAGAGCCGGCTGGGCGCCCAGGCGCGCGCCGACATGGTGGCCCGCTATGACCTGCAAACCCGCTGCGTGCCGGACTGGCTGGCGCTGTTGCGCGGTCAGTCCAGTTCGGCCAAGGACTTGCCCGCCTGATCCTTGGCCGACAGCAGCGGCAGCACCCCTTCAGCCGCGAGCACTTCAAGCGGCCACTGCACCCCCACTGCCGGGTCGTCCCAGCGCAGGCAGGCTTCGTGCTCAGGGGCGTAGTAGTCGGTGGTCTTGTAGAGGAAGTCGGCCACCTCGCTCATGACGAGGAAGCCGTGCGCAAACCCCGGCGGGATCC
>JBJOHO010000012.1:0-92207 GCA_046047615.1 Pseudomonadota bacterium
CCGGGAAATGCGTACAAAGCCTGCGCGATGGCCGCCACGGCAATGGGCGCGGTGAAATGCGGCACGAGACCGACTGAATGCGCCTCGCACAGGGCCGCCAGCTTTCGATAGGCGGTGAGACCGCCGGCATTGGGCAAGGTGGTGCGCAGGAAGTCGATCAGCCCGCCTTCGACAAGCTGCAGGTTGGCGTCGCGGAGGTCGCCCAGCTGTTCGCCGGCGGCAAGGGGCACGCCGGCCTGTTGCCGCAACAGCGCAAACAGCGGGATGTCGTCGATCGTGCGCAGCGGGTCTTCCACGGCCAGCGGCTGCAACGGCTCAAGACTGCGGCACAACTGCAACGCATCACCGAAATCGAAACGGGTGTGCGCGTCAAAGATGAAATCTCCATCACGCCCCAGTCCTTCGCGCAGCGCGGCGCAGACGTCGGTGATCCCGCCGATGGCGCGCCGGGCGTCGAAGCTCGACCCGCGCGTGCCGGCCGCAAAGAAGCGCAGCGCGCGGAAACCTTCTTCGAGACTGCGTCGGGCCTCGTCGCGCGCCTGCGCCACGCCGAGCGCGCCGAGGCTTTTGTAGCAGTCGATGTGATCGCGCGTGCGTCCACCCAGCAGCTGGTACACGGGCCGCCCCAGCGCCTTGCCGAACAGGTCCCACAGCGCACAGTCGAGGGCGCCCACCGCGTGCAATCGCTCGCGGCCCGCAGGATAGATCGAGCTGCGGTACATCCGCTGCCAGTGGTGCTCGATGCGCAGCGGGTCTTCGCCGATGAGCAGCGCACCGGCATAGCGCAGCAGGTCCGGTGTGCCGCCTTGCCCGTAGCCGGTGATGCCGGCATCGGTGTCGACGGCAACGATGATCTCGGACAGGCCCAAGGGGCCGGCCAGCGGTCCGGCGCCCGCCGGGTTGAACAGGCGCAGCCGCGTGATCTTCAGGCCCGCAGGTGCCGCTGCCAATGCGGCAGCCCCCGGCAACAGCGCGGCCGCCACGCCGGAAGCCACGGATTTCAGCAGTTGCCGGCGGCCCTGCACCTGCATGACCTTGCTGGCGGCGACCTCAATGGCCGCCGTTGTAGCCGCCCTGGAAGGTCGAGTAGACCTTGTCCTGTGTGGTGATGAACTCCAGCAGCACGGGCTTGCCCGCCTTGGTGGCAGCGATACCGTTGACCAGAGCGTGGGCGATCTGGCCCGGCTCGGTGACGCGTTCGGCATAACCTCCGAGGGCACGTGCAAAGTCGGCGTAGTTGCCGGAGATGTCCGTGGACTGGTACTTCTCCTTGGAAACCGCCATGGCCTTGAACTCCATGGCCATCGAGTAGTTGTTGAACAGGATGGACATGATGGGGATGTTGCAGCGGACGCAGGTCTCGAAGTCCATGCCCGTCATGCCGATGGCGGCATCGCCCCACATGTTGATGCACAGCTTGTCGGGGTGGGCCAGCTTGGCGCCCATGGCCAGGCCCAGGCCATAACCCAACTGCGTGCTCTTGCCCCAACCGATGTACGACAGCGGCGTTACGGGCTTCCAGAACGGCGAGAGCTCGTCGCGTGGGCTGCCCGCATCGTGCGTGATGATGGTGTTGGGCACGTCTGCGATGTTCATCAGGTCCCAGATCACGCGATAGGGCGACAGCGGCGAAGCCTCGCTGGTGAGGCGCGGCATCCATTCGGCCCACCACGGCGCATTGAGTTCCTGAATGCGCTTCTGCACGCCCGCCGTCAGGCCACGGGGCTTCTTCAGGCGATCCTTCAGGGCTTCGTGCAGCATGCCCAGCGCGAGCTTGGAATCGCCCAGCAGCGGGTATTCCGCGGGAATGTTCTTGTCGATGTCGTAGGGATCGAGCGTGTTGTGGACGAAGGTCTTGTTCTTGGTCGGGAAGCGGATGCCAAAGCCCGTGGCGGTGAAGCTGGCACCGGCACCGAACACCAGGTCCGACTCTTCGACGTAGGCGGCCACGGCACGCGGCATGGCCACGCCACCGGAGCCCAGTGACAGCGCATGCGTTTCCGGGAAGGCGCTCTTGCCTTCGAGGCTGGTGGTGACCGGTGCTTCCAGCAGTTCGGCCACGGCCTTCAACTCGTTCCAGGCCTTGGCGTAGTGCACGCCCTGGCCGGCATAGATCATCGGACGCTTGGCGGCGATGAGCGCTGCTGCGGCGGCATCGACGGCCTTCGGATCCGGGGCCGAGGTGATGCGGTGACCCGGGCGGTACTCGATCTCGCCCTTCACCTCGACGTTCCACATGTCGCCGGGGATCTCGATGAGTACCGGACCAGGACGGCCATTGCGCGCGAAGGCAAAGGCGCGGCGCAGCGCCGGCACCAACTGCTCCGGCGTGTTGATCGTCTCGGCATGCTTGGTGATGTGCTGGAAGTTCAGCGCGGCATTGAAGCCGGGCTTGATCCACGCGCCACCGCGCGACGGGCCACCCGGAATGACCACCATTGGCACGCCTTCGGAATAGGCCTGCGCCACGGCGCCAAAGGCATTCTCGATGCCAGGCCCGGACTGGCAGCAGAACACGCCCACTTCATCGGCCGAGCTGAGCCTGCCCAGCGCGTCGGCCATGTGCACGCCGATGCGCTCCTGGCGCACGACGATGGGGCGGATGTCGGCAGCGGCGGCCGATTCGGTCAGCGGATTCAGGGGGTAGGTCAACAGGTACTTGACGCCCTCACGCTTGAGGATCTCGGCTGTAACTTGCGCAACGTTCATGGACGACTCCCCTCCCCCGGGAAAACACTATTCTTACCGCGCCATTCGTTGAAATTGCAAGGAAACCCGGTAAGGACTACCCAGCGGTCGGTTGTCCTGCGACACTGCGGCCAGGGCTTACGGGGGAGTATCGCGCATGATGGGACGGATCTGGGGTTTGGTGCTGGCAGCGATCGGCGCCTTCGCACTGGGTGGCATCGCCTTGCAGCGCGACGAACCCATCAACGCACTGTGGCTGGTCACGGCCGCGGTTTGCGTCTACATCCTGGGTTACCGCTTCTACGCGAAGTGGATCGAGACCAAGGTCTTCGTCGCCGACACCACCCGGGCCACGCCCGCCGAGCGGCTGCGCAACGGCCGCGACTTCATCCCCACGCACCGCTGGGTAGTGTTCGGCCACCACTTCGCCGCCATCGCTGGTGCCGGCCCACTGGTCGGCCCGACCTTGGCCATGCAGTTCGGCTACCTGCCGGGCACGCTGTGGATCATCGTCGGAGCGGTGATCGGAGGCTGCGTTCAGGACATGATGATCCTGTTCATGTCGACCCGGCGTGACGGGCGCAGCCTGGGCCAGATGGCCCGCGATGAGCTGGGCAAGCTGGGCGGTACAGCCGCGGTGCTGGCCACTATCATGATCGGCGTCATCATCATCGCCGTGCTGGCGCTGGTCATCGTCAACGCCATGAAGCACAGCCCCTGGGCCACCTTCACGGTGTTCGCCACCATGCCCATTGCGGTGCTGGTGGGCTTCTACATGCGCAGCTGGCGCCCCGGCAAGGTGCTGGAGGGTTCGCTGCTGGGCCTCGTGCTGCTGATCGTTGCCGTGGTCGGCGGCGGTACCGTCGCGGCCCATCCGGTGCTGGGCCCCATGTTCGACTGGCAGGGCGTGCCGCTGGCCTGGTTTGTCATCGTCTACGGCTGGGTGGCCGCCATCCTGCCGGTGTGGGTGCTGCTGGCCCCGCGCGACTACATCTCGACCTTCCTCAAGATCGCCGTCGTCGTGCTGCTGGCCGTGGCCATCGTCATCATGGCGCCGACCATCAAGATGCCGGCACTGACCCAATTCACCGACGGCACGGGACCGATCTTCTCCGGCAAGGTGTTCCCCTTCGTCTTCATCACCATCGCCTGCGGTGCGCTGTCAGGCTTCCACGCGCTGGTGTCGTCGGGCACCACGCCGAAGATGGTGGCCAACGAGGGCGACATCCGCCTGGCCGGCTACGGCAGCATGGCCATCGAATCCTTCGTCGCCATCATGGCCGTCATCGCCGCCACGCTGCTCGACCCGGGCGTCTACTTCGCCATCAACACAGGTGCCGGTGTAGTGGGCGGGACGGCCGAGGCGGCCGTGGCCACCATCTCGGGCTGGGGCTTCCCGGTGACCGTGGAGCAGATGCAGCAACTGGCCAAGGACATGGGCGAAAGCACCCTGTTCGGCCGCACCGGTGGCGCGCCCTCGCTGGCCGTGGGCATGGCCAGCATCTTCGGCTCGGCCTTCGGCAAGGGCCTGTTGGCGCTGTGGTACCACTTCGCCATCATGTTCGAGGCGATCTTCATCCTGACCACGGTCGATGCCGGCACGCGCGTTGGCCGCTTCATGATCCAGGATGCGCTGGGCCAGATCTGGGCGCCGCTGGGCCGCACTTCCTGGACGCCTTCGATCATCCTGGCCAGCACTTTGATCGTCGGCGCCTGGGGCTATTTCCTGTACGTCGGCGTGGTCGACCCCAACGGCGGCATCAACATCCTCTGGCCGCTGTTCGGCATTGCCAACCAGATGCTGGCCGCCATCGCACTGTGCGTGGTGACCGGCATCCTGGTGAAGAGCGGCAAGCTGAAGTACGCGTGGGTCTCGGCCGTGCCGCTGGCCTGGATCGTCACCGTGACGACCACCGCGGCCTACCAGAAGGTGTTCAGCACCGACCCGAAGCTGGGCTTCTTTGCCGCCGCCAACGATCTGGCCCAGAAGGCCGCTGCCGGCGTGCTGCCGCCGGAGCGATTGGCAGTGGCCGACACGCTGATCTTCAATCAGCGGCTGGACGGCTGGCTGACGGTGCTGTTTGCGGTGCTGTTGTGGACCGTGCTGCTGGAAATGCTGCGCGTCAGCTGGCGCCACCTGCGCGGGCTGCCGGTGCCACCGCTGACCGAAGCGCCCTACGTTCGCACCCAGCTCGACCCGACCAAGCTGGGGATGCACTGACATGCGCCAGTTCCTCTCGGCAGGCCTGAGCCTGCTGAGGGGCGTGACGGGCGACGATGCCTACGACAGGTATCTCGCCCATCATCGCCAGACCACGCCCGATGAAGAGCCCCTATCGGCGGAGGCCTTCTTCAAGGCCCAGCTCGAGCAGAAGTGGACCTGTGTGAACGGCTGCTGCTGAACAGCAGCCGGACAGTTCAGACCCCTGCCGGCGCCTCGGCCGGCGCAATGCGCAGCAGTGCTGCGTCCGGACCGTCGGTGATCACGTAGAGCGCCCCGTCGGGGCCTTCCTGCACGTCGCGGATGCGGGCATTGCGGTCGCGCAACAGCCACTCCTCCCCCGTGACGCGGTCGCCATCAAGCTTCAGCCGCACCAGCTTCATGCTGCCCAGCCCACCAACGAACAGGTCGCCCCGCCACTCGGGCACGAGCTTGCCGCTGTGGAAGACCAGTCCCGACGGGGCAATGACCGGATCCCAGTAGTAGACCGGCTGCTCCATGCCGGGACGGGCGGTCGCCCCCTCGCCCACCTTCATGCCGGAGTATTCGATGCCGTAGCTGATGACCGGCCATCCGTAGTTGCGGCCGGCCTCGGGACGGTTGAGCTCATCGCCGCCGCGCGGACCGTGCTCGATGGTCCACAGGCGACCCTGCGCATCGAGCGCCGCCGCCTGTACGTTGCGGTGGCCGTAGGACCAGATTTCCGGGCGCGCACCGGCGCGGCCCACGAACGGGTTGTCGGCCGGGACGCTGCCATCGTCGTTCAGGCGCACGACCTTGCCCAGATGGCCGGCCAGATCCTGGGACTGCTCGCGCGCGACGGGCAGCGCCCGCTCACCGAGCGACAGGTAGAGGTGCCCCTGCCCATCAAACACGATGCGCGAACCGAAGTGGAACCCGGACTGCACCGTCGGTTGCTGCCGGAACAGCACTTCCACGCCCTCGAGCCGCGGCGTGCCGCCACTTTCGACCAGGCGCGCGCGGGCCAATGCCGTGCCGTTGCCGCCCTCACGCGGCTCCGCGTAGCTGAAATAGACGAGGTTGTTGTCCTCGAAGCGGGGGTGCAGCGCGATGTCGAGCAGGCCGCCCTGCCCCTCGAACAGCACGGCCGGCACGCCATCGAAAGGCGCGGAAAGCCGGCCCTCCAGCGACACCAGGCGCAGGCTGCCGGCGCGCTCGCTCACCAGGATGCGCCCGTCCGGCAGGAAGGCGAAAGCCCAGGGACTGGCGAAGCCGCGGACCACTTCACGCACCTCAAGAGGCGTGCCGGTCTGCAGGGCTGGCGCCCGCGTCTGTCCCGGGAAGGCCGGTCGGTAGTCGTACTTGGCGCCCTCGGCCGGGCGGGTCTCCAGGCCCACACCATCAGGACCGGCAGCAGTCCCGGGTGCCGTGGGCGCCTCCGACGGCGCATTGCAGGCCGCCAGCAGGCTGGCGACCGTGATGGCAAGCGTTGAGCGACGGACCAGGATGTTCATGTGCCGGCTGCCTCGATGCGGTCGGATCCGAAATAGGGGGCCAGTGCGGCGGGCAGGGACACGGAGCCATCCGCGTTCTGGCCATTCTCAAGTACCGCCACGAGCGCGCGACCCACGGCCAGACCCGAGCCATTGAGCGTGTGCACCAGCTCCGGCTTGCCCGTGGCCGGGTTGCGCCAGCGGGCCTGCAGGCGCCGCGCCTGGAAATCCTGGAAATTGCTGCAGGAGGAGATCTCGCGGTAGCGGTCCTGCCCTGGCAGCCAGACTTCCAGGTCGTAGGTGCGCGAGCTGCCGAAGCCGATGTCTCCGCCGCACAGCGACACCACGCGGTAGGGGAGTTCCAGCCGCTGCAACACGGCTTCAGCGTGCGCGGTGAGTTCCTCATGCGCTTCCAGCGAACGCGACGGCTCGGTGATCTGCACGATCTCGACCTTGTCGAACTGGTGCTGGCGGATCATGCCGCGCGTGTCCTTGCCCGCAGAGCCGGCCTCCGAGCGGAAACAGGGGGAATGGGCCACCAGCTTCAACGGCAGTTCGCGGGCTTCGAGGATCTGCTCGCGCACCAGGTTGGTGACCGGCACTTCCGCCGTGGGAATGAGGTAGTAGCCCGGCTCGCCACGCACGGCGAACAGGTCCTGCTCGAACTTGGGCAACTGGCCCGTGCCGCGGAAAGAGGCCGCCGAGGCCATGTAGGGCACGTAGACCTCGGTGTAGCCGTGCTCGCGCGTGTGCAGGTCGAGCATGAACTGCCCCAGCGCGCGGTGCAGCCGCGCGATGTCGGCGCGCAGCACGACGAACCGGGCCCCGGCCACGCGGGCGCCGGCCTCGAAATCCATGCCGCGCCCAAGCGACTCACCGATGGCGACGTGGTCGCGCGGCGTGAAGGCAAAACTGCGCGGGCTGCCCCAGCGCCGCAGTTCGAGGTTGGCGTGCTCGTCGGCGCCGTCCGGCACCTCGTCCTGCAACAGGTTGGGCAGCGTCTCCTGCAGCTGCTCCACCTCGGCGGCCACGGCTGCGAACTGCCGCTCGGCCTCGGCCATCTGTGCCGCCAGCGCATCGCCCTCGGCCAGCAGCGGAGCGATGTCCTCGCCGCGGCCCTTGGCGATGCCGACCGCCTTGGCCTTGGCGTTGCGCTCCGCGCGCAGGCGGTCGGCCTCGACTTGCCACTGCTTGCGCCGTTCTTCCAGCGATCTGAGTTGGTTGAGATCAAGGTGGAAGCCCCGCCGGGCCAGGTTGCGGGCCACACGTTCCGGGTCGCTGCGCAGCAGTTTGGGGTCGATCACGTCTTGTTCCTGTCAGGGTCGGTCTGTCGGCGGCGCTGCAGGGCCTCGGCGATTTTCAGCTCGAGGCCCCGTGGCACGGGCGAATAATAGCGCCGGTCGGGCATCTCATCCGGCAGGTAGCGCTCGCCTGCGGCATAGGCGTCCGGCTCGTCGTGTGCATAGCGGTAGCCCGCGCCGTTGCCGATCTCGCGCATCAGCTTCGTGGTGGGGTTGCGGAAGCGCGCCGGCACCTCGAGTGTGCCCAAGGCCTCGACGTCCGCCCGCGCCGCGCCAAAGGCCGTGTAGACGGCATTGCTCTTGGGCGCGACGGCCAGGAACACCACGGCCTGCGCCAGCGCAAGTTCGCCCTCGGGGCTACCCAGGCGTTCATAGGCCTGCCAGGCCTCCAGCGCCATGGTGAGGCCCCGCGGATCCGCAAGGCCGATGTCTTCGGTGGCCATGCGCACCACACGCCGGGCGATGTAGGACGGGTCGCAGCCCCCATCGAGCATGCGCGCCAACCAGTAGAGGGCCGCATCCGGATCGCTGCCGCGCACCGACTTGTGGAGCACCGAGATCTGGTCGTAGAACTGGTCGCCGCCCTTGTCGAAGCGCCTGCGGCTGCCGGTGGCTACCTCGGCTACGGCCTCCGCGCGGATGCGCCGTCGGCCCGGCACGGCGCCCTCGCCCGCGTTCGCGTCCGCATCGGCGAGATCGGCCACGATCTCCAGCATGTTCAGCGCACGCCGCGCATCGCCATCGGCCGCACGGGCCAGCAGCTCGAGCGCGTCGTCGTCGATGGAGAGCCCCTCGCCGCCGAGTCCACGCTCGGCGTCCTGCAGGGCCTGCCGCAGCAACTCGCTGAGCGCCGGCACGGCCAAGGGCTTGAGCACGTAGACACGGGCACGCGACAGCAACGCGCTGACCACCTCGAAGGATGGGTTCTCGGTGGTCGCGCCGATGAAGGTCAGCGTGCCGTCCTCGACATAGGGCAGGAAGGTGTCCTGCTGGGCCTTGTTGAAACGGTGCACCTCGTCGAGGAACAGCACAGTGCGCCGGCCTGCGGCGCGGGCCTCGCGTGCCTGCTCGACGGCGGCACGGATGTCCTTGACGCCGGCCATGACCGCCGACAGCGCGAGGAACTGGGCGTCCACGCATTGCGCGATCAGGCGCGCCAATGTGGTCTTTCCTGTTCCCGGAGGGCCCCACAGGATCAGTGAATGCAGATGCCCCGCCTCGAGGGCACGTTGCAGGGGCTTGCCCGGCCCAAGGACCTGAGGCTGGCCGAGGTACTCGCCCAGCCGGCGCGGCCGCATACGGTCGGCCAGTGGCCGCATCGCGTCAGCAGGCGAGAGGGTCATGGCCGTCAGGCCTCCCGGCGATCCAGCAGGCGACGTTCCACGCGCGAGGCCCAGCGACCCAGGCGCGTGGCCGCGGCCATGAGGCCGATTACGATCCCCGCCGTGTTGGCCAGCAGGTCACGCCAGTCGGCCTGCCGTCCCCAGCCCATCGCGCCCTGTGCAAACTCGATGGCGGCGCCGAGCAAGGACAAGGCCAGCCCGACCCAGAGAAAATGGCTGACCCTGAACAGTCCGCCAAACCACAAGGCCAACAGCGCGTAGGCCAGTGCATGCTCGATTTTGTCAGACACCCCTACGGCCGGCAGCTCACTGACCGGCATCAGGCTGAGTGCGGCAACGACCACGATGATGATGAGGCCGAGCGCCAGCCAGAGCGGCAGCTTCCGCAAACCCTCGCGCAACATGATCTTCCTCAAGGCTCCCGGGACGGTACCGGTGTACCGATTACGTCGACACCTTCCGGCACGACAAAACGCATGATGGCCGCATCGATCGGCGGATTGCGGCGGCTGTCGGTGAAGCGCAGCGTGGAGCGCTGGCCGAGCCGGTCTTCGAACACCAGCCGCCGCAACTGGCCCGACTCGAAACCGAAGCGCGCGCTGCGGAAGTCTGCGGCCGCCGAGCGCGGCCGCACCACAACCCACTCCAGGCCGTCAGCGCGGGGCGCCGGTTCGACGTTGAAGGCGGTCCGCAGGTCCACCGTGCCCGCCAGCAGTGCAGCCGGCGTCTGCGACAACGCCGCCTCGACCGGACGCACCGTGACCTGGTCGAGATCACGGTCGTGGAACCACAGGTTGCGTCCATCGGCCACCAGCAACTGGCCGGCGCCACTGTCATCGGCGGCCTGCAGCTCCCAGCGGAAGCGGCCTGGACGCAGCACAACGAGGCTGCCCTCACCGCGACCGACGACCCGCTCGCGACCGTCCACGACCTGCTGCGTGAAGCGTGCGCTCCAGCCCTGCATGCCCTGCAGGAAGCGGTCGAGGACGGTGTCGTTGCCAGCTGCCGGAGCCCTCCCCGGCACGGCGGCCCCGATACCCAGCAACAGCACGGCCAGCAAAACACGCCAGGTTTGCATGTGTTCAGTCTCCCGGCGGCGGCGCGATGACCTCGCGCGAGCCATTGGTGTTGAGCGGACCCACGAGACCTGCCTGCTCCATGGCTTCGATCAGGCGCGCCGCGCGGTTGTAGCCGATCTTGAGGCGCCGCTGCACATAGGAGATGGAGGGCTTGCGCTCGGTCAGCACGATCTTGACAGCCTCGTCGTAGAGCGCGTCCTGTTCGGCGTCGCCACCCAGGCTGCCGCCGCCTTCGTCCTCGCCCGACAAGCCGGGGATGGGCATCGAGGGCCCCGACAGCACTTCTTCGACGTAGTCCGGTGGCGTGGCCTGGCGCAAGCACTCGACGACCCGGTGCACCTCGTCATCGGAGACGAAGGCACCGTGGATGCGCGTGGGCACGGACGTGCCCGGCGGCAGGTAGAGCATGTCGCCGTGGCCCAGCAGGGACTCTGCGCCGCCCTGGTCGAGGATGGTGCGCGAATCCACCTTGGCCGAGACCTGGAAGGCCATGCGCGTGGGGATGTTGGCCTTGATGAGGCCGGTGATGACATCCACGGAGGGCCGCTGCGTGGCGAGGATGAGGTGGATGCCGGAGGCCCGGGCCTTCTGCGCCAGCCGTGCGATGAGCTCCTCGACCTTCTTGCCGACGATCATCATGAGGTCGGCAAGTTCGTCGATGACGACGACGATGAACGGCAGGGTCTGGAGGTCGGGGATCGTGGACTGGTCGAAGCGCGGGTCGTTGGCCGCCTGCGCCATCATGACCGGGTCCTTGATCGGCTTGCCGGCTTCGTTGGCGTCGTTCACCTTGCGGTTGAAGCCTGCAAGATTGCGCACGCCCAGCGCGGCCATCAACTGGTAACGCCGCTCCATCTCGGCCACGCACCAGCGCAGCGCGTTGGCGGCCTGCTTCATGTCGGTGACCACCGGCGCGAGCAGATGCGGAATGCCCTCGTAGACCGAGAGCTCCAGCATCTTCGGGTCGATCATGATGAGCCGCACCTGGTCGGGCCGCGCCTTGTACAGCAGGCTGAGGATCATCGCGTTGATGCCGACCGACTTGCCCGAACCGGTGGTGCCGGCAATGAGAAGGTGCGGCATGCGCGCGAGGTCGGCAACCATCGGGGTGCCGGAGATGTCCTTGCCGAGGGCCAGCGCAAGCGGCGATCCCAGATCGTCGTAGGCGCGGGACTTGATGATCTCGCCGAGCGACACCAGCTCACGCTTGTCGTTGGGGATCTCAAGGCCCATCACCGGCTTGCCGGGGATGACCTCGACCACGCGCACGCTGACGGCCGACAGCGAACGCGCGAGGTCCTTGGAAAGACTGCTGATCTGGCTGACCTTGACGCCCGGCGCGGGCTGCAATTCGAAGCGCGTGACCACGGGCCCCGGATGCACGGCGACCACCTGAACCTCGATGCCGAAGTCGCGCAATTTTTCTTCCACCAGCCGCGACAGCGCCGCGAGCGCCTCTTCGCTGTGCTGCAGGACTGGTGGCGGCGGGTCGTCGAGCAGCGACAAGGGCGGCAAGCCTTCCTCGCCCATCGGCTCGAACAGTTTCACCTGACGTTCTTTCTCGGCACGCTGGCTGCGGGGCGCGGGTGGCGGTGGTGCTTCGATGACCACTGGCGCCAACACCGGCACCTCGATGTCGGGCTCCTGCCGGCTGGCAGACTTGCGGGCCGAAGCCGCGCGCGTGCCGGCACGCGCCCGTTTCTCGTTCACCCCGCGCCGGAAACTGCGGCGTCCTTCCCACCACTCCAGCACCTGGCCCGGTGTGTGCAGCACGAAGTGGCCGACCACGTCCATGACCCTCAGCCAGGAGACCTGCAGGGCCAGGGAGAACGCCACGAGGAAGACCGAGAGCAATACCAGCGTGGCGCCCAGCAGCTGCAGTGCATCGGCCAGCGTGCCTCCCACGACAATGCCCAGTGCCCCCCCTGCCGACTGGCGCAGTTCGCCCGGATCCCAGTGCAGGGCCGCGAGGCCGCAACTGCTGGCCATCAGCAGCAGACCGGCGACGACCCGCAGGAGACGGGGACCGCGGCCTTGTTCCGCGGGTACGGCGGACGGCTGGCGCCACAGCCGCCAGGCGGACCACGGCACGGTGGCAACGAGGATCCAGGCCGGCAGGCCAAACGCGAAATAGAGGACATCGGCCAGCCAGGCGCCACCCCGACCGATGAGGTTGCGGACCTCTTCACCCGTACCCGTGAAAGAGAAGCCCGGGTCTGCCGCCGCATAACTGCCGAGGGCAAAAGCCAGCACGAGCGCGAGACACGCCAACGCGATGGCCGCCGCTTCGGCGAGCCTGCGCCGCAGGGCGGGCGACAAGGCAAGCCCGCCGGATGCCGTTGAAACCTGTGCCACAGCTCCGAGTCCCGCCAGTTACGGCACAATAGGGAAGGCATCAAAAGACAGGACATAAGTATACATGACGGCCCCACGCCACAGCCGCCTGATCATCCTGGGCTCCGGCCCCGCAGGCTATTCAGCGGCGGTTTATGCCGCCCGTGCGAACCGCTCGCCGCTGCTCATCACCGGCCTGCAGCAGGGCGGTCAGCTGATGACCACCACCGACGTCGACAACTGGCCGGGAGATGTCGAGGGCCTGCAGGGTCCGGCGCTCATGGACCGCATGCGCCAACACGCCGAACGCTTCAATACCGAAATGGTGTTCGACCACATCCACACGGCCGACCTTTCCAAGCGCCCGTTCACGCTCGTGGGCGACAGCGGCAGTTACACCTGCGATGCACTCATCATCGCCACCGGTGCCTCCGCCCGATACCTGGGCCTGCCCTCCGAGCAGGCGATGATGGGCAAGGGTGTCTCGGCCTGTGCCACCTGCGACGGATTCTTCTTCCGCGGCCAGGACGTCGCGGTGATCGGCGGCGGCAACACCGCCGTTGAAGAAGCGCTGTACCTGTCGAAGATCGCCGGCCACGTCACGCTGGTGCATCGCCGTGACCGGCTGCGCAGCGAGAAGATCCTGCAGGATCACCTGCAGGAGCGCGTCAAGGCCGGCAAGGTCGACATCATCTGGAACCACGAAGTCCAGGAAGTGCTGGGCGACGACACCGGCGTGAACGGCCTGCGGCTGCGCTCCACTGGCGCCGAGGGTGGAACGCGGGACATCGCCGTGACCGGCATGTTCGTTGCCATCGGCCATTCTCCCAACACCCAGATCTTCGCGGGCCAACTGGCGATGCGCCACGGCTATCTGCAGGTGCGCAGCGGCAGCGAGGGCAACGCCACCGCCACCAGCGTGCCGGGGGTGTTCGCGGCCGGCGACGTTGCTGACAGCGTCTACCGCCAGGCCATCACCTCGGCCGGCTCAGGCTGCATGGCGGCCTTGGACGCAGACCGCTACCTGGAGACGCTGGACGCGGGCCACTGACCGCGGCATGGAACTGCGCGTCGACATTGCGGGTAGTGCGGCCGAGGTGCCCGCGGACGACTGGAACCGCCTCGAGGGTACGCACTGCCCCTTCCTGCGCCACGAATTCCTGCTCGCGCTCGAGGCTTCCGGCTGTGTCGGCGAAGGCACGGGCTGGACGCCGCGACTGCTGCTGCTGAAGGACGCGGCGGGGCTGCTGGGCGCTGTACCGCTGTACCGCAAGACCGACTCCTGGGGCGAGTTCGTTTTCGACCAGGGCTGGGCACAGGCCTATGCCCGGCATGGGCTGGCCTACTACCCGAAGCTGGTGGCAGCGGTCCCCTATTCTCCCGTCACCGGTTCCCGGTTGCTGGTCCGGTCTGCTGCAGATGCGGCCGGAGTGGGCAGGCTGCTCGAGGCCGCCCTGCGCGACGCCTGCGAAGCCGAGGACTGCAGTTCGGTGCATGTGCTGTTCCCCCAGACACCCGAGCAGACGCTGCTGGCAGACCGTGGCTGGCTGCTGCGCGAGGACTGCCAGTTCCACTGGCACAACCGCGGCTATGCGGACTTCGAGGACTTCCTGGCCACCTACTCCGCCGACAAGCGCAAGAAGGCCAGGCGCGAGCGGCGGCGCGTGGCCGAGGCCGGCATCCGCTTCCTCGAGTTGCACGGCGGCGACCTGGACGCGGACCTGCTCGAGGTGGTGTACCAACTGCATGCCGCGAACTTCCTGCGGCACGGGCGGATGCCCTACCTCAACCGCGATTTCTTCGCGCGGGTGGCGCGCGATCTGGGCGATGCGCTGATGGTCAAGCTGGCCGTGCAGGGCGAGGACGCTGTCGCCGTGGCGATATTCCTCCGCTCAGCCGATACGCTGTATGGCCGTTACTGGGGTGCGGCCGGGGAGTTCCACAGCCTGCATTTCGAAACCTGCTACCACCAAGGCATCGAGTATTGCATCCGCCACGGCCTGCAGCGCTTCGAGCCCGGCACCGGTGGCGAGCACAAGCTCAGCCGCGGCTTCGAGCCGGTCATCACCCGTTCCGCGCACCATGTGCGCGACGGGCGTTTCCGCGATGCCATTGCCGACTTCGTGCAGCGCGAGGCCAGGCACGTCGAGGCCTACGCAGAAGATGCCGCGAGGCATACGCCCTTCCGGCGCGAGATGCCGGAATGAGCAACGAGCACGTCCCGTGGCGCCAGCCCCGCTGGTTGCGCGAGGACGACCCGCCCGAGGCTTTTCCGCCAGTGGACCAGGCCCTCGACGATCCGCAGGGCCTGCTGGCCGTCGGCGGCGATCTGTCGGTCGCGCGCGTGATGGCGGCCTACCATCGCGGCATCTTCCCTTGGCCCATGCGGGGCCAGCCCATGCTCTGGTGGTCGCCGGATCCGCGCGAGGTGCTGTTCCCTGCCCGCTTCCACTGCTCACGCAGCCTCCGCAAGCGTCTGGCCAGCGGCCAGTTCCGGTTCAGCCGCAACCAGGCGTTCGGCGAAGTGATCCGCGCCTGCGCAGGTTTCCGGCCCTACGCGCGCGGCACCTGGATCGACCGGCGCATGATTCCGGCCTATGAGGCACTGCATGCGGCGGGACATGCCCACAGCTGGGAAACCTGGCAGGACGGGCAGCTCGTCGGCGGGCTCTACGGCGTGCGCGTCGGACGCGTTTTCTGCGGCGAATCGATGTTCAGCCGCACCAGCGACGCCTCCAAGGCGGCGATGGCCATGCTGGTCGCGGACTGCCCGGCATTGGGTATCGACCTGATCGACTGCCAGCTGCACACCGATCACCTGCGCAGCCTGGGCAGCGAGCCCATGCCGCGCGTGGACTACCTGCGCTGGCTGCCGGAGCGGACCTGAAACGGCGGGTTTCATTGCAAGATCCGGCCAGTTGATCCAGAATCCGCGCCCATTACAGGCAGCCGGGATTCCCATGGCCAAGGACGATGCGATCCAGATGGAAGGCGAGGTCACCGAGACCCTGCCGAATACCACCTTCCGCGTGAAGCTGAAGAACGGACACATCGTCACGGCCCATATCTCGGGAAAGATGCGCAAGAACTACATCCGCATCCTCACCGGTGACCAGGTCACCGTGGAAATGACCCCCTACGACCTGACCAAGGCCCGCATCGTCTACCGCGGGCGCTGACTGCTTTGACATAACACTGTGGGTTTCTGTCAGGAACGCCCACAGCCTCCCTCCGAGACTCCCCCTGCGGCGTGCTGCGTCCCCCGGGAAGCGTGCGACCGCCCACCGTCGAAAGACCTACGCAACGGGAGTCGCATTGATGCAATCGATCAAGAACCTTCGGAGCGCGCCGGCTGCTGCCAGCGCTGCCCTGCTCGCCTTGTCCGCCCTCGCTGCCGGAACGGCCCAGGCCTTGCCAGTGACCTACACGTTTGTGGTAGACGCGTCAATCTCGGCGCCGGCACCCTACAACGGCCTCGCCACCGTGACCGCCACGGGTGACACGGACGACATAGTCACGTCGACGGTCCCCGGCTACGGAGAGGTGTTCGTGCTCGCCCCGAAATCCATCCAGGTGGAATTTGGGGGCACGACCTTTTACGGCAAGCCCGCCGACTACGTGGTGGGCTCCATCGTGGAGGCCGACCAGTACACGAGCCTCAGAAACATCGGCGTGGGTCTTGCCAATGGGTTGGTGCCGCTCTTCGGCGTCCGCCCATTCGGAAATTTTGCCACTGCACTGCCGCTGGACGCCGACTACGAGACGACCGGCGTTGACAACGCCAGTAGCAGCGTTGTGGCCGGAACCTTCCAAGTGCACGCGACTGCGGACTTCACCGACCCGGCTATCAGTGTGACGACCGGCAACAACACCGCATACATCGCTGAGGTCCGTTTGAAGATTGACGTGACCGAGCCACCGCCGCCGCCGTCCGAAGTCGACTTCGGCAGCTTCACCGGCACGGCCTACAAGAAGACCGAGAAGAAGAATGCCGAGGTGGAATTCAAGGGCAGCATCGTGCTGGGCGCGGGCACCAACGGCCTCGACCTTGCCGGCGATGCGCTGGAGTTCACCATCGGTGAGTACACGCTGGCGGTGCCGGCCGGCGGCCTGGTGTCCTCCGTGAGGCACCCGGGCGTGTGGCGCTACAAGCGCAAGGCCCGTGGCGTCGAGGAGTCCGTGACGGTCAGCTTCCAGGACGATGCCACCTACCACGTTGCCGTGGAAATCGAGGCGCCGGCCGCTGCCCTGCAGGCCATCGCCCCGCGCCGCAACGCCGTGGTGGCGCTGGCCATTGGCGATGACATGGGCACCACCACGGTGCCCGTGCGCAGGTAGCGGGACGATCGGATCGCGTGGAGATCCGCCTCAACATCGTCGTGGTCGAAGACCACAACGCCCTGCGCGAAGCCCTGGTGGAGATGTTTCTCCACCACGGGCACCGGGCCCTCGGCGTGGCGGACGCCGAGGCCCTCGACGACGAAGCGGGCCGTGAGCCGATCGACGTCCTCGTCATCGACCTGAACCTGCCCGGCGAGGATGGCCTGAGCCTGACCCGGCGCGTCAGGGAAGCTCACCCGGATGTGCTGATCATCCTGTGCACCGCGCGCACGGCCGTCGAGGACCGCGTCGCGGGCTACCACCACGGCGCCGACGTCTACTTGACCAAGCCCGTCGCACCTGCCGAACTGTTGGCGGCAGCCCAGATGGCATCACGCCGTCGTGTGGCAGCCCGGCTGGCAGATTCGCGGTCATTGGTGCTTGAGTTCCACGCGTTGCGAGTCACCCTCACCCAGGGAGAGGCAGCGTGCCGGTCCATAGCCGTAACACGTGACGAGGCGACCTTGCTGGCGGCCTTCTCTCGGGCGGCCGGCGCCCAGCTGTCGACGTGGCAAATCACCGAACTGCTGGGCGGGGACCCGGAGTCGATCAACAAGGCCGCCCTGGAAACACGGATCCACCGTCTGCGCCAGAAGCTTCGTGAACTGCTGCCCGACCACGAATGCCTGCGCGCGCTGCGCGGCCACGGCTACATGCTCTGCGTGCCGCTGACATGCCGTTGACAGCACCGGTGCGCACCTTTGCCCTGCTGCTCCTGCTGGTGGCAGCGCTGGCAGGCTGCGTTGATCCCAACCTGCTGCGATCGGGACCGCCCTCGCCAACCGCGGGTAGTTGGACCGATACGTCGGGCACTGCCGACATCAACAGGGCAAGGAACCAGAATTATGAGCCGTTCATCGCGCGGTTCCAGCGCTCGGACACCCGCCCCAGCTACTGGATAAGGGTCAAGCTGAACCCGGACGCAAACCCCGCCAGCGAACCTTGGGTGTTGCAATTGCGCAGCCGCGCAAAGCCCGTTCTGGAGGTGCACGCCGATCCTGGCCTGCTCTGCAATGGCGCGCAGTCCCTCAGTGCTGCCGATGTCGCGGGTCTGCAGCGTTCCATCGTGGGCTGGGTCAATGTGCCCCTGTGCGGCGTGCAGGGCGATGTCCACATCCGCCTGCGATCGTCGACCGAGCCCTTCCTGCAACTGGCGCTGGCGACGCGCACCGAGGCCGAAGGGACCACCCTGCTGGACGCAGCGCTGCTGCAACTGCTGCTGGGCATCCTCAGTCTGGCCCTGCTGATCTCCGTGGGCCAGGTCATCGTCAAGCGCAACTTGCTGGCTGGCGCGCAATTGCTGCAACTGCTGGGGTTCACGGCCTACCTGACCGCCCAGCTGAGCCCGGCCCAAGGCAGCCTGCTGCACGACCTGACCTTGCAGATGGCCGCCCTGGACCTGCGCAGCTGGCGGGTGCTGATGGTGCTGGGCACGCTGCTGTTCATGCGCCAGTGGTTGCGGGTGGAGCATGGCCAGAGCCGTTCACTGCGCCTGTTCGATGTGTTGGCGCTTGCGGCATTGCTGGCGCTGCCGCTGTCGTTCACGGAGCAGCATGCCGTTGCCGAGGTCCTGTCGATGCTGGCGTTTGTGCTTGCGGCGCCGCTGGCTGTCGCGCTCGCCGCCACCCGCAGCAGGACATCCTGGGCAGGGCGTGCCGTGTCGATCGGCGTGACCGGTTCGGCATGGGCCACCGCGCTGGCGATCTTCCAGCGTGTCGACACGTTCAGCGCCTTGGTGACGATGCTCGCATTGCAGGCCACGACGGGCGTCATCACGCTGTACCGGCTTTCGCAGGCGGCGCGCCTGGCCGACCGCCTTGCCACGGAAGAGCGGATGCGCGCGGATGCGAGAGCGCAGACCCGCTCAATGCTGCTGATGCTGGCGCATGAGTTGCGAACGCCCCTCTCGGTGATCTGCCTCCATACCGACACGGACTTGCCCACCGGCGCAAGCCAGAAGCGTGCGCGCGAGGCCGTCAGGGACATGGACCATCTGATCGAGCGATGCCTGCAGATTGCGCGGCTCGACGACCTCGGCCCGCCCCCGGATACGGCGAGGCTGCCGCTGCAGGACCTGCTGCCGGGTCTGCTGCAACACCGGCGCCACGATGGGCGGCTGCAGCTGCACTGCGGCGTCGACCTGCCTGCGGTCACCAGCAACGCCACGGTGCTGCGGATGGTGCTGGGGGTGCTGGTCGACAACGCCCTCCGTTATGGCGATCCGCTCCAGCCGGTGTCGGTGGACGTGGCACGCAGTACGCTCGGCGTGAAGGAGGGCGTGGAGATCATCGTCTCCAATACAGTCGGGCCGGCCGGCAAGCCGGATGCCCAGCAGGTTTTCGGCATGTACTACCGCAGCCCCGAAGCGCATCACCAGACCGGCGCCGGCCTGGGGCTGTATCTTGCGGCCCGGCTGTCGCATCAGGTGGGCGCGGGCCTGGCCTTGTGCGACACAAAGCCCGATCGCGTGAGCTTCCGCCTGTGGCTGCCGTCCTGAAGGGGACCCTACAGCACCGGCAATGCCGGCACGGCAAGCGGCTCGCAACGCAGCTTCAGGGCCGCGCCATCTTCCGACACACCCACATGCACGGTACCGCCGTCGGCAAGCTTCCCGAACAGCAGCTCCTCGGCCAGCGGCCGCTTGACCTGCTCCTGCACCAGACGCGCCATGGGACGTGCCCCCAACTTGGGGTCGTAGCCGCGCTGTCCCAGCCAGGCCCTCGCGGCGTCATCGACCACCAGGGCCACGCGCCGCTGCTCAAGCTGCGCCTCCACTTCCACCAGCACCTTGTCGACCACGCGCTGGATGGTGGCCTGCGACAGCGGTCCGAACTGGATGATGGCATCCAGCCGATTGCGGAATTCCGGCGTGAACAGCCGCTTGATGGCCTCCATGCCGTCGCTGGTGTTGTCCGCCTGCGTGAAGCCGATGGCCGGCCGGCTCATCTCCTGGGCGCCGGCGTTGGTCGTCATGACAATGATGACGTGGCGGAAGTCGCTCTTGCGGCCATTGTTGTCGGTCAGCGTGCCGTGATCCATCACCTGCAGCAGCAGGTTGAAGACCTCAGGATGGGCTTTCTCGATCTCGTCGAGCAACAGCACACAGTGGGGGTGCTTGGTGACCGCCTCGGTCAACAGCCCCCCTTGGTCAAAGCCCACGTAACCCGGCGGCGCGCCGATAAGGCGCGACACCGTGTGCCGCTCCATGTACTCGGACATGTCGAAACGCAGCAGCTCCACACCCAGCGACAGGGCCAGCTGCCGCGTGACCTCGGTCTTGCCAACGCCGGTGGGACCCGCGAACAGGAAACTGCCAACCGGCTTGCGCTGGTCGCCCAGGCCGGCACGCGACATCTTGATGGCGGCCGACAGCGCCTCGATGGCACTGTCCTGGCCGAAGATGACCAGCTTGAGGTTGCGTTCCAGGTTGCGCAGCACTTCCTTGTCGGACGTCGAAACGCTCTTGGGCGGGATGCGCGCGATGCGGGCCACGACGTCCTCGATCTGGCCCACGTCGACCTGCCGCGGACGCTGTGCAGCCGGCCGCAGGCGGGCCCGCGAACCGGCCTCATCGACCACGTCGATGGCCTTGTCCGGCATGTGGCGATCGTTGATGTGGCGCGCGGCAAGCTCTGCAGCAGCCACCAGCGCGTCATCCGCGTAGGGAATGCCGTGGTGCTCCTCGAACTTGGGCCGCAAGCCGCGCAGGATCTCGATGGTTTCCGGCACCGTCGGTTCGACGATGTCGATCTTCTGGAAGCGCCGCGCCAAGGCATGGTCCTTCTCGAAAATGCCGCGGTACTCCTGGTAGGTCGTGGAGCCGATGCAGCGCAACTCGCCGTTGGAAAGCGCGGGCTTGACGAGGTTCGAGGCATCCATGACGCCACCGGAGGCGGCGCCTGCACCGATGATCGTGTGGATCTCGTCGATGAACAGGACAGCGCCGGGGAGCCGGCGCAGCTCGGCCAGCACCGCCTTCAGTCGCTTCTCGAAGTCTCCGCGGTACTTGGTGCCGGCGACCAAGGCACCCATGTCGAGGGAATAGACAGTGGCGCCGGCCAGGGCGTCAGGGACCTTGCCCTCGACGATCAGGCGCGCAAGACCCTCGGCGATGGCCGTCTTGCCCACGCCCGCCTCGCCCACATAAAGGGGGTTGTTCTTGCGGCGCCGGCACAGGATCTCGATGGTGCGCTCGATTTCAAGCGTGCGGCCGATGAGCGGGTCAATGCGCCCCTCTTCCGCCGCCTTGTTCAGGTTGGTGGTGTACTTGTCCAGCGCGCTGGCCGGCTCCGGCTCGCGCTCGGCCTCAGCCGGACCGCCATCCTCCTTGCCGTCGCGCTCCACCGGATCCTTGGAGGAGCCGTGCGAGATGAAGTGGACGACTTCAAGCCGGGTGATGTCCTGCTGGCCGAGGAGGAACACGGCGTGGCTCTGTTTTTCACTGAAAACGGCCACCAGCACGTTGAGCACGCCGACTTCCTTGCGGCCGCTTGACTGCACATGGAACACCGCCCGCTGCAGCACGCGCTGGAAGCCGAGCGTGGGCTGGACCTCACGGTCCTCCCCCTCGGCCAAGCGCGGTGTGTTCTGGTCGACATGCTTCTGCAGGGCCTCGCGGAGGGCGGCAATGTCGCCACCGCAAGCCTTCAGCGCGTCGGTGACGGCAGGCGTGTCGAGAATCGCGAGCAGCAGGTGCTCGACCGTGAGGAATTCGTGCCGGGCTTCCCGCGCCTGCAGGAAGGCCTGGTTCAGGCAGTATTCGAGCTCGCTGGACAACATGGATCTTTTGACCTCGCTCGCGGGTGACTCAGGCCTGCTCCAGCGTGCAGAGCAGCGGATGCTGGTTCTCGCGCGAGTAGCGGGTGACCTGGGCCACCTTGGTCTCGGCGATCTCGTAGGTGAATTGGCCACAGACGCCCTTGCCGCGCGTGTGCACCTCGAGCATGACGCGGGTCGCGGCGGGACGGTCCATGCGGAAGAACCGCTGGAGCACGTCCACCACGAACTCCATCGGGGTGTAGTCGTCGTTGACCAGCAGCACGTTGTAGAGCGGCGGCTGGCGGACCTGCGGGCGGGACTCCTCAACGGCGAGTCCGGAGGCATCATCCCGGCGCGGCGGTGGCTCTGGCACACCACCGGCACAAATTTCGTAATGTTCGACCTTCACACTGACACTATATAGGGGCGCCCGGGGTGCGGCACAAGGCACCGTCGGGCATGCAGTTCACGCGGTGGAAGGAGCTGCTTGTGGGCCACGGAACCGACGCTTCATACTCTCGTTAGATATGGCTTCCATCCTGCAGTTCCCCGGCCTTGACGCCGCCCGCCAGGCCGCCCTGTTCGCGCGCGTGCCGCAGGCCGCAACGGCCGTCCTGGGACTGCTGTTGGGCTGGCGTGTCGCGCTGCTGGCAATGGACGTGGTGGCACCGCTTCCCGCGGGCAGCGATGCAGACCTCGCCATCCGGCCGGGCGCGCCGGCCATCACGCCGCCCCTGGACATCGAAGCCCTGCTGGCGGCGCGCCTGTTCGGTGACGAGGCAGCAGCGCCGGCAAGCATGGTGGCGGAGGCCACGCAGCTGCCGCTGGTGCTGGCGGGCATACTCGCGGACCGCGACCCGGCGCGCGGGGTGGCCATCGTCGGCGAGACCGCCGCCGCCGCCCGCGTTTTCCGCGTCGGCGACAGCCTGCCGGGCGGCGTCCGCCTGCAGGCCGTGAACCCGGACCATGTGGTGCTGGACCGTGGCGGCCGGCTCGAGACACTGCGTCTGCCGCGGCAGTCCAGCGCCGCTGCGCCGCCCGCTGCAAGGGCAGCCAGCAGCGGCAGTCCGACCGCCGATGTGGCTTCGCGTGCGCAGCGCCTGCTGCAGCAGTCGCCGGGGTTGGTGGGGGATGTGTTGCGGCCGCAGGCGGTGCTGGCCGATGGCAAGCAGCACGGCTACCGCGTCTACCCCGGTCCCAACGCCCAAGCCTTCAACCGGCTGGGCCTGCGCCCGGGCGACCTCGTCACCGCCATCAACGGTTCGCCGCTTGATGATCCTGAGACCAGCAGCACGGTGTTCAGCACGCTGGGTTCAGCGGCATCGGCCCGCCTCACGATCATGCGCAATGGCCGGCAGCAGGACCTGGTGCTGAACCTGACCGAAACACTGGCCGAACTCAGCAACGCTCCCCCTGGCGCGGCGGACGCCGACGAATGACGCCTACGCCACCATGACCCAGCCCAGGACGCCGTCCATGAACCCTGCCCCTTCCCGACTGCCGCGCTGCGCGGCCCCGGCGCTCGCCCTGGTGGCGTGCCTCGCCGCGCTGGCACCTGCAACAGCCCAGCAGCGCATCACCACCAATTTCAAGGATGCGGATATCGGCCAGGTCGCCGAGGCCGTGGCTGCGGTGACGGGGCGCAATTTCATCGTCGACCCGCGCGTCCGTGCGCAGGTCAACATGATTTCCGCGGGCACCATGGGGCCGGAAGAGTTCTACCAGGCCTTCCTCTCGATCCTGCAGGTCAATGGTTTCGCTGCGTTGCCAGCCGGCAACGTGATCAAGATCGTGCCGGATGCGAACGTGCGCACGATGGCGGCCAATGACCTGCCGGACAGCGTCAACGACCGCTCCGACGAAATGGTGACCCAGGTCATCGCCGTGCGTAACACCAGTGCCGCGCAGCTGTCGCAGGTGCTGCGGCCGCTGGTGGCGCAGTACGGCCACCTGGTGTCCGTGCCAGGCAGCAACACGCTGATCATCTCCGACCGTGCCAGCAACGTCAGCCGCATATTGCGGATCATTGATCGGGTGGACCGCTCCGGCGATGCCGGCATCGATGTCATCCCGCTGCAGAACTCCACCGCGGCGGACGTGGTCCGCACGCTGACCGCACTGACCGCGGGACAGGCGGCTGCCGAGGGCGCAGCCCTGGCACCCAAGATGGTGGCCGACGACCGGTCCAACAGCGTGCTGGTCAGCGGCGAAAGCGCGCAGCGCCTGCGTATCACCACGCTTATCGCCCACCTCGACACACCCATCGAGAGCGGCGGCGACACCCAGGTCCGCTACCTGCGCTATGCCGACGCCGAGAAGATCGCACCCAAGCTCAAGGAGATGGCCACCGGCGTGGTGGCAGCCAGTGGCGGCGCAGCGGGGGCGGCGGCCAGCAGCGGCTCCGCGGACCGCAACATCAACATCTGGGCCGAGCCGCAGACCAATGCGCTGGTCATGACCGCCCCGCCCAAGGCCATGCGCTCGCTGATGACGATCGTCGACAAGCTCGACATCCGCCGTGCCCAGGTGCTGGTCGAGGCCATCATTGTCGACGTGCGCCTGGACAAGGCCGCCGACCTGGGCGTGAACTGGGCCGTGTGGTCCGCGGACGGCACGGATATCCCGGCCGGCGGGTTCATTTCGCCGGTCGGTTCCGCCAACAGCAACAGTGTCTCGATCGTCGACCTTGCACGCACTGCCGCGGCGCCGGCCGCGGCGACCTCGGTGCCGCTGGGCGCCACCTTCGGCATCGGCCGCATCAATGCCAGCGGCGTGAACTTCGCCGCCATGCTGCGGGCGCTGCGCTCAGACTCCAACACGAATGTCATCGCCACGCCCTCGGCCACCACGCTCGACAACGAGGAAACCGAGCTGAAGGTCGCGCAGGAAGTGCCCTTCATCACGGGCCAGTACACCAACACCACAGCCTCCAGCACCGGCGGCGTCGTCAATCCATTCACCACCGTGCAGCGCGAGGAAGTGGGCACGATCCTCAAGATCACGCCGCAGATCAACGAAGGCGACGCGGTGATGCTGAAGATCGAGCTGGAAAGTTCCGAACTGTCCGGCTCGGCAGGCGATGCCAACAGCCTCATCACCAACAAGCGTGTCATCAACACCACGGTGCTGATCGAGGACCAAGGCGTGGTGGTGCTGGGCGGCCTGATCCGTGACAGCGTGATCGAAGGCGAGTCGCGCGTGCCGCTGCTGGGCCGCATTCCCGTCATTGGCGAGGCCTTCAAGTCGCGCAGCGCCAAACGCGAGAAATCCAACCTCATGGTGTTCATCCGGCCGAAGATCCTGCGCGATGGCGTGCAGACCTCGCTCGAGACGCGTGCCAAGTACAACGCGATCCGCGAAACGCAACTGCAGTCCCGGCCGTCGACGGGCAGCCTGCCATTGCTGCCCTTTGACCAGCGTCCACAGCTGCAGGCCTTGCCGCCGGCCGCTGCGGAAGCACCCGCTGCACCGGCAACACCACCGGCGTCTGATGCAGCGGCGGCTGTGTCGCCCTGAGGCCTGACGTGGCAAGCACACCCCTGCCGCGCCTGCCCTTCGCCTTCGCGCGCCGCCACGGTGTCGTCATCACGGGCGGCGCAGACGGCACTCTGGCCTGCATCTGCCGCGCTGATGCCCAAGGTCCGGCGCTCGCCGAAGTGCGGCGCTGGGCCGGACTGCCGCTGCAGGTGCAGCGCGTGGACGCCGACCTCTTCGACCGCCAGTTGCAGTTGGCGTACGAAGGGGGTGCCGACAGCCTGCAGGGCGTGGAGGGCCTCGAGGAAAGCACGAATCTCGCCGACCTTGCCCAGGACCTGCCGGAACAGGCCGACCTGCTCGAAAGCGATGACGACGCGCCGATCATCCGGCTGATCAACGCCGTCCTCACGCAGGCGATCAAGGACAACGCCTCGGACATCCACGTCGAGCCTTTCGAGAACCGTCTGGTCGTGCGTTTCCGGGTCGATGGCGTCCTGCGCGAAGTCCTGCAGTCGCGGCGCGCCGTCGCGCCGCTGGTGGTCTCGCGCCTCAAGGTCATGTCCAAGCTCGACATCGCCGAGAAGCGCCTGCCGCAGGATGGACGCATCAGCCTGAGGATCGCCGGCCGTGCGGTCGACGTGCGCGTTTCCACGATCCCCTCGGGGCACGGCGAGCGCGTCGTGCTGCGTCTGCTCGACAAGCAGGCCGGGAGGCTGGAACTGGGCAGCCTCGGCATGGACCCGCGCACGCAGGCCGCCATCGACGGCCTGATCCACAAGCCGCACGGCATCCTGCTGGTCACCGGACCTACGGGTTCCGGCAAGACCACCACCCTGTACTCGGCGCTGGAGCGGCTCAACGACAACAGCCGCAACATCATGACGGTCGAGGATCCGATCGAGTACTACATCGACGGGATCGGCCAGACGCAGGTCAACGCCAAGGTCGAGATGACTTTCGCGCGCGGACTGCGCGCAATCCTGCGCCAGGACCCGGACGTGGTCATGGTCGGCGAGATCCGCGACCTTGAAACCGCGCAGATCGCGGTGCAGGCCTCGCTGACCGGCCATCTGGTGCTGTCCACGCTGCACACGAACACCGCCGTGGGCGCCATCACGCGACTGCGCGACATGGGCATCGAGCCTTTCCTGCTGGCATCGAGCCTGATCGGTGTCGTGGCGCAGCGCCTGGTGCGCGTACTCGATCCGGCAACGCGCGTGCCCGCACGCGCCACGGCTGCAGAGCGGCAACTGCTGAACATCGGCGCTGACGAGCCCACCCCCCTGGTTTACCGCCCCGGTCCTGACGGCGGCTACAAGGGCCGCATGGGCATCTACGAGCTGGTGGTGGTCGACGACATGCTGCGCGGCATGATCCACGACGGTGCGGCGGAACATGAAATGGAGCGGCATGCGCGCACGCTGACGCCCTCCATCCGCGAGGACGGGAGGGCCAAGGTGCTGGCCGGCAGCACGACGCTGGAGGAAGTCCTGCGCGTCACACGCGAGGACTGACCCGGCGATGGGTGCCTACGAATACACTGCCCTCGACAAAGCCGGACGCGAGCGGCGCGGCGTGCTCGAGGGCGACACCCCGCGCCACGTCCGCGGCTTGCTGCGCGAACGCGACCTGCTGCCGGTCAACGTGGTCGAGGTGGTGCGGCGCGAGGCGGCCCGGCAACACCGCGGCATCACCGGCTCGCGCGGCCTGTCCGCCTCCGATCTCTCGCTGCTCACCCGGCAGCTCGCCACACTGGTGCGCGCCGGGTTGCCGCTGGAGGAGGCCCTGCTGGCCGTGTCGCAGCAGTCGGAAAAACCGCGTGTGCAGAGCATCCTGCTGGGCGTGCGCGCCAAGGTGCTCGAAGGGCATCCGCTGGCGCAGGGCCTGGCCGAGTTCCCGCGTGTTTTCCCCGAGATCTATCGCGCCACCGTGGCGGCGGGCGAACAGTCCGGGCACCTTGACCGCGTGCTGGAGCGGCTCGCCGACTACACCGAGAACCGGGAGCAGATCCGCCAGAAGCTGCTGGGCGCCCTGCTCTACCCCATCGTGCTGACCTGCCTGAGCTTCTTCATCGTCTCGATGCTGCTGGTTTACGTCGTGCCCAAGGTCGTCGACGTCTTCGAATCCAACTCGGCCCAGCTGCCCTTGGCCACGCGTGTGCTGGTGGGCACCAGCGCCTTCCTGCGCGAGTGGGGTCCCTGGCTGCTCGCTGGACTGGCGCTGGCTTTCATCGCCTTGCGCCACTGGCTGCGCCATCCCGCGGCGCAGCGGCGCTTCCACCGCTGGCAGTTGCGCCTGCCCCTGTTCGGGCGGCTGGCCCGCGGTTTCGACACCGCGCGCTTCACCCGCACGCTGAGCATCCTCACCGGCAGTGCCGTGCCCGTGCTCGACGCGCTGCGCATCGCCGGCGAGGTGATCCACAACCTGCCCATGCGCGATGCCGTCGAGACCGCCGCGCAGCGTGTTCGCGAGGGCTCGCCGATCGGCCGCTCGCTGGCCGTCAGCCGCCTGTTCCCACCCATGACCGTACACCTGATCTCCAGTGGCGAGTCCAGCGGTGAACTGGAGTCGATGCTGGAACGTGCGGCACAGAGCCAGGAACGCGAGCTCGATGGCCTGCTCACGGCCATGGTCGGCCTGCTGGGCCCGCTGCTCATCGTCGCCATGGGCGTGCTCGTGATGGGCATCGTGTTCGCCATGCTGTTGCCAATCTTTGAGATGAATTCACTGATCGCGTGAGGTATAACCCGCTCGCTGCCGATGGCGGCAGGCCACGGCAACCACTACCCCTACCGACCAGCCAGTTGCAGCCATGAGCGAGAAACCAGAATCTGACGATTTCGACGAAACGGACGTCGACGAGCTGGACAGCGGCGGCGACGATTTCGACCTCGACCGGGTCAACAAGGACCTCGAACTGGCCCGCAAGCGCGGCCCCAAGCAGGGTGAGCCCGCCTGGCGCAAGCTCGAGCTGCTGAAGGAGCAGAAGCGGATGGCCGAACTCACGTCGGACTTCGAGGATTACGACCTCGGTGACGATGACGCGCCGGCGCGAGGGCGCGGAGCCCGCAGGCCGTGAGGCATGCCGTCGCCTGTGTCATGGCCGGACTCTGCGGCCTCGTCCAGGCAACGACCGGTCAAGGCAGGGGCCCGGGCACCGCACCATTGCTGCAGCGCGATTTCGACGTGTTCCTCGGGAACCGCCACATCGGCGAGCACCGCTTCGAGTTGCACGAATCCACGGGCGGCCGGCAGGTGTTGCGCAGCACGGCGCGTTTCGAGGTCCGCTTGCTCGGCTTCACCGCCTACCGTTACCGGCACGAGGCCGAGGAGCACTGGTCCGGGGGCTGCCTTGCATCCCTCACCGCCAACACCCAGGACAATGGCCGCCAGCTTCGTGTCGAGGCACAGCGTACGCCACAGGGAAGCCTTGCCGTGGCCACGGACGAAGCACGGCAGGACGTCTCGGGCTGCGTGATGAGCTACGCCTATTGGGACCCACGGTTCCTGACCCAGAGTCGCCTGCTCAATCCGCAGACCGGTCGCATTGACGCGGTACGCATCCAGCCGCGCGGCAACGCCACCGTCAGCATCGGCGGCCGCGAGCGGCCTGCGCGGCAGTACGAGCTGGTCTCCGACCGTTTCAGCATCCAGCTCTGGTATTCGCCTGAAGGCGAGTGGCTGCAACTGGACTCCATCACCCAGGACGGGCGCCGGCTGCGGTACCGACTGCAAGGCCAGGACGCCACCACGTGAAGATCGCCATCATCGGCAGCGGCATCGCCGGCAACGTGGTTGCGCACCACCTCCACCCGGACCATGACATCCACGTGTTCGAGGCCGGAGATCACATCGGCGGGCATTCGCACACCCACGACATCGAGATCGACGGGCAGTCGCTCGCCGTGGACACCGGCTTCATCGTCTACAACGACCGCACCTACCCGAATTTCAGCGCGATGCTGCAGGCCCTGCATGTGCCGACGCAGGAGAGCTCGATGGGCTTCTCCGTGCGCTGCGAAAGCACGGGCCTCGAGTACAACGGCAACACCATCAACAGCCTGTTCGCGCAGCGGCGCAACCTGTTCCGGCCACGCTTCTGGCGGATGATCCGCGAGATCCTGCGATTCAACCGCGAGGCACCGCAACTGCTGGAGCAGGCGCACGACGGCGCAGACATCGCATTGGGCGACTACCTGCGTGCGCAGCGTTACTCACGCGAGTTCATCGACTGGTACATCCTGCCGATGGGTGCGGCCATCTGGTCGACCGACCTCGACCGCATGCTCGGGTTTCCGGCGCGTTTCTTCATCCGCTTCTTCCACAACCACGGCATGCTGTCGGTCAACCAGCGGCCGGTGTGGCGCACCGTCAGCGGCGGCTCGCGCGAGTATGTGCGCCGGCTGACGGCGCCCTTCGCGCAGCGTGTCCGTTTGCGCACGCCCGTGCGCGGCCTGCGCCGCCACGACACCCACGTCGAGCTGCGCACCGATGGCGGCACGGAACGCTTCGACCAGGTCTTCGTGGCCTGCCACAGCGACCAGGCCTTGGCGCTGCTCGAGGACGCCTCGCCGCTCGAATCGGCTGTGCTCTCGGCCATCCCCTACCAGACGGCCGACCTCGTGCTGCACACGGATGCGCGGCTGCTGCCGCGGCGGCAACTGGCCTGGGCTGCCTGGAACTACCACCTGATGCCGCAGCCCCTGCCCTGCAGCGCCACCGGCCTGCCGGCCACGGCCAGTGCGGCAACGCTGACCTACAACATGAACATCCTGCAGCGGCTGCCCTGCCGCAGCACACTGTGCGTGACGCTCAATCGCAGCAGCGACATCGATCCGGCCAAGGTCATCAAGCGGCTCAGCTACCAGCACCCGGTCTACACGCCGGCGGGTCTGGCCGCGCAGGCACGCCATGCGGATGTGAACGGCGAACGGCGCACATACTTCTGCGGTGCGTACTGGCGCTATGGTTTCCACGAGGATGGTGTGGTCAGCGCGCTGGCCGCGCTCGGGCATTTCGGGCAGCGCAACTCAGTGGAAGTCCCGCGAACGTGGCAGCAGCGCACCGAGCAGGCGCGTGCGGTCCACCAGCCGGGCAGCGATCACGTGCATCACCCCGGCCTCGCGCTGTAGGCACCCCTCCACCCAGAGCAGCTGCGACTCGACCAGCTCACGGCGCTGGCGCCGGCCCAGCTCGCGCCAGACGATGACGTTGGTGTTGCCGGACTCATCCTCGAGCGTCACGAAGGTCACGCCCTTGGCGGTTTCAGGCCGCTGGCGCGTGACCACGATGCCGGCCACCGCCACGGCGGCGCCGGCTGGCAGGTCCGCGAGCGCTGCCAGCGTGCAGGCCCCACCGGCCGCCAGCCTGGGCCGCAGCAAGGCCAAAGGGTGGCGCCCCAGCGTCAGGCCCAGCGAGGCGTAGTCGGCGACGATGTCCTGCCCTTCGGTGGGCGCGCGCAACAGGGGCAGGGCACCCTCCGCGACACCCCGGGGCGCCGTGGGCAAGGAGCGCTCGTAGCCTGCCACCGACCAATAGGCCAGATGCCGGTGGCCACCGAGCGAGGCCAGGGCACCCGCCGCGGCCAAGGCCTCGAGCTCACCGCGGTCGAGTGCCGCGCGCTCGCCCAGGTCCTGCACGCTGCTGAACGGCGACAGCGCCCGAGCAGCCTCGATGCGGGCGGCTGCCGCGGCCGGGAGCGACTTGACCAGGTTCAGGCCCAGACGCAGCACCGGCGCGCCGGCCATGTCGGGTTCGAGGCTGCACTGGGCGTTGCTGTGCTGCACGTCGACGCCACGCACTTCGACATCGTGCGCCCGCAGGTCGCGCACCAGCTGTGACGGGCCATAGAAGCCCATGGGCAGGTTGTCGAGCAGCGCCGCAGTGAAGGCCGCCGGGTGATGGCACTTGAGCCACGCCGAGACATACACCAGCAGCGCGAAGCTGGCGGCGTGCGACTCGGGAAAGCCGTATTCGCCAAAACCCAGCATCTGCTGGTAGATCTGCCGCGCGAAGCCTTCCGCATAGCCACGCTCGCGCATGCCCTGGAGCAGCCGCTGTTCGAAGCCCTCCAGCCCACCGCGCCGCTTCCAGGCCGCCATGGCCCGCCGCAACTGGTCCGCCTCGCCGGGCGAGAACCCGGCAGCAACAATGGCCAGTTGCATCACCTGCTCCTGGAAGATCGGCACGCCCAGGGTGCGTGTCAGCACCCCAGCCACCTCGGGGCTGGGATAGCTCACGGCCTCGGCGCCACTGCGCCGCCGCAAGTAGGGATGCACCATGTCGCCCTGGATCGGCCCTGGCCGGACGATGGCGACCTCAACCACCAGGTCGTAGTAGCAGCGTGGCCGCAGCCGCGGCAGCATCGACATCTGCGCGCGCGATTCGATCTGGAACACGCCTACGGTGTCGGCGCGGCAGATCATGTCGTAGACCTGCGGGTCCTCGGCAGGGACCGTGGCCAGCGTCAGCGGTGGCGTGCCGTGGAAGCCGGCCACCAGCGCAAAGCAGCGGCGCACGGCGGCCAACATGCCCAGGGCCAATACATCGACCTTGATCAGGCCGAGTTCGTCGAGATCATCCTTGTCCCACTGGATGACCGTTCGCCCGGGCATCGCCGCGTTTTCCACCGGCACCAGCTCCTCGAGCAGACCCTCGGCAATGACGAAGCCACCGACATGCTGCGACAGGTGGCGCGGGAAGCCCACCATTTCTCCCAGCAGGGCCAGCAGCAGCTGCAGCCGCGGCTGCTGCGGATCGAAGCCCGCGGCAAGAAAGCGCTCGGGGTCGATGGCACGGCCGTTCCACCATTTCACCAGCCGCGACAAGGCCGCGGCCTCCGCGTCCTTGAAGCCCAGCACCCGGCACAGGTCGCGCATCGCGCTGCGTGGCCGGTAGCAGGTGACGACGGCCGTGAGCCCGGCACGGTGCCGGCCATATTTTCCGTAGAGGTACTGGATGACCTCCTCGCGCCGAGCGTGCTCGAAGTCCACGTCGATGTCCGGTGGCTCGGCACGTTCGCGCGAGATGAAGCGTTCGAACAGCATCTGCATGCGCGAGGGATCCACCGAAGTGATGCCCAGGCAGTAGCACACGGCGGAATTGGCCGCCGAGCCGCGGCCCTGGCAGAGGATGCCGCGACTGCGCGCGAAACGGACCACATCGTGTACGGTGAGGAAATACGGCTCGTAGCGCAGCTCCGCGATCAGCGCCAGTTCGTGTTCCATCTGTTTCATGACCGCGGCTGGCACGCCCTGCGGCCAGCGCTCCGCTGCGCCCTGCAGCGTCAGCTGCCGCAGCCAGGCACTGGGGGTATGGCCCTCGGGCACGACCTCGCGCGGATATTCGTAGCGCAACTCATCAAGCGAGAAACGGCAGCGGGAGGCCACGGCCTGGGTTTCGGCCAGCAACTCGCGCGGATACAGCCGCTGCAGGCGTGCGCGCTCGCGCAGGTGGCGCTCGCCGTTGGGATGCAGGTGCCAGCCGGCCGCGGCGACCGGAACGCCGTGGCGGATCGCGGTCAGCACATCCTGCAGGCCACGCCGTTCACGCACATGCATGTGCACGTCGCCACAGGCCACGCAGGGCAAGCCCAGCCGCGCTGCCAGCGCCTGCAACTGCTGCAGGCGCCGACGGTCCCGCCCCCCGCACAGCAACTCCACGCCCAGCCAGGTGGCACCGGGACGCAACGCGGCCACCCATTGGCCGTCATCGGCGGCAGCGTCGACCGCAGCGGGCGCGGTGGGCGGCAACCAGATGGCGAGGCAGTCCTCGATCGGCAGCTGCGACGGCAACAGCAAGGCTTCGAGGTCCCGGCGCTCCAGGTGGTAGTGCCCCTTGGCGGCGGCCCGCCGGCCGCGCGTCACCAGGCGCGACAGCGCGGCATAGCCGCGGCGCGTGGCGGCCAGCAGCACGCAATGCAGCCCGCAGGCAAGCCTGAGCTCGATGCCGACCAGCAGTGGCAGGCCGATGCGGCGCGCCGCGACATGGGCGCGCACCACGCCGGCGAAGGAACACTCGTCGGTGATCGCCAGCGCCGAATAGCCCAGCGCAGCGGCGCGCTCCACAAGCTCATGGGGGTGCGAGGCACCGCGCAGGAAGCTGAAGTTGCTCAGGCAATGCAGTTCGGCATAGCCCGGCAGGGCGTCGTCAGCCGAAGTAGCCATGCAGGTACCAGCCCCCCCCGGCCTGCCGCTCGCGGTAGACCCAGAGCCGTACGCCCTCGCCATCCATCGCTGTGTAGTAGTCGCGGGCAATGGCCGGCGCGCCTTCCCACCCGCCGGTCTCGATGCGCTCCGGCCCTGCCAGCAGCTGCAAGGGTCGCCCATGCCACAAGGGCAGGCCTGGCTCCACCGCCATGGCCGCAAGCCGGCTGGGCTCGGGAAGAAGCCACAGCGGGTGCAGGCCGGCCGTCCACTGCGCGGGCCAGACACCGGCAGGCAGCGGCGCTGTACCTGTGGCCGCCAGCTCGCGGACCATCGAGAGACGCTCCGGACAGTACCCGGCCTGCAGCTGCAGCCCCTGGACCGCGGCCTGCCCCAGGCGCGCCTGCAGCACCTCGATGAAGGCGGGGACGGCCGTGCTGCCCGCCCCGCCGTGCTCGCCGGGCTTCCACAAGGACTCGCTCGAGACCACGCAGGGACGCAGACGGCCGCTGCGAAGCTCGATCGCACGGACGGGTGCAGGCAGGTACCACTGGCCCAGGCGCAATTCGAGCAAGGCTGTCAGACGGGCGGCGCGGTATTCAGGCTGTGCCAGCCGCAGGACCCAGCGCGTGGCGGGATGGTCGCGGTGTTGCAGTTGCAGCCCCAGCCGCGTGATGCCGGACTGCCGCCCCTGCAGGAAGACCTGCAGCGCTGCCAGGGCCGGCTGCACACTGCGGAGCAAGGAGGGTTTGTCCGGCCACTCCCAGGACAGGTCGATACGCTCGTGGAAATATTCCGGCGGTGCCAACGCGCGGCGCGGATCGGCCGCGCGGCCAACCAATCGGTCCAGGGAGCGCTGCAAGCCGGAGCCGAAGCGGCGTGTGAAGCCCTCGCGGGGCAGGCGCAGCGCCTCGCCGATCGTGTGTACCCCCATCGCCGACAGCCGCTGCAGGGACTCGGCAGGCCAGTCCAGACTCGCCAGGGGCAGCGGGGCCAGCCTTCCCACCAAGCGCGCAGGATCGGTGAGGCAGGCTGAACGCCCTGCCCTGGCCAGCGCGAGCGCCGCCAACGGCGTGGGTGCTGCAGACAGACAGGCACCGGCCGGCAGGCCCTGCTGCAGGGCCTCCCACAGCGTGCGCAGCCCCCCGAACAGGCGCTGGCTTGCGCCCACCTCGCACAGCACGGCATCCGGCGGTTCAAGACTCACGCGCGGTGAGAAGGCGCACCATTGCGTTGCAACGGCCTGAACTGCACCGTCCGCCGGCAGGCGTACCGCGGCCCAGAGTTCGCGGCCACCGGCGCCGGGCTCGTCCCAAGGCAGACTGGCCTGCAGCGCCTGGACCGCCTGCAGTGGCGCCGCCGCCGGGGTTGCAGGCACGCGTTGCGGCGCCACGGACGGGCGACCAAGCCGTACTGCACGCGGGTGCTTCATGACAGAGCGCTCAGGCGGGCCACGGCAGCTCGAGAACGGGTGCGCCGCCGCCACGCCGCTTGAGGAACTGCAGGCGCAGACCGGCGGGCGAGGCCTGCAGCCCGATGCGCAGGACGGCCGGCGAGGCCTGCTCGCCCGCCTCGGCAGGCCGGAACAGCACACCGAGCGCACGTCCCTGTTCCGCGGCGAGTGCAAAGCGACGCAGTGCAGCGGGTAGCAATGCCGGTGCCCAGGCAAGGACGGCATCACAGCCGCCCGACTGCAGGGCCGTTTCGACCGACCACTCCAGGGCACCGCGGCGTACCAGCAGCAGACGGTCGAGGCGGACGCCCGCGACACTGAGGGCGGGTGCGAACAGATCGAAGGGCGGCGCGATGAAGGCCGACCAGCGGGCCTCAGCGGCAGCGGTGAGCGTTGCCAGCGCCGGCAACCACAGCTGCAAGGCGCCCATGCCCTGCCGCGGCGCCAGCACTTCCACCAGGCCGCTGCGCGGCCAGCCTCCTCCGGGCAAGGCCTCGTCCAGGAGAGGAAAGCCCGTAGGCAGCACCGCAGCAACCGTGGCACTGCGGCCACGCCACAGGCGCGGGTGTTGCAACAGCTGCTCCAGCGGCAGCCGGTCTCCAGCGGCGACCACGGTACAGGTCCTGCGGGTGCCGGGTCTTCAGAAGCCTGCCGCCTTGCCGCCGCGGCGCACCACGCCCACCACGACGCCCTCGATACGCAGCGCCTGGGCCTTGAGATCGACCTTGATGGGCTCGAAGTCTTCGTTCTCGGGCAACAGCCAGGCGATGGAACCTTCCTGGCGGTAGCGCTTGACGGTGACTTCGTCTTCGATGCGGGCGACGACGATCTGCCGGCTGCGCACATCAGGAGTGCGATGCACGGCGACCAGATCGCCGTCGAGGATGCCGGCGTCCTTCATGCTCATGCCGACCACCTTGAGCAGGTAATGCGGCCGCACCTGGAAGATGGACGGGTCGATGTTGAGGTGGTCCTCGATGTTCTCCTCGGCGAGGATGGGACGGCCAGCGGCCACCCGGCCGATGAGCGGCAGCCCCGGGGGCGGCTCGCGAAGTGACTCTTTGAGCTGGATGCCGCGCGAGGCACCGGGTACCAGCGCAATGGCACCCTTGCGCGCCAGGGCGCGCAGGTGGTCTTCTGCGGCATTGGCGGACCGGAAGCCGAGCTGTTCGGCGATTTCCTTGCGGGTGGGGGGCATGCCGGTCTCGGCGACGCTGTCCTGGATGAGCTGCAGGATCTGCAGCTGGCGGGGCGTGAGGTCTTGGCCGGACATGAAGGCTCCAGAGGAATACTGTTCATCCATACAGTAATCCCGGATGCACCGGCGTGCAAGCGTACTGGCTGTGTTCGTCGCCACGCAGCGACGCAGAGGCGCTGAATCGCCGCTGAATTACTGTACCCGGGCCATGTTTCGCGATAGATCCTCTTGCGAGGCAACAACTGTTATGGTCAAGTTGCCACATCGCAAAGAGCATCGTTCCGCAGCGCGTGTGGCACGTTGGGATTTGCTTTATTTGACCAGTCACGGAAACCCAAAGGGGAATCACATGAAGCTCGCTATCAAGATCGCCACCGTTGCCGCCGTTGCCGCCCTCGCCGGCTGCACCGATCTCAAGCCCCTGCAGGCGCAGGTTGATGACCTGAAGACCCAGGTCGGCAAGCTGAACTCGGATCTGGCCGCCAACAAGGCCGGTGACGATGCTGGCCACAAGGCCGGTGCCGACGCCAACGCCGCTGCCGGCCGCGCCGCCGCTGCCGCCGCCGCCGCGCAGAACACCGCCAACCAGGCGCTGGCCGCCGCCCAGGCCGCCCAGGCCGGCGTCGATGCCACCAACGAGAAGATCGACCGCATGTTCAAGCGCTCGGTCTCGAAGTAAGTCTTTTACTTCGCGCCATGAAAAACGCCGCGCATCTGCGCGGCGTTTTTTTTCGCCTGCCCTCCGGGTGACGGCACAGCGTTCCGTCTGCATGCGCACGAGCGCGCAGCCGGGCACGCCTTGCCGCCTACATGCGCACCAACGCGTACCCCCGCACGCCTCTACGCCTACATGCGGACAAGCGCAGCGCCCCACGTGAAGCCGCCGCCGAAGGCCTCGAGCAGCACCAGGTCGCCCTTGCGGATGCGCCCGTCGCGAACACCGGCGTCCAAGGCCAGCGGCACCGAGGCCGCCGAGGTATTGCCGTGGTCCTGCACCGTCACGATGACGTTTTCCATCGGCATGTCGAGTTTCTTCGCCACCGCCTGGATGATGCGGATGTTGGCCTGGTGCGGCACCAGCCACTTGATGTCCGACTTCTGCAGGTGGTTGGCCTCGAGCACTTCGTCGACCACGCCACCCAACATGGTGACGGCCACCTTGAACACCTCGCGACCGGCCATGCGGATCACGGCGCGGTTGCCCGTGCCTGGCTCATAGCCCTTCGAGATGCCACCGGTGCAATAGAGCAGGTCCTGGTAGGAACCGTCCGCGTGCAGGTGCGTGGAGATGATCCCCTGCTCCGCCGACGGTTCGAGGACCACGGCACCGGCACCGTCGGCAAACAGGATGGCCGTGGTGCGGTCGTTGAAGTCGGTGATGCGGGTCAGCGTCTCGGACCCGACCACCAGGGCACGACGCGCCTCTCCCGCACGCACGAACTTGTCGGCCACGGAAAGTGCGTACAGGAAACTGCTGCACGCTGCCTCGACGCTGAAGGCCGCACCACCGCGGCAGCCGAGCCGTGCCTGCAGCATGGCTCCGGCATTGGGAAAAACCAGATCGGGCGTGGTGGTACCAAACACGATCAGGTCGATGGTGGCGGGATCGACTCCTGCGGCCTCGATCGCCCGGCGCGCAGCCTGCTCGGCCATGGAGACGGTGGTTTCACCCTCCGCCGCGTAGTGGCGTCGCTGGATGCCGGTGCGCTCGCGGATCCATTCGTCCGAGGTCTCCATCACCTTCTCGAGATCGGTGTTGTGGACCACGCGCTCCGGCAGGTAGGAACCGGTGCCGGTGATTCTGGAGTACATGTTTGTTGTTCTCGTGACGCAAAACGCCCATTGCAGCAACTGCAATGGGCGCGCGGTTCAACCGGCGGCCGTGCCGTCTGCTGCGCGTTCCGGGAACACGCGCAGGCCGGCAGGTCGCTGTTACTCCTGGTCCTCGGCCTCGGGCGCCTTGGCGATGACGCGCTTGCCGCGGTAGAAACCGTCCGGCGTGACGCGGTGACGCAGGTGGGTCTCCCCGGATTGCGGGTCGACCGACAGCGCCGGCGTGGTGAGGGCATCGTGCGAACGATGCATGCCGCGCTTGGACGGCGTCTTGCGACTCTTCTGGACGGCCATGTGATCGGTTCTCCTGACTCAGCTGTCGCGACGACCCATCAGGCCGGCAAGCGCAGCAAACGGTCTCTGCACATCATCCCGTGACGTTTCCGCCTCGGGGGTTTCCACGCGCCCGGCACACCCTTCGCCTTCCGCATGCAGCGGCGCGAACGGCAGCGCGAGCAGCAGTTCTTCCTCCACCAGTTCGGCAGGCCGCAAGCGGCCTTCCGCAGCGATGAGGACCTCGGCATCGGCTGGTACGCGCTCCGCCTCGTTTTCGGAGGTGGGCAGGTACACCAGCGATCTCCCTTCGAGCCGCAGCCGCAGCGGCCCGAAGCAGCGCTGGCAAGCCAGCGTGACTTCGGCCGAGGCTTCGACCTGCGCCGCGGGAAAACCCGACCGGCGCTCGAAACGGATATCGCCCCGTGCCGTGCCTGTGGTGGCGGCCAGACCACTGGCCAGCCGCTCCAGGCGCGCGACGGGGACTTCAATGGACAGGCGGGCGGCCTCGTCGGCCAGCACCGTGATGTCTCGAAGTCTGGACCCGTCGTCCGGCATGGGGCGCGTATCATAGGTTCGCGATCCGCCCAAGTCAAAACACAAGCCATAACAAGGCGCTGCCCATGCCACACCCGCCCCTGCTGCTGGCGTCCACCTCGGCCTACCGCCGCGAACTCCTGGCGAGGCTGCAGCAGCCTTTCGAATGTATCGCGCCAGAGGTTGATGAGACTCCGCGTGACCTTGAGTCGCCCGCGGACCGCGCACTGCGGCTGGCCATCGCCAAAGCCGAAGCAGTCTTCGCAGTGCGTCCGGACGCGGTCGTGATCGGCAGCGACCAGGTGGCCAGCCTGGGCGAGGCGCCGGAGGCACGGATCCTGCGCAAGCCGGGCACCCCGGAGCGCTGGCGGACCCAACTGGAGGCGCTCAGCGGCCGCGTGGTGCGCTTCGATACGGCCGTGTGCCTGCGATGGCCCGGAGGCCGGCAGGCACACACCGACCTGACACGCGTGCATTTCCGCGCCCTGTCGGCCACCGACATCGAACACTACATGGCGCGCGAACCCGCCCTGGACTGCGCCGGTGGCTTCAAGTGCGAGGGCCTGGGCATCAGCCTGATGGACCGCCTGGAAACCGCCGACCCGACCGCGCTGGTCGGCCTACCGCTGATCTGGCTTGCCGGCGCGCTTCGGGCGACCGGCAGGCCGGTCCCCTGACGGGCGCTTGCCCGCGCGTTGCGCCGACCGACGTGCGGCAAGCGTGGCGCCGCGGCCTTGTGGCAGGTCTGCACGCTTGCGGGCTGCAGGATTGGCAGCACCCGGACGCTTCTTCGCCGACTTCTTCTTCTTGGGTGCCTTGGGCTCCAGCCCGCGGGCACGCACCGGCGATGCCAGACGCGCGCCACCGCGTGGCCGCAACTTGCCCGACGCCGATGCCGACGCCAGGCGGTCCAGGAAATCTTTCAGATCGGCCGGCAACGGCGCGCTGACGCTGACGTCCACGTGGCGCTCTGGATCCTCATAGCCGACGCTGTGTGCATGCAGGAACAGGCGCGACAGCCCCAGTGCGGCCATCTGCTCATTGAACGCCGGATCCCCGTACTTGTCGTCGCCGGCCAGAGGATGGCCGGCATACTGCGCGTGCACGCGGATCTGGTGGGTGCGGCCCGTGAGCAACTGCACCTCCACCAGCGTCGCCAGGTTGCCGAAGAACTGCACCACGCGGAACTCGCTGGCGGCCATCTTGCCGTGCGGCGACACGCGCACCGTGCGCTCGCCACCAGAGCGGCCCTCGGTATCCAGGGGAGCATCGATGCGCTTGACCCCCAGTTCCCATTTGCCGCGCAGCAGTGCGAGATAACGTTTGTCGAAAGCGTCCTCGCGCAGCAGCGCATGCAGGCTGCGCAGGGTGGAGCGTTTGCGGGCCACCAGCAGGCAACCGCTGGTGTCGCGGTCCAGCCGGTGGACCAACTCGAGCGTCTCGCCCGGCCGGGCTGCCCGCAGGGCTTCAATGACCCCGAAGCTCAGGCCGCTGCCACCATGCACCGCCAGGCCAGAGGGCTTGTCGAGCACCAGCAGACGTTCATCTTCATGGATGACAGCTCCCTGGACCTGCTCCTGCAGCCGCAGCGGCACGGGGCGCGGCCGGCTGGCCTGCTCTTCCTGGCGTTGGTGAGGTGGAATCCGCAGGCTGTCGCCCTCGGCCACCCGCTCATCGCCCTTGACCCGCCGGCCATTGAGGCGCACCTCACCGCGACGCAGCAACCGGAACAGATGGCTGCGTGGCATGGTGGGCAACAGGCGCGTCAGCACCTTGTCCAGGCGCTGGCTGGCGTCCTCCGCCCCCAGGACCAGGGTCCGCGCCGGCACATGCGTGCCGGAAGTCTCGGTATCGGGGGTCAAGTCGCTCATATGGCAAATGCCGGTGTATAGTCCATGGGTCGCAGCGGCCCGCGAGCAGCACCTGCCACCCGGCAGTCGCTCCAGGGCAGTGCGCCACGACGCGGCGAATGCCGCATGTTAGTTGGTCCCGGCTAGCCGGGCCATCGAATCCGGCCGATCAGGTCGCAACGCGGGGTCAGGGCCACCAACGGCACGCCCCGCCAGCCTGGCGGTCAGCAGAGAACCAAGAAGGTCGCTGGCACGTCGCCCCTCCGGCGCCGTGACCGCTCCGGAAGAACGCCAGTGTTGCTCGTCCTCCTCGCGCTCCTACACGGTTTTGTGGTGCCCCACACGGCGCCCTGCTGCACTTCCCGGCTCGTTGCCGCACGCGCCCGCGTGCGTGCGTCCGCCTCCTCGGCCACTCACCCCGGATTGAGTGGAACCCATGAAAAGAATGCTTGTGAACGCGACCCAGCAGGAAGAGCTGCGCGTCGCACTCGTCGACGGCCAGAAGCTCTACGACCTGTCGCTGGAGATCCCGTCCAAGGAGCAGAAGAAGGCTAACGTCTACAAGGCGCGCATCGCGCGCGTCGAGCCCTCGCTCGAAGCCTGCTTCGTCGATTACGGCGCCCAGCGCCACGGTTTCCTGCCGCTGAAGGAAATCGCCAAGGAATACTTCCGGCCGGGCGTGGCCCAGAACCGGCCGATCCGCGAACTGGTCGCCGAGGGCCAGGAAATCGTCGTGCAGGTGGAAAAGGAGGAGCGTGGCAACAAGGGTGCCGCCCTCACCACCTTCATCAGCCTCGCGGGCCGTTTCCTCGTGCTGATGCCCAACAATCCCCGCGGTGGCGGCGTGTCGCGGCGCATCGAGGGCGAAGACCGCGAGCAGATGCGCGACACCATGGCGCAGCTGCAGATCCCGGATGGCATGGGCGCCATCATCCGCACCGCCGGCGTGGGCCGCTCCGCCCCCGAGTTGCAGTGGGACCTCGACAACCTCAAGACGCAGTGGGAAGCCATCGCCGCCGCCATCAGCGCGCGTCCGGCGCCCTTCCTCGTCTACCAGGAAAGCGACGCCGTCACGCGCGCGCTGCGCGACTACCTCACCGACGACATCGGCGAAATCCTGGTCGATGACGCCGGGGCGTTCCAGAAGGCCCAGGAATACATGCAGCGGTTCATGCCGCCCGAGGCCCTGCGGCAGCTGAAGCTCTACAACGAAGACGTGCCGCTGTTCACGCGCTTCCAGATCGAGAACCAGATCGAGTCGGCCTACGCCCACAAGGTGCAGCTGCCCTCGGGGGGCTCGCTGGTCATCGACTATACCGAGGCGCTGGTCTCCATCGACATCAATTCGGCGCGTGCCACGCGTGGCGCCGACATCGAGACCACCGCCTTCAACACCAACCTCGAGGCCGCGGACGAGATCGCGCGCCAGCTGCGCATCCGCGACGCCGGCGGCCTGATCGTCATCGACTTCATCGACATGGAGTCGAGCAAGAACCAGCGCGAGGTCGAGGAACGCCTGCGCGAGGCCGTCAAGCAGGACCGCGCCCGCATCCAGATCGGTCGATTGTCGCGCTTTGGCCTGATGGAAATGTCGCGCCAGCGCCTGCGGCCGAGCCTCGGCGAAAGCAGCCATCTCAGCTGCCCCCGCTGCAACGGTGTCGGCAACATCCGCAGCGTCGAGTCGATGGCCCTGTCGATCCTGCGCCTCGTCGGCGAAGACGCCCGCAAGGACCGCACCTCACGCCTGGTGGTGCAGGTGCCAGTCTCGGTCGCCACCTACCTGATGAACGAAAAGCGCGATGCACTGCGGGCCATCGAGTCGCGCAGCGGCATCGACATCCTGCTGGTCCCCAACCCGAACATCGAGACGCCGGAATACACGATCCGGCGCGTCCGCGACGATGAGGTCGGTCTGGTCGAGAACAGCCAGGCCAGCTACCGCATGCCGACGCCGCCGCCGCAGCCGGACCTTGCGCTGCAGGGCCAGAAGCCGGCCCCGCCGCCAGTGGCCGCCGTGGCCCCGATCATGCCCAGCACGCCCGCACCGCAGACCGCGGAGCCCGTGACCGCAGCGGCACCAGCGGCACCTGCCGCGCCACCGCGCGTCGGGGGCAGCTTCTGGTCCCGCCTCAAGTACGTGCTCTTCGACCTCGAGACCCCGGACACAGGCGGGACGCACAAGGACAGCCGCGCGGGCAAGCCGGAGCGCCAGGGGCGGCGCGACGGCCGGGGTGGTGGTCCGCGCGACGGGCGTGACCGCGACGGACGTCGGGGGGGCCGTGGTCCGCGCGATGGCGACCGTGAGGAGCGGGGCCAAAGGGAAGAGCGTGGATCGCGCGAGGAGCGTGGCGGCCGCGGTGATCGTGGTGACCGCAACGAGCGTGGTGAGCGTCGTGACGGCCGAAAGGACGAACGCGGACCGCGCGAAGAGCGCGGACCGAAGGAAGAACGTGCGGGCGGCGCACGCGAGGAACGTCGCGAGCGCCAGCCCCGTGAGGGGCGCAAGGACGAGCGCCGTGATGACCGGAGCCCGAAGCCGGAAGCCGCGCCTCCTCCAGCCCCACCGCCGGTAGCCGTGAACCCCGCCGAGGCGATGGTGGCTATGCCCGTCGACACGGCTGTGCCGGCGGACGGAACCACGGGTGCTCCCACCGAGGGCGAGCGTACGCGACGTTCACGCCGTGGCGGCCGGCGCCGCCGGGGCCGCGGCCGTGAGGAATCGGCGGGAACCGAACTCGCCGCTGACATCGCCGAGGCCAGCAGCGAGAGCACGCCCCCCGCAGGCCAACAGGAAAGCCTGTTCGCCGAACCGTCATCGGTGCCCGAGGTCGAGGCGATCGAACTGCCCGTGCAGTCAGACCCGGATCAGCCGCTCGTATCGTGGTCCGCGCCCGTCACGCAGCGAGTGAGCCTGGCCTTGAACGACGAGCCGGAGCAGCATGCCGCCGGATCACCCATTGCCTCCGAACCGGCGATGCCTGTCACGGAAGCTGCGGTGGAGAGCAACGGCGCTGTGGAACAATGGCCGGCCGACAGCCCGTTCCGCGAAGGCGGGCGCTGAAACCGCCCACGGCTCTGCCCAGCCCGCCATCCCGCGTCATGGGATGGCGGCCGGCTTCCTGAGGACGGGTCGCTCATCGCCGGCGTCCACAGAGTCGGACGCCCGCGCTACGGGGCCAACAGGCGCCGTGGCACCGGTTCGGTCCGGTGCGTGACTGAACTGAACAGCACTGCCGCGAACAGGGCGTGCATGGCGGCGCGGAACACCAGGATGACGAGCAACGACGACACCGGCATTTCGGCGGTGGCGTCGCCGAACACGGTGGCACGCCCATGCTGCACCTCGCCAATCAGGCCAATGGCCAGCACTGCCTGGAAAACCGACAGCGCAACCAGACCCCGCGCGACAGGCGAGCGGACAGTCCGGGCGATGTGCCCAAACTCCCGCGCGATGGCCACGGACAGAATGGCCAGCACGATGAGGACTGCCATCAAGGCCTCGTCGCTGGCCGGCAGCGCGCTGCGCAGCGCCAGGAACATCAACACGGCAGCCAGCCAGGCCACGGCCAGCGGGCGCGTCAAGTCACTGCCTTTGTTGAACTCCCGTACGGCGAGCAGGCTGGCCACCAGGCCACCCAGGGCCGCACCAACATAGACCGTGTCCCAGACGACCGACTCCCCTGCCCTGGAGGCTGCAATGGGCGCACAAGCCATGGTAGCCATGCCCTGCAGCGTCGCCCCCAGACCCCACAGACGGGCCGGGGCAGGCTGCCCAAGACGCCTCGACAGCAGGCACCAGAGGGCCGCCATGACGAGGAAGCCGGCACCGATCAACAAATGCCCATGCGCGTAAGGGAGCAAGCGCGGTTCCGGTCAGGATGGCGATGACCCGAGTATGGACGCGTCCGGCGAAGTCATGGATCGGGCATCAACGCCGACGCACCCAGACCATCGAAAGTAAGCAGATCACTGTAAAGTTCCGGCCGCCGGTCGCGGAACACGAACCAGTTGTCCCGCAACTCGGCAATCTCGGCGAGATCGAACTGCGCCAGCAGCACCGCATCCCCCTCCTCGCCTGCATCGGCCAGCTTCGCGCCTTGCGCGTCGGCGATGAACGAGGACCCGTAGAAGCGGATGAACAGGCCCTCGGGATCCTGCAGCGAGCGCTCGACGCCGTAACGGTTGGCAGCCAGCAATGGCACAAGGTTGGCCGCAGCATGCCCCTGCTGGGTGCGCTGCCAGTGGTCACGCGAGTTCACGGGCAGCGCCGGTGGCGGCTCGCTGCCGATGGCCGTCGGGTACAGCAGCAACTCCGCGCCTTGGAGCGCCATGGCCCGTGCGCACTCCGGGAACCACTGGTCCCAGCAGATGCCCACGCCGATCCGGCCGATGGCCGTGTCCCACACGCGGAATCCGGTATCCCCAGGGCTGAAGTAGGTCTTTTCCTGGTAGCCGGGACCGTTCGGGATGTGAGCCTTGCGGTAGATCCCGAGCACGCGGCCATCCGCATCGATGATGGCCACGGAGTTGAAGTAGGCGCGGCCGGCGGACTCGAAGAAGCTCACCGGGATGACCACGCCCAGCTCCCGCGCCACGCCGCAGAAGTGGCGCACGGCAGGGTTTCCATCCAGCGTCGTCGCAAGACGCAGGTGCCTGGAGTCCTGCTCGATGCAGAAATAGGGCGTCTCGAACAGTTCCTGCAACAACACCAACTGCGCGCCGCCGCGCGCCGCCTCACGCACCAAGGCCTCGGCGCGGGCGATGTTGGCATCACGGTCCCAACCACAGGCGAACTGGGTCGTGGCCACCGTGACCGGCCGCGAACCACGCTGCAGGTGCGCTGGCCCTTTCATGCGCGCGCCGCAAGATTGGCCGTCACCTGCTCGGTGACACGCAAGGCGGTTTCCAGCGCACGCAAGCCGTCCGCGCCGCTCACCACGGGTGCCTGGCCGGTGCGGACGCAGTGCAGGAAGGATTCGATCTCGGCCTTCAGCGCATCGCCCTGGTCGAGGTTCTGTTCTTCAATGAGGACCGGCAAAGGCCCGGCCTCGGCACCCGGGGGTTTCTTGCGGATCACCGTCAGGATCTTCTGCTGGAGGTCCATCGACAGGTAGGCGTCATCCTGGAACACCCGCAGCTTGCGCTCGGTCTTGAGGCTGACACGGCTGGCCGTCGCATTGGCGACGCAACCGTTGGCAAAGCGCAGGCGCGCATTGGCGATGTCGATCTGGCCGGAGAACACCGGCGTGCCGACCGCATCGACCGACACCAGGTCGGACTGCACGATGCTCTGGATCAGGTCGATGTCGTGGATCATGAGGTCAAGCACGACATTCACGTCGGTGCCACGTTCCTTGAACGGCGCGAGGCGCTGGCACTCGAGGAAACGCGGCTTTCCCAAGTAGGGCTCGGCTGCGACCACGGCCGCATTGAAGCGCTCCAGGTGGCCGACCTGCAGGACACGGTTGCAACGGGCGGCCAGTGCGATGAGTTCGCGTGCCTGCGCAACAGTCTCCGTCACCGGCTTTTCCACCAGCACGTGTGCGCCCGCCGCAAGGAAGTCGGCGGCGATCTGGAAGTGCGCGGGCGTGTGGGTGACGACGCTGACCGCATCCACCTTGCCCAGCAGCTCGCGGTGGTCGGCGAAGCCTGGCACGCCCAGCTCGGCACCGACCGCGCGGCGTGCCGCCTCCTGGGCGTCGACGACGGCAACCAGCTGGCTGGACGGGATGGCGGCGTACTTCTGGGCGTGGAAGCGCCCCAGGTAGCCGGTACCAATGACGGCAGTTCGGATTTTGTCCATGACACCGCTATTATGCCCGGCGTGAAAGGATTCTTCGCACGTACCTGGGACGCTCACTGGCAGCGCCCGCCGCTTGCCCGGGAATTGATGGGCCTGCTGTGGATGCTGGCGGTGGGGCTGCTGCTGTTGCCGCCGGTCATTTATCTGGGCGGCCGGCTGGTGCTCGGCGCTTACCTGCGTGACCCGCTCACCGGGCTGACGGGTGGGCTGGGGGCTTTCTGGTTCGACTACCTGAAGGGGCTGGCGCAGTTCTCGGCGGGCTACTGGATGGCCGCCCTCGGCCCCTGGGCCCTGCTCACGGCGTGGCGCGTGGCCCGACGCTGGGCGTGGCCGAGTGGCAAAAGCAGGCGCGCCGCGCCGGCCACGCCACACCGGCGGCGGCGCAACTGACCAGCGCCGCCGGCCCCCTCACTCGCCCTGCGGCCAATACACCAGGGCCATGCCGGCCACCACCAGCACCGCCGACAGCTGTGCAAGCCGGCGCCACCGCGTCTCGCGGATCTCGCCGACAAAGGCCGCGACGGTGGCCAACAGCAGCGCCAGGGACCAGCCGATTGCGATCGCCAAGGGGCGGTACTCGCCGCCCAGGCGCTCCGAGTATTCCGGCAGCAACATGAAGACCACGGCCGTCAGTGACAGGCCGACGAACATGGACACGGCAGAACCCATGGCGATGCCCAGCAGGGCGGCAAGCGGACGCATGCGAACTGTCTCCGGCAGCAAGAATCCAATAGGCCTACACTCTACTCCAACCTCAACGCAGGCAGGCCCACTCCATGCAAGTACCCCGTCTTCCCGCGCGCTGGCTCGCCCTTGGCGCCCTCGCCGTGCTGGCAGGCATCGGCAGCGGCTCCAGCACGGCGCCCGCCAACACCGCCACGGGCGCGTTGCCGCCAGGAGCGGTCGCGCCTCGCGAGCGGCAGCGGGTGGTGGCGCGTCGCGTCGCGGCACTGCTGGAGGAGGCGCACTTCCGGCGCGCCCGCATAGATGACAAGTTCTCCGCTGAGGTTTTCGACCGCTACCTCGATTCCCTCGACGGCCAGCGCAGCTACCTGACTGCCGCCGACATCGCGGAATTCCAGCCGCTGCGCGAACGCTTCGACGACATGGTGCGCAGTGGCGAGATCGAGCCCGCCTTCCGCATGTTCGCCCGACTGCAGGAGCGCAACCGCGAGCGTGTGCGGCACGCCCTGCAACTGCTGGACAAGGAGCCGGACTGGACCGTGGATGAGCGTTTCGAGTTCGACCGCGAGGACGCGCCATGGCCGCGCAACAGCGCAGAACTCGACGAACTGTGGCGCAAGCGCGTGAAGAGCGATGGCTTGGCGCTGGTGCTGGCGGGCAAGACCTGGCCCGAGGCTGCAGACCTGCTGCGCAAGCGCTACGAGCGGGTCCTCAAGCGCGTCGACCAGGTGTCGCCCGAGGACGTGTTCGAGACCTTCATGAACGCCTACGCGCGCACCTTCGACCCGCACTCCAGCTACTTCTCGCCGCGCAATTCCGAGGAATACCGGATACAGATGAGCCTCAGCTACGAGGGCATCGGCGCCACGCTGCAGTCGATCGACGAGTACGCGACCATCATGAACCTGCTGCCCGGCGGCCCCGCCGCGGTGGCCGGCTCGCTGACCATCAAGGACCGTATCACAGGCATCGCGCAGGGTCGTGACGGCAGCTTCCAGGAAGTGATCGGCTGGCGTATCGACGACGTCGTGCAACTGATCCGCGGCAAGGGCGGCACGCTGGTGCGTTTGCAGGTGCTGCCGGCCGGTGCGGCGCCGGGCTCGCCGGAAAAGGTGGTCGAACTCGTGCGGGGCAAGGTGACACTCGAGGCCCAGGCTGCCAAGAAGCAGCGCCTGAAGATCCCGCGGGACGGCAAGGATCTCGACATCGGTGTGATCAGCGTGCCGGGCTTCTACCAGGACGTGCAGGCACAGGCCGCCGGCGACCCGGACTACCGCAGCACGACGCGCGACGTGCAGCGCCTGATCAATGAGCTGCGCAAGGAAGGCGGACTCGACGGGCTGGTGCTCGACCTGCGTGGCGACGGCGGTGGCTACCTTCCCGAGGCCACTGCGTTGACCGGCCTGTTCATTGACCGCGGCCCGGTCGTTCAGCTCAAGGACACCACGGGGCGTGTCGAGGTGCTCGATGATCCCAGCCCCGGCGTGGCCTGGGACGGGCCGCTCGTGGTGCTCGTGGACCGATTCAGCGCCTCCGCTTCGGAGATCTTCGCTGGCGCCATCCAGGATTACCGGCGCGGTTACGTGGTCGGGCAACGCACCTTCGGCAAGGGCACCGTGCAGAACCTGGTTCCCTTGGACCGCTGGTCCCAGCGCCCCGTGGACGGCCAACTGACCGTCACGATCGGCAAGTTCTACCGGGTGACCGGCGAGAGCACGCAGCATCGCGGCGTGGAGCCGGATATCGCACTGCCCTCGGCCATCAACCTTGATGACGTTGGCGAGAGCGCCTTGGAAGCGGCCCTGCCCTGGGATCGCATCGCCGGAGTGCCGTTCCAGAGTGCCTTGCCGCCCGGCAAGCTGCCCGGAACGGAAGTGCTGGTCCGCAATGGCGCCCAGCGCAACAACGGCAACGCCGATTACCAGTGGCTCGTGGGCGACATCCAGGCCATTGAAAAGCTCCGCCAGCAGACCTCGCTCTCGCTCAATCTCGCCACCCGCCGTGCCGAGCGCGAGCAGCAGGATGCGGACCGGCTGCAGCGGCTCAACCAGCGGCGCGCCGCCCAAGGCAAACCTGCGCTCAGTTCGCTGGAGGAGCTGACCGCGGGTAGCGGAAAAGCCGATGCCGGCACCGACAGCACGGACGACCCGGAGGGTGGCGAGGTGGGCACGGATGAACCTGCCAAGGCCGAGGACGACATCCTGCTGCAGCAGACCGCGCAGATCCTGGCCGACATCGTGGTGCACGGCCCTCCGCCTGCGGCCGGGGCCACGGCGACCACGACCGCCCGGCAGCACTGAGGTTTCAGTCCAGCAGCCGGCTGCGGACGCCCCAGTCGTTGTCGGCCAGCACCACGGCCACCCCCCCCTCGGGGTCGGTCTCCTGGTGCTGCAGCAAGGAGTCGTCGGTCGGCAACGTCGCGACCGCATCGGCGTAGCGCGCCGAAGCGGCCAGGCGCTCGATCCGCTGTTTCAGGTCGTGGCTGACGGCTGTGAACGCGGGCAAGGCGTTCCGCAGGCGACCCAACTGTTCCATCAATGCCAGGCTGCGCGTGCTGTCCCAGTCGCGCCGCAGCGGCTCACGCTGGCGTGCAGCCTCGGCCATCAGTGCCAGCCATGATCCGCCCTCGAGCTTTCCTGCCAGCCGCTGCGACAGCAGTTGCGCGTAGGCCAGCAGCCCCAGGTTGATGCCACGCCGGGCAGCGACCGACAGGCTCACGAAATCCGGCGGCACCGCCTCCTGCAACGTCGCCAGCGTGTCGCGCGCCAGCCCCAGCTCGCGGCTGACCGCGGCGGCCTCGACCATCAGCGCGTCGGCTTCCCGTTCCAGACGACGACGGACCCACCAGCGCCAGCGCCTGCCGGCCACAACGCGGGCCTGGTGAATCTGCTCCAGCTTCGATCGCATCGCCGCGCCACGTGCTTCCCACTCCGACAGGTCCTGCTGTGCCTTGGCGAGGCGCGCGCCCTGCTCCCGGTCGTATTGGGCCCGACGCGTGCGGGCTTCGCGCGCGGTCTGCTGTTCAACCAGTTCTGCGGAGAGTTGTCCCAACAGTTGGCTGCCACGGCGCCACAGGTCACGCAATTGGAAATGGAGCATCGCATGGTGACCCGATCCGGTCTGGGCGAGCATCGCCTCCAGGCGAGCCAAGGCATCTTCCACCCGTGCGGTAGATGCTTGCTCCACCTTGAGCAGGTCCTGGAGCCCGCGGACCTCTTCCTGCAGTTCGCTCCAGGACTTCTTGAGCTCTGCGCGGTTGCGGAACAATTGCAGGACGCGCTCATCCTCCTCGAAGCTCGGAGGATCGGCGAACCAAGGGCGAGCCCGCAGCTTCCGGAACAGACCTGGGCTGACGGGTAGCGGGACCTCTGCAGACAAGACGGCTCAGCGGATGCGGTGTCCGCGCTCCAGACAATATTCCAGCCACTTGTTTAACAGCATGTTCGCGGACCAGCGCTGTTCCAGTTCACGCTCCGCGACCGCCCTGCCCGACTTCATGCCACTGGGCTTCGCGACTTCGCGGAAACGGGCCTCGGCAACACGCGCGTCGGCGTAGACGCGCACGTTCAGATCCGGCACCCGCGCCATGGGCGGCTGACCGTCCAAGGGTGGTCCCGGCTCCTCGAACTGGTAGGTCAGCGTCAGCGTCGTCGTGTAGGGAGTCTGTTCCTCGACGACCACCGACAGGTCGCAGTCTCCCGGCACGCGCGACAGGTGACAGCCACGCAACTGTGACACGGTGCCGCACAGGGCCTGCAGGCGCAGGAAGTTGCTCTCGTAGAGGGCCATCAGGGCCAGGAAACTGCGCGGCCGCGCCCGCCAGGAGACCGCCAGCCGCGTGTCGTCGCGCATGGATTCAGGTCCCGGTGGACCCTGCGGGTGGCCGACACGCCTCCACCAGCAGGTGGTCGCGGTAGTGGCGCAATTCGCGGATCGAATCGTGGATGTCGGCCAGTGCCAGGTGGGCCGCCTGCTTGCTGAAGCCACTGGCGACCTGCGGCGCCCAACGGCGTGCCAGTTCCTTCAGCGTGCTGACGTCCAGGTTGCGATAGTGGAAGTGCCGCTCCAGCGCGGGCATGTAGCGGGCCAGGAAGCGCCGGTCCTGGCAGATGCTGTTGCCGCACATGGGTGAGGCGCCAGCGGGCACCCACGCTTCGAGAAATGCCAAGGTGCGCGCCTCGGCGGCAGCAGGGTCGTCCCGGCTGGCCCGGACCCGTTCCACGAGTCCGGACTGCCCGTGCTGGCGCGTGTTCCACTCATCCATCGCGTCGAGCCGGGCCTGCGTCTGGTGGATGGCGATGACCGGCCCCTCCGCCAACACCTCGAGCCGCGTATCCGTGACCACGGTCGCGATCTCGAGGATCACGTCGTTTTCCGGGCTCAGGCCGGTCATTTCCAGGTCGATCCAGATGAGATTGTCGCGGCTCTGCATGACGGGGATCCAGGGTGAAGCTGTGGCATTCTAGCAGCCTTGAACAAGCCTCCCGAATGCCTGGACGCCGATGTCATCGCCGCTTTCGGCCGGCACCTTCTGGTCCGCGACGCGGCCGGTGCCACCCATGCCGCACGCCCCTTTGGCCGCCACCTCGGCGTGGTCTGCGGCGACCGGGTGGCCTGCGAGCGCGACGGCCACGGCGAGGTCATCGCAGTGCGGGTGCTGCCTCGCCGTTCCGTCCTGGAGCGCAGCAACCTGCGCGGCGGCAACGAGGTGATCGTCGCCAACCTGACGCAACTGGTTGTGGTGCTGGCCGCCGTGCCGCGGCCGGACCTGTTCATGGTCGACCGCTACTTGGCGGCAGCCGCCTCGCTGCGTCTGCGCGCCGTCGTGGTCGTCAACAAGTGCGACCTGGCGCTGGACCCTGAACTCGAACCACAACTGGCCGTATTCGCGTCCCTGGGGTATCCGGTGCATCGGGTCGGCGCCCGCGGCGGCGAGGGTCTTGAGGCCCTGTCCGCAGCGCTGGCAAACGAGACCAGTGTGCTGCTGGGCCAATCTGGCGTTGGCAAATCATCACTCATCCGCAGGTTGACCGTCGATGGTGCCGAGGCGGCGACCGGCGACCTGATGCGCGAAGCCGAGGGTCGGCATACAACAACCAGTTCGCGCTGCTACACAGGACTCACGGGCGGAGTGCTCATCGATTCTCCGGGCGTGCGGGATTACGCGCCGTCCATCGACGCGCTCGAGCAGCGCAGCCTGGGCTTCGTGGAAGTGGACCGTGCAGGTGCGGGCTGCCAGTTCATGGATTGCCGACACATGAACGAGCCGGGCTGCGCGGTGAAGTCAGCGTTGGAGAGCAGCCTCCTGGATGCACGACGCTACGAGAGCTACCGCAGGCTGCGGCGTCTGGCGGAGCAGTTGCAGGCGGCGCGCGGCCCGGCCGGCCAGCACCCGCCACGCGGCGGACGGTCTCAGAGAAGGGTCTGACGACCCTGCAGGGCGTGGGCCAGTGTGCCGCCGTCCACGTACTCCAGCTCGCCACCGATGGGCACACCGTGCGCGATGCGCGTGGCCCGCACGCCGCGTTGCTGCGCCAGCCCGGAGAGCACATGGGCGGTCGCTTCGCCCTCGACGGTGGGGTTGGTGGCCAGGATCAGCTCGCGGACAATTCCTTCGTCGAGCAGCCGCTCGAGATCAGCAAGGCCGAGTTGCTCGGGCCCGATGCCATCCAGCGGCGACAGATGACCCATCAGCACGAAATAGCGCCCGCGATAGCTGGCCGACGCCTCGATCGCCATTACGTCGGCCGGTGATTCGACGACGCACAGCAAGGCCTCGTCGCGGCGCGGATCGGTGCAGAGACCACACTGTTCGCCTTCGGTCAGCATGCGGCAGCGGCGGCAGCGGCCGATGGAGGCCAGCGCACCGGTGAGGGCTGCAGCCAACTCCCGCGCGCTGTCGCGCCCTTCCTGCAGCAACCGGAAGGCCATGCGTTGCGCCGTCTTGGGCCCGACGCCGGGCAAGGCGGTGAGCGCCGTGACCAGGCGCGCCAGGGCCGGCGAGTGCTTCACGTGGTGGCGGCCAGCTTCAGAACGGCAGCTTCATGCCCGGCGGCAACTGCATGCCGGCCATGAGCCCGGACATCTTTTCCTGCACGGCAGCATCGACGCGGGCCGTGGCATCGTTGATCGCCGCCACCAGCAAGTCCTCAAGCATTTCGCGGTCCTCGCCCAGCAGGGCGGGCTCGATCTGCACGCGGAGGGCCTGGTGCTTGCCGTTCAAGGTGACTTTGACCATGCCGCCACCAGCCTCGCCAGTGGCACTCAACTGCGCCACCTGCGCCTGGGCCTTCTGCATGTTTTCCTGCATCTGCTGCGCCTGCTTGAGCAGGTTGCCGATGTTGCCGCGCATGGTACTCAGTTCTCCTTGGGCGTTTCTGGGGGACCGGCCCGCTGCAGACGCACCGAACCGGGCTGCAGGCTGGCGGAAAAATGTTCCTGGAAGGCGCGGAAACCGGGTTCCGCCTCGAGCGCTTCCTGCGCGCCCGCCAGGCGTCCCTCCGTTGCACGGGCCTGCAAAACAGCCGGCGTCATTGTCGCTGCCGCGCCCACCGCACCCAACTGGATGTCCAGCCGCAGCGTCTGGCCGAAGTGGCGGTTGAGCGCCTGCAGCAAGCGCTCTTCCGCGTTGCGCGAGCGCACGGCGGCCATGGAGGGATCGAGGACCAAACGCAGGCTGCTGCCTTCGATCGACTGCAGCGCCAGGTGGCTGGCCAGGTTCTTGGCGAGGCCAGAGACGTCCAGGCGGCCCAGCAGCGCCGGCCAGCTCCCGGGTGTCAGCGTGGCGAGGTCGCCGGCAGGCGTTCCGCCCACGGCAGGCGGCGGCGGCGGCGGACTGGCCGGCGTGGCGTGGCTCAGCGTCACCGGCGCGGCATGAGCGCGCGAACCGCTGCTGGCCAGTGGCGTGACGCCTGCGGCAGGCGTTCCAGGCGCCGATGTGCCGGCAAGGCCCGCAGGCCGGAACGCGAGCATGCGCAGCAGGGTCATCTGGAACCCGAGGCGCGGGTCCGTGTGCAGTGACAGGTCGCGCCTCCCGAGCAAGGCGATCTGGTAGTACAGCTGCAGGTCCTCGGCGCCGATGCGGGCTGCAAGTTCCGAGAGCAGCGCGGGATCGTGACCGGTCTCTTCGGCAGGTTCGCCACCCACGGCCTGCAGCACCGCCACCTGGGCCAGCAGTCCGGCAAGGTCATCCAGCAACTGGCCGTAGTCCGGGCTCCACTGTTCAAGCTGCCTCGCATGGGCGATCAGCGGTGCCGCCTGGCCGTCGGCCAGCAGCGTGGCCACGCCCGCCACATGCGAACGGTCCACGGTGCCCAGCATGGCAACGGCATCTGCCTCGCGAACCTGGCCGTTGCCGAACACCAGCAGCTGGTCCAGCAATGACAGCGCATCACGCAGGGAGCCATCAGCCGCTGTCGCCACCAGGCGCAGCGCCACCGGCTCGGCGTCGATGCCCTCCTGGCCGAGGATGTGTGCCAGGCGGGCACCGATGAGGGTGTTCGACAGCCGCTTGAGGTTGAACTGCAGGCAGCGCGACAGCACGGTGACCGGCAGTTTCTGCGGATCGGTGGTGGCCAGCAGGAACTTGACGTGCGGCGGCGGCTCCTCAAGCGTCTTCAGCAAGGCATTGAAGGAGTGCGTGGACAACATGTGCACCTCGTCGATGAGGTACACCTTGTAGCGGCCCCGCGTGGGCGAGTACTGCACGTTGTCGAGCAGCTCGCGCGTGTCGTCGACCTTGGTGCGCGACGCGGCATCGACCTCGATGAGGTCGATGAAACGGCCAGCGTCGATTTCCAGGCAGCTGGCGCAATGGCCGCAGGGCGTGGCCGTGACGCCCTGTTCGCAGTTCAGGCACTTGGCGAAGATGCGCGCCACGGTGGTCTTGCCCACGCCGCGGGTGCCGGTGAACAGGAAAGCGTGGTGGACGCGGCCCGAATCCAGTGCATTGCCCAGTGCACGCAGCACGTGCTCCTGGCCGGACATCTCGGCGAAGCTGCGCGGTCGCCACTTACGGGCCAGGGCGGTGTAGGTCATGGCGGGCGCGCATCGGGCAATGGAGGAAGGAAGGGAGGCGGCCCGCGCCCACCGGTCTCCGGCACCCGACCCTGGCCGTTACCGTTGCTCCCTTCCGGGCCTGGCGGGATTCACGGCGGGTCGTCGCGGAGGAGCAGACGCGGACCACCACAGAAACTGGCGGAGAGAGTGGGATTCGAACCCACGAATACCCTGTCGGGTATTACTGGAATTCCAGTCCAGCGCCTTCGACCACTCGGCCATCTCTCCGGTCCTGGCGAACCAGGCCCACCAGTATATCAGAGGCGTGCGGCTTGCCGCCGCCCGATCATCTCCCGTCCTGGTCGTCCTTGCCGAAAGGCCACCACCAGCGGCGGGAGGAAGGCTTGGCCTCGGACCCGGCCGGCTTGCCCGCAGCGGCGCCTGCGGCAGCCCCCTTGGGCACCGGCAGCAAACGGGCGTTGGGGTTGTAGCGCGGCGGCTCGTCCAGGCAAGGATCCGAGAGCTTGCGTGCCGGTGGCTCCGGCTGCGCGGCCTCGGGGATGCGCAGGGCAGCCCGTGTGTTCATGGCGTCGAGTCCCGCGGGTATGCGCAGGGGTGGCGCATCCGCAGCCCCCTCGTAGCCCTGGGGCTTGTTGCAGTCGTTGCGTACCCCGCGCGAGCAGCCCGCTGCCAGGACAGTGATGGCCATCACGCACAGCAGCGTGGTCTTGCGCAGGGAACAGGGCGACATGGACACCTCAGACCGGCGCTGCCAGGGCCACTCCGGCCTGGCGCAACGCGGCTTCAACCTCGGCATGATAGCGCGACGCGAGTGGAGTCAGCGGCAGCCGCAATTCGTTGTCGATGAGTCCCATGCGCCACAGCGCCCATTTCACGGGAATGGGATTGGATTCGACGAAAAGCTTGTCGTGCAGGCCGGCCAACGGAGCATCCCGCCGGCGCGCGTCGTCCATGCGCCCCTGCCGGCCGGCCTCGATCATCGCGCTCATGGCGGCAGGCGCCACGTTGGCCGTGACCGAAATGACGCCACAGGCGCCGTGGCCCAGCGCCTCGCAAACAGTCGCATCGTCTCCGGAGAGGATCTGGAAACCCTCGGGACACTGGGCACGCAAGGCATCGATGCGCCCCAGGTCGCCGACGGCTTCCTTGATGCCGACGATGCGCGGCAAGCGCGCCAGGCGGGCGACGGTCTCCGGCTGCATGTCCACGGCCGTACGGCCCGGCACGTTGTAGAGGATGACCGGCACGCGGCTGGCCGCAGCCACCGCCTCGAAGTGGCGGAACAGCCCCTCCTGCGTCGGCTTGTTGTAGGCCGGCGTGACCACGAGGAAGGCGTCGATGTCGAGCGCGGCGAAGCTGCGCACGCGCTCCACAGTTGCAGCGGTGCTGTTGCCACCGGCTCCCAGCACCACCTGCAGGCGGCGCCCAGCCTGGTCGCGCAGGCGACGCACCAACTCGCGCAGTTCATCGTCAGTGACCGTCGGGGACTCGCCCGTCGTACCGCCAACGACAATGCCCGCGGTGCCTGCCGCCATGTGCATTTCCACCAGGCGGCCCCAGGCAGCCCAGTCGACCTGCCCCCCGTCCCGCATGGGCGTGACGATGGCGACATGGGATCCGCAGAAGACCGGGGCTGGCATGCAGGCGCCTCGCGCAGTGCGCGGCTGGTGAAAATGGCCCCGGATGGTACGGGCCGCGTGAACTCGGAGGCAAGCATGGTTAGACTCGGGACAACCATGTCAGCCGCCCCCAACAAGCAGTATCTGGCCGTGTCGGCGCTGGGCGTGGACCGCCCCGGGCTGGTGCAGGAATTCACCCGTGCCATCTCGGACTGCGGCGGGACGGTCAGCGACAGCAGACTGTTCGCGCTTGGCGGCGAGTTCGGCCTGCAGATGCTGGTCGGTGGCAACTGGCACGCCCTGGCCCGCCTGGAAACCGAACTGGCCCGCTTCTGTGAGGCACAGGCCATTTCCCTGCACCTGCGGCGCACGGGCGCCCGCCCGACCCGCGAAGACCACATGCCCTACACCGTCGATGTCGTGAGCGTCGATCACCCCGGCATCCTGTCGGGATTGTCCGGCTTCTTCGCCGGCCGCGGCATCGACATCAGCGAGGTCGCCACCCGCAGTTACACGGCCGCACAGACGGGTGCCGCGATGTTCGCGGTGCAGATGCAGATCAGTGTCCCCACCCGACTGCACGTCGCGCAGCTGCGCGAGGATTTCATGGATTACTGCGATCGCCTCAACCTGGATGCGATCCTCGAACCGGTCAAGCACTGAACCCTGGAGCGCCCGACGGTGAGCAGCGTGATACCCGGACAGCCCCTGCCTGACTTCTCCCTGCCTTCCACGTCAGGGCAGGACTTCAGTCCTGCCCAGGTTCGTGGCAAATGGCTGGTGGTGTATTTCTACCCGAAGGACGCCACCCCGGGCTGCACCACCGAAAGCGCCGCCTTCCGCGATCTGCACGGCGAGTTCGCCGCGGCGGGTGCAGTGGTGGTCGGCGTGTCGCGCGACAGCCTCGCCTCGCACCAGAAGTTCCGCGAAAAACTCGCGCTGCCCTTCGCGCTGCTCAGCGACGCCGACGAAGCGGTCTGCCGCCGCTTCGACGTGATCCGCGAGAAGAACATGTACGGCAAGAAGGTGATGGGCATCGAGCGCAGCACCTTCCTGATCGACCCCGAAGGCCGTCTGCGGCGGGAGTGGCGCAAGGTCAAGGTCGACGGGCACGCAGAAGAGGTGCTCGCGGCGGTACGCGCCGGTGGCTGAACTGCGCCGTCTTTACGTGCTCGACACCAACGTGTTGATGCACGACCCCGCGGCCATTTTCCGTTTCGCGGAGCATGACCTCTACCTGCCGATGGTCGTGCTCGAGGAACTCGACAAGCACAAGAAGGGCCTGTCGGAGCCCGCACGCAACGTGCGGCAGGTCTCCCGCTTCCTCGACGATCTCATGCACGGCGCCGGCAAGGCCGCGATCGACGCCGGCCTGCCGCTGCAATCGCCGCTGCTGCCCGACAGCAAGGCGCCCGCGAGCGGCAGGCTGTTCTTCCAGACCCGCGAACTGTCGGGGCAACTGCCACCGGACCTGCCAGGCCAGGGCGGCGACAACGCCATCCTGCTGCACACGCTCGCACTGCAGCAGTACATGCCGGACCGGCGTGTCACGCTGGTCTCGAAGGACATCAACCTGCGGATCAAGGCGGCAGTCATCGGCGTCAATGCCGAGGACTACAGCAGCGACCGCACCATCGAAGACGTCGACCTGCTGGAGGCCGGCGCCCAAGCGCTGCCCGCCGATTTCTGGGAGACGCACAGCGCGAACCTGCACTCCGGCGTCACCGCAGGTCGCACCTGGTATGACCTGTCAGACGGTGCTGCAGCGCCGTGGCACGTCAACCAGTTCGTGTACGAGGACCGCGAGGCAGGCATCGAGGCCCTCGTGCGCAGCGTCGAGGGCGACCGTGTCCACCTCGAGCTTGCCCGCGATTTCCGCCTGCAGCGCAATGCTGTCTGGGGCATCACCGCGCGCAACCGCGAGCAGAGCTTTGCACTCAATCTCCTGACCGATCCCGAGATCGATCTGGTGACGCTGCTCGGACCGGCCGGGACCGGCAAGACGCTGCTGGCCCTGGCCGCAGCGCTGGCCCAAACGCTGGACGCCAACCAGTTCAGCGAAGTCATCATGACGCGGGTGACGATCCCCCTCGGCGAAGACATCGGCTTCCTGCCCGGCACCGAGGAAGAGAAGATGGAACCGTGGATGGGCGCGCTCATGGACAACCTTGAGGTGCTCACGCAGGGCAACCAAGGTGGATCCTGGGGCCGCGCTGCCACGAACGACCTGCTGCGCTCCCGGATCAAGATCCGTTCCCTGAACTTCATGCGCGGCCGGACCTTCGTCAACCGCTTCGTGATCGTCGACGAGGCGCAGAACCTCACGCCCAAACAGATGAAGGCCATCGTGACGCGCGCCGGCCCCGGCACGAAGATGGTCTGCCTGGGCAACATCGGCCAGATCGACACCCCATACCTGACCGAAACGACCTCGGGCCTGACCTACCTGGTGAACCGGTTCCGCGGCTGGTCGCACGCCGGTCATATCACCCTCAAGCGCGGCGAGCGCTCCCGGCTCGCGGATCGCGCATCGGAAATCCTCTGACGTCGAACGCCGTGCACCGTTCGTGGTCAAATCGGGTCATGAGAGCCGCCCGCCCCCTTCCCGATCGCCTTCCCGCCGTGCTGGCCGCCGTGCTGCTCGGCGTTTTCGCCAGCGCGCGCGTCACGGCGCAGCAGGCGGATGCGACACCACCGCGGCTCGAACGCACGGGCCTGGAACGCACGGTGATCAGCCTGCCGGACCTGGGCAGCGGCGCCAACGCCCTGATCAGCCGCAACGAGGAGCAACAGGTCGGACGCATGATCCTGCGCGACCTGCGCGATCAGCGGCAGGTGCTGGAGGACCCCGAGTCCACCGAATACATCCATGAACTCGGTCTGCGGCTGGCGGCACAGGCCCAGGAAGGCGAGCAGCAGTTCACCTTCTTCGTCGTGCGTGATCGAGGAGTGAACGCTTTCGCCGTGCCGGGCGGCGTCATCGGCATCAATGCGGGCCTGGTGCTCGAGACAGCCAACGAATCGGAACTTGCGGGCGTGATGGCGCACGAGATCGGCCACGTGGTGCAACGGCACATCGCCCGTGCCATCGAGGCGCAGAGCCGCAACAGCCTGCCCATGATGGCGGCGATGCTCGGCGCCATCCTCGTGGGCGTTGCCGCGGGCGGAGATGCCGCACCTGGCATGATCGCCATGGCGCAAGGCGCGGCGATGCAGCAACAGATCAACTTCACGCGCATGGAAGAGCATGAGGCCGACCGCGTCGGCATCGGCTATCTGTCGGCCGCCGGTTTCGACCCGGATGGCATGGCGGGCTTCTTCTCGACGATGGGCCGGCTGCAGGGACCGCTCGCCAACGACATCCCCTACATGCTCAAGACCCACCCGGTCAGCGCACTGCGTGTCGCCGAGGCGCGCGCCCGCGCGGCACAGCTGCCACCGGTGGAGAACCGGCCGGACAGCCCGGGCTACGGCATGATCCGCGAGCGTCTGCGTGTCTTGATGGCGCCGGAAGAACAGGACCTGAGGCCCTACTACGAAGCCCAGCTGCAGCAACCCGGCGCAGCGGAGCTGCCCCTGCGCTATGGTTTTGCCCTGGCAGCCATGCGCGCCGGAGATGCCGCGACTGCAGCCACCGCGCTTGAAGCGCTGGTGGACGCCTATCCGGAGACCACGCTGCTGCACAGCGCGCTGGGCGAGGCCCTGCTGGCGGACCGGCGCCCGGAACAGGCCCTGGCCCGCTTTGCCAAGGCCGTGGAGCTGTTTCCCCGCAACGTGCCGCTGAGCGTGCGTTATGCCGACGCCCTTCTGGCGGCGGGCCAGGCCAGCCGCGCCCATGAACTGCTGCTCGACCTGTTCAATAACGCGCCGCCGACGCCGGAGCAGATCCGCCTGACTGCCCGCGTTGCCGACGCGGCGGGGGACCGCGGCGATGCCTATTACTACATGGCCGAATACCACATCTCCGGGGGCGATCTCATGATCGCGACCCAGCAACTGGACCTCGCGCTCGCCCAGGACCGCCTGACCAGCGTGCAGCGCAAGCGCTACCTCGCACGCCGCGAGGAGATCCGTGGCGTACTGCGCGAGGAGCGGATGCGCCGCTATCAAGGCGGCTGAGCCCGCCACCGCGCGAGTGTTGCGCTCCCACGACAACCATGACGCTGCTGTGAGCGCGGCGGCTGCTACACTAGGTCGCGCCTAAGCCACACGTGCCCGATCATGCGCCCTGCACTCACCTGCCTGCCTCTGCTGTTGGCTGCCTTGTCCGGCTGCGCCTCCCTGCCGGAAGGCAGCACACGCGATCCGCGTGACCGCTTCGAGCGCTTCAACCGCAGCATGTACGGGTTCAACACGGCCGTGGACAAGGCCGTTGCCCGGCCGGTAGCCCGTGTCTACGTGGCCGTGACGCCGCGGCCAGTCCGTGCGGGTGTCTCGAACGCGCTCGCGAACCTGACCTATCCCGTCACCTTGGGCAACGATCTGCTGCAGGGCAAGCTGGGCCAGTTCGCCCACGATTCGGCGCGGCTGGTGGTCAACACAACCTTCGGCGTCGGTGGCCTGTTCGATCCCGCCACACGCATGGGACTGCAGGCCAACGACGAGGACTTCGGCCAAACCTTGGGCAAGTGGGGCCTGCCCGCAGGACCCTACCTGATGTTGCCGCTGCTCGGTCCGGCGACCGTCCGCGACGCGATCGGTACCGGCGGTGACTATTTCCTCGACCCGACCAACCGCATCGAGCGCGACCCGGTGCGCTGGGGACTGACCGGCCTGACGCTGGTGGATACACGCGCTTCGCTGTTGGAGGCCGATGCGGCCCTGGCGCGTTACCGCGACCCGTATGTCTTCGTGCGCAACGCTTACCTGCAGCGCCGCGAGTTCCAGGTGCACGACGGCAATGTACCTGAACCGGAGCCGGTCGAGGTCGAGGACGAGGTCGAGGAAGAAGACGACGGGACGTCGGACGCGGAACCCTCCAACGACGGCGCGCCCGTCATCCCTCAGGCAGCAGCAGGCGATCCACCTCGCTGATGCGGGCCAGTCCCAGCAGCCGGGCGGGCACCTGCGTGTAGTGCAAGCTGACACCGGCTGCGCGTGCCGCGGACAGCCAGCTCACCAGCAGTGACAACCCGGCACTGTCCGAGTGGCTGACCCCCGTCAGGCTGACCTGCAGGCTGCCGCCGCGCGCCACGCCCGCCAAGGCGCTGCGGCACGCGGGCCACAAGGCCGTCACCGTGTCGAAGCCAAGGCTGCCGGCAAGTGCGAGGTGGCCAGGTTTGATGACCACCAGATTGGCCTGTGCGCCCCCGGTCGCCATGTCGTCAGGCCGGCTTCGCCGCCGCGGACGCCGTGGTCTCCAGGCGCTGGATCAAGGCGTCAAGCCCCTTCTGCTCGACTTCAGGCCCGAAGTCTTCCTGGAAGCTCTTGACGTAGCTGATGCCCTCGATCACCACGTCCCAGGCACGCCACTGTCCTTGCGCATTGCGGCGCAGGCTGTAGTTGACCTTCACGATGGAGCCGCCATCGCGCCGGATCTCGGTGCGGACCGTGGCACGGGGAGCGGCCAGATCGCCCTGGAACGGCAGGAACTTCACGCGGTCGCCGGTGAAATCGATCAGGGCGTCGCCGTAGGTTTCGAGCAGCGAGCGGTAGAACGCCTTGATGAAGCGCTCACGCTGTGCGGGCGTTGCCTCCCGCCAATGCTTGCCCAACACCTGCTGGCCCGCGAAATTCACGTCGAACACCGGCAGCAGGACGCGGTCGACGAGCTCGTAAAGCCCCTTGCGGTCCTTGCGGTAGCGGGCGCGGTTGGCGTCGATGTCGCGCAGCATGATGTCGGAGGCGGTGCGGACCAGCTCGGCCGGATGTCCGACATCGACACCCGCGGGATTGAGTTGCGCACCAGCGCCAGACTGTGGCGCGGGTGCGGCCGGTGCGGCCAGCGCCACGGGCAGGGTCGCCGTCCCCAACATGGCGAACAGCAGGCAGGACGCAGCCGTCACGCCGGTGCCACGCGGCCGGCGGAATGGGTTGCGGGTGCAGTTCATGGTGTCTCCTCTTGCTTGCCGCCCCGGTCTGCAAAGGCCGCGAACAGGCGGTTGACCAGCTTCTCCAGCACGATGGCGGACTGTGTATTGTCGATTCGACTGCCGCCGGTCAGGAAGGTTTCGGAGCCGCCTGCGTCCAGGCCGATGTACTTGGCCCCGAGCAGGCCCGAAGTCTCGATGTTGGCCCAGCTGTCATCGGGGATGCGGTCGTACTGGCGCTCGATGCCCATCTCCACGACGGCCTTGTATTCGGATTGGTCGTAACGCACAGCCGTCACACGCCCCACGCGGACGCCTGCCATCGACACCGGCGAACCCGCCTTGAGATCCCCGACGTTGTCGAAGTAGGCCGTGACCGCATAGCTCTCGGCGGCACCCAGTCCGGCGACGCGGCTGCCCGGCAACTGCGTCGTGAGGAAACCAAGGGCGGCAAAACCGAGCAGGACGAAAAGCCCGGTACCAATCTCCATGCTGCGCGATGTCGCCATTGCCGATAGTCCTCTCGTCAGGTTCCCAGGAAAGCCGCGGTGAGCATGTAATCGACCAGCAGCGTCATGACCGACGACGCCACCACGGTGCGGGTGGTGGCGAGGCCCACGCCCTCGGCGGTGGGTTCCGCGTGGAAGCCCTCATAGACGGCAAGCAGGCTGCAGACCAGACCGAAAGCCAGGCTTTTGACGATGCCCTCGTTGACGTCACTGAGTTCAACCGCAGACTGTGTCTGGGTCCAGAAGGTGCCTTGGTCGACACCCATCACCGTCACACCGACCAGTTGCGCCCCGAAGATGCCGACCAGGTTGAAGACGGCTGCCAGCAGCGGCATGGCGATGAGGCCCCCGAGAAAGCGCGGCGCGACCACGCGGGCGACAGGATCGACGGCCATCATCTGCATCGCCGTGAGTTGGTCGGTGGCGCGCATCAGCCCGATCTCGGAGGTCAGCGCCGTGCCAGCACGACCGGCGAACAGCAGGGCGGTGACCACGGGGCCCAGCTCCTTCAGCAGGCCGAGGGTCGCAGCGGCGCCCAGCGCCGACTCGCTGCCGAAGCGCGCGAGCAGGTCATAGCCCTGCAAGCCCAGCACCATGCCCACGAACAAGCCGCAGAGCATGACGATGACCAGCGAGCGGGCACCGCAGTTGTAGACCTGCTGCGTGACCAGACGTGGACGCAGCAGGACGCGCCGCGACGCGGCGAGAACCTGCAGGAGGAACAGGGCGATGGCGCCGAGGCGGGCGACGCTGGAGACGGGACGCAGGCTCATGGTGCATCCGCCTCCAGCAAACTCGCGTGGTACTCGGGCGCGGGGTAATGGAACGGCACCGGCCCATCCGCACTGCCCTGCATGAACTGGCGCACGGCGGCGTCGCCGGAATTCATGAGTTCGCCCGCCGTACCCGACGCCGCCACGCGGCCTCCCGACAGCAGATAGCTGTGGTCGGCGATGCTCGAGACTTCCTGCACGTCGTGCGAGACGACGACGCTGGTGATGCCCAGGGCATCGTTGAGTTCGCGGATCAGGCCACAGACCACGCCCATGGAGATCGGGTCCAGCCCCACGAAGGGCTCATCGTAGATGAGGATCTCCGGATCCATGACGATCGCACGCGCCAAAGCCACGCGCCGCGCCATGCCGCCGGAGAGCTCCTGCGGCATGAGCCGCGCCGCGCCGCGCAGGCCGACGGCCTGCAGTTTCATCAGCACCAGACGGCGCAGCAGGTCTTCGGGCAGGCGGCTGTGCTCGCGCACGGGGAAGGCCACGTTCTCGAACACATCAAGGTCGGTGAGCAACGCGCCGTTCTGGAACAGCATGCCCATGCGACGTCGCAACTGCAGCAGGGCCTCGCCACGGAGCGCGGACAGGTCCTGGCCGAAGACGTGGACCGAGCCGCGCGTCGGGCGCTGCTGGCCGGTGATGAGCCGCAACAGCGTGGTCTTGCCGGTGCCGCTGGGCCCCATCACCGCGGTGATGCTGCCGCGCTCGACCTGGATATGCGCGTCCTCGAAGATCACACGCTTGCCCACGGCATAGTGGACGCCGCGGACATCGATGACGGGATCGCGCGCGCCCGCGGCGGTCATGGCTGCGGCCATCCCGTCGCGTTGGCGCAAAATGCAGAGTGTCTGGAAAACCTTCGTTCCATCAGGGGCGGAAGGATAGCAAAGCCCGCCGCCGACCGGGGCTGTCGCCGCGGCACCACATCGCGAGCCGGGTCACGGATGACAGTCTGCCGCTTACAGGACTAAAATAGTCCCAGTTGCGATGGGAGGCCCAAGGACATGCTGAGGATCGGCAAACTCACGGACTACGCGACGGTGCTTCTGGCCGCGCTCGCCGGCGAGCCGGATCGGCAGCAGACTGCCACCGAACTGGCCGAACGCACGGGCGTGGCCAGCCCCACGGTCAGCAAGCTGCTCAAGCAGCTGCAGCGGGCGGGCCTTGTGCTGTCGTCCCGCGGTCTGCATGGCGGCTACCGCCTGGCGCGGCCGGCCGCGCAGATCAGCGCCGCCGCCATCCTCGAAGCGCTGGAGGGCCCGCCGCGCCTGACAGACTGTGCCGGCAGCGACCACGACCGCTGCGATCTGGAAGCCACCTGCAGGGTCGGAAGCGCGTGGCAGCGTTTGAACCGCGCCATCCACCAGTCCCTGCAGGATGTCACGCTCTCCGACCTCGCCGGCCTTGAAACCTCGACCACGCGCTATGCCGCCTTCGAAGTCCGGCTGCGCAACGGCATGAATGCGGGAGCACGCCGACCATGAGCACACCCGAAGGCACGCTGGACCAGGTGCTGGCGCGCGGCTACCAGCATGGGTTCGTCACGGACATCGAATCCGACACGCTGCCGCCGGGCCTTGACCGCGACGTGGTGCGGCACATCTCGCGCATGAAGGGCGAACCGCAGTTCCTGCTCGACTGGCGCCTGCGCGCGCTGGACCGCTGGTACGGCATGAAGGAGCCTCACTGGGCCAAGCTGGGCTACAAGCCGATCGACTACCAGGACATCTCCTACTACTCGGCGCCCAAGCAGCGCAGTGATGCCCCCAAGAGCTTGTCCGAAGTGGACCCGAAGCTGCTGCAGACCTACGAGAAGCTGGGCGTGCCGCTGCACGAGCGCGCCCGCCTGGCCGGCGTCGCGGTGGACGCGGTGTTCGACAGTGTCTCCGTGGCCACGACCTTCAAGGACCGGCTGTCGAAGGCGGGCGTCATCTTCTGCCCGTTCTCGGAAGCGGTGAAATCGCACCCGGAACTGATCGAGCGCTGGCTCGGCAGCGTGGTGCCGTACGCGGACAACTTCTTCGCGGCCTTGAATTCGGCGGTGTTCACGGACGGTTCTTTCGTCTACATCCCCAAAGGCGTGCGCTGCCCGATGGAACTCTCCACCTACTTCCGCATCAACGCGGCCAAGACGGGGCAGTTCGAGCGCACGCTCATCGTTGCGGACGAAGGCAGCCACGTCAGCTACCTTGAGGGCTGCACTGCGCCGATGCGCGATGAGAACCAGCTGCACGCTGCCGTGGTGGAACTGCTGGCGCTGGATGACGCCGAGATCAAGTACTCCACGGTGCAGAACTGGTATCCGGGCGACGAGAATGGCGTCGGCGGGATCTACAACTTCGTCACCAAGCGGGGCGAGTGCCGCGGCCGCAACGCCAAGATCAGCTGGACCCAGGTCGAGACGGGATCGGCGATCACCTGGAAATATCCGAGCTGCGTGCTCCGCGGCGAGAACTCCGTCGGCGAATTCCATTCTGTGGCCGTGACCAACAACCTGCAGCAGGCAGACACCGGCACGAAGATGATCCACATCGGCCCCAACACGCGCAGCACCATCGTGGCCAAGGGCATTTCGGCCGGACGGTCGCAGAGCACCTACCGGGGGTTGGTCAGCGTGCTGCCGGGCGCTGCAGGCGCGCGCAATTTCACGCAATGCGATTCGCTGCTGATCGGCCCGCGCTGTGGTGCGCACACGATTCCCTACATCGAGGTGCAGAACCCCACGGCCAAGGTCGAGCACGAAGCCAGCACCTCGCGCATCGGCGAAGACCAGTTGTTCTACTGCCTGCAGCGCGGCCTCTCCCAGGAGGACGCTGTGAATCTCATCGTCAACGGGTTCTGCAAGTCCGTGTTCCGCGAACTGCCCATGGAGTTCGCCGTGGAGGCGCAGAACCTGCTGGCCGTCAGCCTGGAAGGAGCCGTCGGATGACATCCCCTCTTCTCTCGATACGTGGACTGCGTGCGACCGTGGCAGGCCGCGAAGTCCTCAAGGGCATCGACCTGGACCTGCCGGCGGGCGAAGTCCACGCCATCATGGGCCCCAACGGCTCCGGGAAGAGCTCGCTCTCGCACGTGCTTGCGGGCAAGCCCGGCTACGAAGTGACGGGCGGCGAGGTGCTGCTGCAGGGGAAGGACCTGCTGGCGCTGGCCCCGGAGGAGCGCGCCAGGGCGGGGGTGTTCCTCGGCTTCCAGTACCCCGTCGAGATCCCCGGCGTGAACAACGCCTACCTGCTCAAGGCGGCCCTGAACGCCTGCCGGCGCGAACAAGGACTCGGCGAAGTCGATGCTTTCGAGTTCCTGCAGCTGGTGAAGGAGAAGATGCGGCTGATGCAGATGGACGAGGCCTTCCTGTCGCGCGGGGTCAACGAAGGCTTCTCGGGGGGCGAGAAGAAGCGCAACGAGATCCTGCAGATGCTGGTGTTGCAGCCCTCGCTCGCCATCCTCGACGAAACCGACTCGGGTCTCGACATCGACGCGCTCAAGGTCGTGGCCGCGGGCATCCGCAGCCTGCGTTCCGCCGACCGGTCGATCCTGCTGGTCACGCATTACCAGCGGCTGCTGGACCATGTCGCGCCTGACCGGGTCCACGTCCTGGCGCGCGGGCGCATCGTGCACAGCGGCGGCCCGGAATTGGCGCTGGAGCTGGAGCAGCGCGGTTATGACTGGCTGCTCGAGGCGGCGGCCTGACATGGCGCACGAGGAACACGGCGCGGCAGACCTGCTCCCGGCAGGCTTCCCGCAGCGCATCCTGGCCTTGGCCTCCGGACTGGACCCGGCGCGGGCGCAGTTGCTGTCGCGCGTCGCCGAACTCGGCCTGCCGGGTCTGCGCGACGACCATTGGCGCCACGCCAACCTGCGGCGCATGGGCCGGTCGGCACTGCATCCTGCAGCCCTCACGCAGCCAGGACCCGACCGAGGCACACTGGCGCTGCCCCCTGCCCTGCCTGGACTGCAACGATTGGTGATGGTCGATGGCAGGCCCTGCCAGCCACTGTCCGACGCCGGCGCATGGGCGATGCTTGGAGAAGACCACTCTCCTCTCGACGATGACGCCACCCTGCAGGGTGGCGAGCAGCGCTTCGCGCTGCTGTGCGAGGCTTTGGCACCCTGCCGGCCCACGCTGCGTCTGCCCGACGGCGCAGCCCTGGAAATCCTGCACCTGCTGCGCACCACCGCAGACCCAGGCAGCTGTTACCCCTTGCTGCACGTCCAGGTCGCGGCCGGTGCCAAGGCACAGCTGGTCGAACGTCACCTTGGGGGCACCGGACCGCAGGCTTTCTGCGCCAGTCTCCTCAAGTTGGCCGTGGCGCAGGACGCCACCCTCGTGATGCTGCGGCTCAACGGCGCGGATGAGGACAGCCACGCGCTGCACCACCTGCGGGCGCAGATCGCCGAAGCCGGCGTGCTTGAACTCACCTGCGTCGACGTCGGCGGTGCGGCTGTGCATCACGGCGTTGACGTGCTGCTGGAGGGCCGCGGCGCGGGTGTGGGCATCAATCTGCTGATGCTCGGCCATGCGCAGCGCAACGTGGATGCGCGTCTCGACGTGCGTCACGGGGTGCCGGACACCACCAGCCGCCAGTGCGTGCGTGCCATTGCCAATGACCGCTCCACGCTGTCGGCCACCAGCCGCGTCGAGGTGCTGGGGTCGGCACCCGGCAGCCAGTCGCGCCAGTCCCTGAAGGGACTGCTCGGCGACCGCCACGCCAGCATCAATTTGCGTCCGCAGCTGGAGATCCTCACCGACGACGTGCAGGCAAGCCATGGCGCCACGACGGGTGCGCTCGACGAGAACATGCTGTTCTACCTGCTGTCGCGTGGGATCGATGCCGCCACGGCGCGCCAACTGCTGGAGTGGGCCTTTGCCAGCGACGTGCTGGCGCAGATCGAGCCCGCGCCACTGCGCCGCGAGGTGGAACGGGACGCCCTCGCCCGGCTGGACAACACCGCTGCGCGGGAGGCCTCCGCATGACCACCGGGACAACGACGGCATACGACTGGGCCCGCGTCCGCAGCGACTTTCCCCTGCTGGCTCGCCAAGTCAATGGCAAGCCATTGGCCTATCTCGACAGCGCGGCGTCCAGCCAGCGGCCGCGTGCCGTGCTGCAGGCCGTGGAGCACTACGAGACACAGCTGCATTCCAACGTCCATCGGGGCGTCCACACCTTGAGCCAACTGGCCACGGACGCCTTCGAGGCAGCACGCGAGCGCGCACGCCGCTTCATCAACGCGCACAGCAGCGCAGAGGTGCTGTTCACCCGTGGCACCACCGAAGGCATCAACCTGGTGGCGCAGAGCTGGGCCCGCGCGCAACTGGGTCCGGGCGACGAGATCTTGGTCACCTCGCTCGAGCATCACGCGAACCTCGTCCCGTGGCAGATGGCCTGCGCCGCCACCGGCGCGCGGATCGTGGTGGTGCCGATCAACGACCGCGGTGAGGTCGAACCTGAAGCTTTCGCGGCTTGCCTGTCGCCGCGCACTCGCCTGGCGGCGATCACCCATGTCTCCAATGCCCTGGGCAGCATCCTGCCGGTGCGGGAACTGGTGTCCCTTGCGCGTGCACGAGGCATCGTCACGCTCATCGACGGCGCCCAGGCCATTGCGCACGAGATCGTCGATGTGCAGGCCATCGGCTGCGACTTCTATGCCTTCTCCGGCCACAAGCTCTACGCCCCCACGGGCACCGGCGTGCTCTATGGGCGCCGCGCGCTGCTGGAGGCCATGCCGCCATGGCAGGGCGGCGGCGACATGATCCGCACGGTCGGCTTCCATCAGAGCACCTACAACGACCTGCCATGGAAGTTCGAGGCGGGTACGCCCAATATCAGCGGCGCCATTGGCCTGGCGGCGGCCATGGACTACGTGGAGACGCTGGGCCTCAGCCGCATCGCCGCCCACGAACACAGCCTGCTGCAACAGGCCACGGCAGGCCTGCTCGACATCCCCGGCATCCGCCTGCACGGCACGGCGGCCCACAAGGCGGGCGTGCTGTCGTTCACGCTCGAGGGCGTGCACCCGCATGATCTGGGCACGATCCTCGACCATGAAGGCGTGGCGATCCGGGCCGGGCACCACTGCGCCATGCCGCTCATGGAACTGCTCGGGCTGCCGGCCACGGCGCGGGCGTCGTTCGCCTGCTACAGCACCCCGGCCGAGGTGCAACAACTGCTGGCCGCCGTGCAGCGCGCCCGCGAGGTCTTCCTCTGATGCAACTCGACGACCTGTACCGCGAAGTCATCCTCGACCACAACAAGCATCCCCGCAACCGCGGCCGCCTGGACCCGGCGGACGCGGAGGCCAAAGGACACAACCCCCTCTGCGGTGATCGCCTCGACATCACGCTGCGCATGGACGGCAATACCGTGCAGGACCTGCGCTTCGAAGGCAACGGCTGCGCCATATCCGTCGCCTCGACGTCACTGATGACCGAAGCCGTGAAGGGCAAGGACCGCGCCGCGATCGCCGCCCTTTTCGAGCGCGTGCACGCGCTGCTGACCCAGCCCGATGCGCCGGCCGAAGGCCTCGGCAAATTGGCGGCGCTGTCGGGCGTGCGCGAGTTCCCGGCACGCGTCAAGTGCGCCAGCCTGTGCTGGCACACGCTCAACGCCGCACTCGCGCAACACGATGCCAACCCAGCACACGGCGATGCCGCCATTTCCACCGAGTAATCCATGCGCGGACACGACAACGAACCGTTCATCATCCAGAGGTCGGTGGAGGCCGTGATGGTGCCTGCAGGCACCAGCGTGACGCTGCAGCCAGGCCAGGCCGGCTACATCACGCAGGCGCTGGGTGGCAGTTTCACGCTGTACATCGAGGGCAACCTGTTCAGGCTCGCCGGTGCAGAGGCCGACGCCATCGGCAAGGAGACCATCGCCGCGCCGGAACTGCCAGAGAACGCGACTGAAGAGGATGTCCGCGAAGCTGCCTGGCAACAGATGCGCAGCTGCTACGACCCGGAGATCCCCATCAACATCGTGGAATTGGGCTTGATCTACGACTGCAGCGTTGCGCCGAACACGGACGGCACGCGGGATGTCGACGTGAAGATGACGCTGACGGCACCCGGCTGCGGCATGGGCGAGGTGCTCGTGCAGGACGTCAAGGAGAAGATCGAGCTGATCCCGACGGTGCGGGAAGCCAAGGTTGAACTCGTGTTCGACCCGCCGTGGAACCAGGCCATGATGTCGGAAGCGGCGCGTCTGCAGACCGGGATGTACTGAGCATGGCGCGACTGACGCTGTTGCGGCACGGTCGTGCCGCAGGGCCCGCGGGGACCGCTGCCGACTTCGATCGGGCCCTCGATGGACAGGGACGCGCCGAAGCGCGGGCGGCAGGCGCTGCCATCGCCCAGATCAGCCGCGGCGATGTGCTGGTCCTGTTCAGCAGTGCGCGCCGCACCCGCGAGACCGCCGAGTTGGTCGGCGAGGCGCTGGAGGCGAATGGCCACTGCCAGCTGTACTGGCAGGAGCAACCTGACCTCTATCTGGCGTCGGCACCCCTGATCGCCCGTGCGCTGCGCGAAGCCCACGCCGCGCATCCGCGGCACGCCCTGCTGCTGGTCGGCCACAACCTCGGCCTGAGCGAGCTTGCCGCACGCCTCGGCGCACTGCCCGGCGGCCAGCTCGGAACCGGCGAGTGGACCAGCCTCCCCGACTACCAGCCTGAGGCCATGCCGTAGGGCTGGAACACCGACACTGCATCCATGCGCGTGATGGCGCCCTGCTCCACCCGGTGGACCTCGAACAGCGAACGCGTGACCGGATAGCGTACGGCGGTCTCGCGCTCCACGCCGTCGCGCGTACGGTAGCGCGTTTCCCGCAACGGAAAATCCGCCTGGCTGATCGACACGACGAGTCCGCGCTGCGGGTCCACCGCCACCACGCGACGGTCCCGCAGTGCCTCGAGCGGCTGGTAGAACCCTTGCTGCAAAGGAGCACTGCAGCCCGGTGCCAACTCCCCAACCCACCGGACCAGCACCGCCGGACCCGCCGCACCGGCCGTCACGATCTGGCCATTCTCGCGGCGCTGGCACTCGGTGGAAAAGCGCGGCAAGCCCGCAGGACCGCGACCTTCCAATGCACGGGCATGGCTGTCGACCACGCGGACCAGCGCCGCCCGGTTCAACCGCGAGCCTGCAGCGCCGGCAGCAGCCAGCCGCGCATCCAGCGCGAACTGGGCAGGTGCCAACCAAGGCCCCGGGTTGCGCTCGCGCGCGACCAACACTTCGACCTCGGACACCTTGCCGTCCACGACGCGCAGGCGGATGCCCGCGTAGGCCGGGGCATCGTGGTCATAGACCAACCCGTACCACGTATAGCTGCCCAGCACCGGATCGGCGACCACCAGGGCCTCATCCGACTTCCGGCGGATGGAGGCCCACAATCCGTCGCCGACCGCCATGCGCACGCCGTTTTCCGTGTAACCGACAACCTCCGCCCAGGCGATGTCCTGCGGCCGACGTCCGGCCAGCGCGGTCATGAAACGGTCGCCCGCGGCACGCAGGCAGTGTTCATCGCAGCCAGCCTGCCGGCGCTGCGGCAGTGACAGGCGCGCCGGCGGCGGCTCGGGGTGCAGGAAGAAGGGATTGGGCATGAAGTACGGCACGTAGCTGAAGACCGTCTCGATGCGGTAGATGCGCCCGTCGACGATCTTGAAGGCCTCCACCAGGGAGATGGAGTTGGGCCACTTCAATGCCGTCCGCATCTCCCGCCCATCGGTCAGGCGGTAACGGTCGAATCCATTGGCATGGTCAAAGAAACCCGTGGCCACGACCACGCCGCGCTCCTCGTCGATGATGGGATAGCGACGCTCCCGCACACGCTTGTTGATGTAGTAGATGCCCAGCTTGAACTGCGCCTCGCAGCCCGGGGAGATCGACGCGGCATTTCCCGCGGCCGAGGCCCCCGCAGCAGTCGTGTGGATGCCGTTCTCGATGCGTCCGCACTCCGCGTGGAAGGGTGCGAACACCATGCCGTCATTGAGTTCAACGGTGTTGAAATAGCTGTCGGCGACGGCCCGCAGGCGTTCCCGCGGACGGCGGCTGGCCTCGGGAAGCACTTCGTTGAAGGCCGGATCGTGCACGAGCTTGCCGAAGTCCCCCCACGGCAGCGGCAGTCCGCTGTTGCGTACCACCACAGCCTCGGCCTCGGTGATGCGCCGGTCGCGCACCTGCAGTCGCAGTCCGAAGTACACGGGCGCACCGTGCTCGTCCACGGCACCTATCCAGGCGACCTCGCCCTGCAGGCTGTCCGCTGCCTCAAGCCCGGTGGCCGCAACGCCGGTCGCCGTCGCCCAGATGCCGGCACTGCCGTGGGGCAATTCGACGTTGTTTTCGGTATAGCGCAGGCCGGGCGCCACAGGCAGCCCTGAGACATCGCGGCGCGCGAGCGCCCCCATGTACTGCCGGAGGATGCCGATGAGGCATTGGCGGTCACAGTCCTGCGCAGGCACGGCGCTGCGCTGGCCCGGCGCCTGGGCGGCGGCATGCGGCGACTGCACCCAGGCAGCGCCCAGCACTACCCACATCAACACGGACAGCCCGGTGGCCTGGCGCATGGATCACTCCTGCGGTAACGGTATGGCGATGATGCGGAATTCGCCCGGGTCCTGGCCCTTGCGCGCCGGATCGACGAGGTAGCCGATCTTGCCCTCGATGGCGTAGGCGGTGCGGCCCACGGCGGTGACCCCGGGCGATGAATCAAGACCGCTGCGCAGGACCTTGATGAAGCCCCGATCACCTTCGATGCGCAGTTCGACGATACGCCCTGCCGTGCCTTCTGCCAGCAGGAAGCGGTTGCCATCCAGCAGGCGCATGCCGTCGGGACCGCCCAGGCTGGCATCAAGTTGCAATTCGGTCAGTGCTCCCACCCGCCCATCGCCTGCGATGCCGACACGCAGCACCGCACCCCGGTTGACGAGGTTGACGTACAGCTGGCCATCGGAGGCAAAGGCAATGCCATCCACGCCCTTGAGCGCCGGGTCATCGGCCCAGACCTCCAATGCCTGGCCCCGCGGCGGCAGCCGCAGGATGCGGCCGTTCTGCGTGTCCGCTGCAAAGACGGCGCCATCGGCCGCCACCGTCATGTCGTTGCAGACTGCACGCGGCGCAGGGAATGGATAACGGGCCTTCAGCGCACCGCTGGCGAGTTCGAAGGCAAGCAGCTCAGCGACCGCGCCCGGCACCGGCGCCGCGAACGGATTGGGCACAGAGCAGGCCCACAGGGTGCCGGAAGCCTCATGTGCCAGAACGCCGAACACCGACTGCAGGCCGTTGGCGGCGTCGGGCCGGATCCAGGCCATCGCGGGGCCACGACCCCGCTCGCTGCGGTAGATGTTGCCTTTGAGGCTGCCCACGTACAACGTGCCGTCGGCGGTGGAAGTCACGCTCTCAGGGTGGACGTTCCTGTCGGCGATGGGCACGTCCGCCGGCACCGGTGGGGGCGGCAGGGCGATGTGGTCGGCGTAGTCCTCGTTGGCACGCGCGACCAGCCAGGCATTGATCGCCGCCACGTCGGTCTCGCCCAGCACGTCGCGGAAGCCGGCCATGCCCTTGTCCTTGCGGACGCCGTCCAGGACGATGGCGTTGAACGCCGCTCGCGTTTCCGCCGACATGAATCGCAGGTCCTTGAGACCACCGACGGCGTTCACGCCGTGGCAGCGCACGCAGTTTTCCGCATACAACTCGCGGCCCCGCTGCACCTGAGCCTCGCTCGCCCGCAGCGGAGGCGGTGGTGGCACGGTGGTGGGCGGCGGCATCGGCGGCAACGCGACGCCCGTGGCATCAAGGCGGAACACCATGAGGCGGCCGGGCCCGAAGCGCACCGGTTCCTTCTCAGTCGTCAGACCATGCACGGGGGAACCGCCCCAGCCCACATTGACGGCGAGGTACTGCACCCCATCCACGCTGTAGCTGACCGGCCCTGCGATGGGCACCGACTGCGTATCGAATTCCCACAGCTTGTGGCCGTCCGTCGCCCGGTAGACCGCCAGGCTGCGCCGGATGGTGCCCTGCACCAGCAGGTTGCCGGCCGTGGCCAGCACGCCGCCGGAGCCGGGGTAAGGGTAGTCGACGCGGAAAGCCTCGCGCTGGTTCACCGGATCCCAGGCCAGCAGGTAACCCTTCTCGCGGCTGTTGGCGATGGCCTGGAGCTCCCGGCGGCGTTCCGGCTGGCTGCTGTAGCTCATGCCGCTGTTGGAGCGGAAGGGTACCCAGCGGAACTCGCCGTCCGGCACCCGTGCCTGCACGATCCACTGCTCCTGGGCCGCGAAATACACCAGCCCGGTCCCGGGATGAAACGCCATCGGATGCCAACTGTGCGCCGCCATCCATGTCGGCGTCATCAGCTGCGGGGTCTCGGTCACATAGGCGCCTGGGTTCACTTTGGGCCGGCCGGTCTGCATGTCGATCCCGGTCGCCCAAAGGTTCGGCACATAGCTTTTCGCAGAGAGCAGCTCGCCCGTACCGCGGTCCAGCACGTAGAAGAAACCGTTCTTCGGCGCCTGCATGATGACCTGCCGGGTACGGCCGCCAATCGGCAGGTCCGCCAGCATCATGGGCTGCGTGCACGTGAAGTCCCACTGTTCCTCCGGCACCATCTGGTAGTGCCAGCGGTATTCGCCGGTGTCGGCATCGACGGCGACCATGGAACAGAGGAACAGGTTGTCGCCGCCCCCCGGACTGCGGAAGTGCTGCACGTGCGGCGCACCGTTGCCGGTGCCGAGGTACACGAGGCGCAGTTTCGGGTCATAGACGATCGAATCCCAGACCGTGCCACCGCCGCCGTACTTCCACCATTCGCCGTTCCACGTGCGCGTCGCCAGCGGCATCACGCTGTCGGAGGCTTCGCCATCAGGACCTTTCGAGGGGTCCCCGGGCACGGTGTAGAACCGCCACAGCTTGCGGCCATCCCGGGCGTCATAAGCCGTGACATAGCCGCGAACACCGTAATCAGCGCCGCCGTTGCCGATGACCACCTTGCCGTCGAAGACGCGCGGCGGACCCGTGATCGAATACGCCTGCGCGCGATCGAAGGTCTGCACGGACCACAGCTCGCGGCCATTGCGGGCGTCCACCGCGATCAGCCTGCCATCCAGGGCAGCGACGTATACACGGCCTTGCCACAGGGCAATGCCCCGCGCAGACGGCCCGCAGCACGCCAGGCGCGCCCACTCGCGCGCCACTTCGGGATCAAAGCGCCACAGCACGCGGCCGTTGCGCGCATCGTAGGCCGTGACGACATTCCAGACGGACACGTTGTAGAGCACACCATCCACCACCAGCGGCGTGCCCTGCACGCCACGGTAGGTATCGAGGTCGGCATACCAGGCCAGGCCCAGACGCGAGGCATTGTCCGCGTTGATCTGCGACAACGGACTGAAACGCTGCTCGTCATAGCCCCGGCCGTAGGACATCCATTGCCCCGGATCGGCATCGACGTGGGCCATGCGGGCGCTGTCCACGCGCGCCATCCCCGTGCAACCCGCGAGGCTCGCGCCCAGGACGAGGCCCGGAAACCATGCGGCAAGGCGCATGCACATGTTGCGTGACATCATCCCCCCAAACCCCACGACCGGCGCCGGCAGCCCGGCGGCCGCACGATGTTACCCCGTGGCCTGGTCCTGCAGCCTGCGGGCCAGTGGCTCACCGAGGTAGGCCCTCACGCCCGCATGCACCACGTAGAGCAGGGGCAGCATGGCCACGGCAGCGCACATTTTGTAAGCGTAGTTGACCGTACCGACGGCCAGGAACTGCTCCATGGGCCAGTGCTGCGGACCGATGACAAAAGCCACATAGAGGACGATGAAGCTGTCGAACAGCTGCGAAACAGCGGTGGAACCGGTCGCGCGCAGCCAGATGCGCTGTTCGCCCGTCACACGGCGGATGCGGTGGAACACGGAAACATCGATGAGCTGGCCCACCAGGAAGGCCAGCAGTGAACCGCCAATGGTCCACATGCCCTGGCCGAAGATCAGCGCATAAGCGTGCTGGATGTCCGGTACGCCCAGCGCTGCGTTCGACTGCACCCAGAACGGCGCCGGTGCGAGACCGATTGCCGCGTACGCGGCAAAGAAGGCCCAGCCGATGAAGGCCACCGCCAGCCAGGACACGAGCCGCACGCCGCGTACGCCGTAGTACTCGTTGATGACGTCCGTGAGGATGAAGACAAGCGGCCAGAACAGCACGCCGGCGGTGAACGTGAGCGTCCCATGGATGCCGAAAAGGCTCCAGTGGAAGTCCGGCATGCCCAGCGTGGACTCGAGCGAGAAGATCTTGGGTCCGACGAACTCGGCGATGAGTGCATCGGCGACAAAAAACATCCCCAGCGCCAGGAACAGGCGTACCGCGCGGTCGTCACCAATGTGCATGTGTGTCTACTCCACCCGGCAGGCACACCAGGCGACGATGCCCCGGGTGCCGGCCATGTTGATGAGGCGCGCCGCATCGGCGACCACGCCCGTGGCCGGGCCGCCGAGCGCTCCGGTCAGCGGGCTCCAGGGCGACAGCGCCGCGACCGCCAGATGTCCTGAGGCCTGCAGCAGCTTGATCTGCAGACGCACGGCAAGCTGCTCCGCCCAAGTCATTTCCGGCTCGTAGCGCTCGGCGGAATAGTCATCGCCGAGGCCCGCCAGCTCCGCGGCCACGCGCACCGCGGTGCGCAGATCGCCAAATTCGTCGATCAGCCCATGGCGGCGTGCATCGCTGCCGATCCAGACCCGCCCCTGGGCCACGGCGTGCACTCCATCCCGCGGCATGTCACGCCCTGCGGCGACACGCGCCAGGAACTGCTCGTAACCGTGCTCGATGTTGGCCTGCAGGAAAGCGCGCGCGGCCTCATCCAGCGGGCGATCGAAACGCAGCGCTCCCGACAGGGGCGTGGTGCCGACGCCATCCGTCGTCACGCCGAGTCTGGCCAACGCGCGATTGAAGGTCGGTATTGCCGCATAGATGCCGATGGAGCCGGTGATTGTCTGCGCACTGGCGACGATGTGGTCGGCAGGTGCGGCGATGTAATAGCCGCCGGAGGCCGCCACGCTGCCCATCGAGGCCACGACAGGCTTGCCCGCCGCCTGCAGCGACAGCACTTCGCGGTGGATCTGCTCGGCCGCCAGGATGCTGCCGCCGGGGCTGTCGATGCGCAGCACCACGGCCTGCACCTCGTCGTCCTCCCGCGCATCGCGCAACTGGCGCGCCGTGGACAGTCCACCGATGGTCCCCGGGGGCTGGTCACCCGGCAGCATTTCGCCGCTGGCCACGATGATGGCCACGTGCCGGTCAGGCTGCCGGTGGATGCGGCGCTGCGCCTTCACGACCTGCAGGAACTCCTGCGCGGTGACGGTGCCGTAGTCGGCGTCACCCTGGTCCCCGGCCTCGTCGACCAGCGTGTCCATGCGCTCGTCGACCTGCTCGGCCGTCCACAGCGCCTTGACCAGGCCAGCCTGCAGCGCCACGGCCGCCGGATCACCCTTCCGGGCCTGGACCGCCGCGACAAAACCCTCGGCATAGCGCGCAATGGCGCCGTCGGGGAGGCCACGTGCACCGGCGACGGCCTTCTGGTACCCCTCCCACAACGGCAGCAGGTAGGCGAGGCTCTCCTCGCGGTCCTGCGGCGACATGTCGCCACGTGTGTAGGTTTCGGCCGCGCTCTTGTATTGGCCGACGCGGAACAGGTGGACGTCGATCGACAGCTTGTCGAGCGCACCTTTCAGGTAGTTGCGGTAACGCTCGAAGCCATCGAGCAGCACCAGGCCCTGGGGGTCAAGGTAGGTCTCGTCCGCCTGCGCAGCGAGATAGAACTGGGATTGGGAATAGGAGGTTCCGGACGCCACGACCGGCTTGCCAGCCTTGCGGAACCGTTGCAGCGCCGCGGCGAGTTCCTCGAGGGCGACCTGCCCGGCCCCCGTGAGATCATCCGTCTGCAGAAGGACCGCCCGGATGCGCCCGTCGTCTGCGGCCGCGTCGACGGCCTCGACAAGGTCCCAGACCACGGTTTCAGGACGACCTTGGCCACTGGCTTCCGCAAAAGCGCGCTCCAGCGGATCGCCGGAGGCCTCTTCAACCAGTTCCCCCTGCGGTGCCACGACCAGCGCCGCCCGTTCAGGCACGTAGGGGATGGAATCGCCCAGCGCACCGGCCAGGAAGCCGAAGAACAGCAGCAGGAAGACAAGATGGAGGGTGCGGCGCAGGATGTCGATCCCGCGCAGCACCCCACGGAAGAACCGTCCAAGGCGCGAGCCTGCGGGACGGACTTCCGCCGACATTCAGGTCAGACCTTTTCCTCGATGCGCGCTGCCTTGCCGGAGCGGTCGCGGAGGTAGTAGAGCTTGGCGCGACGGACATTGCCGCGGCGCTTGACCGAGATATCGCTGATCGACGGGCTGTGGAGCTGGAACACGCGTTCCACGCCCTCGCCGTGGGACATCTTGCGAACCGTGACAGAGGAGTTGAACCCACGGTTGCTGCGGGCGATGACCACGCCCTCGTAACCCTGCACGCGCTCGCGGTCGCCCTCGACGACCTTCACGGACACGATGATGGTGTCCCCCGGCTTGAACTCCGGGAAGGTGCGCGTGGCACGCTCGGCTTCGATCTGCTGGATGATGTGGTTCATTTTGTCACTTCCTCGTTCGAGGCTTCTCCCGAAGCCCGCTGTTCCTGCAAAAACTCGTTCAGCAGACGGGCCCTTTCGGTCCCCGCCGCGCTGCCGGGCGGGCCCGCCTGCAGCAGCAGGTCAGGACGCACCCTCCAGGTCTTGCCCAGTGCCTGCCGTAGCCGCCAGCGCCGTATCTCGGCGTGGTTGCCCGACTGCAGCACCGCGGGGACGCGCAAGCCGGCGAAACTCTCAGGCCGGGTGTAGTGCGGCCAGTCCAGCAGACCGTCCGCAAACGACTCCTCGACACTGGAGCGTTCGTCATTGAGCGCCCCCTCCATCAATCTCGCGACGGCATCGATGACCAACAGCGCCGGCAGTTCGCCACCGGACAGCACGTAGTCACCCACCGAGAGCTCCTCGTCGATGCATGTCTGGATGACACGTTCGTCGAGACCCTCGTACCGCCCGGCAACCAGCACCAACCCCGGCAACTGCTTCAGCTGCGCGGCGCGGGCCTGGTCGAAGCGCCGCCCCTGGGCCGACAGGTACACCCGCCGGCTGCCTGGAGGGCAGCGCGCCAAGGCCGCGGCAATTGCCGCAGACCAGGGCTCGGGCTTGAGCACCATGCCTGGCCCGCCGCCGTAGGGCCGGTCGTCCACCGTGTGGTGGACATCCGCCGTATGGCGACGGGGATCCTCGCACTCCACCGTCAGCAGGCCGCGTTGCAGCGCCCTGCCCAGCACCCCGTGGCCGACCGCCTGCCGGATCATTTCCGGAAACAGCGTCACGACCTCGACGTGCATCAAAAATCCTCCGGCCAATCCACCTGCACGCGGCGCGAACCGATGTCCACGCCCCTCAAGTGCGGCGGTTGCGCGGGCACAAGATGCTCACGCTGGCCGGACACCACCATGACCGCCCCACCGGGCAGGTCCAGGAAATGGCTGAGGGTTCCCAGCACACTCCCCGCTTCGTTCACCACCTCGAACCCGATGAGGTCGTCGCGGTAGTGCTCGTTCGGTGCCGTCGGTGGCAGGGCCTCGCGCGGCACCTGGACCTCGGCTCCCCCGAGCGCAAGCGCCGCATCCCGGTCGCCAACGCCTTCCAGCTCGACCCGCAATTGACGACCGAGGCGCTGGCCCGCCAAGACCGTGACCTGCCGGGAGCGACCTCCGGGCCACACCAGCAACCAGGGCTGGTAACGCAGCAGGTTCTCCGGCGGATCCGTCCAACTGTTGACCTTGACGGCTCCGCGCACACCGTGCGGCGAAGCCACCTGCCCCAGCGGCAGCAAACGCCCGGACAAGGTCGTCAGGCCGCAACCGCCTCCGCCTGCTTGCGGAACTCCTTGACCAACGCGCTCACGCGCTCGGACGGCTGTGCGCCCTGGCCGACCCAATAGTCGATGCGGGGCAGGTCAAGGCGCAGCTTCTGGTCGTTGCCGCGGGCGACGGGGTTGAAGAAACCCACCTGCTCGAGGCTCTTGCCGCCCTGGCGCTTGCGGCTGTCGGTCACCACGACGTGGTAGAAGGGCTGGTTGCGCGCGCCGCGCCGGGTCAGTCGGATCGTCACCATGATGGGTTCTGCTTGTCTCGGATTGTGATCAGGGCCTTTCCGCTGAAGGGCCCCTGTAAAAACCGCGGATTTTACCCAGATCAATGGGTTGGGGCAACTGCTGCGTAGCCGTCAACGCCGTGGCGGCATGCCCTTGAAGGCCTGCGCACCCGCCAGGCTCCCCAGCATCCGCTGCATCTTCCCGCCGCCGAACTGTTTCATCATCTTCTGCACCGACATGAACTGCTTCAGCAGCCGGTTGACGTCCTGCACCTGAACGCCGGCACCTGCAGCGATACGGCGCTTGCGCGAGCCGTCGATGAGGTCCGGGCGACGGCGCTCACGCGGCGTCATCGAGTCGATCATGGCGATCTGGCGCCTGACTTCCTTGTCACCCTGCCCAGCGGGCATCTGCCGGCCGGCCGCCATGCCGCCGGGCAGCTTGTCGAGCAGGTTGGCCACGCCTCCCATCTTCTGCAGCTGCTGCAACTGGCTGCGCAGGTCAGTGAGATCGAAGCCCTTGCCCGACGCCACCTTGCGCGCCAGCTTCTCTGCCTCGGCGGCGTCGACGCTGCGCTGCACGTCCTCGACCAGGGCGACCACGTCGCCCATGCCCAGGATCCGGTTGGCCATGCGCGCCGCGTCGAACGGCTCCAGGGCTTCGGTCTTCTCACCGGTGCCGAGGAAGCGCAACGGCGCACCCGTGACCTGGCGTACCGACAGCGCCGCGCCACCGCGGGCATCGCCATCGGCCTTGGTGAGGATGACGCCTGACAGGTCCAGCGCATCCTTGAAGGCGCGCGCGGCATTGACCGCATCCTGCCCCGCCATGGCATCGACGACGAACAGCCGCTCGTGTGGATGGACGGCGGCATCAATCTGCCGCACTTCGTCCATGAGCTCGGCATCGACGTGCAGGCGGCCTGCCGTGTCGACGATGAGCACGTCGAACAGGCCGCGCCGTGCCTGCTGCAGCGCCCCCTCGGCGATCTCCGCTGCCTTCATGCCGATGCCGGCCGGGAAGAACTCGCCGCCCACCTGCGTGGCCAGGCGCTCCAGCTGCAGCACCGCTGCCGGGCGGCGGATGTCGGTGCTGACCAGCAGCACGCGCTTCTTCTGCGCGATGAGGTAGCGCGCGAGCTTGCCTGCAGTCGTGGTCTTGCCGACGCCTTGCAGACCCGCCAGCAGGATCACGGCAGGCGGCTGCACGCGCAGCGGCAGCCCCCCTTCCCCGCCGCCCATCAGCGCAACCAGCTCCTTGTGGATGACACCGACCAAGGCCTGTCCCGGCGTCAGGCTGCCGATCACCTCGGTTCCCAGTGCCTTCGCCTTGACGGCGTCGATGAAGCTGCGAACGACGGGCAGGGCGACATCCGCCTCCAGCAGCGCAAGACGCACCTCGCGCAGCGTATCGGCGATGTTGTCCTCGGTGAGGCGGCCACGGCCGCGCAGCGTGTTGACGGCCTTTGACAGGCGCTCAGTCAGGTTGGCGAACATCTTTGCAGTCCGTGGCGCAGGGCGCCGTGCGTGGCAGAAGGGGTGAGTCCGGCAGGGATTATAGGGCGGGGCCGCCCAAAGCCGCCTGCAGAGCCTCGGCGATGCGCGACACGCCACGCACCTGCAAGCCCGGGATGCCGCCACGCGGCACGTTGTCGCGCGGCACCACGGCCAGCGTGTGGCCCTGCCGGGCCGCCTCACGGAGGCGCTCCTCACCGAAGGGCACCGGCCGGACCTCGCCCGCCAGCCCGACCTCGCCGAAGACCACCAACGACGCCGGCAACGGCACTTCCCGCAAGCTGGAGGCCAGCGCGACCGCCACGGGCAGGTCGGTCGCGGGATCGTCGAGGACCAGCCCGCCGACAACGTTCGCGAACACGTCGTGCTCCTGCAGCGACACGTCGGCATGCCGGCTGAGCACCGCCAGCAGCATGGCGAGGCGCCCGCCATCCAGCCCCTGGGCCACGCGCCGCGGATTGCCGAAGCGCTGGCGGTCGACCAGGCCCTGGACCTCGACCAGGAGCGGCCGCGTGCCCTCCCGCGCCACCATCACGACACTGCCGGGCACCGGCTCCGGAGACCTCGCGAGGTAGATCGCGGCGGGATTGCGCACCTCGCGCAGGCCGGTGCCGGTCATCATGAAGAACGCCAGTTCATTGACTGCGCCGAAGCGGTTCTTGGTGGCCCGCACGGTGCGGAACCGGCTGCCGGCATCACGCTCGAAATACAGCACGGTGTCGACCAGGTGTTCCAGCAGGCGCGGCCCGGCAATCGCGCCCTCCTTGGTGACGTGGCCCACGATGAGCACGGCCGTTCCCGTGGACTTGGCCAGACGCACCAGCGCCGCCGTGCATTCACGCAACTGGCCCACCGAACCGGCGCTGGATTCGTTCGCGGCCAGGGCCATGGTCTGGATCGAGTCGATGACCAGCAAGGCCGGCCGCAGGCGTGCCACCATCTCAAGCACCGCATCGAGCACGGTTTCGCAGGCGGCCGAGATGCCCTCCAGCGGCAGGCCCAGTCGCTGGGCGCGCAGGGCCAACTGCGACGCGGACTCTTCTCCACTGACGTAGAGCACGGGACGCTGCGCCCCGAGCCGTGCCGCAAGCTGCAGCAGCAGGGTCGACTTGCCGATCCCCGGTTCACCACCCAGCAAGGTGACCGAGCCGGGCACGACACCACCGCCAAACACCCGGTCGAGCTCCTCCAGCCCGAGCGGCCAACGCGCGGCATCGCCAGCGCCGGGCCCCGGCAGGGCCGCCGCCAATGGCGCCACCCCGGCGCGGGCCACCAGCGACCCTTCACGTGCCGCACGCCGTGACAGCGTGGAGGCCCCGCCCGCAGGGAGTTCACGCTCCTCGAGCGTGTTCCAGTTCTCACAATGCGGGCACTGGCCCTGCCACTTGGTGGTCTCGCCACCACAGGCGCTGCACATATGTCGGCGGTTTTGCCGTGCCATAGGAAGTTTCCACGGATCCACCCGAACGGGGCGTCTGCCACCGGCCGGGCTTTGTTACGATTGCGCGCAATGCGTCTGCAACATCCTACCTCGCTCACATGAGCCTGAAAGGCAAGTTGGCCTGTGCCAGCCTGTCCGACACCGGGCGGGTCCGCGAACACAACGAGGACAGCGTCGCCTGCGACGCCGTGACCGGCCTTGTGGTGCTTGCCGACGGCATGGGTGGCTACAACGCGGGCGAGGTCGCCAGCGGGATTGCCGTCAAGACCATCGTCGGGCTCGTGCAGGAGGCAGTGGCCCGCCAGGACCTGCGCGTCGGCGACCGCAGCAGCGGGCTGTCGCGCACCAGCATCATCCTGCGCGACGCGATCGACCGCGCGAACAAGCTGATCTACCACACCGCCCGCAGCAACCCGCATTGCGAGGGCATGGGCACGACGGTGGTCGCCCTGCTGTTCCACGACAACCGTGTCAGCATCGCGCACGCCGGTGATTCCCGCGCCTACCGCCTGCGGGGCAACCGGCTGCAGCGCGTCACCATGGACCACTCGCTCCTGCAGGAACTCGTTGATCGCGGGTTCTACACGGCAGAAGACGCGCAACGTGCCACGAACAAGAACTACGTGACGCGCGCGCTCGGCGTGGACGAGCAGGTAGAGATCGAGATCCAGGAACAGCCGGTCTCGCGCGGCGACTTGTTCCTGCTGTGTTCGGACGGCCTCACCGACATGGTGGAGGACGACGACATCCAGCTGACGGCCGCGACCTTCGGCAGCCATCTCGAGACCACCGCCGGACATCTGGTGCAACTGGCCAACGACAACGGCGGCAAGGACAATGTCTCCGTCGCGCTGGCCCGCGTGCTCGAACCCTTCCCGGCGCGGCGCGGTATAGTCGAGCGCCTGCTGCGATGGAAACGTTGACCGGGGACCCATGGCGCGCCTGATCCTCAGCCTCGATGGGCAATTGCTGGCCGAGTACACGCTCAACAAGGAGCGCTTCACCATCGGCCGGCTGGCGGACAATGACATCCGCATCGACAACCCGGCTGTCAGCGGGCACCACTCGCTGGTCATCAGCATCCTCAACGACTCCTTCCTTGAGGACCTTTCCAGCACCAATGGCACCTACGTCAACGGCAAGCTGGTGAAGAAGCATGCGCTGCAGCACGGCGATGTGGTCACCGTGGGCCACCACCAGCTGCGATTCATGGAAGACGACGACCTGGCGCAGGACGACTACGCGCGCACCACGGTCATGACCCGCAACGATTCGCCGGATCCGGCAGCCAGCGAGAGTTCCCGCAGCGGCAGCTTCCGGCGCCCCGAGACCACGGGCCGCCAGCCGCTGTTGCGGGATCCGCCTCCCGGGGTCAAGGCCGCGCCCGGCGCCAAGCTCCAGGTACTGTCCGGCGCCTTCGCCGGGCGCGAGATCGATCTCGCCAAGACCGTGACAACCGTCGGCCGGGCTGGTGTGCAGGTTGCCGCCATCACGCGCCGGCCGGATGGCTGCTACCTCGTCCATGTCGAGGCGACGCCACCGGACAGCTACCCCCAGGTCAACGGCGCCGCCATTGGTCCGCAGGCGCGCAAACTGGCGGACAACGACGTGATCCAGGTGGCTGGCGTCAAGATGGCGTTCTTCTCCGCCTGACGCCTCGGCAGATTCAGCGCAGCACGAGCTCCACGCGCCGGCTGATGCTGCACAGCAGTTCCCAAGGGATGCTGCCGGCAGCGTGGGCCATCTCTTCCACGGACAACCCCGCCCCCCAGAGCAGGACCGGCGTTCCGGGAACCGGGACATGCGGCGAGTCCGTGACATCCACGGCGATCATGTCCATCGACACGCGCCCCACCAGGGGCCGACGCTGACCGTCGATGAGCACGGGGGTCCCGCTGGGCCAGGCACGCGGCAAGCCGTCGCCGTAACCCGCGGCAATGATGGCGATCCGTGAATCCCGCGCGGCACACCACGCGCCGCCATAGCCCACGGTTTCCCCACGGCGCACGCTGCGCACTGCGATCACCACCGACTGCAACGTCATCACCGGCTGCAGCCCCAGCTCTGCCGCGGACCGGTCCGCGAAGGGCGAGACACCATAGAGCGCGAGGCCGGGACGGATCCAATCGCCCAGGCTCGCGGGCGTGCCCAGCACGGCCGCCGAGTTGGCGATGCTGCGCTCATGGGGCATCCCTGCCGTGAGCGCCGCAAAGCGTTCCAGCTGCCCCGCGGTCATGGCCTCGGCAGGCTCGTCAGCGCGGGCCAGATGCGTCATCAGGCGCAATACACGGTGCCGGCCGGCGATCCCTTGCAGGCGCTGCAGCGCCTCGGGAAACTGCTCGGGCCGGAAGCCGAGGCGGTTCATGCCCGTATCGATCTTGAGCCAGAAGGCCGCGCCGCCCGGCGTCGCATAGCGTTCCAGCAGGTCGAGCTGGGCGGGATCGTGCACGACCTGGTCCAGCCCGAGGCGTTCTGCCTCCTGCAACTGCACGGCGTCGAGGACACCCTCCAGCAGGACCACAGGCTGGGTCACACCCGCATCACGCAGTGCCGCCGCCTCGTCGATGCGCGCCACGCCGAAGGCATCGGCCTGCGGCAAGGCCAGCGCCGTGGGCACCAGCCCATGACCATAGGCGTTGGCCTTGATGACCGCCATGACACGCCTGCCGGGCGCAGCGGCACGCAGCCGCTGCAGGTTCGCACGCAGGGCCGACGTGTCGACCACGGCGCGGATCAACCGGTTCACCTCAGGATGCCCTCTGCGAAGGAGTCCGGGATGAAATTCTGGAACCGCGTGAACTGGCCCTGGAACGTGAGCACGAAGGTGCCGGGCTCGCCGTTGCGATGCTTGACCAGATCGATGTCGGCCTGGCCGCGGCGCGGGGTGTTCTTGTCGTAGACCTCCTCACGGTAGATGAAGAGGATCATGTCGGCATCCTGCTCGATGGCACCGGACTCGCGCAGGTCCGACATGACCGGGCGCTTGTTCTCGCGCTGTTCCACCGAGCGGTTGAGCTGCGAGAGCGCGATGACCGGCACGTTGAGTTCCTTCGCGAGGGCCTTCAGGCCGCGGGAGATCTCGGAGATCTCGGTGGCGCGGTTTTCCTTGTTGCCCGGCACCTGCATCAGCTGCAGGTAGTCGACGACCACGAGGTCGAGGCCGCTCTCGCGCTTCACGCGCCGCGCACGCGCGCGCAGCTCCGTGGGGTTCAGGCCTGGTGTCTCGTCGATGAAGATCCGCGCGTCGCTGAGCTGCGCCGTGGCGCTGGTGATGCGCACCCACTCCTCGTCATTGATGCGCCCGCTGCGGATGTTTTGCAGGGGCACCCCACCGATGGAGGACAGCATGCGGCTCATCAACTGCTCAGAGGGCATTTCCATCGAGAAGATGAGCACCGAACCGCGGGTGTTCGGATCGATCGCGGCGTTCTCCGCCATGTTGATCGCCAGCGTCGTCTTGCCCATCGAGGGTCGCCCGGCCACGATGACGAGGTCGCCACCCCGCAGCCCGCCGGTCAGCCGGTCGAAGGATTCGAAGCCGGTCGCCAGGCCCCGCAGCTTGTCCGGGTTGTTGTGCCACTCGTCGATGCGGTCGATGAGCTCCGGCAGCATGGCCTTGACGGAACGTGCCCCGTCGCGCGCGCGCGATCCGCGCTCGGCGATCTCGAAGACCTTTTCCTCGGCGAGATTGACCAGCTCGCTGGCCGTGAGCCCGTCCTCGGCAAACACCGAGGACACGATGGAATTGCCGGCGGAAACCAGGCCCCGCAACAGGGCGCGCTCACGCACGATCTGCGCATAGTGGCGCACGTTGGCCGCTGTGGGCGTGTCGCGGACGAGCGTACCGAGGTACGCGAGGCCACCGGCTTCCTCAAGCTGGCCACGTCGGGAAAGTTGTTCGGACACCGTGACCACATCGCAGGGACGCGACTCGGTGGCGAGTGAGGCGATGGCCTCGAAGACGAGTTTGTGGTCCGGCCGGTAGAAGTCTTCCGCCGCGACGGAATCACCGACCTGGTCCCAGGCGGCGGTATCGAGAAGCAGGCCGCCAAGGACGGCCTGCTCTGCCTCGACCGAATGGGGCGGCGTGCGCAGCCCCTCGGTGCCGTCGGAAGCACTCTGGCGCAGTCGTCTGGGACCCGCCATGACTGGTGCTGCCCCGACGGCGGGGCCGTCAGGCCGCCGACGACGGCTCGTCGGACTGGATGACGACCTGCAGGTCGACGTTGACGTCGGTGTGCAGGTGCACCGTGACCACATGATCGCCGACCGTACGCAGTGGTCCGTTCGGCAGGCGCAGCTCGGCGCGCTCCAGCTGGCGGCCGGCACGGGTGGCGGCTTCGGCGATGTCGGTGGTGCCGACCGAGCCGAACAGCTTGCCTTCGTTGCCCGCCTTCGCGGTGATCACCACCTTGAAGCCCTCAAGCCCTGCCGCACGGGCCTGCGCGGCGGACAGCAGGGTCTGCGCAGCCTTCTCGAGCTCGGCCCGGCGGGCCTCGAAGCGGGCGACGTTGGCGGGTGTTGCCAGCGTGGCCTTGCCCTTCGGCAGCAGGAAATTGCGGGCATAGCCCGAACGGACCGAGACACGGTCCCCGAGGCTGCCCAGATTGGCGACCTTTTCCAGGAGAATGACGTCCATGGCTTGACCTCAGTGCTGGTCGGTGTACGGCAGCAGCGCCAGGTAGCGCGCGCGCTTGATGGCCACGGCCAGCTGGCGCTGGTAGTAGCTCTTGGTGCCCGTGATGCGGCTGGGGACGATCTTGCCGGTCTCGGTGATGTAGCCCTTCAGCGTGGCCAGGTCCTTGTAGTCGATGCTCTCGACATTGTCGGCCGTGAAGCGGCAGAACTTCTTGCGACGGATGAAACGTGACATGGTGGTGTGCTCCGTTGGGGTGCAGGTCAGCCGCGGTCGTCGTCGTCGCCCAGCAGCGACTCACGGTCACGACGGCGCTCGCCGCCCTCGCCTTCGTCCTCGCCGCGGGCCATCGGCGACGGCTCGGTGATGGCCTTGTCCTCGCTGATGACCATGTGGCGCAGGACGGCATCGCTGAAGCGGAACGCGCCGGTGAGCTCGGCCAGGGTCTTCTGGTCGCTCTCGATGTTCATCAGCACGTAGTGGGCCTTGTGGACCTTGTTGATGGGGTAGGCCAACTGGCGGCGGCCCCAGTCCTCGACGCGGTGCACCGCACCGTTGCCGGCGGTGACCATGCCCTTGTAGCGCTCGAGCATGGCCGGAACCTGCTCGCTCTGGTCCGGGTGGACCAGAACCACGATCTCGTAATGCCTCATGTGTACTCCTTGCGGATGAAGCCACCCGCCGAGGCTGCGGCGGTGTGGCAAGAAGGGACGCGGATTCTACGGACGCCGGGCCGCAGGGGCAAGCACCAGGCGCTGGCGCAACGACTCGTACAGCAGCATGCCGGTGGCCACCGACACATTGAGACTTTCCACGGCTCCCAGCTGCGGCAGGCGGACAAGGAAGTCGCAGGTCTTGCGGGTCAGGTCCCGCAATCCAGCCCCCTCCGCTCCCATCACCAGCACGCGTGGCCCGGTCAGGTCCGTCTCATGCGCGAGCTTCGGCCCGTCGGCATCGGCGCCGACCACCCACAGTCCGGCCTGCTGCAGGAGCTTCAGGCTGCGCACGAGGTTGGTCACGGTGACCACCGGGGTGGTCTCGGCGGCACCGGCAGCGACCTTGCGCACTGTCGCGTTGACACCTGCCGCCCGGTCTTTCGGGATCACCACGGCGAGCGCCCCACAGGCATCGGCCGTGCGCAGGCAGGCCCCCAGGTTGTGCGGATCGGTCACGCCGTCAAGGACCAGCACCAGCGCGTCCGGCGTGGCGGCCACCGCCTCCAGCAGGTCCTCCTCGGTCCACGATGCCAGCGCCTCGACCTGGGCCACGACGCCCTGGTGGACGACATCGCCCACCCAGCGCTTGATCTGCTCGCCGTCGACGCGGTCGACATCGATACCGGCGTTGCGGGCCAGGGCCTCCACTTCCCGGCTGCGCGGATCGTCGCGGCGCGCCTGCAGGTGCAGGCGGCGTACACGCTGGGGCGCACGCTGCAGCAGGGTCCGTACGGCATGGATGCCGTAGATGTGGATGTGCTCAGCCATGCTTGCCGTTCCTCCGGGATTTGCCGTTGCGCGCCGGCGGCGCCGGCTCCAGTGCCAGATCGAGATCGACGAGACCCTCGACGGGATTGACCGCCGTCACCACCACGCGCAGGCGTTCGCCCAGCCGCAGGCGACGCTTGTGCTGCAGTCCGACCCAGGTCTGGTCGTCCTCCTTGATGTACTCGTCGTCGTGCAAGTTCTGCATGTGCAGCAGGCCGTCCGTCGCCGCCTCGAGGATCTGCACGAAGCAGCCGAAGTCCGTCACCGACGTGATGAGGCCATCGAAGGTCTGGCCGATGCGGTCCCGCAGATACACCGCCTTGAGGAAGGTGTCGACGTAGCGGTCGGACTCGTCAGCACGCTTTTCCAGCGCCGTGGTCTGCTCGCCCAGCAGCTGCATCTCGGCGGCCGTGTACACGCGGCCCGCCGTATCCTTGCTGTCCACCTTCGCCTTGAGCGCTCGGTGGACCAACAGGTCGGGGTAGCGCCGGATCGGCGAGGTGAAGTGCGCGTAATGCTGCAACGCCAGGCCGAAGTGGCCGATGTTCTCCGGCTGGTAGGCCGCCTGCATCAGAGAGCGGACCACCAGCGTTTCGATGAACGGGCGCGCCGCCGGATCCTTGATGCGCGGAGCGATCTTCTGCAGGTCGCGCGTGCTGACTTCCGGCGGCAGGTCGAGGCCGATGCCCAGGGCCCGCAGCGTGGTGGTGAGCGTGTCGAGCTTCTGCGGATCCGGTTCGGCGTGCACGCGGTACAGCGTGGGGATGCCGGCCTCTGCCAGCGCGCGCGCCGCGGCCACATTGGCCAGCACCATGCACTCCTCGATGAGCTTGTGGGCGTCGTTGCGCAGCGGCAACTGGATGGCAGAGATATGCTCGGCCGCATCAATGGCGAAGCGCGCCTCGGGGGCCTCGAAATCCAGTGCACCACGCCGCCCGCGCGCCTTGGCCAGCACGCGGTACAGGTCCACGAGAGGCAGCAGGCGATCGACCAGTGGCCCGATGCGCTGACGCGCCTCGGGGCGGCCCTCGAACAGGGCATCGAAGGCCTGGCCGTAGGTCAGGCGGGCCGCCGAGCGCATGACCGCCGGATAGAAGCGCGAGGACTTCAGCAGGCCCGTGGGCGAGACCTGCATGTCGGCCACGAGGCAGAGCCGGTCGACATGTGGCTGCAGGGAACAGAGTTGGTCCGACAGGGCATGCGGCAGCATGGGCAGCACACGCCCGGGGAAATAGACGGACGTGCCACGCGAACGCGCAGACTCATCCAGCGCCGTGCCCTCGCGCACGTAGTGGCTGACATCGGCAATCGCGACCACCAGCCGCCAGCCCTTGCCGGCCGGCTCGGCATACACTGCATCGTCGAAATCCTTGGCGTCTTCACCGTCGATGGTCACCAGCGGCAAGCCGCGCAGGTCGACCCGGCGCCCGGCCTCCGCGGCATCCACGGTCTTGCCGAAGGCATCGGCCTCCTGCTGGACGTCGACCGGGAAACCCGTGGGCAACCCCGACTTGGCGATGGCCGCCTCGATGGCCAGCGTGACCGGCCGCTCCGGATCGAGCACCTGGGTGACACGGGCCACGCCGACACGACCGTCCTGGGGATATTTCAGGACGCGGGCGATGACCCAGTCGCCCTGCTTCGCGCCACCCAACTGGTCCAGCGGCACCTGGCAGTACAGGGCCAAACGACGGTCCGCAGCCTGCACGCTGGCATGCCGGCCATGCATATCGACCGTGGCGAGAAAGGACTCGACGCCCCGCTCCACCACCTGGCGCACCTCGCCGCTCCAGCGGCCGTCGGCCGCCTGCACGGCGTGGACGCGCACGCGGTCGCCGTGCATGAGCCCGGCCATCTCGCGGGGCGGGAGGAAAATGCTCTCGGTACGACCCTCGACGCGCAGGAAGCCGAAGCCGGCACGGTTGGCGATGACGCGGCCTTCCACGTCCTCGCCGCGTCCCCGCGACTGCCCTCGACGCGCCTTGAAACCGCCCTTGCCCTCGGACGCCGGACTGTCGTCGCGACGCCCACCAAACTGCGGCGAACGCCGCCTCGGGAATTTTTTCACTCCCGCATTGTATTCCCGTTGACAGCCCCGCAGGCGCTGCTTAGAGTTCGCGTCCCACTTGCCCAGGTGGCGGAATTGGTAGACGCACTAGTTTCAGGTACTAGCGGGTAACACCGTGGAGGTTCGAGTCCTCTCCTGGGCACCA
>JBJOHO010000013.1:0-112284 GCA_046047615.1 Pseudomonadota bacterium
ACCAGACGGATGTGCGGCGAGAGCAGCATGCCGTTGCCGAACACATCACCCGACATGTCGCCGATGCCGGCGACCGTGAACTCCTCGCGGGAGATGTCGCGACCCATCTCGGCGAAGTGCCGGGTGACACATTCCCAGGCGCCCCGCGCGGTGATGCCCAGTGCCTTGTGGTCGTAGCCGACGGACCCTCCCGAGGCGAAGGCGTCTCCCAGCCAGAAGCCGCGGCGCAGGGCGATGGCGTTGGCGCGATCCGAAAACCGGGCGGTGCCTTTGTCGGCAGCGACCACGAGGTAGGGATCAGGACCGCCCAGGTCATCCGTGACATCAAGCAGTGCGTTGATGAACAGTTCGTAGGCGGCGATGCCTTCGGCCTGCAACGCACTGCGCCCGGCCGGTGGCCGGCGCAACACAAAACCGCCTTTCGCGCCCTGCGGAACAATGACCGCATTCTTCACGTGCTGCGTTTTCATCAGCCCCAGCACTTCGGCGCGGAAGTCGGCCGGCCGCTCGGACCAGCGGATGCCCCCGCGGGCGACGTCGGCCATGCGCAAGTGCACGCCCTCGAGGCGGGCCCCGTGAACCCAGATCTCGTGCAAGGGCCGCGGCGACGGCAGCCAGGACAGGTCCCGCGGTGCCAACTTGAGGGCCAGGGCCGGCAGCGGTGGTCCGTCACGGTCCGCGGCGTTGCTGCGTACGATGGCAGCGCTGAGTTCCGCCAGGCAGCGCAGCAGGCGCTCCTCCTCGGGTTGCCCCACCGCGGCGAGCAGGGGCTCCAGGCGCCGCAGTGGTTGCCGGCGCAGGAGCGCTTCCACCACGGCGGCATGCCGCGACAACAGCGTTCCCCAGTCACCCGCGCCGGGGGTGATCCCCACCTGGGCCAGATAACGGCACAGCGCCCGGAACCACTGCACCTCCCGCAGCGTGCAGCCCACACTGGCCACCAGACGGTTGTAGCCGTCATCCTCGGCCCTGCCTTCCAGGCATTCCGCGATGGCCTCTGCCAGACGCGCATCACGCGAGGCAGGCCCGAGACCGTCGACGGTGAAGTGCTGCAGGTGCCCACGGCCCTGCGCTTCGCTGCGACCTGAGAGGACGCGCAGGCCGAAATGCCCCAGGGCGGGCACCACGTCCGAGATCGGTGGCGGCGCACCTGCCGCGCGGCGTTGCAGTTCGGCCGTGCCCGCCGGGTCGGTGGGGCGGCGCACCAGCAACAGACCGCGCGGGCCGCTGCCGCCGGACCGTTTCACGCAGGCCGCTCCAGGTCGGCGATGACCGCTGCCAGCAGCCGGACGGCTTCGCCGCCCGTGATGCAACGGTGGTCGAAGGTCAGCGACAGGGGCATGCGCCGGTGGATTTCGACCCGGTCTTCCACGGCGACCACATCGCGGGAGATCTTGCCGGCGCCGAGGATGGCGACCGCCGGCGGCACCACCACCGGCGTGGCATAGCGGCCGGCCATCACGCCGAAGTTCGAGAGCATGAAGGTGAAGTCGCGCAGGTCGGACGCCGGCAGGCTGCGGTCGCGGGCGCCGCGCTTGAGGCGGTCGATCTCCGCGCGCAATTGCGTGGCATCGCGGTTGCCGACATCGCGGATGACGGGCACCAGCAGGCCGTCCGGCGTGTCGACCGCAATGCCCACGTCGATGTGGTGGAACAGCCGCCTGCCCTGCGATGTCGCGTCATACCAGGCGTTGAGCCCGGGCTCCGCACGGCAACCTGCGGCGATGGCACGCAGCAGGCGGGCGGTGATGTCGGAGCCGGGGATCCAGCCCTGGATGTCGGCGTCGTCGACGACCGTGCACTCCATGACGTTGTCACGGGCCAGCGACATGCTCTGCGCCATGGCGCGGCGGAGGCTGCGCAGGATCTCGAGGTCGCTGCCGCCATCGCTCCCCCCCGGCGCTGGGCCCCGCGCCGTGGTGGCGGGGGCCACGGTGGTGGCCGGCGCCGCAAGCATGACGTCGTCGAGCGTGACCAGGCCGTCGCGCCCGCTGCCTGGCACGGTTTCAATGTCGATGCCCAGCCGGCGTGCCAGGTCGCGTGCCGCCGGCATGGCGCGCACGCGACCGCTGTCACGCAGGCTGCTGCGGGCGCGCGTGCTGGCGGAGGGCAGTTCGCGGTCGCTGGTGGGCATGCGGCCCACGACGCCACCCTGGGCGTGCTGGATCGACGGACCGCCAGCGGCGATCGCGCCCGCCGCTGTGGTTGTTGTCGCGGCTGCCGGCGGCGAGGCTGGCGCGGCTTCGCCGTCGAGCTGGAAATCGATGAGCGCCGCCCCCGTGGCCACGGTGTCGCCAGGTTTGCCGTGCATGGCGAGTACCAGGCCGTCGCAGGGCGAAGGCACCTCGACCACCGCCTTGGCGGTTTCCATCGAGACCATGGGCTGGTCGGTGCGCACACGGTCGCCGACCGCCACGTGCCATTGCACGATCTCGGCGTCCTGCAAGCCTTCGCCGAGGTCGGGTAGGTTGAATCGCATCATCGCGTGGCGTCCTGCTGCGTGCTGGCCTCAGGCGGCAACCGTCTCGCGGATGCCATCCGCGATCCGGGCCACGCTGGGCAGGTAGTCGTGCTCCAGCCTGAAGAAGGGCATCACGGTGTCGTAGCCGGTGATGCGGCGGATCGGCGCCCGCAGGTCATGCAGACCGCGCTCGGCGACGGTGGCAGCGATCTCGGCGCCCACGCCACAGTGCCGCATGGCCTCATGGACGATCACGAGACGGCCCGTGGCGGCCACCGAATCGAGGATGCTGTCGTGGTCGATCGGCGCGAGGCTGCTGAGGTCCAGCACGTCACAGCTGATCTTCTCGCGGGCGAGCAGGTCGGCAGCCTGAATGACCTCGTGCGTCATCGCGCCCCAGGTGACGACGGTGACGTCCTCGCCGTCGCGCAGCGGATGGCAGCGGTCCAGTGCCAGCGCGACACCATCGTTGAGCACTTCCTGGCGCGCCATGCGGTAGAGACGCGTGGGCTCGAGGAACATCACCGGGTCCGGGTCGCGGATGGCCGCGAGCAGCAGTCCGTAGGCGCGCGCCGGTGTCGACGGGCAGACCACTTTGAGTCCGGCGTGGTGCGCCAGCAGTGTTTCCAGGCTTTCGGAATGATGTTCAGGCGCGTGGATGCCGCCGCCGTGCGGCATGCGGACCACGATGGGCAAGGTCAGCCGTCCGCGGGTACGGTTGCGCAGCCGTGCCATGTGGTTGCAGATCTGGTCCAGCGCCGGGTAGAGGAACCCCATGAACTGGATCTCGGCAACCGTGCGCAATCCCTGCGCCGCCATGCCCACCGCCATGCCGGCGATCAGGCCTTCGGCCAGCGGCGAGTCCTGGACGCGCAGCCGCCCGTATTTGTCCTGCAGACCGGCTGTGGCGCGGAACACGCCACCGTTGCGGCCGATGTCCTCACCCAGCAGCACCACGTCACCGTCATGCCCCAGTTCCCAGTCCAGCGCGAGGTTGATGGCCTCGACCAGCGTGACCTTTGCCATGCGCCAGCCTCAGCCGTGCCCGGCGGCATAACGCCGCGCGGTCTCGCGCTGTTCCTCGAGATGCTCCGGCAGCTGTGCGTACAGGTGGTCGAACATGGCGCCGGCATCGGCACGCGGCAGCGCCTGGTAGGCGTGTACGGCCTCGTCGATGCGCGTGGCGCAGCGCGCCCGCAGTGCCGTCTCGTCGGCGTCCGACCACCAGCCTTGGGCGGTGAGGAAATGCCGCAGCCGCAGCAGCGGCTCCCGCTGCCAGGCCGCCTCGAGCTCGCTGGCCTTGCGGTAGCGTGTGGCGTCGTCGGCGGTGGTGTGGTCGCTGAGCCGGTAGGTGAGGGCCTCGACGACCGTCGGTCCGTTGCCGCTCCGCGCCCGTTCCAGCGCCTGTTCCATGACTTCGCGGACCGCGACGACGTCGTTGCCGTCGACCTGCACGCCAGGGACTCCGGCCGCCAAACCTTTCTGCGCGAGGGTTTCGGCGCGCGTCTGTTCGCTGACGGGGACGGAGATGGCCCAGCCGTTGTTGACGATGACGAACACCACCGGCAGGGCCTGCGCGCCCGCCATGTTCAGCGCCTCGTAGAAGGCCCCCTCGGAAGTGCCACCGTCGCCGATATAGGCCACGGCACAGCGCGGCTGGGCGCGCAGCCGGAATGCCATCGCGGCGCCCACCGCCTGCGGGCACTGCGAGGCGATCGGCACGCACCAGGGGAAGTCCTCGCGCGGGCCACTGAAGTCGCAGCCGCGCTCGTCGCCGTTCCAGAAGGTGAGGATCTCGGTGAGGGTGACGCCGCGCCAGAGCTGCGTGCCGTATTCACGGTAGACCGGAAACAGCACATCGTCCCTGCGCATCGCCGCGCCGACGCCGACATGCGTGGCTTCCTGGCCGGCACAGGGCGCATAAGTGCCGAGCCTGCCGGTGCGCTGCAGGTTGATGGCCTTGGCGTCGAACAGGCGGCACAGGGTCATGAGCTCGTACATGGCGAGCATCTGGCCGGCATCCTGCGCAAAGGCAGGCAGCGGACCCTTGACCCGGGTCTGTTCGTCCAGCCGGACGAGGCGCTCGATGCTGAAGCGGGCTACGGTCTCCAAGGCGGTCTTCCGTCCGGGGAACTGGCCTGAACTGCACGGAGTATAAGCGTAGGATCGCGCCCCAGCATGACTACGCAACGTCCGGCCGGCGGTGTCACTGCCGCCGCTGCCGCTTATTTCATCTGGGGCCTGTTCCCGCTCTACTGGGCCCTGCTCGCCGCGGTGCCCACCTGGCAACTGGTGGCACACCGTGTGCTGTGGTGCGCGGTGGCGGTATGGCTGTACCTGGCCCTGCGCCACGATCTGTCGTGGTGGCGCGGGCTGTCGCGGGGCGTTGCCTGGCGGCTGCTGGCTTCCGGCGCCTTGCTGTCGGTCAACTGGGGCGTCTATGTGCTGGCTGTGGTGTCGGGCCATGTGGTGGAGACCAGCCTGGGCTACTTCATCACGCCGCTGGTCAATGTGCTGTTCGGCGTCCTGCTGCTGCGCGAGCGGCTGGGCCGCCTGCAGTGGCTGGCGGTGGCCTGCGCCGCGATCGGCGTCGGTTGGTTGACCTGGGCGTTGGGCAGCCTGCCATGGATCGCGCTGGCACTGGCCTTGTCCTTCGGCGCCTATGGGCTGCTGCGCAAGATCACGGTCATCGATCCGGTCCATGGTCTCGCGGTGGAAAGCAGCTTGCTGCTGCCGCCCTGCGTGGCGCTGCTGTTGTGGAGCGCGTGGCAGGGAACGGGCGTGTTCCTGCGCCAGCCTTGGGAACTCGATGCCCTGCTGGTCGCCGGTGGCGTGGTCACCGCCGTGCCGCTGGTGCTGTTTGCCAGCGGTGCCCGGCGCGTGCCGCTGACAGTGCTGGGCTTCCTGCAGTACATCGCGCCGGTCGTCGCGCTGCTGCTGGGCGTGTTCTGGTTCCATGAGCCTTTCGGCCGGGTCCAGTGGGTGGCCTTCGGCTTCATCTGGCTGGCCCTGGCCCTGTTCTCCGCCGACGGTCTGCGCCGCTACCTGCGGCGCGCGAGGTAGGCACGGCTGCGCATCTCGACCAGGCGGCTGGCTGTGCGTGCGAACGCGAATGCCAGCCTCTCCCCCCGATACAGGTGGTCCGGATCCGCGGCGGCAGCCACCACAAGCCGCGTGCCGCGGTCGTAGAACTCGTCGACCAGGCTGATGAACCGCCGCGCGGCATCGTCCTGCTGCGGGCCGAACGCCGGGACGCCCGACAGCAGCACGGTATCGAAGCGGTCGGCAATGGCGATGTAGTCTGCCGTGCCCCGGGGGCCCTCGCAGAGGGCGTTGAAATCGAACCAGACCGTGCCTCCGCAGACTGCGCGTGCGGGGATCTGCCGCCCCTCGATGTCCAGCATCTGGACGCTGTCGCCGGCGGCCGTTGCCGGCGCGTCCTCCGCCAGTTGCAGGAACAGCGCCCGCATGCGGACGGCAGTGGCGGCCTCATCCCCCAGCAAATAGGTGCCGGCCAGTTCCCGGCGCAGCATCCGGTAGTCGGTGCCTCCATCCAGGTGAAGCACGTCGAGTGCCGTCTCCAGCAGCGTGATGGCCGGCAGGAAGCGTTCGCGCTGCAGGCCTCCCTGGTAGAGCGCGGAGGGGGGCAGGTTGGAGGTGATGACCAGCGTGACCCGTTCAGCGATCAGGCCGGCGAACAGGCCGTGCAGGATCATGGCGTCGCCGATGTCGTTGACGGCCAGTTCGTCGAGGCAGAGCAGCCGCGTGCGCCGGGCAATCTGCGCGGCCAACCGTTGCAGCGGGCGCGGCCCGCCACGCAGCCCCGCCAGCGCCTGGTGGGCGTCGCGCATGAAGTGGTTGAAGTGGCTGCGCTCGCCGCGACCCCCGAGGGCCACACCGTGGAACAGGTCCATCAGCCAGGTCTTGCCGCGACCCACGCCACCCCAGAGATAGAGGCCTGGCGGTGCCGGTACGGTGCCGCCCAGGCCCAAGGCGCCGAGCAGCCCCCGGCGGGGCAGGGGTGCGTCGAGTGCGCACGACAGCTGTGCCAGCCGCGCGACCACCTGCCGCTGGCAGGCATCCTCGACGCGGCCGCGCCCACGCAGGGCCTGCTCATAAGCGGCCTGGAGCCGCTCGCCGGATGTCACGGCTCCGGAAGGACGCGCAGGTCCGCGGACGGCGGCAAGGCTGCCGCGCCCGCAACGGCCTGCTTCATGTGGGCATGTCTTGCGGTAACGCCGGCATGGCGGCGCGCGAACCGGGCGGCCAGCTGCTCGACCACATGCACCGACCGGTGCTGGCCACCGGTGCAGCCCACGGCCACGGTCAGGTAGCGGCGGTTCGCGGTCACGTGCGCCGGAATGCGCGCCTCGACGAAGACTTCGATCTCATCAATGAGCCGCGTCACGGACTCGTGCTGCGCCAGGTAGGCGATGACCGCTGCATCGCGACCGGTCAGTTCGCGCAGCTGTGGCTCCCAGTAAGGGTTGGGCAGGGTGCGGGCGTCGAACACGAAATCCGCGTCCCCGGGAATGCCGTGCTTGAAGCCGAAGGATTCGAACAGGATGGACAGCCGGCCATGGTGCCGCTGGTCGATGCGCCGGCGCACCATGTCGCGCAGGTCGTGTACCCCGGTGCGCGAGGTGTCGATGGTGAAGTCTGCTGCCTGGATCACGGGGTCGAGCAGCCGGCGCTCCAGCGCGATGGCGTCCTGCAGCGATTCGTCCTGGCGGCTCAAAGGATGCTTGCGGCGCGTTTCGGCGAAGCGCCGCAACAGCTCCTGGTCGCTGGCCACGAGGCACAGCAGCTCGCACTGGATGCCCGAACGCTTGAGGTCGTCGATGATGCGCGGCACCGAAGCGATCTCCGCAGCGGTGTTGCGCGCGTCGATGCCGACCGCCGTGCGGCGGTACACGGGGTCGTTGCTGCGCACCGTGTGCGAGATGAAGGCGGTCAGGAGGGCCGCGGGAATGTTGTCGAGGCAGTAGAAGTCGAGGTCCTCGAGCATGTGCAGTGCCACGCTCTTGCCGGACCCGGACAACCCGCTGACGAACACGATCCGCATGACGGCCCTCCCTTCCTGCCGTGCGCCGGGTCAGCCGCGCGCGGCGCGGCGCGCCTCGTCGGCGTGATGGTCCTGCACCTTTTCCTTGTGCTTGAGCACGGCGCGGTCAAGCTTGTCCGCGAGCGCATCGATGGCGGCGTACATGTTGGCATCCACCGCCACGGCGTGGATGGCGGCGCCGCTCACATGCAGCGTGGCCTCGGCCTTCTGCTCCAGCTTCTCGACGGTGAGGGTGACATGCACGTCATGGACGTGGTCGAAATGGCGCATCACGCGCTCCAGCCGCTTTTCCACGTATTGCCGCAGCGAGTCGGTCACTTCGACGTGGTGTCCGGTCATCTTGATCTGCATGGTCCGCTCCTCGTGCTACGCGCGTGGTGCCGCGCGCTTTCTTTCATTGGACGACGGGATGGACATCGCTTCGCGGTACTTGGCGACGGTGCGGCGCGCCACGGGGATGCCTTCCTCCGACAGGATCTCGGCGAGGCGGCTGTCGCTCAGTGGGGCGTCGGCAGGCTCGTCCTTGATCAGTTTCCTGATCTTGGCACGGATGGCCGTTGACGAGGTGCCGGAACCGTCCGCACTTTCCACCTGGCTCGAGAAGAAGTAACGCAGTTCAAACACGCCGCGCGGGGTGTGCATATACTTGCCGGATGTCACGCGCGAGATGGTGGACTCGTGCATGCCGATGGCCTCGGCGATGTCGCGCAGGATCATCGGCTTCATGTGTTCCTCGCCCTGCTCCAGGAAGGCCACCTGCCGTTCCACGATGGAACGCGCCACCTTCAGCAGGGTGTCCTGGCGGATCTCCAGGCTCTTGATCAGGAACCGTGCTTCCTGCAGCTGTGCCTTCAGCAGGGCGTGCCCCGGGCCCCGGCCCAGCGCATCGGCGTAGCCCTGGTTGACGCGGATGCGCGGCAGTGTCGCAGCGTTCATCTCGACGACCCAGCCGCCCGGGCTGCGCCGCACGTACACATCGGGGACCACGTATTCGGTCCGCGCGCCGCCCAGTTGCGAACCCGGCTTGGGGTGGCAGTGCCGGACCAGTCCCAGGGCTTCATGCAGTGCTTCCTCGTCGCAGTCCAGTTGCCGGCGCAGGCCCGCCAGGTCGCGGGCAGCGACCTGTTCCAGGTGTCCGGCCACGAGGCGGCGTGCCAGCGCCAGGCCCGGTGTGCCGGGGTCGAGCTGGCGCAGCTGCAGGTCCAGGCATTCGGCCACGTCCCGCGCGCCGACTCCCGGTGGATCGAAGGCCTGGACCACGGCAAGCACGGCGGCGATTTCGTCGATCCCTGCCCGGATCTCGGGCAGCAGGGTGTTCGCCACCGACTCCAGTGGTTCGGCGAGATAGCCATCGTCGTTGATGGCGTCGATGACGGCCCGGCCGATCGCCTCCTCGCGCGGTGCCAACCGGGCCAGCTCAAGCTGCCACGCCAAGTGTTCCTGCAGCGTCTCGCCGCCCGCGTCGCGGAACTCCTCCGCCCGGTCATCGTCCTCGCCACGGTTGCCGTCACCGCTGCCCGGCGTGCGGTCGTCCCACAGGTCCTCGCCGATCTCGACGCTGATATCGTCGGTGGTTCCGGACGCTGCGCTGTCCGCCGGCGCGGCCTCATCGTCGCTGCCCTGCATGGGGGCCTCGGCGGCATCGCCGCCGGCGTCGTGCATCTCGTGGGGGGCTGCACCCAACGCTTCGAAGCTGGTGAGCGCCTCGCTGTCGTCCTCGGCCTCGAGCATCACGTTGCTCTCGAGCAGCTCGCCGAGGTGCGCCTGCAGTTCGATGGCCGGCATCTGCAGCAGGCGGATGGCTTGTTGCAGCTGCGGCGTCATCGTCAGTTGCTGCGCCATGCGCAGTTGCAGCGAGGCCTTGAGCATGGGGTTACCCGACCGCCATCAGAGCCGGAAGTCCTGGCCCAGATAGACCTCGCGCACCTGCGTGTCGGCCAATACGTCGGCGGCGGAGCCCGCGGCGATCACGGTGCCGCGGTTGACGATGTAGGCGCGGTGCACGACGCCGAGCGTTTCGCGCACGTTGTGGTCCGTGATCAGCACGCCGATGCCACGGCCCGCCAGTTCACCGATGATCCGCTGGATGTCGAGCACCGAGATCGGGTCGACGCCGGCGAAAGGTTCGTCGAGCAGGATGTAACGCGGTGCGGCGGCGAGGGCACGGGCGATTTCCACCCGCCGCCGCTCGCCGCCCGACAAGGCCTGGCCGGCACTGTCGCGCACGTGGCCGATGCGCAGGTCCTCCAGCAGTTCCTCGAGCCGGCTGTCGCGTGCGCTGGCGGAAAGCTCGCGCCGGGTCTGCAGGATCGCGCGGATGTTGTCGGCGACGGACAGGCGGCGGAACACCGAGGCTTCCTGGGGCAGGTAGCCGACGCCGCGCCGCGCCCGCTCGTGCATCGGCAGGGCGGTGATGTCCTCGCCATCCAGCAGGATCTGTCCGTCGTCGGGCTCCACCAGCCCGACGGTCATGTAGAACGCCGTGGTCTTGCCGGCGCCATTGGGCCCCAGCAGGCCGACGATCTCACCGGCACCGAGTTCGAGCGACAGGTCGGCGACGACCTGCCGGCCGCCGTAGGCTTTGCGCAGGTGGCGGGCTTCGAGACGGCTCACCGCGTGGTTTCCGCTGGGGGCGTTGCCGCCGGAACGGGTGCCTGCGGCTCCGGCCGGATGGTGATGCGTACCCGTTCCCCCGGGGTTGCCCCGGCCGGACGCTCGGTACGCGCCAGCCGCGAGCGCATGTCGAAGACCAGGGCAGCGCTGCGGATCTCGTTGCGGCCATCGAACAGCCACGCATCCTGCGCCAGGCGGACGGTCTGCGTCGTCATGTCGAGCGTCACCGTGGCGGCCGTGCCCTGGACGGGCCGGGGCAGTCCCTCGAGTTGTTGCTGGAATTCGGCCGGTGCGCCACGGGCGACCGCCTGTGCAAGGCGGTTGCCGGCGAAGCGGATGCTGGCCTGGTCAGCCCGCATTTCGCCGCCGGCGAAGCGGATGCGCACTGCGCCCCGGAACTCCCAGCGGCTGTCGTCGAAACGCATGGCCGTACCCTCTGCACTGGCCTCGCGGGCCTCGATGCGCAGCGGGCCCTGCGCGATGATGATGTCGGTGAAACCCAGCCGGTTGCCGGCCGGATCCACTTGCATGTCGGCGGCGTCCAGCACGATTTCCTCGGCGGGCGCCGCGGCAGCGATGACTGCCGCCGGCGTTGCGCCGCAGGCGAGCAGCAACATGGCGGCCAGGCTGCGCAAGGCGTCAGGGACGGAAACGGCCATGGACCTTGCCCTCCAGTTGCATGCGGCCGGTCTTGAGGTCGGCCTCGACGGTGCCGGCCTGGAGGTGACGGCCCGACCAGACGACAGTCACCGGGACACGGATGGACAGCTGCCCGCGTCTGGCGTCGTAGTCGGCGGCCGCGCTGCGGATGATTGCCACGCCGGCGCCACCCGGCGGTGTGCCGCGCGCCTCGACGGCGCCACGCAGCCGCAGCCGCCCGCTGCCGGCGGGCAATTCCCCTTCGCGCGCCTGCAGGACCCAGTCGCCGCCGGAGCCTTGGCGGATCTGCAGGTCTTGCGCGCGCAGCGGCGCGTCGTCGCTGGCCTGCGAGACGCGGCGCGCCGTGGCGGCATAGGCCACTGCGCCCGACTCGTCGGTCTGCACCACGCGCGCGTCGAGGGCCTCGAAACCGGGGGGCGCCGGTGACGGTGTTTCGCCGCTGGCCTGGCCCGGTGTACGTCCACCACGGCCGAGCAGGAAAGCCAGCGCCAGCGCCCCGCCCGCCAGGGCCCACAGCGCCGCCTGCCGCCTCATGTCGCGCCCCGTGCCCGCAACAGCGCGTCGCAGACTTCGCGCACTGCGCCCCGTCCGCCCGGCAAACCGGTGACGCGGTCGGCCGCGGCCAGCACCTCGGGGTGGGCGTCCGCCACGGCGAAGGCCAGGGCGGTGCCTGCGAACACGGCGAGGTCCGGCGTGTCGTCGCCGACGCAGGCGGCCTCGGCGCCGGTGATCCCGAGCTTGCCCAGCAGCGTGGCCAGCGCCACGGACTTGTCGCCCGCGCCCTGCGTGACGTGACGGATGCCCAGTTCACGGCAGCGCCGTGCCACGGCGGCGGACTTGCGCCCCGAGATGACGGCGACCGTGATGCCTGCAGCCTGCACCTGCTTGATGCCGTGGCCATCGCGGACATGGAAGACCTTGAGCTGCTCGCCGCCGGCGCCGAAGTAGAGGCGGCCATCGGTCAGCACGCCGTCGACGTCCAGCACCAGCAGGCGGACCCGGCGGGCGACAGTCGCCGAAACACGCAGCGTGGGGGTGACGGTGCGGGCCATCACACCACCCCGGCGCGCAACAGGTCGTGGATGTTGAGCGCGCCCTGCAGGCGGTTGCCGTCGTCCACCACCAGCAGTGCGGTGATGCCGTGCTGTTCCATGCGCAGCACGGCCTCGGCAGCGAGGGCCTGGGCCTCGATGCTGCGCGGGTTGCGGGTCATGACGTCGTCCATGGTCGTGCCGTGGACGTCGACCGGCCGGTCCAGCACGCGGCGCAGGTCGCCGTCGGTGAAGATGCCCAGCACATGGCCGCCGGCGTCGGTGATCGCCGTCAGGCCCATGCCCTTGCGGCTCATTTCCAGCAGGCCCGCGGCCAGCGAGGTGCCGCTGCGCACGCAGGGCAGGGCATCGCCGCGGCGCATGATGTCGGTGACGTGCAGCAGCAGGCGCCGGCCCAGGCTGCCGCCGGGATGGGAGCGCGCGAAGTCCTCGCGCGTGAAGCCGCGCGCCTCGAGCAGCGCCACGGCCAGCGCATCGCCCATGGCCAGCGTCGCCGTGGTGCTGGCGGTGGGGGCGAGGTTGTGGGGGCAGGCCTCCTCGGCCACGGTGACGTCGAGGTTGACCTCGGCCTCGCGGGCCAGCGTGGAGCCCGGGTTGCCCGTGACGGCAATGACAGGTGTTCCCATCCGCTTGAGATGCGGCAGCAGCGTCAGCAGCTCGGCCGTCTCGCCGGAGTTGGAGATGGCGATCACCACGTCGCCGCGCGACAACATGCCCAGGTCGCCGTGCGCGGCCTCGGTCGCATGCAGGAAGAAGGCCGGCGTGCCCGTGCTCGCCAAGGTTGCGGCGATCTTGTTGCCGACATGCCCGGACTTGCCGAGCCCGGTGACCACGACGTGCCCGCGCGTGGCCAGGCAGAGCTGGCAGGCGTGGGTGAAGGCGGCGTCGATGCGGGGAACCAGCGCCTGCACGGCACGCGCTTCGATCTCGAGGGCACGGCGGCCTGCGCTGGCGAGGCGCGAGGGGTCCGGGTGGCGGGCGTCTGGGGTACTCATGTTTCGTACAGGATCATAGCTTAAGATGCCCCACCCCCGGTTTCCGCGAGCGCTCCCATGTCGCCCCAGCAGCTAGCCGAACTCATCCGCGCCGGACTGCCCGGTGCGCAGGTCGAGGTGCGCTCCGATGATGACGTGCATTTCACCGCGCGCGTTGTCAGCGAGGCTTTCGCCGGACGGCGTCCGCTGCAGCGCCACCAGCTGGTCTACTCGACCTTGGGCGGGCGCATGGGCGGCGAGATCCATGCGCTGTCCATCGATGCACTGACGCCGGCCGAAGCCGGAGCCTGACATGGACAAGCTGCTGATCACCGGCGGTCGTCCGCTCGAGGGCGAGGTCCGCATCTCCGGCGCCAAGAACGCCACGCTGCCGATCCTCGCGGGCACCTTGCTGGCCGACGGTCCGGTCAACATCGGCAACGTCCCGCACTTGCAGGACGTCACGACCATGGTGGAACTGCTGGGGCGCCTCGGCGCGACGGTGACGGTCGACGAGCGCATGCGCCTGGAAGTCGATGCCACCACCACGCATACCCACTGCGCGCCCTACGAACTCGTCAAGACGATGCGCGCCTCGATCCTGGTGCTGGGGCCACTGCTGGCGCGCTTCGGCCAGGCTGACGTGTCGTTGCCGGGCGGCTGCGCCATCGGCGCCCGGCCCGTGAACATCCACGTCTCCGGCCTGCAGGCCATGGGCGCCGACATCCGCATCGAGAACGGTTACATCCGTGCCCGTGCGGAGCGTCTCAAGGGTGCGCGGCTGGTGCTCGATACGGTGACGGTCACCGGCACCGAGAACCTGATGATGGCGGCCGCGCTGGCCGACGGCGAGACCGTCATCGAGAACGCCGCGCGCGAGCCGGAAGTGGTCGACCTTGCGGACTTCCTCAACGCGATGGGTGCGCAGGTCCGGGGCGCCGGCACGGACCGCATCGTCATCCAGGGCGTCGAGCGGCTGCAGGGTTGCCGCTACGACGTGCTGCCGGACCGCATCGAGACCGGCACCTACCTGGTGGCCGGCGCCATCACCGGCGGCCGCGTGCGGGCCCGCAACACCCGTCCGGAGCACCTCGATGCGGTGCTGCTGAAACTGCAGGAGGCCGGCGCCGTGGTGACGCAGGGCACGGATTGGGTCGAGGTCGACATGCAGGGCCGCCGGCCACGCGCCATCGACCTGCGCACCGCGCCCTATCCGGCCTTCCCGACGGACATGCAGGCGCAGTTCGCGGCGCTCGACACGATCGCCGACGGCGTCGGCACCATCATCGAGACCGTGTTCGAGAACCGCTTCATGCACATGCTGGAGATGCGGCGCATGGGCGCCGAGATCCGCCTCGAGGGCAACACGGCCATCATCAAGGGCGTGCCGAAGCTGTCGGCGGCGCCGGTGATGGCCACCGACCTGCGCGCCTCCGCCAGCCTGGTGCTGGCGGCGCTGGCCGCCGAGGGCCAGACCACCATCGAGCGCATCTACCACATCGACCGTGGCTATGAGTCGATCGAGGAGAAGCTGTCGGCCCTGGGTGCGCAGATCCGCCGCGCGCCGGACCGCTGACCGGCACCCGCCTCAGCGCGCCACCGCGGTCTCGATGACCGGCAGGTCCACGGTGAAGGCCTGCCGTCCGCGCTGGCCACGGATCTGCACGCTGCTGCCCGGCTGGTGGCCGGCGATCTGCGCCAGCACGCCCTGGGCGCTGGTGGCAGGCTTGCCGTCCACGGCCACGATGCGGTCATTGATGGCCAGTCCCGCGCGCAGCGCCGGCGAGCCGATGTACATGTCGGCGATGACCACGCTGCCGGCCGGGTAACCCAGTTGCGCGGCGCGGCCGCCTTCGGCGTCCATCGGGATGATGCCGATCCAGCCGCGCACGACGCGCCCCTTGGCGAGGATCTCCTGCATCACGCCACGGACCAGGTCCACCGGGATGGCGAGGCCGATGCCCTCGGCACCGCGGTTCTTGCCCAGCACCGCCGTGTTGATGCCGATCAGCTCGCCCCGCACGTTGACCAGCGCCCCGCCGGAGTTGCCCTCGTTGATGGCCGCATCGGTCTGTATGAAATTCTCGAAGGTGGCCACGCCCAGCTGCGCGCGGCCGGTGGCGCTGACGATGCCGTGGGTGACCGTCTGCGCCAGCCCCAGCGGGCTGCCGATGGCCAGCACGATGTCGCCTACCTGCAGCTGGTCCGAGCGCCCCAGCCGCATGACCGGCACCCGCGGCAGGTCGATGCGCAGCACCGCAAGGTCGGTGTCCGCATCGGTGCCCACCACGGCGGCCTCGGTGCTGCGCCCGTCGGCCAGCTGCACCTGGATCTTGTCGGCACCCGCGATCACGTGGTGGTTGGTGACCAGATGCCCGGCGTCGTCGACGATGACGCCCGAACCCAGCCCGCGTTGCAGCCGCTGGCGGTAGCGGGGCAGGGAGGGCCCCGGGAACAGCTGCTCCAGGGCGCTGGGGGGCAGGCGCTCGGTGACCTGTGCCTCGGCGAAGATGTTGACCACCGCCGGTGCGCTGGCCTGCACTGCAGGGGCATAGCTCGCGACGCGCGGCAGGGCCACTGCCGCGGGCTGGACCGACGATTGTTGCGCTGCCGCAACGGCGTCTGTGCCGAAGGACGGGGTGCGCGCGAGCGGCGCGTCTGCCGCGGGGTCTGCAGCCACGTCGGTTGCGGCCGGGGCCACCCGCAACAGCTGCGGCCAGGTGCGCAGCGTGGCCCAGGCCAGCAGCAGCCCGACCAGGACCGCGCCGCCCAGGAACACCACATCCCGCTTCCACCCTGACCCGCTTTGCATGCTGTGTATAATGCCGCGGTTTTTTGTAACGAGCCGAGATCCATGAGCGACAACCGCGTTGCCGCAGAGCACGGCGGCACTGCCAGCCCCGAGGCGCCTGACACCAGCCGCCGCGCCTTCCTGACCTACGCCACAGCCGCCACGGGCGCGGTCGGCGCGGCCTTTGCCGCCGTGCCGTTCATCGCGTCCTGGAGCCCCTCGGAGCGCGCCCGGGCGCTCGGCGCCCCGGTGGAGGTCGACGTCAGCAAGATCGAGCCGGGCCAGATGGTCACGCTCACCTGGCGCAAGCAGGCCATCTACGTCGTGCACCGCACCGAAGACATGGTCGCCAAGCTGCCGTCCGTCGACGGCCAGCTGAAGGACCCGGCCTCGGCCGCCTCCACGCAGCCGGCCTACGCCGCGAACGCCAACCGCGCCCTGCGCGACCAGTATCTGGTCGTTGTCGGTCATTGCACCCACCTCGGTTGCCTGCCCAAGGCACGCTTCGAGCTGCAGCAGCCGGACCTCGGTGCCGACTGGCCGGGCGGATTCTTCTGCCCCTGCCATGGTTCCAAGTTCGACATGGCGGGCCGTGTGTTCAACGGCTCCCCGGCGTCGACCAACCTGGTCATCCCGCCTTATTCCTTCAGCAACGACAGCACGCTGGTCATCGGCCTGGATGACGCTGCGCAGGGAGCCGCATGATGGCCGGCAACACCGACAAGCAGACCCGCATGCAGGCCCTCGCGGCCTGGGTCAACAAGCGCCTGCCGGTCAATGCCCTCGTCGAGGGCCACCTGACCGGCTACTTCGCGCCGAAGAACTTCAACATCTGGTACTTCTTCGGCTCGCTGGCCCTGATGGTGCTGGTCATCCAGCTCGTCACCGGCATCTTCCTGGCCATGCACTACAAGCCCGGCGAGACCACGGCCTTCGACTCGGTCGAGTACATCATGCGCGAGGTGCCGTTCGGCTGGCTGCTGCGCTACCTGCACTCCACCGGCGCCTCGGCCTTCTTCATCGTCGTGTACCTGCACATGTTCCGCGCGATGCTGTACGGCTCGTACAAGGCGCCGCGCGAATTGCTGTGGCTGTTCGGCATGGTGATCTACCTCGCGCTGATGGCCGAGGCCTTCATGGGCTACGTGCTGCCGTGGGGCAACATGTCGTTCTGGGGCGCGCAGGTCATCGTCAACCTGTTCGGCACGATCCCGGTGATCGGGCCAGGGCTCGTCGAATGGATCCGCGGCGACTATGGCATTGCCGACGCCACGCTCAACCGCTTCTTCTCGCTGCACGTGGTTGCGGTGCCGATGGTGCTGCTGCTGATGGTGGCGCTGCACCTCGTGGCCCTGCACGAGGTCGGTTCCAACAACCCTGACGGCGTCGAGATCAAGGAAAAGAAGGACGCGGAAGGCAAGCCGGTCGATGGCATCCCCTTCCACCCTTACTACACCGTCAAGGACATTTTCGGTGCGGGCTTCTTCCTGCTCCTCTTCTGCGCGGTGGTGTTCTTCGTCCCGACCTTCGGTGGCCTGTTCCTCGAGGCGCCGAACTTCGAGGTGGCGAACCCCATGTCGACGCCCGAGCACATCGCGCCGGTGTGGTACTTCACGCCCTTCTACGCGATCCTGCGTGCGGTGCCCGACCAGCAGCTGGGTGCACTGGCCATGGCGCTGTCCCTGGTCTGCTTCATCGTGCTGCCCTGGCTCGACCGCTCGCCGGTCAAGTCGACGCGCTACCGTGGCTGGATCTGGAAGACCGCGCTCACGCTCTTCGTGATCTCCTTCATCGGACTGGGCTATCTCGGGCTCAAGGCGCCTTCCGACCTGTACACGCTGCTCGCGCGCGTGTTCTCGGTCATCTATTTCGCCTTCTTCCTGCTGATGCCCATCTACACCAAGCTTGATCCCGTCAAGCCGGTCCCTGAGCGAGTGACCCATGACCACCATTGATGCACTGAAGTCGCACGCCGCCGCTGCATTTTCCGCTGCTGCGCTGGCACTGGTATTGCTGCTGCCCGCCCCGGCCGCCGCTGCGGAGGCCGGTGGTCATGGCGAAAGCGGCCATGTCGACTGGCAGGGCTGGAAGGCCAACAACCAGATCGGCAACACGGACTCGCTGCAGCGTGGCGCCGCCGCCTTCATGGCGCGCTGCGCAAGCTGCCATTCGGTGAAGTACCTGCGCTACGAGCGGATGGCCGAGGACCTGGGCATCAGCAACGAGCTGCTGCGCAAGAACCTGATGCCGGCGGGTGCCAAGACCACGGACTACATGCTGTCCGCCTTCCCCGCGAAGGACGCCGAGGCCTGGTTCGGCCGCGTGCCGCCCGATCTGTCGCTGATCACGCGCTCCAAGGGAACCGACTACGTGTTCCAGTTCCTGAAGGGCTTCTACGCCGACCCGGCCAAGGCCACCGGCACGAACAACCTCGCGCTCGATGGCGCGGCCATGCCGGCCGTGCTCTCGGACCTCGAGGGCGTCAAGCGCGCGTACTTCGTCGAGGGCGCCGAGGCCGGTGGCCACGGCGGCAAGGTGGTCGCGCGCTTCGAGCAGCTCGAGCCCGGCAGCCTTACGGCGGCCGAGTACGACGCCTACGTGCGCGATCTCGTCAATTTCCTCGACTACGTGGGCGAACCGGCCAAGCGCGACCGCACCAGCATCGGCATCTGGGTGATGCTCTTCCTGCTGGTGTTCACCGCCTTTGCCTACCTGTTGAAGGTCGAATACTGGAAGGACGTCCACTGACGGCGCCGACATGCTAAGCCTGTTCTCTTCCCCCACTGAACCCGCCAGCCATCGCACGCGCATCGTGCTGGCGGAAAAGGACGTCGAGATCGAGATCATCAGCGTCACGCCGGGCCGTTTTCCGGAAGACCTGCTGGACCTCAACCCCGACAATTCCCTGCCCACCCTGGTCGACCGGGACCTGGTGCTGTACGACTCGCGGGTGGTCATCGACTACCTCGACGAGCGCTATCCGCACCCGCCGATGATGCCGATCGACCCGGTGTCGCGGGCCCAGTTCCGTCTGGCGCTGCTGCGCGTCGAGCGGGACTGGTACAGCCTCGCGGCGACGATCGACAAGGACCCGAAGTCCGAGGCGGCGGCCAAGGCCCGCACCGCCCTGCGCGACCTGGTCCTGCAGACGGCCGAGGTCTTCAAGGTCAAGCCGTTCTTCCTCAGCGATGAGTTCTCGCTGGTCGACGCAAGCATTGCCCCGATCCTCTGGCGCCTGCCGCATTACGGCATCGAGCTGCCCAAGGACGCCGTGGCCCTGCAGCGCCACATGCGCCTTGTCTTCAACCGCCCGTCGTTCCGGCAGAGCCTGTCGCCGCAGGAGCGGGAGATGCGGCTTGCCTGAACTCTCGCGCCGGCCCTACCTGCTGCGCGCCATGCACGAATGGATGCTGGACTGCGGCCACACGCCGCACATCATCATCGATGCCACGCAGCAGGGCGTGCAGGTGCCCCAGGCCTACGTGACCGGTGGGCGTATCGTCCTCAACCTGTCGCCCTCGGCCACGCAGGCCCTGCAATTGGGCAACGAGTTCGTGGAGTTCAACGCCCGGTTCGGCGGCGTGAGCCACTACATCCGGGTGCCGGTCGAGGCGGTTGCCGGCATCTACGCGCGGGAAAGCGGCGAGGGCATCGTGTTCGGCGAGGAGTTCGAGGCGCGTGGCGAGGCCGATGAATCGGTGGTCGCCGAGCCGGAGCTCCCGGTGGTGCGCACCGACCCGCCCGATGCGCCACCGCCGCCGCGTCGCCCTGCCGGTGGGCGTCCGACGCTCAAGGTCGTGAAGTAACTACAGCCGGCGGATCGCCGGCGTGCCGGGCGGTCGGCGCGTGCAGTGGACATCGCTGCCAGACAAGGGCATGGTCGTCCGAATTCCCCACGAAGAGGGCTGCCCCGTGCACCTTGATACCCGCGACACAAATTCCACCGATCCTGTTCCGGCCGACGACCACCCGCATGGCGGCATCGACGCGCCCGACCTGCGCCTGTTCGTGTTTGCGCTGTTCTTCGTGTTCGGCGGCATCACCAGCCTCAATGACGTCATCATCCCGAAGCTGAAGGAACTCTTCACGCTCACCTACATGCAGGCGATGCTGGTGCAGTCGGCGTTCTTCGCGGCGTATTTCATCGTGTCGATCCCGGCGGCCGGCATCGTGCGCCGCTTCGGCTACATGCGCACCGCGGCATTGGGCGTCGCCGTGATGGCCGCGGGTTGCCTGCTGTTCATCCCCGCCTCGAGCTCCGCCACCTTCGCGGTGTTCCTGTTCGCGCTGTTCGTGCTGGCGGCCGGCATCACCACGGTGCAGGTGGTCGCCAACCCGCTGATCTCGCTGCTGGGTCCCGCGCGGACCGTCCACAGCCGCCTGACCTTCGCCCAGGCCTTCAACTCCCTGGGCACGACCGTGTTTCCCTTTTTCGGCGCCGTGGTCATCCTCGGTGCGCTGCCGGCGGTGTTGCCGGATGTCGCGGACAGCGCTGCCGTCGCCGCCTACCGGCAGCAGGAGACGCAGGTCATCGTCCAGACCTACCTGGCCCTCGCCGCGGCGCTGGTGGTGCTCGCCCTGCTGGTCTGGACACGCCGCCACCGCTTGCAGGAGAACCACGGTGGGAAGGGAATCAACTGGCTGCATGCGCTGGGCCTGCTCAAGCGCCGCCGCTTCGGCTTCGGTGCCGCCTGCATTTTCCTTTATGTCGGCGCCGAGGTGGCCATTGGCTCGCTGATCGTCAACTACCTGATGCAGGCCGACGTCATGGGACTGCAGGAGGCTGCCGCCGGCAAGTTGGTCGCGCTGTATTGGGGCGGTGCCTTGGTCGGCCGCTTCATCGGCGCCGCGGTGTTGCGGCTGGTCTCGCCCGGGCTGGTGCTGGCAGCCGTCGCCGCCGGCTCAATCACGCTGATCGCCGTCGCGTCCATGGCCCACGGTGAAGCGGCCGGCTGGGCGCTCCTGGCGATCGGCCTGTGCAACTCCATCATGTTCCCGACCATCTTCACGCTGGCCAGCGAGAAGCTCGGGACGCGTGCGGCAGAGGGCTCAGGCCTGATCTGTGTGGCCATCGTCGGTGGTGCCGTCATCCCGCCGCTGACCGGCCATCTGGCGGACCTGACGGACCTGCGGACCGCACTGGCGCTGCCGGCGCTGTGCTACCTGCTGATCGCGGCCTACGGCGTCTACGCGCGACGTCCGGCCTGACCGTGCCGGCCTTGGGGCACTGGCTGCGCCCCAAGGCCGCCCCCCGGGATGGCCAAACTCGTCGTATTCCGTAGAATATAGCGATCAATCCCCACGCCTTCTGGACATTGATGCTCAGCCGCGGCCCGCTGGCCTTCTTTGTTTTGTCTTGCGCTATATCCAGTCAGATACAGGGGGCTGTGCTGGAGGACGTGATCGTGACGGCCCGACGACGCGAGGAGGACCTGCAGTCCATTCCCGGCGCCATCTCCGTGGTGGGCGGCGATCAGCTGGACCGGAGCGGCACGGTCAACACGCAGCATCTGGCTGCCATGGTTCCGACCCTCTACTACAACTCGGCCAATCCCCGGAACACCGCCTACACGATACGCGGCCTGGGCTCCAACACCCTGTCGGTGAGTGCGGCGAACGACGGCATCGAACCCGGCGTGGGCTTTTACGTCGATGGCGTGTATCACGGACGTCCCGCCACGGCGGCTTTCGATTTCACCGACATCGAGCGCGTGGAGATCCTGCGCGGCCCGCAGGGCACGCTCTTCGGAAAAAACACGACGGGTGGTGCCATCAACATCGTCAGCCGCGCACCCACGTTCGAGCCGGAGGCAACGGCGCAGCTGTCGTTTGCCAACCACGACTACCTGCAGGCCAGGACCAGCCTCTCAGGCGGACTCTCGGAACGTGTGGCCGGCCGCCTCTCGGCACAGGTCACCCGCCGCGCAGGCCTCGTCCGGAACATCTCCGACGACCGCAAGCTGAACAGCCTCAACAACGTCGCCCTGAAGGGCCAGCTGCTGTTCCAGGCCGGCGAAGACCTCTCGCTGCGGCTGATCGCTGATGTGGCGGAATTCGACGCGGACTGCTGCACACAAACCTACTGGCGTGTCGGCAGCAGCCTGCGCAGCGCTGCGCGGCAGTTCGCTGGACTGTCGGCCAACCTGCCGGCGCATGGTTTGCCGGCCTATGTGCCGGCCAGCACCAATGTGTTCGACCGCCTCAGCGACATTGATGCACCGCTGCAGGTGGACACGCAGGATGGCGGCATTTCGCTCAACGCAGACTGGAACCTTGGCAAAAGCACGTTGACGTCCCTCACGGCCTGGCGCTGGTGGGACTGGGACGTGGCCAATGACCGGGACTTCACCGGCGTACCGATCCAGCTCATACAGCGCATTCCCTCCCGCCAGGACCAGTACAGCCAGGAGCTTCGCATCGCTTCAGACGGTGATGGCCCGCTGACTTACGTCGGCGGACTGTACTTCTTCAAGCAGACCATCGACGGCAAACCCACCAGCGTGTACGGCCCTGCAGCAGCGTACTGGTTGATCAGCACCACGAACTTCGTCGCGGCAGACCGACCGGACAATCTCGTGGATGGTTACGGCCAGTATGGCGACTCGCATTTCACGATGGAGAGCCATGCCGCATTCGGCGAGCTGAACTACCGGATATTTCCGAAGCTCACCGGCACGCTGGGCCTGCGCTACACCTACGAAGACAAGCACGGTGACTACGCAACAACGGTTTCTGGCGGCTTTCCGTTCTCCACGCTGCCTGATCCGGTCACCTGCACGATGCTCACGGGCGCCGTGCTGAACGGACGCGACAACGCCAAACTGTCGCTGTTCCGGCCCCAGTGCTATTCCGTCGATGACAGCGGCGGCAGCCTGTCGGGACGCGCCAACCTCGCTTGGCAGTTCACTGACGGTGTCATGGCCTACGCCAGCGTTGCCCACGGATACAAGGCCGGCGGCATCAACATGTCGGGGCTGCAGCTCACCGGCGGGACCGGGCAGGGCGCGAACCAGCCGGCGCTCGATACGGCTGTGATTGGTGACGAGAAGAACAGCACCTTTGAACTGGGACTCAAGAGCACGCTGTTCCAGGATCGAGTCACGGCGAACCTCGCCTTCTACAGGACGGTCGTGACGGATTTCCAGGCCAACATCGCGACTCCGGTCACGGCCAACAATGCCGCGCCACTGCGGACCTTTCCCGCCAACATTCCTGAAGTCCAGGTGAAGGGCGTCGAAGCCGATCTGGCGGCGGTCGTGTACGCCGGATTCACGGTCCGCGCATCGCTGGCCTACGCCGACGGCACCTACACCGATTACCCGACAGGGCCCTGCCCCTTGGAATGGCAGAATCCGTCGGCAACGGGTGGCTGTCAGCCGCGGGTGCCAACGGCAACTCTGGTGGACCAGACACCCAATCCGCGCGGCAATCCGGCGCTTCCCGGTGCCTATGTGATCACGGGACTGCCCTTGGCGGGCTTGTCGACAGTGGTCGGGAGCCTGTCACTGGACTACGTAGCGCCGCTGGGGCCCGGGGAAATGCTGGGCCGCGCCGACTGGCACGTGCGGACGGGCTACAACGCGGACACCACCCACTCCCGGTATACGGGCATCCCCGGTCATGGCGTGCTGAATGCCAGCATCGGCTACCGTCTGGGGACGGGCTGGGAGGTCGAGCTGTTCCTGCGCAACGCCCTCGACAAGCAGTACCTCACCGCCCTGACGGTGCAAAGTGGCAACTCAGGACTGATCCTCGGACAAGTGGGCGAACCGCGGCTGGCCGGGCTGACCCTGCGCGTCACGCTCTAGCGGCCACCGCGGGCTAGCCGCGGCGGCTGGGAGGCAGGCGTCGCCGCGTTGAACGGGACTCCGCGGCATTGGCGCCGGCGTGCGCGCTGACCGGCAGGTCGGCGAAATCCCGTACCGCGAGCGTCTGCACGGCGGCCTGGAAGTTGCGGTACCGGCGGACCAGGGTTTCACCAAATGAGGTGAGACGACTGCCCCCGCCCTCCTTGCCACCGGCGTTCAGCACGACCACCGGCTCCTCGAATCCCTCGTTGATGCTGTGCAGCAGCAGCCAGGCCCGGCGATAGCTCATGTCGAGCTCGCGCGCCGCCGCCGACAAGGAACCACTGCGCGCGATCGCCTCGAGCAGGGAGATCTTGCCGGGCCCGATGGAGAGGGCCGCCGACAGATCCAATCGCACATGCGCCTTGGGGTGTTGCATGGCGGACGAGTTTAGGCAGCGGGCCATTGCGCCGCGAGTCCGATGCGCCATCATAGGGGCCGCTGCCTGTTGGCCTGTCACCTTGTGGGGGTTGTCCATGGTTCTCCGTCATCCACTGTCCGTGGTCCTTGCCCTGCTGCTGCCGGCCCTGGCCGCCCGGGCGGCCGCTCCCAGCACCCCCGCGGCAGATGCCGTCGCCGGCAAGGCGGTGTTCCGTGCCCAGTGCGCGCTGTGCCACAGCGCCGAGGCCGGTGACAACGGCGGCGCGCAGGGGCCCTCGCTGATCGGCGTCGTCGGTCGCAAAGCCGCCGCCGCGCCGGGTTTCAGCTACACCGAAGCCCTGCGCACGTCGCGGTTGACCTGGAATGCGCCGACACTGGACCGCTTCCTCGCCGCGCCAATGAAGGTCGTGCCGGGGACATCGATGGTGATTCCGCTGGAGGACGCCGCGGACCGTCGCAATGTCATTGCCTATTTCGAGGCGGTCGCGGCCGGCACCTTCAAGGATGCGCCGCCCCGTGCGGCGTTCGCACTGCCGCCGCCTACGGGCGCGCCCGCCAAGGGCGAGGCCGACTGGAAGAAGGACGCCCCCGGTCGTGTCCACCGCATTGACCTGGACACGCTCCCCAAGCCGTTCGACACACCGTCGGCCAGCAACTTCCCCCGTCTGGTACCGCGGCCTGCCGATGCACCCTTGCACCTGCCGCCGGGCTTCAAGGCTGAGGTGTTCGCCAAGGACCTGCCGGCGGCCCGCAACATGGCCGTGGCCCCGAACGGCGACATCTTCCTCAGCCAGACGCTGCAGGGCCGCATCAGTGTGCTGCGGCCTTCGGCCGACGGCTCGCGCGCCGAGACGGTGTTCAGCTTCGCCACCGGCCTCAACCTGCCGCTGGGCATCCAGTTCCAGCCGGCGGGCGATGCCCCCCGCTGGCTCTACGTGGCGGAGACCAACCGCGTCGTGCGCTATGCGTACACCGCCGGTGCCACGCAGGCCGCGGGTGTTCCGGAGGTGGTGGTGCCGCGCCTTTACGACAGCAAGGCCGCCGGACACTACACGCGCGACCTCGCGTTTTCGCGTGATGGCACCCGCATGTACGTGTCGGTGGGTTCCGAGTCGAACGTTGCCGAGCACATCGGTCGCAAGAGTGTCGAGGAAGCCCAGGCCTGGGAGCGGGAGCAGGGCATCGTGGGCGCGCCCTGGGGCAGCGAGACCCGCCGGGCGGCGGTGCTGGTCTATGACGTGGCCCGGCCGGGGAACGGGCGCATCTTCGCCAGCGGCATCCGCAACTGCGTGGGGCTGACGGTGCAGCCGGCAACAGACGAGGTCTGGTGCACCACCAACGAGCGCGACCTGCTGGGTGATGACCTGGTGCCGGACTACAGCACGCGGGTCAAGGAAGGCGGCTTCTACGGCTGGCCCTGGTACTACATGGGCAGCTACGAAGATCCGCGGCACGCTGGCGCACGCCCCGACCTGGCAGACAAGGCGCTGCGTCCCGACGTGCCGTTCCAGGCGCATTCGGCTGCTGACAGCCTCGTGTTCTACCCGCAGGGCCAAAAGGGCGCGTCGGCGTTCCCACCGGAGTTCCACGGCGATGGTTTTGCCGTGTTGCATGGTTCCTGGAACCGCGCCTTCCGCACCGGCCACAAGGTCGTGCGCCTGCCGATGAAGGACGGGGTCCCGACCGGCGACTACGTGGATTTCATGACGGGCATGATCACCGCGGACGGCAACGCCTGGGGTCGGCCGGTCGCGGCGACGGTCGCCAAGGATGGCTCGCTGCTGGTCAGCGATGACGGCACCGGTACGGTCTACCGCATCTCGTATGCCGCGCCGCGCACCGTGGCCCTTCCGGGTGAGCGTGTGTTCCCCGAGAGCCTCAGTTCCACACCGGACGGCACGCTGTATGTCGGCAGCATCGGCGCCCGCACGATCTACCGCGCCCTGCCCGGCGCCGGCGCCGCTGAAGCGTGGATCGGTCCGGGTGCCGATGCCCCGGCGGGTTACCTGGGCGTGTTGGCGGACCAGGCATCCGGGACCCTCTGGGCTTGCGCCCTGCCGCAGGCGCCGCCCGCAGGCCCTGCCAGCCCGTCGCGCCTGTTCGCCTACGATCTCACCACTGGCAAGGCGAAGGGCAATTGGCCGCTGCCGGGTCCGGGTGCGGCCTGCAACGACATCGCGCTCGGCGCCGATGGCACGGCCTACATCACCGACACCACCAACATGGAGGTGCTGCGCCTCCGGCCGGGCGCAAAGGCCTTGGAGCCTTGGGCCGGCGCCGACGGTGCCTTCGGCGCCAAGGGCCAGGTGCTTGATGGCATCGCCGTGCTCGGCGACCGCGTCGTGGTCAATGTGCTGATCAGCAGCACGCTGTATGCAGTGCCGGTGCAGGCCGATGGCTCTGCCGGCAAGGCCACCGCCATCAAGCTCGACCTGCCGATCGACCGGCCGGATGGCATGCGCGCGATCGGCCCCGGGCGCCTGTTGGTGGCGGAGGGCGGCTCTGCCGGCGTCGGCCGGTTGTCACGCATCGACATCCACGGCGACACCGGCACGGTCACGCCGCTGCAACAGGGTTTTCCCGACACGCTGGTCGCGGTCACGGCCGTCGGCGGCACGGCCTGGCTGCTGGAATCGCAGTTCGCTGCAATGCGCGCGGCGCCGGGCACGCCTGCCCGGCCATTCAAGGTGACGAGCGCGCCGTTGCACTGACCTGCCTGCTGCACCGCGTTCCCTGCCAGTCAAACGGAGGTTCGCTCCCGGGACAGCAGCTTTCCGCGGTCACCCTAGACTCGGCCCTCATGTCGGCGCCGCGCCACCGCGCGGCGTCCCTACAACAACGGCAGGAGGGGAGTCATGGCGATGAACAGCAAGCATCAGTGGGCGTTGGCCGCCGGCATGGGGGCGCTTTGCGTGGTTGGCATGCCTTGGGAGGCACGCGCCCAAGGCAGCGTCGCGGAGGCCGTCGAGGAAGTCGTCGTGACCGCGCAGCGTCGTGAACAGCGCCTGCAGGACGTGCCCGTGGCGGTGTCGGTCGTCAGCGGCGAAGCACTCCAGCGTGCCAACATCAAGTCCTTGCAGGACATCTCCGGGCAGATGGGCAACGTGCGCATCGCCTCGGGCACGCTCACGAACCCGATCAACATCCGCGGCATCGGCTCCGGCAACAACAGCGGCTTCGAGCAGTCGGTCGCGACCTTCGCCGATGGTGTCTACCGGCCGCGTTTCGGGCATGGACGGCTACATGAAGATGCGCGGCACCGAGCAGTACGGCCCGCATGACGAGAGCACCCAGGGCCGCGTGGCCATGCGCTGGGAGCCGAATGACGGCTTCACCATGGACTGGCGCATCGACGCCGGCAGCTCGCGCACGGACGATGCCGTGCCGCTCGACCTGATCGGCTGCCCGCCGGGCGCCGGCTATCCGGCGCCGCTGCCGCCGGTCGGCGCCCCGACCAACTGTGCCAAGGCGCTGCTGACCTACGGCAGCACCTTCGATGGCGAGCTCAACTTCGAGAGCCCGTCGCCCTACACCTGGTCGGCCTACGATTTCATGGAATCGGCGCTGACCAACACATGGAGCTTCGAGAAAGGCTCGCTGACGACGATCACTTCGTATTTCGACCACGAAGCCAACAACCGCACGCAGCTGGTGCCGGTGGCCATCCCCGCCTATACGGTGCAGGGCTACGATCCGCTGCCGTCGGACGTGCTGGAGCAGTACCGCCAGTTCACCCAGGAGATCCGCTACCAGTCGGACCTGGGCGGCCGGTTCGAGTACATGTATGGCGCGTACTACGCCACCTCGACCTGGAACAACAGCTCCGGCACGGGATTCTTCTTCATCCCCTTCGGCGCCATCCTCTCCGGGCCGCCGTTCAACATGCCGACCACGCCGGACATGGCTTTCACCGGCCTGCCGCAGGTCCGGGTCGAGGACACGACCAAGTCGGCCTTCGCCACGGCGACGTTCAATGTGTCGGATGACCTGCGCATCAACGCCGGTGCCCGCTACTCCAGCATCAAGAAGGAAGGCACCCGCAAGCTGACCTTCGGCACCAGCGTGAACAACGTCCGCGGCACCTTCGTGCCCTTCACCAACCCGGCCTTCCAGATCGGCGCCTGCGCGATCCTGATCTGCGACAACAATCCGTTCACGCCGGGAACGATCAGCGACAGCAAGTTCATGCCGTCGCTGGGTGCACAGTACGACCTGAGTGACGACGTGATGGGCTACGTGACCTACACCACCGGCTTCAAGGCTGGCGGCTTCAGCGGTGCGGCGACGTCCAACACGTTCGGGCCCGAGGAGGTCGATGCCTACGAGGCCGGCCTGAAAGGCAGCTACCTCGACCGCCGTCTGACGATGAATCTCGCCGTGTTCCGCATGGACTACTCGGGCCTGCAGGAGACCGCCTACTCGCAGACGCTGGCGTCGACGGTGCTGAACGCGGCCGAGTCCGTGTCGCAGGGTGTGGAGCTGAGTCTGGGCCTGCGCGCCACCGATGGCCTCACGCTGCGTGCCGACATCGGCTGGCTGGACGCGCACTACGAGAACTTCAAGAACGCCCCCTGCACCTCGCTGGGCGTGCTGACGAAGACTTGCGGTACGCCGACCACCGGTCCGCAGGACATGTCCGGCAGGCCGCGCGGCTTTGCGCCGGAGTGGAGCGGCAGCCTCGGCGCGACCTGGACGGGCACGGTGGCTGGCCACCAGCTGCGCATCGATCCGTCGGTCTACTTCACCACCGACTACTACATCAACGCCGCGGCGGACCCGCTGCTGCGCCAGGGCGGCTACGCGAAGTACGACCTGCGCATCGGCTACGGCGCGGAGGATGGCCGCTGGGAAGCGGCGCTGATTGGCAAGAACCTGGGTGACAAGCCCACGGTGGGCTACATGCTGGAGATGCCGGGCTCGCCGGGCACGGCCCTGGCGATGCCGGAGCGTGGCCGCTCGATCGCGCTGCAGCTCTCGGTCCGCAACTGAGGCAGGATCCGCGGCGTGTTCAAGCGCTGAACGCGCCGCGGATCCAGTTGAGCCGCCAGGCCGTGCCCTCGGGCACGGCCTCTATCACATCGAAGCGCACCCGCAGCCGCGCCAGGCTGCGGTCCGCCTGCAGCAGGTGCAACGTGGTCCGCTGCAGCCGCCGCTGTTTCCTGAAGTCCACGCTGGCAGCGGCCCCGCCATGGTCTGTCCGTGAGCGGCAGCGCACCTCGGCCACCACCAGCACCTGCCCGCCCTCCCGCGCCACGACATCCAGTTCGCCCATGCGGCAACGGTAGTTGCGCCGGATCACCACCAGTCCTGCAGCCTCCAGGTGACGGCTCGCAGCCTCTTCGGCTGCGGCGCCACGCAGCAGGTGCGGGGCATCCACCATGCTGATTCAGCCGCCGCCGGGGGCGGTTGCCTGCAGCAGTGGCAGGGGCTTGCCGTTGCGGATCTGCGCCCAGTCCAGTTCGCGCCGCACCTTCCGCTGCGCGTCGTCAGGCGACAGAGTGCCGGTGACACCGGCCAACGGCCACGGCCAGCGGGGATCGCGCAAGGCCAGTGCCAATTGGGCGGCGTCATAGCCGAAGGCGAACAGGCGCGGCAATCGCGCACCCTTGTTCGCCCACTGGGCCTGCGTCGACAGTCGTACCTCGGCGACGCTGCCGGCCTCATGCAGCATCCATGGGCTGTCCGGGAAGATCACGCCGTCGATGTCGCGGTTGGCGGTCGGGTCGGGGTCGAAACCCTCGGAAGTCATGTAGGTGGGGATGTTTGAACCGCCGAAGAACCGCAGCATCGGCCGGATCTGCCGCAAAGCCACCGGTTGTCCGGCCGCGAACACCAGGTCGATGTCGCCGCGCGGGCGCAGTTCGGTGACCAGACGGCCACCGGTGAGTTTCTCCAGTTGCTTGTGACGCTGGCGGCTCTCTTCCACACGCAGTGCCGCGGCGACCAGGGATTCGAAGTCGCTGTGGGCGGCGTCGTAGAGACTGCTGGAGATCACGGTTCCCCCGCCCTCCTGGAAGCGTGCGCGGAAGGCGCCGGCGACACGGTTGCCCCAATCGCCCGAGGGGGCGATCAGCAGTGCACGTCGCCGGCCCAGCGACAGCGCCTGCTCAGCCACCTGGCGTGCCTCGTCCTCGGGTGACAGCGCGAACTGCCAGGTGCCGGCAGGTCCGCCGGTTTCGCCCGGCAGGGCATTGAGCAGCAGCAACGGAGAGCTGAGGGGCGCGCGGGCAGCGGCTTCGACCACTTCCTCCCGGGTCAGCGGCCCGACGATGAACTGCACGCCCTCGGCCTGCGCTGCGGCCAGCGCGCCTGCCACGCCCTCGCTGCCGGTGTCATGCAGTCGTACCGTCGGCCGCAGGTCGGCCGGCAGGCCGGCCAGTCCGGCCATGAAGCCGTCGCGGATCATCGCTGCGGCGCTGGACTGCCTGCCGGTCAGTGGCAGCAGCAGCGCCAGCGACTGGCCCGGTGCCAGGGCCGCTGGCGCCGCACCGGCGGTTTCGCGGCTGCCTGCAGGCCTGCCTGCCTGGAGGATCTCTCCCATGGCGATGCCGATGGCGGGGTGGTTCGCGTTGCGCCCGCGCCAGCGTTCGACCTCGCGCGCTGCCGCGAGGGGGTTGCGCGGTGCCGAGGCCGCGAGCTGCCCCAGCTCCAGCCAGCCGCGCACGGTCGCGTCGCGCTGCGCCGCAGCCTCAAGGCGCGTGCCGCGCGTGGCGGCTTCGCGCAGCGAAGCCAGCAGCTCGCGCCGCGCCTGGTCGCGTTCGCTGTCCGAGGTCAGCGCCTGCTGCAGCGCCATGCCCGACCGGACGGCATCGGCCGGGCGTTGCGCGGCGAGTGCCAGGCGCTGCCGCAGGGCCAGGAAGGCGGTGGACGCCGGACGCGGTTCGGGCGCGAGCGTGAGGCGCGTCCATGCCTCTGTGCTGCGCCCGGCGGCCAGCAGCAGCTCGGCGTGCAGCATGCGCAGCGCCAGCTGCTGCGCAGGCAGCGTCGGCTCGGCCAGCGAGGTCACGACGCGCAGGCCTTCCGCCGGGCGTCCGGCGTCGCGCCACGCCCGCAGGGCGGCCAGCGCGAAGTCGGTGCCCACGGGCGGCGGATTCGCCGCCGCCAGCTGTTCATAGACCAATGCGGCGGCGGCAAGGTCGCCCCGGGCCGTCAGCTGCTGGGCCCGGGCCTCGCTGGGGGGCAGGTCGGCGGGGGTGGTCGCACACCCGGCAAGCCACAGGGCACAGCACAGGGCGACGAGCGGGGCGGGCAGGCGGGGAGGGCGGACCACGGCGTGGTGTTGCATGGGAATCCTGCGGCGGGGCAAGCTGCCGGCGCGTCGATGCCGGCGAATCGAGGAAAGTATAGTGGCTACCCCCAGCGGCCGGATCGACGTTGTCGCGACCCCCATCGGCAACCTCGCCGATCTCTCGCCCCGCGCGCGCGACACGCTGGCGGCCGCGAGCCTCGTGCTCGCGGAGGACACCCGGCACAGCGGTGCGCTGCTGCAGGCGCTGGGCCTCGCACGTCCGCTGCTGTCGCTGCACGAGCACAACGAGCGTGACCGCATCGAGGCACTGCTGGCACGCCTTGCCCAAGCCGAACACTTGGTGCTGATCAGCGACGCGGGCACGCCGACCGTGTCCGACCCGGGATATGCGCTGCTGGCCGCCGCCGTGGCAGCAGGCCATACGGTGAGCGCGATCCCCGGACCCTCGGCCGTGCTGGCGGCGCTGGCAGCCTCCGGCCTGCCGACGGACCGTTTCGCCTTCGAGGGCTTCCTGCCGGCCAAACCGGCGGCGCGCCGCGAGCGTTGCCGGGAGTTGGCCCACGAGCCGCGCACACTGGTGTTTTTCGAATCGCCGCATCGCATCGTCGACTGCCTCGCCGATCTTGCCGCTGCCTGCGGCCCGCACCGCCGCGCCGTCGTGGCCCGCGAACTCACCAAACTGCACGAGACCCTATACCGCGGCAGCTTGCAGGCCTTGCTCGATATCGCGGCACAGGACGCGAATTTCGCGCGCGGCGAGATCACGGTGGTGCTGGAGGGCGCACCGGCGGCAGCGGCCGGGGCACCCGATGACGCCACGGCCCGCCGCCTGCTGGAGTTGCTGCAGACGCAACTGCCCACGTCCCGGGCAGCGGCTGTCGTGGCCCAGTTCACGGGCCGTCGCAAGGCTGAAATCTATGCGCTGCTCCATCCGGGGACCGCTGCCGAGGAAGTCGCCGGGCCGGGTTGATCCGGCAACGCGTCCGGGGCGACGGGGCTGGGAGACTGCCCTAGACTCCAAGGCACCTCCCTGACGTCCTGCGGTGCCTGATGTCGCTGCCCAACCGACTGCGTGGCCTGTCCTTCCTGCTGTGCCTTGGTCTGGTCGCCTGCCAGGGGGATGCCCCGGGTGCGGGCAAGCCCGGGGGCGCGCCGCCGGCGGGAGGGCCCCCGGGGGGTGGTGCACCGGTGCCCGAAGTGGCGGTCGTGACCCTGCAACCCCGCGCCATCCAGCTGCACACGCTGCTGCCGGGGCGCACGGTGTCTCCCCGCGAGGCGCAGATCCGTCCGCAAGTGGCAGGTGTGCTGCAGCGGCGCCTCTTCGAGGAGGGAGGCGAAGTCAAGGCGGGCCAGCCGCTCTATCAGGTGGAAGCCTCGAGCTACCGGGCGGCCGAGGCCCGCGCGCGTGCCCTGGTGGCGGTCGCCGAAGCCCAGCGTGTCGCCGCCAAGGCGCTGGCGGACCGCTACGCCGGGCTCGCCCCCAGCCAGGTCATCAGCCGCCAGGACCTCGACAATGCGCAGGCGGCCTTCCAGCGCGCCGATGCCGAAGTGGCGGCCGCGCGCGCCCAGCTTGAAGCCGCGCGCATCGAACTCGAACGCACGCGGATCACTTCGCCCATCAGTGGACGCATCGGCCGCTCGCAGGTCACCGAAGGCGCGCTGGTGAAGGTCGCCCAGGACCAGGCGCTGGCGACGGTGCAGCAGCTGGATCCGATGCAGGTGGACTTGCGCCAGGCCAGCGCCGAGCTGTTGCGGCTGCAGCGCGACGTTGAGGCCGGGCGCGTGCAGCGGCTGGAGGATGGCTCCGTGCCGGTCCGCCTGCAGCTGGAGGATGGCAGCGACTATCCAGAGGAGGGACGCCTGCGCTTTGCCGAGGCCGAGGTCGATCCGGCCACCGGCAGCGTGCTGCTGCGGGCCGAGTTCCGCAATCCTGCCCGCAGGCTGCTGCCCGGCATGTTCGTGCGCGCCGTGCTGCCGCAGGCCACGGATCCGGCCGCCCTGCTGGTGCCGCAGGCGGGCATCAGCCGCGATCGCCGCGGCCAGCCACTGGCCCTGGTCGTCGACGAGGCCGGTATCGCCCAGGAGCGTCCTGTCCAGGTCGGACGTGTGGTGGACGGGCAGTGGCATGTCACGGCCGGCCTGCAGCCGGGCGATCGCGTCATCGTCGAGGGGCTGCAGAAGGCGAGGCCGGGCCAGCCCGTCAAGGTCGTGGCGGCCGGTGCTGCGCCGTCCGGCCCGCCACGGAACTGATCCATGTTGTCGCGCTACTTCATCGATCGTCCGGTGTTCGCGTGGGTGCTGGCCGTGCTGGTGATGCTGGCCGGCGGCATCGCCGTCCTCACGCTGCCGGTGATGCAATACCCGGCCATCGCCCCGCCGCAGGTTTCCATCTACGCCAACTACCCCGGCGCTTCGGCACAGACGGCCCAGGACAGCGTCATCCAGGTCATCGAGCAGCAGCTCAACGGCATCGACGGCCTGGCCTATGTGACCTCGGACGCCGCGGCCGATGGCGCGGCCATCATCACGCTGACCTTCGACCAAGGCACGGATGTCGACATCGCCCAGGTGCAGGTGCAGAACAAGCTGCAGGCGGCGATGACACTGCTGCCGGTCGAGGTGCAGCAGCAGGGCCTCAGGGTCAACAAACCCACGCGCAACTTCCTCGTGGTGATCGGCTTCCGCTCCACGGATGGCTCGCTCGACTACGAGGACATCAACAATTACGTCGCGTCCAACATCGTCGACCAGATCGCCCGCACTCCCGGGGTGGGTGACGTGCAGCTGTTCGGCTCGCAGTTCGCGATGCGCATCTGGCTCGACCCGGAGCGCATGGCGGCCTACCGCGTCAGCGTCGGCGACGTGATCTCAGCCATCCGTGCGCAGAACGTGCAGGTGTCCGCGGGCCAGGTCGGCGGCTTGCCGGCGCAGCCGGGGCAGGCGCTGAACGCCACCATCATCGGCCCGACGCGCCTGTCCTCGCCTGACGAGTTCGGCGCGATCCTGCTGCGTTCAGGCGAGGGCGCCGCGCCGCTGCGGCTGCGCGACGTGGCACGGGTCACGCTCGCGGCCGAGAACTACGTGCGCGAGGCGCGCCTCGACGGACAGGCCGGGGCCGCCATGGCGGTACGCCTCGCGATCGGGGCCAATGCACTCGACACCGTGGCCGCCATCGAGGCGACGCTCGACCGCCTGCAGCCGTTCTATCCGCGCAGCATGGAGCACAGCTTCCCGGTGGACTCGGCGCCGTTCATCCGCAGTTCCATCCTGGAGGTCGCCAAGACACTGGCCGAGGCCATCGTGCTGGTGTTCCTGGTGATGTACCTGTTCCTGCAGAACCTGCGCGCCACGCTGGTGCCGACCATCGCCGTGCCGATCGTGATGCTCGGTACCTTCGGCGTGCTGGCCGCCTTCGGCTATTCGATCAACACGCTGACCATGTTCGGCATGGCGCTGTCGATCGGCCTCCTCGTCGATGATGCGATCGTCGTCGTCGAGAACGTCGAGCGCGTGATGGCCGAGGAGGGCCTGTCCGCGCGCGAAGCGACGCGCCGCTCCATGGACCAGATCACCGGTGCGCTGGTCGGCATCGCGCTGGTGCTGTCCGCCGTGTTCGTGCCGATGGCGTTCTTCGGCGGCTCCACCGGCGTGATCTACCGGCAGTTCTCGGTCACGCTGGTGTCGGCGATGGTGCTGTCGGTGCTGGTGGCGCTGGTGCTCACGCCGGCGCTCTGCGCGACGATCCTGCGGCCGCATCCCGGCCGCGGCGCCGCGGCCACCGGCGGACTGTTCGGCGGCTTCAACCGCTGGTTCACGCGTGCCACGGGCCGCTATGCCAGTGGCGTCGACGGCATGTTGCGCCGGGGCGGCCGCTTCCTGCTGCTGTACGTTGCGCTGGTGGCGGTGATGGCGGTGCTCTTCGCACGCATTCCGACGGCATTCTTCCCCGACGAGGATGCCGGCACGCTCAACGTGATCGTGCAGGCGCCGCCGGGTGCGACACGCGAGCGCACCAATGCGGCGCTGCTGCAGGCCCAGGAGCATTTCCTGCAGCAGGAAAAGGACAATATCCGCTCGGTGATGACCATCTCCGGTTTCAACTTCGCCGGCACCGGGCAGAACATGGGTCTGGTGTTCGTACGCCTCAAGGACTGGAACCTGCGCGGGCGCGACGACCAGTCGGTGCGCGCGATCGCGCAGCGCGCCCAGCGTGCCCTGGCCAGTGTGCGTGACGCGTCGATGATCGTGGTCGTGCCACCCGCCGTGAGCGAACTGGGCAATGCCTCCGGCTTCGATCTCATGCTGCAGGACCGCGGTGGCGTCGGTCGGGACACGCTGCTGGCGGCGCGCAACCAGTTGCTGGGGCTTGCCGCGCGCGAACCGGCGCTGGCCGGTGTGCGTCCCAACGGCATCGAGGATGCGCCGCAGCTGGCGCTGGACATCGACCGCGAGCGTGCGCTGGCACTGGGTCTGTCGCTGGCCGAGGTCAACCAGACGCTATCGGTGGCCTGGGGTGCGGGTTATGTGAACGACTTCATAGACCGGGGCCGCATCAAGAAGGTTTACCTGCAGGGCGATGCCGCTGCACGCATGCAGCCGGATGACCTGGCGCGCTGGCACGTCCGCAATGCGCGCGGCGAGATGGTGCCGTTCTCCGCTTTCGCCTCCGCACGCTGGACCTTCGGTCCGCAGAAGCTGGTGCGCTACAACGGCGTTCCCTCCTTCAACCTGCAGGGGCAGGCGGCGCCGGGCTACAGCACCGGCGATGCGATGCAGGCGATGGAGCGGCTGGTGGCGCAACTGCCGCCAGGCATCGGCCTCGAGTGGACGGGCGTCTCCTATGAAGAGCGCACCGCCGGGCGCATGGCGCCCTTGCTCTACGCCTTGTCGCTCGCCGTCGTGTTTCTGGCATTGGCCGCGCTGTACGAGAGCTGGCTGATCCCGGCCGTGGTGCTGCTGGTGGTGCCGCTGGGGGTCTTGGGCGCGGTGGTCGCGACATTGGCGCGCGGCATGTCCAACGACATCTTCTTCCAGGTGGGCCTGCTCACCACCATGGGCCTGTCGGCCAAGAGCGCGATCCTGATCGTCGAGTTCGCCAAGACGTTCCATGACGAGGGCATGAGCCTGCGCGAGGCGGTGCTGGCCGCTGCGCGGCAGCGGTTGCGCCCGATCCTCATGACTTCGCTCGCCTTCATGTTCGGCGTGCTGCCACTGGCCGTGGCCAGCGGGGCGGGGTCTGGTGCGCAGAATGCCGTGGGCACGGGGGTCATTGGCGGCATGCTCGCGTCGACAGTGCTGGCCCTCTACTTCACACCGCTGCTCTTCGTGCAGTTGTTGCGCTGGCGCGAGAAGCGGGCCGTTTCCTGATAAGGTGTTGGCCGGAGAGTCGGCTGGACAGTCGCTGCGCCAGGGTGCTTGCACCCGGGCGGGGAGGAAAGTCCGGGCTCCGGTGGACAGGGTGCCAGGTAACGCCTGGGGGGCGTGAGCCCACGGAAAGTGCAACAGAGAGCAGACCGCCGAAGCCTCCTTCGGGGGGCTGGCAAGGGTGAAACGGTGCGGTAAGAGCGCACCGCGTCGGTGGCAACACGCGACGGCACGGAAAACCCCACCCGGAGCAAGGCCAAATAGGGAAGTGGTGGCCTGCCGCAAGGCAGGCCACAGCGTGGGTCCCGCGTACTTCCGGGTAGGCTGCTGGAGGCCGGTGGTGACGCCGGTCGTAGAGGAATGGCTGTCCTTGACAGAACCCGGCTTACAGGCCGGCTCTCCACCTAACCAAACTGGAGTGTTGTGCCACCGTCACGGTGGCCGGCTCTCCACCAACCAGACGAAAGCTGACAGGAAGCCGTTCCTTGCGCCGGGTTCAAGGTTCCGGCCGTAACCGGATGAATGTTCTCGCATTCTTCCGCAAAGTTGATTTCACATATTCTCCCGCAGCCCGTAAGTCGCTGTAAGCACGGAAAAAAGTGCCGGGTCCTTCGCGTTGACATAAGCGCCACCCGGTTCCTATAGTGGGACCAAGTGGGAGGAAGTGGGGAGAAATGGGCGCTCTCCACCGGACAGCATGTTTCGCGGCGCAACCAGAGTCACGATGGATGACAAAGGGCGAGTGGTCATTCCCACCCGCCAGCGCACGCTGCTGTCTGCGCCCGGCGAGGGACGGGTCGTGGTCACGGTCGATCGCGACCAGTGCCTGCTCATCTACCCCTTGCCTGCCTGGGAACAGATCGAACAGCAGTTGATGAGCTTGCCCGCGCTGCATCCGCAGTCGCGGCGCCTGCAGCGCCTGATGGTGGGCCACGCCACGGATCTTGAACTCGATGGCCATGGCCGTCTGGCGCTGACTCCCGAGTTGCGGGATTTCGCCGGCATCACGCGTGCCGCAATGCTGGTGGGACAGGGCAACAAGCTCGAACTCTGGGACGAAGCGCGCTGGAGCGCGCAACGCGAAACCTGGCTGCAAAGCGAACAGTCCACGACGGAACTGGACGCGCAGCTCGACACCCTGTCCTTGTGAGGCGGGGCTTGCGAGGCCGACAGACATGGATGAGCACATCCCGGTGCTTGTCGAGGAGGCGCTTGCCGGTCTCGGCCTGGGCGAGGCGGCGGCAGGCGCGGCCCCCGAAGACCTGTACATCGACGCGACCTTCGGACGTGGCGGCCACTCGGCGCGGCTCCTCCAGGTCCTCGGTCCGCACGCACGCCTGCTCGCGATCGACCGTGATCCGGAGGCCGTGGCGGCCGCGCGGCGCCGCTTCGCCGCGGAACCGCGCTTCGTGGTGGCGCACGCTGCGTTCGGCGCGCTTGAACCATTGGTCCAGGCACATGGCGAGGGCCGTGCCGTTCGCGGGATTCTGTTCGACCTCGGCGTGTCTTCCCCGCAGCTCGACCAGGCCGGCCGCGGCTTCAGCTTCCAGCACGATGGCCCGCTCGACATGCGGATGGACCCGACGTGCGGCGAAAGTGCGGCGCAATGGCTCGCACGCGCGTCCGCAGACGAGGTCCGCGACGTGATCGCCACACTCGGAGAAGAGCGCTTTGCCGGCAGGATCGCGCGTGCCGTGGTCGAGGCCCGCGCGACCGGGCCACTGGCCACCACGGGCGAGCTGGCCCGGTTGGTGGCCCGCGCCGTGCCGACCCGGGAGCCGGGCAAGAACCCGGCGACGCGGACGTTCCAGGCGCTGCGCATGCACGTGAACGATGAGCTCGGGCAGGTCCGGCAAGGCCTGGAGGCGGCCCTGCGCCTGCTGGCGCCGGGCGGACGCCTCGCGGTCATCAGCTTCCATTCGCTGGAGGACCGGCTCGTCAAGCAGTTCATCCGCCACCACAGCGAGCCGGATCCGGCGCTGGCCCGCCTGCCGCTGCTGCCGGCCGCCTTCCAGCCGCGCCTGCGCAAGGTCGGACGCAAGCAGAAGGCGGGCCCGGCGGAGCTGGCGCGCAATCCGCGCGCGCGCAGTGCGGTCCTGCGTGTCGCCGAGCGCACGGCGGTGCCGGCATGATGCGCCTGCCCTCCCTGCCGGAAGGCGCGTGGCTGCCCCTGGCCTGTGTCATGTGGGCGCTCGCGCTGGCCTGCTGCCTCTGGGCCGTGCATACCAGGCACCGGGCCCGTGAGCTGTTCGTCGAGCTCGAACAGCTCAACCGCCAGCGTGACGTGCTGGACATCGAGTGGGGCCAGCTGCAGCTGGAGCAGAGCACCTGGTCGTCGCATGCCTGGGTGGAGCAGGTCGCCGTCGAGCGCCTGCGCATGGCCCAGCCGCGCCCGGTCGACATCCAGGTGATGCGGCCATGAGCATCGCGCGGCGCGGCAAGTCCACAGGCTCCGGTTTCAGCGGGCGGCTGCTGTTCCTGTTCGCCCTGATGATGTGCGTGGGGTTGCTGCTGCTGGCGCGCGCCGTGCAGCTGCAGACCGTTGATGCCGGGTTCCTCGCCAGCCAGGGAGACCAGCGCCAGCTGCGGGACATCACGGTGCTGGCGCACCGCGGCAACATCCTGGACCGCAATGGCGAGCCGCTGGCCGTCAGCACTCCGGTCGACTCCGTGACGGCCAATCCGCAGTTGCTCGCCCGGCATGCCGAGCACTGGGACAAGCTCGCGCGCATGGTCAACCGCGCCCCTGCTGATGTGCGTCAGCAGTTGAGCACGCAGCAGCAGAAGTCCTTCGTCTTCCTGGCGCGCCACCTGCCGCCGGCCGAGGCTGCGCGTGTGCGCGAACTGGATCTCGAGGGTCTGTCGGTCCAGCGCGAATACCGCCGCTACTACCCGGCCGGCGAAGTGGCGGGGCATGTGCTCGGCTTCACCAACATCGATGACAACGGCCAGGAAGGGATGGAGCTGGCCTACGACCACTGGCTGGGTGGACGGGATGGCCGCAAGCGCGTGCGCCAGGACAACCGTGGGCGCGTGCTCGAGGACGTGGAGAGCGTGGTGCAGGCCGAGCCCGGCAAGGACCTGCACCTGTCGATCGACCTGCGCATCCAGTACCTCGCCTACCGCGAGCTGCTGGCGGCGATGCAGGCCCACAACGCAGCGGCGGGATCGGTGGTGGTCGTCGACGTGCGCACCGGTGAAGTGCTGGCCATGGTCAACCAGCCCGGATTCAATCCGAACGACCGCAGCCAGTACGTACCGGGGACGTACCGGAACCGAGCCGTGACCGACATGCTGGAGCCCGGCTCGAGCATCAAGCCGTTCATCGTGGCCGCGGCGCTGGAGTCCGGCAGGTTCGAGGCCGACAGCCGCATCGATGCCGGCAATGGCTTCATGAAGATCGGCAACACGATCCTCGAGGACGATCACCCGCTGGGCGTGACCACGCTGGCCATGGTGCTGGCCAAGTCCTCCAACATCGGCCTGGCGAAAATCGCACTGGCGCTGGAGCCGCAGCAGCTGTGGGGTTCGCTGCGGCAACTGGGCTTCGGCCAGGTCACGGCCAGCACTTTTCCGGGTGAATCCGCGGGCATCCTGTCCGACTACTCCAAGTGGCGGCAGGTCACGATCAGCAGCCTGTCGCGGGGCTACAGCCTGTCTGTCACGTCGCTGCAGCTGGCGCAGGCCTACGCCACGCTCGGGGCGCTGGGCGTTGCCCGTCCGGTCAGCCTGCTGCGTGCGGAAGCCGCTGCGCCGGTGGGCCGCCGGGTGCTCTCGGAGACCACGGCCCGCGATGTGATCGACATGCTGGAAACCGTCGTCATGGAGGGTGGCACCGGTACGAAGGCGGCAATACCCGGCTACCGCGTGGCGGGCAAGACGGGCACGGCGCGCAAGCTCTCGGGAGAGGGCTACTCGCGTGAGGAGCACGTGGGCGTGTTCGCCGGCGTTGCGCCTGCCAGTGCGCCGCGCCTCGCCGCGGTGGTTGTCATCGACACGCCGGCTGCCGGCCAGTACTACGGTGGCGACGTTGCGGCACCGGTCTTTGCGGCTGTCGTCGGCGGCGCGTTGCGCCTCCAGGGCGTGGCCCCCGACCTGGCCGATGGGGCGACGGGCCGGCAGGTCGTGCCGGCGGCGCCGGCCGTGGTGCGACGATGAAGCTGTCGGCGCTGCTCACTGACACCACGCTGCCGGACGATCCGGACATCACCGACCTGGCCATCGACAGCCGCGAGGTCGCACCGGGGTCCCTGTTCCTCGCCTGTCGTGGCGGACGTGGCCACGGGCTGGATCATCTTGCCCAGGCATTGGCGGCTGGCGCACGGGCCGTGCTCTGGGAGCCAGAGGACGGTCGACCGGCGCCGGAGTTGCCGCCCACGGTCGTCGGCCTGCCCTGGCCCGGCCTGCGCGACCAGGCCGGCGAGATCGCCGACCGCTTTTTCGGCCATCCGTCGCGGCGCATGGCCGTGGTGGGCATCACCGGCACCAACGGCAAGACCACGACGGCGTGGCTGCTGGCGCAGGCCCTGCGGGCCGCCGGTCGTCCCGCGGCCTACGTGGGCACGCTCGGTGCGGCGTTCGATGGCGAGCTGCAGCCGGGTACGCATACGACGCCCGATGCCGTGAACCTGCAGCGGCAACTGGCAGCCTTTGCTGCCCGTGGTGCAGCCTGTGTCGCGCTTGAAGTCTCGTCCCATGCATTGGACCAGGGGCGTACGGCCGGCGTGCACTTTGATGCCGCGGTGTTCACCAACCTGAGCCGCGACCACCTGGACTACCACGGCAGCATGGCGGCTTACGGCGCGGCCAAGGCCCGCCTGTTCGCCTCCGATGCGCTGCGTCTCGCCGTGGTCAATGTCGACGACGGCTTCGGCCGGACGCTGCTTGCCAAGTGCGCTGCTCCACAGCGCATGGCCGTTGCCCGGCAGCAGGTTCCCGAGCCCGGGAAAGCGGCGACATGGCTGCGTGCCGGTCCCGCCCGCACCACGCCGGGCGGGCTGGCCTTCACCCTGGATTCCAGTTTCGGCACCACTGAAGTGTCCGCACCCTTGGTGGGCGACTTCAACATCGACAACCTGCTGGCGGTGCTGGCAGTGCTGCTGGGCAGTGGTCTCGGCATCGCGCAGGCGGTTGCGGCAGTCAGCAGCGTCTCTGCTCCGCCGGGGCGGCTCGAAGCTTTCGGTGGCGGTGACCTGCCGCTGGTGGTCGTCGACTATGCGCACACGCCCGATGCCCTCGCCAAGGTGCTGGCTGCGCTGCGTGCGCAAGGCACCGGTCGATTGCTCTGTGTCTTCGGCTGTGGCGGCGAACGTGACGCGGGCAAACGACCGCAGATGGGCAGGATTGCCGCCGAGGGGGCGGATCTGGTCGTGCTGACCGACGACAACCCCCGCGGCGAGGCGTCGGCCAGCATCCTGGCCGCGATCCGTGCCGGCATTCCGGCGTCGACGCCACTGCAGGTGGTCCCGGACCGCGCCTTGGCCATTGAAACGGCGCTGGCCGAGGCCAGGGCTGGTGACATCGTGCTGGTGGCCGGAAAGGGCCACGAGAACTGGCAGATCATCGGCGCGGAGCGTCGCCCGTTCAGCGACCAGGCGGTCGTTGCGCAGGCACTGGCGCGCAGGAGTGCGGCATGAACCGCGCCGGGCGGCATCTGCAGGACCTGGCGCAACTGGCCGCGGCGGACTATGCCGGACCCGACCTGCCCTATGCGGCGATCAGCACCGACACCCGCCGCTTGCAGCCGGGCGACGTCTACTGGGCGCTGCGCGGCGAGCGCTTCGATGGCAATGCCTTCGTGGCCGCGGCGCGTGCCGCCGGAGCGGTCGCCGCGGTGGTCGACCGGCCGGTGGAGGCTGGCGGATTGCCCGTACTGCAGGTCGCCGACGGGCTCCTGGCCTTGCAGCGGGCCGCCGCAGGCTGGCGCAGGCGCCACGCCCTGCCGGTGCTGGCCGTGGCCGGCAGCAACGGCAAGACCACCACCAAGGAAATGCTCGCTGCGGTCATGGCGCAACGCGGGCGCACGCTCGCCACGCAGGGCAACCTCAACAACCACATCGGCGTGCCACTGACGCTGCTGCGCCTTGAGCCCCAGGATCTGGCGGCCGTGGTCGAGATCGGCACCAACGCGCCGGGCGAGGTCGCGGCCCTGGCCGCGCTTGTCCAGCCACAGTACGGGCTGGTGACAAACGCCGGTGCCGAGCACCTCGAGGGCTTCGGCACGCTGGAAGCCGTTGCGCGCGAGGAAGGGGCGTTGGCGGCGGCCGTGCCCGCCGGGGGCACTGTCGTGCTGAACCACGACGACCCCTACCTGTCTCTCTGGCGCGGCATGACCGCGGCCACGGTGGTCACCTTCGGTCTGTCCGAAGGCGCGGACTGGCAGGCCGTGCAGCTCACCGAACACTGGGAGGAGGCCGGCCTGCGCAGCCGCTTCCTGTTGCGCTGCCCGCTGGGAGAGCAGGCGGTCACGCTGCGCCTGGGCGGGCGCCACAACGTGCGCAACGCGCTTGCCGCGGCAGCCACGGCCTGCGCTGCGGGGGCGACGCTGGCACAGGCCGTCCAAGGTCTGGGCCGCGTCGAGCCCGTCGGTGGGCGCCTCCAGCCCCGCCGCAGCCACCATGGCGCGCGGCTGCTCGACGACAGCTACAACGCCAACCCGGACTCGATGCGCGCTGGCATCGATGTGCTGGTCGCACAGCCAGGCCGGCCGTGGATGGTGCTCGCGGACATGGCCGAGCTCGGCGCCGCCGCGGCAGCGAGCCATGCCGACATCGGCCGCTATGCGCGCGAGCGCGGCATCGAGCGGCTCTACTGTGCCGGCCCGCTGTCGGTGCTGGCCGCCGAGGCTTTCGGCAGCGGCGCACGCTGGTTCGATGATGTCCCGGCACTGGCCGAGGCCATCGACGCAGACCTTGGACCGGGCATCTGCCTGCTGGTGAAGGGGTCACGATCCAACCGCCTCGAGCGCGTCGTCGCGCGCCTCACACATACGGCTGCCACGGGAGGGCACTGACCCATGTTGCATTGGCTGGCGGCTCAACTCGCTCCGACCTACACGTTCTTCAACGTGTTTTCCTACCTCACGCTGCGCGGCATCCTCGCCGTGGCTTCGGCGCTGCTGATCTCGCTGCTGGTGGGTCCGGCGATGATCCGCCGTCTCACCCGGGGGCAGATCGGCCAGGTCGTGCGCGATGATGGTCCGCAGTCCCATCTGTCCAAGAAGGGCACGCCGACGATGGGCGGGGCGCTGATCATCGTTGCGATTGCAGTGGCCACGCTGCTGTGGGCCGACCTGGGCAACCGTTACGTCTGGGTGCTGCTGGCCACGCTGCTGGCTTTCGGCGCCATCGGCTTCTACGACGATTACCTGAAGCTCGTGGTCGGCAACTCCAAGGGTCTGGCCGCGCGCTGGAAATACCTCGCGCAGTCCGTGTGTGGCCTGGCGGCGGCGTTCTACCTGTTCCATACGGCGCGGGTGCCGGCAGAGACCACGCTCTATCTGCCGTTCCTGAAGGACTTCGCCCTGCCTCTGGGAGCCGTCGGATTCATCCTGCTGAGCTACCTGATGACCGTGGGCATGAGCAACGCCGTCAACCTCACGGACGGCCTGGATGGCCTCGCCATCATGCCGGCGGCCATGGTCGCGGGCGCGCTGGGCGTGTTCGCCTACGCCAGCGGCAACGTGATCTTCGGCACCTATCTCGGGATTCCCGTCGTGCCCGGTGCCGGCGAGGTGCTCATCTTCTGCGGTGCCATCGTCGGTGCAGGCCTCGGATTCCTCTGGTTCAACGCCTATCCCGCCCAGGTGTTCATGGGCGACATCGGCGCACTGGCCTTGGGTGCGGTGCTGGGCCTCATCGCCGTGATCGTCCGCCAGGAGCTGGTGGTGCTGCTCATGGGCGGCATCTTCGTGCTGGAAACCGCGTCCGTCATCCTGCAGGTCGGCTCTTACAAGCTGCGCGGCAAGCGCCTGTTCCGCATGGCGCCCATACATCACCACTTCGAACTCAAGGGCTGGGCCGAGCCGAAGGTGATCGTGCGTTTCTGGATCATCAGCCTGCTGCTGGTGCTCGCCGGCCTTGCCACCCTGAAGGTGCGCTGATGCAGCCAGGGCGGGCGGTCATCGTCGGGCTGGGCAGTACCGGGCTCTCCGTGGCACGCCACCTGGTGGCGCGCGGCTGGCAGGTCTGCGGCACCGACACCCGCAGTGCCCCCCCTGCCTTGGCGGCATTGCAGGCCCTTGCACCCGCGGCGCGCTGGTCCACCGGCGGCCTGGACGCTGCGCTGCTGCAGGATGCCGACTGTGTGGTCGTGTCCCCTGGGTTGGGTCACAGCGACGACTTCTTCAGCGCGGCGCGCCGCATCGGCCTGCCTCTCTGGGGCGACATCGAACTGTTCGCGCGCAGTGCGCCCGCGGCCCGCGTGGTCGCCATCACCGGCACCAACGGCAAGAGCACCGTCACCACGCTGGTGGCCCACATGGCACAACAGGCGGGGCTGGCCGTGCGGGCCGGCGGCAACCTCGCGCCGCCGGCACTGGACCTGCTCGAGGGCACCGCAGTCGACCTGTTCGTTCTCGAACTCTCCAGCTACCAGCTGGAGACCACGGCGAGCCTGCGTCCGGTCTGCGGCACGGTCCTGAACATCACCCCGGACCACCTCGACCGTTATGCCGACACTGCGGCCTATGCGGCGGCCAAGGCACGCCTGCTGCCCTGGTGCGGGACGGCCGTCGTCAATGCCGACGACCCCTGTGTTGCAGGCATGGCGACCGGCGCTGCGCGCCGCGTGCCGTTCACACTCGCCGGCCCTGCCATGGAACCCCAGGGCTATGGTCTGGTGCATCGGGACGGCCAGCCGTGGCTTGCCCGGGGCACGGAAGCCCTGCTGCCCGTCGCGGCGATGCGCATCACGGGCTTGCACAACGCCGCGAACGCACTGGCGGCGTTGGCATTGGGGGAGGCGGCCGGACTGCCGCTGCCGGCCATGCTGGAGGCCCTGCGCAGCTATCGGGGACTGCCGCATCGCGTGGAATGCGTTGCCGAGCGCAATGGTGTGCGCTACATCGACGATTCCAAAGGCACCAATGTCGGCGCGACCCTGGCGGCGGTGGCGGGCCTTGAAGCCCCGTTGCGGCTCATCCTGGGCGGCGACGGCAAGGGGCAGGATTTCTCGCCACTGCGCGCGGCCTGTGCAGGCAAGGTGCGCCAGGCGCTGCTCATCGGCCGCGATGCTGCCGCCATCGGCGCCGCGCTGCACGGCAGTTGCGAAACCCTGCATTGCGGAAGCCTGGAAGAGGCGGTACGTCAGGCAGCCGCGGTCGCCGAGCCAGGGGAGGTCGTGCTGCTGTCCCCGGCATGCGCCAGCCTCGACATGTTCCGCGACTACAAGCACCGCGGCGAAGTCTTCGCGGCGGCGGCGAGGGCATTGGCACCATGACCACGCGGGACGCCACGCCACCACGCCTTGATCTGGTCGCCAGCCTGCTCGTGGCCGCGCTGCTGCTGGTCGGCCTGGTGATGGTCGCGTCGGCCTCGGTGCCGCTCGCGGGCCGCGAGGGCCATGCGCCGCTCTACTACCTCATGAACCAGTTGCTGCCGCTGGGCGTCGGCCTCGCCGCAGGTGCGCTGCTGCTGCAACTGCCCCTGCACCATGTGGAGCGCCTGTCGATGCCGCTGGTGTGGTTGGCGATCATCGGCCTGGTGCTGGTGATGGTGCCGGGCATCGGCAAGGTCGCCAACGGCAGCCGGCGCTGGATCAACGTCATGGGCATCGGCTTCCAGGTGTCGGAGCTCGCGCGGCTGTTCATCATGATCTACGTCGCCAGCTATGCCGTGCGGCGCGAGCAGGCCCTGCGCAGCGGCTTCCGTGGCCTGTTGCCGCCACTCCTGCTGGCTGCCGCGGCGGCCCTGCTGATTTTCATCGAGCCCGACCTGGGGGGTGCGATGGTGCTGATGGCCACCGTGTTGATGCTGTTGCTGGTGGCCGGAGCGCGCTGGAGTGCGGTTGCGCTGCCGATGGCGTGCGTGGCCGGGCTGGGCGCGCTGGCCGTCGTCTTCACCCCATATCGCCTGACGCGCTTGATGAGCTTCCAGGATCCGTGGGCGGATCCCTTCGACAGCGGCTTCCAGCTGGCGCAGTCGCTGATCGCGATCGGTCGCGGCGGCTGGTTTGGCGTGGGCCTCGGTGACAGCATGCAGAAACAGGCCTACCTGCCCGAGGCTCACACCGACTTCCTGTTTGCAGTGATTGCCGAGGAGACCGGGCTGGTGGGCGTGGTGGTGCTCGTGGGCCTGTACCTCGCCCTGGTCTGGCGCGTGTTCCAGATCGCCCGCCGTGCCGAGGCGGCAGGCCACCGCTTCGCGGCCTATATCGCGGCGGGCTTCGGGCTCTGGCTGGGCGTGCAGGCGCTGTTCAACATCGGCGTGAACATGGGCGTGCTGCCCACCAAGGGCCTGACCCTGCCGCTGGCCAGCTATGGCCGCAGCAGCCTGATGGTCACGCTGCTGTGGTTCGCCCTGGTGATGCGCGCCAACCACGAGGTGCTGGGCGGCCGTCGCCTCGTTGCCGGCGCCTTGCGCCGTCGCGCCGGCACGGCCGCCATCCATGAGGTGCCCGCATGAGTCCGCGACGCGTCCTGGTCATGGCCGGCGGCACTGGCGGCCACGTATTCCCAGCGCTGGCCCTGGCACGTCTGCTCCGCGATGCGGGACATCGCGTCACCTGGCTGGGCACGCGGCGTGGGCTTGAGGCGCGCGTGGTGCCCGCCGCGGGCTTCGACATCGACTGGATCGACATCGGGGGATTGCGCGGCAAGGGGCTTAAGTCCCTGCTTGCCGCACCGTGGCATCTGCTGCGCGCACTGTGGGGGGCGCTCGCCATCCTGCGCCACCGCGATCCGGAGCTGGTGGTCGGTCTGGGCGGCTTCGTGACCGGTCCTGGCGGCCTCGCAGCATGGTTGCAGCGCAGGCCACTGCTCATCCACGAACAGAACGCGGTCGCCGGACTCACCAACCGCTGGCTGGCGCACCTGGCGCACGAAGTGCTTGCCGCCTTCCCGGGTGCCTTCGCTGGTGCACGCCGCGTGCGCGTGATCGGCAATCCCGTGCGCGCCGACATCGCTGCGTTGCAGCCGCCGCAGGAACGCTACGGCAGGCGCAGTGGCCCGCTGCGCCTGCTCGTCGTCGGCGGCAGCCTGGGCGCCGCGCGTCTCAACACGGTGGTGCCCGAGGCGCTGGCGCTGCTTCGCGCCCAGGGCATGGACGTTCCTGAGGTGTTGCACCAGACCGGTGAGGCAGGGCTGGCCGCGACCTGCGCGGCCTACCGCGCCGCCGGGCTCGAGGCGCGCGTCGAGCCCTTCGTGGAGGACATGGCGCAAGCCTATGCCAGCGCCGACCTGGTGATCTGCCGCGCAGGCGCCCTGACCGTGAGCGAACTCGCCGCAGCAGGCCTGCCTGCGATCCTCGTGCCCTATCCGCACGCGGTCGATGACCACCAGACCCGCAACGCACAGTGGCTCGTCGCCGCCGGCGCGGCCCTGTGCCTGGCCGATGCGGCGCTGACGCCCGCGCAGTTGTGCGCCGGCTTGCAGGACCTCGGGCTGGACCGCCCAGGTCTGGCCGCCCGTGCCTCCCGGGCCCGCGCGCAGGCGAAACCGGATGCTGCACACGCCATGATGGACCGCTGCCTCGCGGCACTGGAGGCCCGATGAACTCCCCGGACCGTCGCGGCATGCGCCGCATCCGCCGCATCCACTTCGTCGGCATCGGCGGCGTCGGCATGAGCGGCATCGCCGAAGTGCTGTTGAACCTCGGCTATGAGGTACAGGGTTCGGACGCGCGCGGCAGCGACGCCACGAAGCGTCTGGAGCGTGGCGGTGCCCGGATCATGCTCGGCCACGCTGCAGCCCACGTCGAGGGAGCCGACGTCGTGGTGGTGTCCACGGCGATCACTCCGGACAATCCGGAGCTTGCGGCCGCGTTGGAACAGCGCATTCCCGTGGTGCCCCGCGCCCAGATGCTGGGTGAACTGATGCGTTTCCGCGAAGCGATCGCGGTGGCGGGCACGCACGGCAAGACCACCACCACGAGTCTGGTGGCCAGTGTGCTCGCCGAGGGCGGCGAGGACCCGACCTTTGTCATCGGTGGCCGTCTCAAGAGCGCGGGCAGCAACGCCCGCTTGGGTGCCGGACGCTATCTCGTGGCCGAGGCCGACGAGAGCGATGCCTCGTTCCTGCACCTGCAGCCCGTCATGGCCATCGTCACCAACATCGACAATGACCACCTTGGCACGCACGGCGGCGACTTCGGCAAGCTGCGGCAAAGCTTCATCGAGTTCCTCCACAACCTGCCGTTCTACGGCCTCGCGGTGCTTTGCATCGACGATGCCGAGTTGCGTGGCCTGTTGCCCCAGGTGCAGCGCCCGGTCCTGACCTATGGACTCTCCGCCGACGCGGACGTGCGTGCAGTGGACGTGCGTCGCGAGGGGTTGCGCACGCGTTTCGACGTGTTGCGTCCCGGGCACGCGCAAGCCCTGCAGGTGACGGTGAACCTGCCCGGGCTCCACAACGTGCTCAACACGCTGGCTGCCATCGCCGTCGCGACGGAACTGGGCATCGCAGACAGTGCCATCCAGTCGGCGCTGGACCACTTCCAAGGCATCGATCGCCGCCTGCAGCAGGTTGGCGATGTGCCCGTTGCCGGTGGCAGTGTCACGGTGGTCGACGACTACGGCCACCACCCCACCGAGATCGCTGCCACCCTCGATGCACTGCGCCAAGCCTTCGCCGGTCGGCGCATCGTGCTGGTGTTCCAGCCGCACCGCTACTCGCGTACACGCGACCTGCTGGATGATTTCGCGCGCGTGCTGGCGACCGCGGACGCATTGCTGGTCACGGAGGTCTACGCCGCCGGCGAAGCACCGATCGACGGTGCCGACGCGCGCGCGATCTGCCGCGCTGTCCGCTCGCGCGGCATGGTCGAGCCGGTGCTGGTGCCGCAGCTGGCGGAGCTGCCCCATGCGCTGCAGGCATTGCTGCGTCCCGGCGATGTCGTGGCCATGATGGGCGCCGGCAGCATCAGCGCCGCGGCGCATGGCCTGCCTGCCCGGTTGCTGGCGCTGCAGACCGGCGAGGCCGCACCGTGATGCTGGCGGAGGCAAGCCCCTTTGCGGACCGCCTGCGTCGCGGCGAGCTCTTGTCGCGGCACACGACCTGGCACGTCGGTGGCCCGGCCGATGTCTACTTCGAGCCACGCGATCGGGCGCAGTTGCTCGCGTTCCTGCGTGCACTGCCGGAGGGCACGCCTGTGCTGTGGCTTGGTCTCGGCAGCAACCTGCTGGTGCGCGATGGCGGTGTGCGCGGTGTCGTCATCGCCACGGGCGACGCCCTGCGCGGTCTTGAGCGGCGTTCCGCGGACGAGGTCTACGTCGAGGCCGGCGTGCCCTGTGCGCGGCTGGCCCGGCAGTGCGCGCAGTGGGACCTCGGTCCCGCCGAGTTTTTCGCCGGCATCCCCGGCACTCTCGGTGGCGCGTTGGCCATGAATGCGGGCGCCTTTGGTGGCGAGACCTGGCCGCTGGTGGCCACCGTCGAGACGGTGGATGCCGCGGGAGCCGTGCGCCTGCGTGCCGCAGCCGAATATCGCAGCCGCTACCGTCACGTGGAGAGCCCCGCACCCGGTGAATGGTTCCTGTCGGCCACGCTGCGCTTCCCGGGCCGCTCCAGCGCCGAAGCCACGCGTGGCTGGCTGGAGCGGCGGCGCCAGACCCAACCGATCGGCGGTTGGAGCTGCGGGTCCGTGTTCACCAATCCGCCCGGGGACCATGCGGCGCGGCTCATCGAGACCGCCGGCCTCAAAGGTCACCGCATCGGGGGCGCGGTCGTCTCGACCAAGCATGCCAACTTCATCCTCAACGAGGGCACTGCCACCGCCCTCGACATCGAACAGCTGATCGCGCACGTCCAGGACGTGGTCGAGCGCCACCACGGCGTGCGCCTGCACCCGGAAGTCCGCGTCGTCGGGGAGACCCTGCAGTGAATCTCATCCACGATCCCAGCCGGCTGCGACGCATCACCGACGCCGCCGACTTCGGCCGCGTCGCCGTCCTCCACGGCGGTGTCTCCGCGGAGCGGGAGGTCTCGCTCCGCTCCGGCGGGGCAGTGCTCGAGGCCTTGCGTTCGCGTGGCGTCAGCGCCGAGGGCTTCGACACGCGCGGCGCCGACCTCGACCGGTTGCTGCGTGACGGCTTTGATCGCGTCTGGATCGCCCTGCACGGGCCCGGCGGCGAGGACGGCACGCTGCAGGGCGCGCTCGAATGCCTCGGTCTTCCGTACACGGGCAGCGGCGTGCTCGGCTCGGCGATCGGCATGGACAAGCTGCGCACCAAGCGCCTGGCCACCGCGGCCGGCATCGCGTCTGCCGACACTGTCGTCCTGCGCGACGCCCAGGATTGCCGCCGCGCGCTGGCCGAGCTCGGTGTGCCGCTCATCGTCAAGCCGGCCACCCAGGGATCCAGCGTCGGCATGACCAAGGTCACGGACGCCGCGCAGATGGAGGAGGCCTGGGAACGCGCCGCGGCCGTGGACCGCTGCGTGTTTGCCGAAGCCTGGATCACCGGTGCTGAATACACGGTGGCGATCCTGCACCGCCGCGCCTTGCCCGCGATCCGCATCGAGCCGGCCACCGGCTTCTATGACTACGAGGCCAAGTACCTGCGCAACGACACGCGCAAGCACTGCCCGGCCGGGTTGTCCGCACAGGCCGAAGCACATCTCGCGGCCCTGGCCCTGGCGGCGTTCGACGCCATTGGCGCCGAGGGCTGGGGCCGGGTGGACTTCATGGCCGACAACACCGGGCGTCCGCTGCTGCTGGAAATCAACACCATCCCCGGCATGACCGCACAAAGCCTGGTGCCGATGGCGGCGCGTGCCGCTGGCATCGATTTCCCGGAGCTGTGCTGGCAGGTGCTGGAGACCAGCCTGGTGCGCCGGCCGGCAGGGAGGGACTGAGTCATGGGTGCGCGCCCCAACCGCCGCCGTGACCGCCCGGCGCTGCACCTGCGGATGCAGGCGTTGTGGGCCCGTGCGGCCCTGCTGCTGCCAGCGCGGCCATGGGTTGTGGGCGCGATGGCAGCCTGTGCCGTGAGTGCGCTTGCCGTGCACGGTGCGCGCGCCCTGCTCGACCATCCAGTGCGGGAGGTGCTGCTTGAGGGACGTTTCCAGCGCGTGCTGCCGCTGGACGTGCAGCGTCTGGTGCGCAGGCAGACGCGTGGCGAGGGCTTGCTGACCGCCGACCTCGACGCTGTCGCCGGCGCGGTGCGCAGCCTGCCGTGGGTCGACAGCGTCAGTGTCGGGCGGCGCTGGCCGGATGGCCTGGTGGTGCACGTGGTCGAACAGGAGCCCGTTGCCCGCTGGGGTGATGACGCGCTGGTCAACCGCCGCGGCGAGGTCTTCATCCGCGACCTGCGCCAGGTCCCTGCGGAACTGCCCCGCCTCATGGGGCCTGCGGGCAGTGAAGCCGAGGTCACGCGCCGTTTCCTCGCGGCGCGCGCGAGCCTCGTTGGCCACGACCTTGAGCTGGTCCGCGTCGAACTGGATCCGCGTGGCGCCTGGCAGATGATCCTGGCCAACGGCGTGCTGCTGCGTCTCGGTCGGCATGACGTGGATGCGCGCTTCCAGCGCTTCATCGAATCCGGTACGCGCGTCGTTGCCACGCGTGCCGCCGAGATCGCCTACATCGACCTGCGCTACGCCAGCGGCTTTGCCGTCGGCGTGCGCACCACTGCAGGAGGTCCTGATGGCCAAGCGACCTGAACGCAACCTCATCGTCGGGCTCGACATCGGCACCTCGAAGGTCGCCGCCCTGGTGGGTGAAGTGCTGCCGGACAACAGCATCGAGATCATCGGTGCCGGCGTCCAACCTTCGCGCGGGCTGAAGAAGGGCGTGGTGGTCGACATCGAGTCCACCGTCCAGTCGATCCAGCGGGCGATCGAAGAAGCCGAGTTGATGGCCAGCTGCGACATCCAGAGCGTGTACGCCGGCATCGCCGGCAGCCACGTGAAGAGCCTGAACTCGCATGGCGCCGTGCCGATCGTCAACCGCGAGGTCGGCCCCGCCGATGTGGGCAGCGTCATGAATTCCGCCCGGGCGGTGGCGATCCCTTCCGACCAGCGCATCCTGCACGTCCTGCCGCAGGACTTCGTGATCGATGGCCAGGAAGGCATCCGCGATCCGGTCGGCATGTCCGGGGTGCGGCTCGAGGCCAAGGTGCACATCGTCACCGGTGCCGACAGTGCGGCGCAGAACATCATCAAGTGCGTGCAGCGCTGCGGCCTGGAGGTCGATGACATCGTGCTCGAGCAGGTGGCCTCGAGTTACGCGGTGCTGACCGAGGACGAGAAGGAACTGGGCGTGTGCCTGGTCGACATCGGTGGCGGCACCACGGACATCGCCGTGTTCACCGGCGGGTCGATCCGCCATACGGCCGTCATTCCGATCGCCGGTGACCAGGTCACCAACGACATTGCCGTGTCGATGCGCACGCCCACGCACCACGCCGAGCAGATCAAGGTCGAGCACGCCTGCGCATTGGCGCAGCTGGCCCGCTCGGACGAGAGCATCGAGGTGCCCAGCGTGGGCGACCGTCCGGCCCGGCAGCTGTCGCGCCAGACGCTGGCCGAGGTCGTCGAACCCCGCTACGAGGAGCTCTTCGCGCTGGTGCGCGACGAACTGCGGCGCAGCGGCTTCGAGCATGTGGTTGCCGCCGGCGTGGTGCTGACCGGTGGCAGCGCACGCATGGATGGCGCGATCGAACTGGCCGAGGAAGTCTTCCACATGCCGGTGCGCCTGGGACTGCCGCAGGGCGTCAAGGGACCGGCCGAGATCCTCGCTGCGCCGGCGCATGCGACCGGCGTCGGCCTGTTGCTCTATGCACGCTCCGGTGCCGGCCAGCTGTACGCGGGCAGCCGGCCCGCCCCCGAGACCAACGGTTGGATGCAGCGCCTGGGGCGCTGGTTCCACGGGAATTTCTGACTTCGTCAATGAGAGGAGATGACGTCATGTTCGAACTGATGGATGCCTACAGCCAGAACGCCGTGATCAAGGTGATCGGCGTTGGTGGTGGCGGCGGCAACGCCGTCGCCGAGATGGCCAAGTCCGGCATCGAAGGCGTGGAGTTCATGTGCATCAACACCGATGCACAGGCGCTGCGGCATTCGAAGGTCAAGACCACGATGCAGATCGGCGGTGACATCACCAAGGGTCTCGGCGCCGGCGCCAACCCCGAGGTCGGCAAGGCTGCGGCCATCGAGGACCGTGACCGCCTGGCCGAGCTGGTCGATGGTTGCGACATGCTGTTCATCACGGCCGGCATGGGCGGCGGGACCGGAACAGGTGCGGCACCCGTGGTGGCGCAGGTCGCCAAGGAGCTGGGCATCCTCACGGTGGCCGTGGTCACGCGGCCCTTCGAGATGGAGGGCGGCAAGCGTGCCCGCGCGGCCGAAAACGGCATCGCCGAGCTGGCCAAGTACGTCGACGCGCTGATCACGATCCCGAACCAGAAGCTGCTGACGGTACTGGGCAAGTCAACCTCGCTGCTGGACAGCTTCAAGGCCGCCAACCAGGTGCTGCAGGGCGCGGTACAGGGCATCGCCGAGCTGATCACCAAGCCCGGCCTGATCAACGTCGACTTCGCCGACGTGCGTACCGTGATGTCGGAAACAGGCATGGCGATGATGGGCACCGGCGTCGGCCTCGGCGAGGACCGCGCCCGCATCGCCGCCGAGGCGGCCATCTCCTCGCCGCTGCTGGAGAATGTCGATCTCTCCGGCGCGCAGGGCATCCTCGTCAACATCACCGCCGGACCGGACGTGATGATGGGCGAGTACGACGAGGTGGGGAACATCGTCCGCCAGTTCGCCGCCGACGAGGCCACGGTCGTGATCGGCACCGTGATCGACCCGGAGCTCAGCGGCGAAGTGCGTGTCACGGTCGTGGCCACCGGACTCAACCGGACCGTCGCCGCAGCTGCACCGGCCCGGCCGCAGGCTGCCCCGGTCCGCGGAATGCCGCGCGGCACCACGGCTGCCGATGCCGTGCCCTCCATGCGCGTCGTGGGCGGCGGCGCTGCTGTGGCACGTCCGGGCGCCACCGACTTCACGCGGCTGGACACGCCGCCGGCCATGCGCGGCCGCCGCGCCGTGGGTGACGGCATGTCGGCCTCGCCGCTGAACGAGGATCTGCTGGACATCCCGGCTTTCCTGCGGCGCCAGGCGGACTGAAGCGGTTGCGGGCGGTTGTGGTACGGTAGCGCCCCTCTCCGCTGCCGTACCGCAACATCGCCCATGGTCGGACAACGCACCCTCAAGAACAGCATCCGCGCCACGGGTGTCGGTCTGCACACTGGCACCAAGATCTTCATGACGCTGCGCCCGGCACCGGCGGACAGCGGCATCGTGTTCCGTCGCGTCGACCTGCCGGGTGAGCCCGAGGTCCATGCCCTGGCGGGCAATGTCGGCGAGACGCGCCTCGGCACCACGCTGGTCGAGGGCGAAGCCAAGGTTTCCACCGTCGAGCACCTGCTGTCGGCCTTCGCCGGGCTGGGCATCGACAACGCGCTGGTTGAAGTGAGCGCACCCGAAGTGCCCATCATGGACGGCAGCGCCGGTCCTTTCGTGTTCCTGCTGCAGTCTGCCGGCATCGCCGAGCTGGCGGCCCCGAAGCGCTTCGTGCGCGTGCGCCGCAGCGTCGAGGTGCACGACGGCGACAAATGGGCGCGCTTCGACCCCTACGACGGTTTCAAGGTGAACTTCGAGATCGAGTTCAACCACCCGATCTTCCGCAAGCACACGCAGAAAGCCTCGATGGATTTCTCGACGACGACCTATCTCCGCGAAGTCGCCCGGGCCCGGACCTTCGGTTTCATGCGCGATCTCGAGACGATGCGGGCCCACAACCTGGCGCTGGGCGGCAACCTCGACAACGCGATCGTCCTCGATGACGCCGGCATCGTGAACGATGGCGGCCTGCGCTCCGAGGACGAGTTCGTCAAGCACAAGATCCTCGACGCGATCGGCGACCTGTACCTGCTGGGTCACAGCCTCATCGGCGAGTTCACCGGCTTCAAGTCCGGCCACGGGCTCAACAACCGGTTGCTGCGCAGCCTGCTGGCCGACCCCGAGGCGTGGGAGCAGGTGGTGTTCGAGAAGCCCGAGCAGGCACCGATTTCCTACGTCGAGCCCCGCAACCTCGACGAGGGCGGCAGCGCCTGAGTCGGCTCCGTCCGGTCCCTCAGCGCCGCAACAGGCCGCCCGGCAGGACGCGCACGCTCACCGGCAGCCCCGCAGCCACGTGCGGGGAAAGGTCCGGGCGCCATTCCGGCAACAACAGTTTCATGTGGCTGGCCCAGACCGCGCCGTCCATGAACAGCACCAGCCCGTCCGGTCGCAGGGCGACTGCCGCGAGGTGGTCCCGAAGCGACGCCGGGAGTTGATTTGACACAATCTGGCGCAGATCTGCGACAAATTGCGCGGATTGTCGGGTTGCAAGCGACACTTCCCCCGAGGTGGCCCCTGCCAGGAGACTGCCGGAGCGTCGGGGACGCCGGAAAGGCTTGAGACGGTCAGGCATGTTTCGGCACACTCGCGCTGTTTCATGGAATCTACCCTAACGAGGTCGAGTCAGCGCCCCACTTGACCAAGGGTGGGGAACGGAGTCCCGGTCAGATGAATTTCGTCATCATGCTCAGGCGCCAGGGCCTGCTTCAGCCCCTGCATCTCTCGCGCCCGGTGGTGTTCGCCGCCGCCGGCCTGCTGTTGTCGCTGATCGTTGGCGTGGCGTTCTCCGCAGGGCTCTGGATGGGACGCAACACGTCCCCGGGCGCCGGCATTGCCAGCAGCGGCCCGGGTGCATCGGGTGACGGCGCACTGGAGCGCCAGGTCGGTGAGCGCGCCGAGGCACTGGCACTGCGCATCGGGCAGATCAACGCGCAGCTGCTGCGCATCGAGGCGCTGGGCAAGCGCCTCACGGAGTTGGCGGGCATCGACAGCAACGAGTTCGACTTCGGACGGTTGCCCGGCACGGGCGGGACCCGTGAGCCGCGCGGCACCGAACCTGCGGCGGACATCACCGGCCTGCTCGGCGGCATCCAGGACCATCTCGACACCCGCGACGCGCAGTTGTCGGCGCTCGAAGGCGCGCTCCTGACGCGCCGCCTGGGTGCGGCCATCCGTCCGGACGGGCGACCCGTGGCCTCGGGTTACATCTCCTCGCATTTCGGTGAGCGCCAGGACCCGTTCTCGGGTCATGAGGCCAATCACCGCGGCGTGGATTTCGCCGGCAAGCCGGGGTCCCAGATCACCGCCGCGGCCGATGGCATCGTCAGCGAGGCCGGCTACCACAGGCAGTACGGCCAACTGGTCGAGATCAGGCACGGCAACGGCTACAGCACCCGTTACGCGCACAACCAGCGCGTCCTCGTCCGTCCGGGGGACACGGTCCGCCGCGGCCAGGCCATCGCGCTGATGGGTTCCACCGGGCGCTCCACGGGGCCCCACGTGCATTTCGAGATCCTCAAGGACGGCCGGCACGTCAATCCGGCAGCCTACATCGGCGGCTGATCCACCTCGGCCGGCCGGGCCGGCACGCTCCCCCGGCGCCGGTCCGTCCCGTACAATGCGGGGTCACCCTGCACCTGTCCCGTACGGCAAGGATTCATCGTGTTCCAGTTCCTGACGCGTCTTTTCGGCAGCCGCAACGAGCGGATCCTGCGCGGCTTCGGGCGTTACGTCCGAGCGGCCGCCGAATTCGAGGCCGGCCTCAAAGCGCTGTCCGATGCGGACCTCGGCGCGAAGACGGTGGCATTCCGGCAGCGCCTCCAGGACGGCGCGACCCTCGACGCCCTGCTGCCCGAGGCTTTCGCCGTGGTCCGCGAGGCCGCCAGCCGCGTCATGAAGATGCGCCACTTCGACGTGCAGCTCGTCGGCGGCATCACCCTCCACCAGGGCCGCATTGCTGAAATGCGCACCGGCGAGGGCAAGACCCTCATGGCGACCCTGCCGGCCTACCTCAACGCCCTCGACGGCAGCGGCGTGCACGTGGTCACGGTGAACGAGTACCTCGCGCAGCGCGACGCGGACTGGAACCGGCCGCTGTTCGCCTTCCTCGGCCTCACCGTCGGCGTGATCCGCGCCAACCAGTCGTCCGAGGAGAAGCGCGCGGCTTATGCCTGCGACATCACCTATGGCACGAACAATGAGTTCGGCTTCGACTACCTGCGCGACAACCTGGCCTTCCGCCTCGAAGAGCGCGTGCAGCGCGGACTCTCCTTCGCGATCGTCGACGAGGTCGATTCCATCCTGATCGACGAGGCCCGCACACCGCTGATCATCTCCGGGCCGGCGGAGGAGAGCGTCGAGCTCTACGGCCATATCAACAAGCTGGTGCCCCGCCTCAAGCCCCAGAAAGAGGAAAACGGCGAAGGCGACTTCAGCGTCGACGAGAAGGCCAAGCAGGTCCACATCACCGAGGCCGGCCACGAGCGCATCGAGGCGCTGATGGCCGAGAGCGGGTTGTTGCGCGAGGGCGAAAGCCTGTACGACGCGGCCAACATCCGCCTGATGCACCACCTCAACGCCGCGCTGCGGGCCCACAGCCTCTACCACCGCGACCGCGAGTACATCGTGCGCAACGGCGAGGTGATCATTGTCGACGAGTTCACCGGCCGCACCATGCAGGGCCGCCGGTGGTCCGACGGCCTCCACCAGGCGGTCGAGGCCAAGGAAGGTGTGCGCGTCCGCGAGGAAAACCAGACCGTCGCCTCGATCACCTTCCAGAACTACTTCCGGCTGTACAAGAAGCTCTCGGGCATGACCGGCACGGCCGACACCGAAGCGCCGGAGTTCCTGCAGATCTATGGCCTCGAGGTGGTGGTCATCCCCACGCACCGGCCCATGGTCCGCAAGGACCAGCCGGATCTCGTCTACCTCAACCAGGAAGACAAGTACAAAGCGATCATCGAAGACATCAAGGACTGCGTGCAGCGCGCGCAGCCGGTGCTGGTGGGCACGACGTCGATCGAGACCTCGGAGTATCTCGCCGGGCTGCTGCGCCAGGACAACATCCCCCACGAAGTGCTCAATGCGAAGCAGCACGAGCGCGAGGCCCATATCGTGGCGCAGGCCGGCAAGCCCGGCGCGGTCACCATCGCCACCAACATGGCGGGCCGCGGCACCGACATCCAGCTGGGCGGCAACTTCGAGGTCGAACTTGCCGACCTCGAAGCCGCCGGCGAAGCCGTCGACGAGGCGCACCGTGCCCGCCTGCGCGCCGTCTGGCAGCAACGCCACGATGACGTCGTCAAGTCCGGCGGACTGCACATCATCGGCACCGAGCGCCATGAGAGCCGCCGCATCGACAACCAGCTCCGCGGCCGTTCCGGACGCCAGGGCGACCCGGGCTCCAGCCGCTTCTACCTGTCGATGGAAGATACGCTCATGCGCATCTTCGGCGACCCGGCGCGCACGCAGCGGCTGCTGCAGATCGCGGGCATGAAGTCCGGCGAGGTGATCGAGTCCGGCATGCTGACGCGGCAGATCGAGAAGGCGCAGCGCAAGGTCGAGTCGCACAACTTCGACATCCGCAAGCAGCTGCTGCAGTTCGACGACGTCGCCAACGACCAGCGCAAGGTGGTCTACCAGCAGCGCACCGAAATCCTCGGTACCGAGGACCTGGTCGAGGCCGTCGCGAGCATCCGCGACGACGCCATCGATTCGGCGATCGCCCCGTTCGTGCCGGCGCAGGCCGGGCCTGGCGACTGGGATCTGGAGGGCATCAGCGAGGTCCTGCTGAAGGACTTCAACACGCGCGTCGATCCCAAGGCCTGGGTCGAGGAGAACCCCGAGATCGACGAGACCAGCTTCCGGCAGCGCCTGCGCGATGCCGCGTCCGGGTTCTACACCGCGAAGCGTGCGCGCATCGGCGCTGACATCATGCGGCAGGTCGAACGTGACGTCCTGCTGCGCATGCTCGACCAGCACTGGCGCGAGCACCTGGCGGCGATGGATTACCTGCGCCAGGGCATCCATCTGCGCGGCTACGCGCAGAAGGACTACCGCTACGAATACAAGCGTGAAGCCTTCGAGCTGTTCCAGGCCATGCTGGAGCGCGTCAAGCACGACACCGCATCGATGCTCGCCCGCGTCGAGATCCGCTCCCAGGAGGAGATCGACCGCGAGGAAGCCGAGCAGCGCGAGCGTCTGCTGCGGGCCTTGCAGGCACAGCATGCGGAAGCGCAGTCGGCGCTCGCGCTGGGTGACGTGGTCGATGCAGGCTTCGGCGCGCCCACAGGGGGTGCGCAGGCGGCGGCTGACGCCGGCCAGCCGTTCCGCAACAGCGACCGCAAGGTGGGCCGCAACGAGCCCTGCCCCTGCGGTTCAGGGAAGAAGTTCAAGCAGTGCCACGGCGTTCTTGAGTAGCGCCCCGCAGGGCGGCACGTAGGGTCAATGACCACGCCGGCGAACCTGCAGTTCGGTCTCGAAGATCGACCGTCCCCGGGTTCACTGCTGCTGCTGGGTTTGCAGCATGTGGTCGTGAACACCTCGGGTTGGCTGGTGTTGGTGGCCGTCATGACCGCCATCGGCAGCGATGTCCGGACGGTTGAAAGCCTGTTGCGCATGGGCATGGTCGCCGTGGCCTTCGGCACCGTTCTCCAGGTCCAGCGGCGGTTTCCATCTCTGGGTTCGGGCTATCTGTGTCCCCCTGTCGCCGGTCCTGCTTACGCCTCGGTGACCGTGCTTGCCGGGCAGGGTGCGGGACTCCCCGCCGTGTTCGGCATGACAGCCCTCGCGGGCTTGGCCGAAACTGCCGTCGCACGCTGGCTGCCACGCCTGCGTTCAGCCTTTCCGCCTGAAGTCGTTGGCACCGTGATGACCATGGTGGGCTTCAGCATGCTGCCCTTCGCCCTGCCGCGACTGCTGGGCACCACTCCCGGTTCGGCCGTCAACGGCACGGAATTCGCCATTGGCGCGGTCACGCTGGTCGTGATGCTGGGCTGCTCGGTGTGGGGCCGTGGTGCCGTACGGCTGTACCAGATCCTGATCGCCATCGGCGCAGGCCTGCTGGCCACGAAGTGGTGGGGCCAGGATCTGCAGCCCCTGCAGCGCGTCATTGCCGACCGGGCGTGGTTCGGGTTGCCCGAGCGGGTGCCGGGAGGCATGGCCTTCGAACCAGACCTTCTGGTCCCGTTTTTCTTGGCGATGCTGGCCTCCAGCCTGAAGGGCATCGGTGACCTGACCCTGTGCCAGCGGATCAATGACAGCCGCTGGACCCGCGCCGACCTGCCGTCGGTCTCCGGCGGGCTGACGGCATCGGGGCTCACCACCTTCTTCGCCGGCGCCCTTGGGGCGATGGGCCACAGCACGTCTTCCAGCAATGTCGGCTTGTCGCTGGCGACCGGCGCGACCAGCCGTGTCATCGGTTACAGCATGGGGGCGCTTCTGCTCGCCATCGCCTGCATGCCCAAGGTTGCCGCAGCCTTCGCCGGCCTGCCGCAGCCGATCATGGGGTCGATCCTCATGTATGCCGCGTGCTTCATGATCGTGGCGGGGCTGCAGATGATCACCTCGCGGTTGCTCGATGCGCGCCGCACGCTGGTGGTTGGCATTTCGCTGTCTGCCGGCCTGGCCGTATATCTCGTGCCGGACCTCGCCGAGGCAGCGCCCCGGTTCCTGATGCCGGCGCTGACGTCGTCCGTTGCCAGTTGCGCTCTTGTCGCCGTGGTCTTGCACCTGGTCACGCGGATCGGCATTGCCCAGACGGATAGTGCCGCCTACGACAGCAGCCAGGACAACTATGCGGCCTGCCGTGAACAAGTGGCGCGCTTCGGCGCGCGCGTTGCCGCAGCCCGGGAGGGCGTCGCCGCCGCGCAGGACGCGCTGGCCACCGCGCTGGATGCCTTGCGGATGCTGCCGCGCAAGGAGGCGGTGCAGGTGCGCCTCTGGAGCGACACTTATGCGTTGGGCGTCGACATCGACTACAGCGGACCTGTACTCCCCTTGCCGACGGCAGCGCCGGGTGCCGAGCAGGTGCTGGAGTCGGATGCCTCAGCCCTGGAACTGGCTGGGTACCTGTTGCGCCGCAAGGCCGGCGCGATCAGCCAGACCGAAGGAGACGGCCGGCACGGCCTGCGGATGCGCTGGGACTGACGCTGGCCCGTCAGCGTTCCACCAACTCCCGGTAGGTCCGGTAGTGGTGGATCGCGAAACCGCCAAAGGCGGCATCGTCCTCGAAGGCAGCTGTCGTCGCCGCCAACGCGCGTTCCAGATCCTCGTTGGCCAGATGACGGAACGTCACCTTCGGCAGTTCGCCCGGTCCCGTTTCCAGACCAATGACCACGCGCCGACCGGCAGCGCGGGCGGCATCGAGGTTCGCCCGCGCATGGGCGATGATGCCGTCGCTGCCGCCGGCCTGGTTGCGGTAGTCCATGATGGCCACGTAATCGAGCACGCCCACCACGTGCGCGATCGCAGTGGTGTCCGTGCCGCGCCAGTCCAGCCGGAACCCATCGAGCCAGAAGGGGATCGCGGCGCCGATCGGCAGATCCGCCTGGCCGCTGGCATCGCGCAGTGCCGTGATGGCGGCCGCCATGTCGAGGAACTGGGCCATCAGCGCGTTCCGCTCCGTACGCCACCGTGGCAAGGCATGCGGTTCGATGTCCAGATGCACGGCGTCGAAATGCTCGCTGGGATCTGCACCTGCCGCGTTGAAGTCGAGAACGCGCTTCACCATGGCGAGCGCTGCGCCTCGCTTCTCCGGGAGCACGTATTCCTGTGTCCTGAGGTAGGCAGAGCCCAGCAGCGCCTCGACACGCAGGCCCGCCGCATGAAGGCGACGCAGCAGGCGGCGGTAGAGCGCGGGGTCCTCGACCAGCGGGTTGCGGCCACCGAAGGCATCGGCATAGAGGTACAGCGTGTGGATCCGCCGTTCCTGCGCGAAGGACAGCGCCGCGGCCGCAGCCTCTGGCGAGTCCAGCATGCTGAAACTGTCTGCTTCCCAGACCCAGATTGCGCGTGGTCCCGCCTGCATGCCGGCGGGGCTGGCAGGGGCGGCCTGCGCAACCGCCCAGCCCGCCAGCCAGGGCAGCACGAGACATTTCAGGGCGGAACGGCGCATGGCGAACACGGTCATGGCGTACTGATCTCCACGGGAATGCCGAAGCGGCCTTCGCCCACACGCTTGCCGTTGTCCGGGGCGACCAGCAGCACGGCCAGGGTATAGCGGCCTGGTGCCAGGCCGCCGGTCTGCACCGTCAGGGCGGACTGCAGCATGCTGCCGCCGTCGGCGCGCAGCGATGGACCGTAGGTTTCGCTGGCCTCGTGCCCATCAGGCGCCAGCAGCACGGCGACCGGCTGGACGCGGGGGCCGGCCTCGCTGCCGGTGTTGTGGATCTCGAAGCGCAGCTCAAGGGCACTCGAGCCATCGGCCACCTCGACCTGCAAGGCCTGGACGGACAGACGCGGGGGGCCGGAAACGCTCTTCAGTGTGGAACGCACGGCCACTGGACGGGCCGGCCCCTGTCGCGGGGCAGAGGTGTCGTGCCGCGCCTGCCGGGCGTAGCGCGCGTTCACTGACTCGAACTGGCGCAGCAGTTGCTGCAAGCCGCCCAGCCGTTCCGGATCGTCGCTGCGTTCCGTGCGCAGGTCCGGTCCGACCCGGTGCAGGCGACCGCGCGTCAGATAGCCCCCGTGCGCCACCAGCTCCACCGGATCGACCTTGGTCGGTTTGAGGGGTACGGGTGTCTGCTGGTCGAAGCCTGTGCGTGTGTCGATCGGCGCGCCCAGCCACGGCACGGCGCCGGGCAGGGGCGTCCCGTAATGCTTGGCGTACATCGCTGCCAGGCTGGGCAGCACGTCGAAATGCGAAGCGACGGCCGCCATGCGTCGCGGCGCAGCGACCATGGGCGAGGCGATCACGAACGGCACGTGGTGGCGGTCCAGCCTGTCCCGCAACGGCAGCTCGACCAGGCGATGGTCACCGGTGATGATGAGCAGGGTGTCTTTCCAGGCCGGATGGCGGCGCAGGGCTTCGACGTAGTGGCGCAATGCGTCGTCCGTGTAGAGGACGGCGGCGAAGATGCGTGCATGGCGTCGCCACGGCTCACGCCGGTCTGCGGGGATGCCCAGTGCGTCCAGACGCCGCTCGACGCGCTGCAGCCACGCTGCCTGTCCCGGGTAGCGGTAGGGCTCGTGCATCGAGATCGTCAGGATCACGTCGGCGAACCGCGCGTCGGCATCGGTCGGCAGCACCTGGGCTGCGACCTGGAACAATGTTGCGTCGTCGAATCCGACCGGCTCCGCCTTGCCGGCGCCAGGCGGAAAACCATGACGGTCGATCACTGCGGAGATGCCGCGCAACTCGAGATAGTGGCGTTGCTGGTCGAAGCTGGCATCGGTGCCGGTGATGAAACGCGTGCGGTAACCCTGTGCAGCCAGCAGGCTGAGAAGGTCAGGGTGTGATGGCATCTGGGCGCCGAGCTCCAGGAAGCCTTGGTCGGCGAACGGCAAGGAACCCAGCAGTGAGGGCAGCACACCAAACGTGCGACCCTGCGGCGCCAGGAAGTTGTCCCAGGTCAGGCCGTCGCGCGCGAGTTCATCCAGGAACGGCGTGAAGCTGCCGAACTCCGCGCCGGGGCCCGAGAAGGCCCGGCCCAGGCCCTCGACGATCACGATCACCAGGTTGGGTGGACGATCCACGGGCAGCCTGAGCAGCGCCCCAAGGCTGTCGGTCGGGTCGGGTGCATGCTCGAAGGGCGCCGCCTGGGCGGCCACATTGGCAAGGGCAGGCCAGGGCCGGACGGCTTCCGGTCCCGTGCGCGGGTCCGCCGGCGTGCCCCGCGTCGCGTCGCCGACTGCGGAGCGTGGCAGCAGGTGGCGACCCACGTTGCCAGCGAAATGGGCGAGCTTGTCCACGCGCCGGGAGCGGTCGTACTCGGACTCCCCTGGCAAAACGCTCCAGTCGGCAGGCAGCCACAGCGATACCGCGCCCGCAGCCACAGGCAACAGTCCCCAGCTGCGGGTGGCGGTCACCGGTGCGCGCGGAACGCAGGCCATGGCCGTTGCAATGACCAGCCCGCAAGCCAGGACCCAGTACCCCTCCACGGCCAGGCTCCCCGCCGTGGACTGATAGATGTCCGTCAGCGAATACGTCAGCAGGTCGGCGCCCAAGGGCGTGCCGGACACCAGGAAATATTGCACCAGGGCGAAGCGCATCAGGCCCAGCACGCCGATGGCGAGGGTCGCGGCCCACCACCGTGGCCGGCCTGCGGGCAGCAGCTGGATCAGGACCGCCAGAGCGGACAGTGCCGGCAGGGCACGCAGCAGGGTCCACACGTCCTCAAGGAGGGCGGCCAGCCACCACGCCAGGCTGGCACCGGCTGTCCCGGCCTGCGGCTGGGTCAGCCACAGTTCCACAGGCGGCAGCAGCAGCCATGGCAGGGCCAGTGCTGGCAGCCACCGTAGCGATGAGCGCAGGAATGCCACCGCGCAGATGCTAGCGCAGAGGATGTTGAACGATCGTGACCGTCAGCGCAGGTGGGAAAGGGGCGATGGCCATGCACGCCGCGTGAACTGGACGAACAGCATGCCCAGCAGCGGCAGCACCACGACTATGCGCGGATTGAGGCTCCAGGCCAGCGCCAGCTGGCCATGGAGGGCGGCCACGGTGGCACGCGTCAGGCCACAGCCCCAGCACTCAACGCCCAGCAGGGCCGTGAACAGGCAGGGCGGCGAAACCTCGAGCAGCCAGTGTGGCACGAACACTGCCGCGAGCCCGGCCAGGACCAGCGCAGCCCACAGCGCGCGGTCCACAGCCAAGCCGCGGCCAGGCTTACTTGCGGAGCGGGCGGCCCTGCGCATCGGTGTACGAGCCGACCAGGATCATGATGAAGTCGATCAGCGCCCAAATCCCGCAACCGCCGAAGGTCAGCAGCTGCGCGACGCCGATGCCGATGTGGCCCGTGTAGAAGCGGTGCACCCCGAAGACGCCCAGGAAGAAGCAGAGCAGCACGGCCGGCAGCCATTCCTTGTCCGACACATTGGCCGGATTGACGTTGGACGCCACTACGGCCGCTCCGTTGACCGGTACGCCGCACTTGACGCAGACGACGGCCTTCTCATTGACCTCTGAACCGCAGGACTGGCAAAACGGCATGGATTCTTCTCCCTGTTGATGGACGGCGCCGACAGGCCGTCAAGGCGGAGTAGGATGCCACGTCATGGCTTGTCCTTGCGTCCGCGTGACCCCTGCGCGGCGGAGGGGCCTCGCCGTCGTGCCACGGCCTCGCGCAGCAGATACTCGACTTGCCCGTTGGTGCTGCGCAATTCCGCGGCGGCGAGCCTTTCGATCTCGTCCCAGAGTGCTGCGTCGATGCGCAGCAGGAAACGTTTGCGCTCAGCCACCGCAGGCCCTGCAGGTCAACCGTACAGCGTCCCGGTATTGATCACCGGTTTTGCCTCGGCATCGCCGCAGAGCACCACCAGCAGGTTGCTGACCATGGCGGCCTTGCGCTCGCCGTCCAGTTCCACCACCTGCCGCTCGGCCAGGTCGCGCAGTGCCTGGTCGACCATCAGCACCGCGCCGTGCACGATCTTCTGGCGCGCCGCCAGCACGGCATCGGCCTGCTGCCGGCGCAGCATGGCCTGGGCGATTTCCGGGGCATAGGCCAGGTGCGTCAGGCGCGCCTCCTCGACGGCCACGCCGGCCTTGGACAGCCGCTGTTCCAGTTCCGCCTTCAATGCGCCAGCCACTTCGTCCAGACCGCTGCGCAGCGTGACTTCGTACTCTTCGCCGTGGTCGTAGGCGTACTGGCTGCCCAGGTGACGCAGCGCTGATTCGGACTGCAGGCGGACGTATTCGGTGACATCGTCGACGTCGAACAGGGCTTGGGCCGTATCGGCCACGCGCCAGACCACGACGGCGGCGATCTCCACGGGATTGCCCTGCTTGTCATTGACCTTGAGGCGGTCGCCATTGAGGTTGCGGGCCCGCAGCGACACCTTCATGCCGGCATGTTTGCGTTCATGCCGGGCCACCTTGCCATCCGGCGTGATCGTGTAGCCGCCGCCGCTGCCGCGCGAGTAGAACGGGTTGGCCCAGTGGAAACCGGGGCTGCGCTCGGTGCCGATGTATTCGCCGAACAGCACCAGCACGCGCGCCTCGTTCGGCTGCAGCGAGAAGAAACCGAAGCACAGGCCGGTGGCCAAGGCGGACAGCAGGGTCATGGGCACGAACCACAAGGGCTGGCCATGGCGGATGGCCAGCACAATGCTGGCGGCGCAGGCGGCGAACAGGGCGAGCACAACCACCAGCCAGGGCCAGCCGGAGGCCGTGCGACAGGGGCGTTCCTGGCTGGCATGGAGCGAGCGGTCGGTCATGATGGGGCTCCGGTCGTGACGGAAAGTGCAAAGGATATTGATGTGATATCACCAGGAAATCAACCTGCCGTGCTGCGCGTGGTGGCTGCAGTGCTGGTCGACCGCCGCGGCCAACTGCTGATCGCCCAGCGTCCGCCAGGCAAGTGGCAGGCCGGCCGCTGGGAATTCCCGGGCGGCAAGCTTGAACCCGGGGAAAGCGAGGAGGCCGCGGTGCGCCGCGAGCTGGCCGAGGAACTGGGCGTGCGCGTGGATGTCGTGCAGCGGCTGGGCGACTTCCTGCACGACTACGGCGAGCGCCAGGTGCACATCGGCCTGTGGCTGGTGCTGCGCCACGAAGGCGAACCGCAGGGCCTCGACGGACAGGCCCTGCGTTGGGTGGGCGTGGAGCAACTGCCGGACTGCGACCTGCTCGAGGCCGACCTGCCCATGGTGCCGGTGCTGCGCGAGGCGCTAAGCGGCTAGACTGCGCCTACCTTCACAGCATGCGGCCCAGGCCGCCGGAGCCCCCATGGCCAACGAGCAGAACCTGCCCGACATCACCTTCGACGCCGCCAACCTCTACCGCGAGGAAGTGTTCACCGATCGCACGGCCGGCACGATCCGCCGCCTGGTGCCGGTGCTCCCCAGCGGTGAGCAGGATCCCTCGCGGACCGTGCTCTACAGCGGCCAGACGCAGTTGCTGACGCCGGGCGGCGTGCTGCCGCTGGGGTTCGAGATGGAGGTGGCCTCGCTGGAGCAGGCCATCGCGCAGTTCCCGCAGGCGGTTCGCGTGGCCCTGGAGCAGGCCATCGAGGAAGCCCGCGAGATGCGGCGCGAGGCACAGTCGCGCATCGTGGTGCCGGATGCCGCAGGTGGCATGGGCGGGCTGGGCGGCCTGGGCGGCGGTGGGGGCCGGATCAAGCTCTGAGCCGGTCAGGCGTTGCAAGGGGGGGCGGGGCCATGAACAGCGGGATACTGAAAGTGCTGGGCGTGCTGGCGCTGGCCGGCGCTGCCCTGTGTGTGCAGGCCGCACCACCGGTCACCGACCAGCGCTTGCGCGCGGCGGATGCCGAGCCGCACAACTGGCTCGGTGTGGGCCGTTCACAGGAGGAACAGCGCCACAGCCCGCTCACGCAGATCGACACCGGCAACGTGCAGCGGTTGGGGCTGGCGTGGTTTGCGGATTTCGACACCAACCGCGGCCAGGAAGCGTCGCCACTGGTCATCGACGGCCGCCTCTACGTCACCACGGCCTGGAGCAAGGTCTACGCCTTCGATGCGCGCAGCGGCAAGCCGCTGTGGCAGTACGACCCGAAGGTGCCCGGTGCCGTCGGCATCAAGGGGTGCTGCGATGTCGTCAACCGGGGCCTTGCAGCCTGGGGCGACATGCTCTACCTGGGCAGCTATGACGGCCGCCTGATCGCCCTCGATGCGCGCACCGGCAAGCCACGCTGGAGCGTCCTGACGGTCGACCCGACCAAGCCCTATACCAGCACCGGCGCGCCGCGCGTGGCCAATGGCCGCATCGTCATCGGCAACGCGGGCTCCGAGCTCGGCGTGCGCGGCTATGTCTCCGCCTACGATGCGCGCAACGGCAAACTGCTGTGGCGCTTCTACACGGTGCCCGGTGATCCCGCGGCGCCCCCTGAATCGCCGCAGCTGCGCGAGGCTGCCAAGACCTGGAGCGGCGACCTGTACTGGAAGCTGGGTGGCGGCACCGTCTGGGATGGCATTGCCTACGATGCGCGCACCAACCTCGTGTACTTCGGCACTGCCAACGGCACGCCCTGGGTCGCTTCGGCCCGCAGTCCCGGCGGCGGCGACAACCTGTTCCTCAACTCGATCATCGCCGTGCACGCCGACACCGGCGAGTACGCCTGGCACTACCAGACCATCCCCGCCGAGACCTGGGACCTGGATGCCACGAGCCCGCTGATGCTGGCGGATCTCGCGCTGCCCGGTGGCTCGCGGCACGTGCTGATGCAGGAATCGAAGAACGGGTTCTTTTACGTTCTGGATGCGAAGACAGGCCAGCTGTTGTCCGCTGATCCCTACACCAAGGTGACCTGGGCCACGCACGTGGACATGGCGACGGGACGCCCCGTGGAAGTGCCGGAGGCGCGCTTTGACCGCACGGGCAAGCCGGCCATCGTGCAGCCCGGCGGGCAGGGCGCGCACAGCTGGCATCCGTATGCCTTCAGCCCGCAGACTGGCCTCGTTTACATGCCGGTGGCGGAGACCAGCACGGCCTTCACCGTCGACCCGAACTACCGGCCGCGCGAGGGGCAGGCCAACGCCGGCACGGGCCGCGCCCCGCCGACGATCTACAACGACCTGCATTCGGACGCGCCGCGCCAGTCCCGTGCCTTCCTCATGGCCTGGGATCCGGTGGCACGGCGCGAAGTCTGGCGCAGCGAGCTGCGGGGCAGCATTGCTTCGGGGGTCCTCAGTACCGCAGGGGGCCTCGTGTTCCAGGGCGCGCACAAGGGCGAGTTCTCGGCCTATGACGCGCGTGATGGCCGCAAGCTGTGGAGCACCGATCCACAGACCGGCGTGGTGGCCGGTGCGGTCAGCTACGCGGTCGATGGCCGACAGTATGTGGCGGTGCTGGCCGGCTATGGCACGCGCGACTACTACACGCCCAACCGTTCGCGCCTCCTGGTCTACACGCTGGATGGCAAGGCGAAGTTGCCGCCTGCGGGCGAGATGCCGCCCGCGCGCGTGCTCGATCCGCCGCCGCCCTTCGGCACGCCGGCGCAGCGCGAGCGCGGTGGCCAGCTCTATGCCCAGCAGTGCGTGATGTGCCACGAGACGCAGTTCGGCAACCGCGGGCTGTTCCCGGCGCTCAATGTCTCGCCCATGCTCAAGGCCGAAGCGGCCTTCCGCAGCGTGGTCATCGACGGCGTGCTCGAACCACGCGGCATGGTGTCATTCCGCGAACGCCTGTCTGCCGAGGATGCCGAGGCGATCCGGGCGTTCCTGGTGCAGCGTGCCAACGAGGCCAAGGCGGCGGCAACGGCGCCGCGCTACGACGATGCATATGCGCGCGACCGCGCCGAGATCGAAGACCTCTCCGCACGCTATGTGTTCGCGCTGAACTGGCAGGACGCCGACGCCTATGCCGCCACCTTCACCGAGGACGGCGTGCTCGATTGGGCTGGCGGCGTGGTCAAAGGTCGCGAGGCGATCCGCAGCGAGGTGCGCAACATGCGCGGATATTTCGCAAAGCGCGAACAGGCCGAGGCGCCGACGCGGCCTGCACGCCTGCGCCACTTCGTCACCAACCGCATCATCAAGGTCGAGGGTGACCGCGCCAGCAGCGTGGCCTACTGGGTGGAGTTCAACAACGACAACCGCGAACGCTGGCCCTACGTCGGCGCCTACGGCCACTTCGAGGATGAACTGCGCAAGGTGGGTGGCCGCTGGCTGATCGCACGCCACGTCATCTACAACGAGGCCATGGCGGATCGGGCAGCGCCTGCTGTCAGCCCGGCGCCGCACTGACGGCAGCGAGCAATTCTGGTCCGTCGTGGCGTGGCGAGTTCACGCGTGTCGAGACGGGCCAGGCGGATCGCAGGGCATCGTCGTAGGGCTTCAGGCAGGCGAAGGCCGCTTCGGGCGTGCCGCGCAGCCAGAGGTCCTGGTCCTCGGGCCGCAGGATGGCCGGCTCGCGCTGCTTGCTGTTGTGCACCGTGGCCATGAATGGCGAGGCCGGCAGCGTGATGATCGTGCAGGATTCGATCGCCTCGCCACCGGGCGGCGTGCTGCGGTCCCACAGGCCGGCAAAGGCGAACACCGGTTGGTCGGCACAGTGGATGTACCACGGCTGCTTGCGCGGCGTTCCCCCGCCGGGGAGTTGCTGCCACTCATAGAAGCCTTGCGCGAGCACCAGGCAGCGCTGCCCGCGCTGCCACGCACTCCGGAACGCGGGTGAAGTGCGCAGCGTCTCGACGCGCGCGTTGATCGTGCTGTAGGGGCCGGGCTCGCCCTGCGCGAACCACGGCACCAGGCCCCAGCGCATCAGCCGGCCTTCGCGTCCCTCGGTGCCCTGCACCACGACCGGCACGGGCTGCGTGGGCGCGACGTTGTAGCGCCGGAAGCGGCCCCAGCCGCTGCGCACCAGGCCGAACTCGCGTTCCAGTGCGGCATCGGCGTGGGCGACGTAGCGGCCGCACATGGCCCGTTCCCCTGCCGGCTCAGTCCTGCGCGCCCTGCGCCGTGCCCTGCAGCTCCCGCCGGAAGAAGCGGCGGATGGCCTCCAGGCCATGCGGGCCCATCGAGGCATGGCGCAGCAGGCCGTGCTTGCCGCCGGGATAGGTCATCAGCTCGAAGGGCCGGTTGGCCGACTGCAGCGCACGCATCAGTTGCGTGCTGTGCTGGAACAGCACGTTGTCATCGGCCATGCCGTGGACCAGCAGCAGCGGCCGCTGCAGCGAGGCCGCATAAGTGAGCACGTCGGCGCCCTGGTAACCGGCCGCATTGCCCTGCGGCGTGCCCATGTAGCGTTCGGTGTAGTGCGTGTCGTAGAGCCGCCAGTCCGTGACCGGGGCGCCGGCGACACCGGCTGCGAAACTCTCCGGTGCGCGCAGCAGGCCCATGAGCGCCATGTAACCGCCATAGCTCCAGCCGTACAGGCCGATGCGCCCGCCATCGACATAGGGCAGGCTGCGCAGGAAGCGCACGCCTGCGCGCTGGTCCTCCACCTCCACGTCGCTGAGCCGCCGGTGGATCGGCGTCTCGAAACGTGCGCCGCGGTTGGCGCTGCCGCGGTTGTCGAGCGTGAACACGACGAAACCGTCGCGTGCGAGCCGCTGCAGGAACAGGTCGGTGCTGCCACCGCCCCAGCGGTCCGCGACGTTCTGCGAGTGTGGCCCGCCGTAGACATAGACGATGGCGGGGTAACGCTGGCCGGGCTGCATGCCTGGAGGCTTGATGAGCCGGTAATGCAGGGTCTGGCCATCCGCAGCCGGCAGGCTGCCGAACTCCGGCGTCGAGTGACCGTCGAGGTAGGGGAAATACGGGTGTGTGGCATCGAGCGTGTTGGCGACCAAGGTCTGCAGCGCGCGGCCATCGGCCCGCCGCAGCGTCACCGACGCCGGGGCCGTCACGTTGGAGTGCGTGTCGAGGAACACGCTGGCATTGCGTGCCATGCGCACCGAGTGCCAGCCGGGCGCCTGCGTGATGCGTTCCGGCGCGGACGGCCGGTCCAGCCGCACGCGGTACAGCTGCCGCTCGAGCACAGACTGCGCCGTGGACATGAAGTAGACCCAGCCGCCGTCCTCGTCCACGCCGGCCAGGCCACTGTCCGGCGTGTCACCGACCGTCATGTGCTCGCCCTGGGTCAGCGCACGCAGCAGTCCCTTGTCGAGGTCATAGAGATAGAGGTGGCGGAAGCCGCTGCGGTCCGAGGCCCAGATGAAGCGCGGGGACTTGCGCAGGAAGTGCAGGTCATCGTGCAGCGGCACCCAATGGGCGCTGGTTTCGGTCAGCAGCGTGCGCACGCTGCCATCGCCGGCCTGTGCCAGCAGCAGGTCCAGACGCCGCTGGTCGCGGCTGTGGCGCTGCACGGCCAGGCGCTGGCTGTCGGGCAGGAAGTCCACGCGGGCCAGATAGATGTCGCGGTCAGCACCCAGATCCACCTCCACCGCCTCCTGCGGTGCCGACAGCGGCGCGACGAACAGCCGGACCCAGGCGTTGGCGGCGCCGGCGTAGGGATAGCGCTGGCTGACCACGCGCACGTTGTCGGCGTTGATCTCGAAGCGCTGCGTCTCCGCCACGCCGGCCTCGTCGACGCAGGTGTAGGCAATGCGCGACTCATCAGGCGACCACCAATAACCGGTGTCGCGCCCCATCTCCTCCTGGGCGATGAATTCCGCCATGCCTGCGCTGACCGTACCGGTCGCGCCCCGCGTCACGGCGATCTCGCGGCTCTCGGCGAGGTCGATGACCACCAGGTTCTGGTCGCGGATGAAACTCACGTAGCGGCCCTTGGGCGAGAACCGTGCATCGGTTTCGTAGGCCGGCGTGTCCGTGAGCCGGCGCAGGGCTTGGGCGGGCGGGGCCGCGAGGTCGTAGAGGTAGAGGTCGCCGCCCAGCGGCACCAGCAGCCGGCGTGAATCCGCGGCAAAGGCATAGTCGACGATGCCGCGCAGCGCCGAGCTGCGCTGGCGCTCGCGTCGCGCTTCCTCCTCGGCCGACAGCTGCTCGCCGCCCGGCGGCAGCAGCGCACGGGCATCGACCAGCTGGCGGTGCTGGCGCGTGCCGAGGTCGAACGCCCAGAGGTCCTGCCGGTCCTTGTCGTCGGCCGCACCGCGCAGGTAGGCCACCAGCCTCCCGTCCGGCGACAGCTGTGCGCCGCGCAGGCTCTCACCGGCCAGGTCCGGGGCGGCGAACAGCCGTTCGAGTGTCAGTTCCGCCGCGCCGGCAGGCAGGGCCAGCAACCCCAGCAACAGCGCCGGGAGCCTAGAATGCAGGGCATCATTCAGGAGGTTTCGCATGCGCGCGAGTGTAGGCATGGCACGGGTCGGGATCCTAGGGGCCTTGGCGGCCGCCCTGACGGCGTCGCTGGGCGGCTGCGCTGCCGGCGGTTTGCGCCTGGCGACGGCGGCTTATCCGCCCAGCGCCCGCGAGGATGTCGTGGACGACTACCACGGCACAGCAGTTGCCGATCCCTACCGCTGGCTGGAGGCTTTGGACGCGCCGCGCACCGCGGCGTGGGTGAAGGCGCAGAATGCGGTGGCCGAACCCTATCTGGCGGCACTGCCGCAGCGCGCCTGGTTGCAGGAGCGCCTGACGCAGCTCTACCGCTACGAGCGCTACGGCCTGCCGCGTGAGGCCGGGGGGCGCTGGTTCTTCCTGCGCAACGACGGCCAGCAGAACCAGGCGGCGCTGCACGTGGCCGACCAGCCCGATGCGCCCGGCCGGCGCCTCATCGACCCGGACAGCCTCAGCGGCGACTCGACGGTCGCATTGGCGGACTACGAGCCCTCGCCTGATGGCCGCTGGCTCGCCTATGCGCTGTCCGACGCCGGCTCGGACTGGAAGACCTGGCATGTGCGTGACGTCGCCACCGGCCAGGACCTGCCGGACCTGCTGCGCGACACCAAGTTCACCTCGGTGTCCTGGGCGCGCGACGGCAGCGGTTTCTACTACAGCCGCTACCCGGGTGGCGACGACCAGTTGCAGCCGGTCGTGCACTTCCATCGCCTCGGCGATGCGCAGACCGCCGACCACCGTGTCTTTGCCGTGACCGACCATCCCACCCGCACGCCCTATGCCACGGTGACGCGCGATGGCCGCTATCTGGTCATCAGCCTGGACGAAGGCACGATGGCCAATGGCGTCATGCTGATGACCCTGGATGGCAGCGGCCGCATCGAGCCGCTGTTCACGCGCTACGACGGCCTCTACGGCTACATCGGCACCCGCGCCGGTCCGGAGGGTCCGCAGCTGCTGTTCACGACCACGGCCGGCGCTGGCCGTGGCCGTGTGCTTGCCGTCGACATGGCGCGACCGGCCGCGGAGCGCGTGCGTGAGCTGGTGCCCGAGGATGCCGCAGTGCTGGAGCGCGCCGCCCTGGTGGGCGGGCAGTTGTTCACCGTGCACCTGAAGGATGCACATGCGCTGTTGCGCCGCTGGGACCCGGCCAGTGGCACGTTGCAGGGCACGGTCACGCTGCCAGGTCTGGGCACTGTGACCGGCCTCGCCGGCGAGGACGACTCGCGCGAGGGGCATGTCGGCTATACGGATTTTTTCACGCCGGTGCAGGTGCTGCGCCTGGATCCCGCGCAGGGCACGGTGAGCCCGCTGCGTGCCGCCAGCGTCGCCGCCGACCTGTCGTCCTATGAGACGCGGCAGGTCTTCTACACCAGCAAGGACGGCACGCGCGTGCCGATGTTCCTGGTGCACCGGCGCGACCTGGTGCGCAATGGCCGCAACCCGGTGATGCTCTACGGTTACGGTGGTTTCGATATCTCGATGACGCCGGCGTTTTCGCCCGCAGTGCTGGCCTGGCTGGAAATGGGCGGCGTCTATGCCGTGGCCAACCTGCGCGGCGGCGGGGAGTATGGCAAGGCCTGGCACCAGGCCGGCACGCGCGATCGCAAGCAGAACGTGTTCGACGACTTCATCGCCGCGGCGGAGCACCTGGTGGCGGAGCGCATCACGCAGCGCGGCGGCATTGTCATCCGCGGGGGCAGCAACGGCGGCCTGCTGGTTGCCGCCGTGCTGACGCAGCGACCGGAGCTCTTCGGTGCCGCGCTGCCCGACGTCGGCGTGCTTGACATGCTGCGCTACCACCTGGCCAGCGCCAACGCACGCCAGTGGTCGGACGACTACGGCCTGTCGGAAAACGCGGCGGATTTCCGCGCCCAGTTCGCCTATTCACCGCTGCACAACGTGCAGCGCCAGCGCTGTTACCCACCGACGCTGGTGACCACCGCCGCGCAGGACAACCGCGTCGTGCCCTGGCACAGCTTCAAGTTCGCCGCGGCGCTGCAGGCGGCGCAGCGCTGCGACCGGCCCACGCTGTTGCGCGTGGAGACCCGCGCCGGCCACGGCGCAGGCAAGCCGCAGTGGATGCAGGTGGAACATTTCGCGGAGCAGTGGGCCTTCGCGGCCGCGGCACTGAAGATGCGTACTCCGGCGCCTGCTGCCGGCGTTCAGTCCGCGTCGCGCTGACGCCCGGACGGCGGGTCGCCCAACGGTGGCCCGTCCTCGCCGGCCAGCAGGTCAGGGGCGTCGCCCGGCAGGGCGCGCCCGCCGAGGAACCAGGCGCCCAGGTCCGCCATCTTGCAGCGCTCGCTGCAGAACGGTCGCCAAGGGTTGGCCGGGTCCCAGGCCGCCTTGCGGCCGCAGCTGGGGCAGGCGACGGCAGGAGCGTTCATCCGCAGCGCATCAGCTGGAAGTGCACGTCGTGGTGGACCTGCGTGGGCCGTTGCAGCAGGCCGTTCCAGTGCAGGAACCGCACGCTGCAGCGGTGCTGGCTGCCACTGGTTTCCGGGTACAGCCCTGCCGAGGGCGGCAGCAGGATCCGCAGCAGCTGCACCGGGGAGTCCCGTTCGAAGCTCAGGTTGAAGTTCCCGCCCACCGCGACTTCGTCGCGGACGCGGCCGTTCTGGCGTGTCAGCCACAGCACTTCGGCAATGGCCTCGCACAGGGGTCGGAAAACCGCCAACCAGCCCTCGAAGGCCTCGAGCCGGCTGCGCGTGTCCTGGTTCAGCCAGAAGAAGTAGTCCGGCAGGTCGAATTCGCAGGTGCCGCCGGGGATCGCGCTGCGCAGTTTCACCGCGTGCAGGAACTCCGAGTCGCGCATCGGTTGCAGGTAGGCGGGTCCGGTGGCGAACAGTTCGCCGCGCAGCCGCACCAGGTTGGCGATGACGGCACGCAGGCGGGCGCTGTCGACGCCGGCCCGGTTGGCGAAGTCGTTGAGCTGCGTGAGGTGCCGTTCAAGTTCTTTCAGGACGTCGCTGCGCACGTCGCCGCGGCCTGCAACGGCCAGCATGTCGATGAGGCTGCCGACAGCTGCGCGGCTGCCCCACTGCGAGGCGCGCTCGTTCTGGTAGCGGGCCTGGTTGTAGAGGAAGTCCATGCGCAGGAAGGTCCGCATCCGCTCGTTGAGCGGCTGCTCGAAGACCAAAGGAGCCTCATCGCTCTCCGGTCCCGTCGGCGGGTGTTCCTCTGCGGACATCCGCCTATTGTGGACGAGGCCGGGCTGCCATAGCCAGATACCGCAGGTGCAGCGCCTCGACCTGACGGGCGAGCCCGGCGATGTCGCCGTCGTTGCGGATCACGTCATGGGCCACCGCCAGGCGCGCCTCGCGGCTGGCCTGGGCGTCCAGTACCGCCTGGGCCGCGGCGGCATCGACGTGGTCGCGCAACATCACGCGCAGGCGCTGCAGGGCGGGGTCACAGTCCACCACCAGAACCCGGTCGTAACGGCCTTGCAGCTGCTTTTCGGCCAGCAACGGCACCGCCACCAGCTGGTAGGCGCCGCCGGCCGCGGCGCTCCGGCGCGCGGTCTCGGCATGGATGAGCGGATGCAGCAGTGCTTCCAGATCTGCACGTTCCGCAGGATTGGCGAACACGCGGGCACGCAGTGCGCGGCGGTCCAGCTGGCCGTCGGCCTGCAGCAGCTGGGGCCCGAAGCGCGCCACGACCGCGGCCAGGCCAGGGCTGCCGGGGGCCACCACGTCACGCGCGATCTGGTCGGTGTCGATCACCGGCACGCCCAACGCCTGGAACAGCGCCGCCACCGTGCTTTTGCCGCTGGCGATGCCGCCGGTCAGGCCGACGAGGAACGGGGGCGCTGCCACGGGGCGCCGCCGGCGCGGGCGCGCCGGAGCGTCAGCCGGCGGCGAAGAGGGCGAGGTAGCGGTCGACGAGTCCATGGCCGGCCAGCAGCATGAGCCAGCCGGCGGCCGCAAGGAAGGGGCCGAAGGGAATCGGCACGTCCCGGCCCTGGCGCCGCAGCGCGATCAGCACGCCACCGGTGACGGCGCCTGCCGCGGCCGCCACCAGGACCAGCGGCAGCAGCAGTTGCCAGCCCAGCCAGGCGCCCAGCGCCGCCAGCAGCTTGAAATCCCCGTGACCCATGCCCTCCTTGCCGGTGAGGAGCCGGAAGAGATGGAACACGCTCCACAGGCTGAGGTAACCGACCATCGCGCCGAGCACGGCGTCCGGCAGGGGTACGGGTACCACCCGCCCGCCCGTGGCGGCGGGCAGTACCAGACTGGCGCCCAGCCCCAACCACAGCAGTGGCAAGGTCAGGGCGTCGGGCAGCAGCTGCGTGTCGAAGTCGATGCCTGCCAGCGCGATCAGGAAGGCGGTCAGCGCCAGTCCCAACACCGCCTCGGCACCCCAGCCGAAGCGCCAGGCGACGGCCGCAAAAGCCACGCCCGTGATCAGCTCGACCAAGGGATAGCGCAGGCCGATCGGCGCATGGCAGTCCGCGCAGCGGCCCCGCAGCAGCACAAAACCCAGCAGGGGCAGGTTGTGCCAGGGGCGGATCGGCGCCTTGCACTGCGGGCAGGCGGAACCGGGCACCACCAGGTTGTAGGGCGCCGCGTCGGTGGGCGTGTCTGCCCCAGCCGCAGGCCCACCGCCGGTGAACTCCGCGCATTCGCGCCGCCAGCGCTGCTCCAGCATCACCGGCACGCGGTGGATGACCACGTTGAGGAAACTGCCAACCAGCAGGCCCAGCAGCAGGCAGGTGGCGATGAACGCCGCCGGCCAACCCGCCAGCAACTCGGCCACGGCCATGGCTCAGACCACCTGGCCCATCTGGAAGATCGGCAGGTACATCGCAATGACCAGACCGCCGACCAATACGCCCAGGACGGCCATGATCAGGGGCTCCAGCAAGCTGGCCATGGCGTCCACGGCGTTGTCGACCTCGGCTTCATAGAACGTCGCCACCTTGCCCGACATCTCGTCCAGGGCGCCAGCCTCCTCGCCGACGGCGATCATCTGGATCACCATGTTGGGGAACAGGCCGGTGTTGTCCATGGCCCGTTGCAGGCGCATGCCGGTGGACACCTCGTCCCGGATGCGCAGCACCGCGCGCTCGTAGACCACGTTGCCCGTGGCCCCGGCCACCGAGTGGAGGGCCTCCACCAGCGGCACGCCGGCAGCGAACATCGTGGACAGGGTGCGCGCGAAGCGGGCCAACGCCGATTTGTCGAGGATCGGGCCGATGATGGGCAGCTTGAGCGACAGCTCGTCCAGACGGTCGCGCAACGCCTTGCTGCGCTTTTTCGTGTACAGGAAGAACCAGGCCGCCCCGCCCAGCACCAGCGCGATCAAGGGCCCGTGGGCACGCACGAACACGGACAGATCAATGACCATGCGCGTGAAGGCCGGCAGGTCGGCACCGAAACCCGCGAACAGGGACTCGAATTCCGGGATCACGTAGACCAGCAGGATGGTGCTGACGATGACCGCGACAGCAAGCACGGCCGAAGGGTAGAAGAGGGCCTTCTTCACCTTCTTTTTCAGGGCCTCGGTCTTTTCCTTGTAGGTGGCGATCTTGTCCAGCAGCCCGTCGAGGGCGCCGGCCTGCTCGCCGGCTTCCACCAGGTTCACGTAGAGATCATCGAAGTGCAGCGGGCGGCGGCCAAGCGACTCATGCAGCGACAGGCCGCTCTCCACGTCGGTCTTGATCGCCAGGATCAGTTTCTGCATCGACACCTTGTCGTTGCCGGCGCCGACGATCTCGAAGGCCTGCACCAGCGGAATGCCCGCGGCCAGCATGGTGGCCAGCTGCCGGCTGAAGACCGCGATGTCGCCGGGCGTCACCGCGCCGCGCTTGAGCAGGGATTTCTGGCGGCTGATCTTGGTGGGCGAGATGCCTTGGCGCCGCAGTTCCGCCTTGGCGGCCTCGTCCGTGTTGGCGACGAGGCGGCCCTTCTGCACGTTGCCGCGCTTGTCCTTGCCCACCCAGAGGTAGGCAGTATCGCGGGGCAGGGCTTTCTTGGCAGGTGAGGCGGTGGCCATTCAGGCTCCTAGTCGATCGTCACGCTGTTGACTTCCTCGAGGCTGGTGAGCCCCGCGCGGACCTTGGCCAGGCCCGCCTTGCGCAGGTCCCAGACACCGGCTGCCTTCGCACTGTCGGTGATGTCGATGGCCGTGCCGCCGCTCATGATGATGCGGCCGATGTCCTCGGTGACAGGCATCACCTGGTAGATGCCGACGCGGCCCTTGTAGCCCTCGGTGCAACTGCTGCAGCCGCGCGCCCCATAGACCGTGAAGCCGGCGTCCAGCTCCTCGCGGGTGAAGCCCTCGGCGAGCAGGGCTGCACGGGGGATCTCCAGCGGCTGCTTGCAATGGCCGCAGAGGCGCCGCGCCAGACGTTGCGCGATGATCAGTGACACCGAGGTGGCGATGGCGTAGGGCTTCACGCCCATGTCGACCAGTCGCGTCAGCGTCTGCGGCGCATCGTTGGTGTGCAGCGTCGACAGCACGAGGTGACCCGTCTGCGCCGCCTTCAAGGCGATCTCGGCCGTCTCGAGGTCGCGGATCTCGCCGACCATGACGACGTCCGGGTCCTGGCGCAGGAAGGCGCGCAGTGCCGAGGCGAAGGTGAGGCCCACCTTGTTGTTGACGTTGACCTGGTTGACGCCGGGAAGATTGATTTCGGCCGGGTCCTCGGCCGTGGAGATGTTGATGTCTTCACGGTTGAGGATGTTGAGGCCGGCGTACAAGGACACGGTCTTGCCGCTGCCGGTGGGGCCGGTGACCAGGATCATGCCCTGTGGCTTGGCCAGGTTGTCGAGGTAGAGCTGCTTCTGGAACGGCTCGTAGCCCAGGGCGTCGATGCCCATCATGGCCTGCGAAGGATCGAGGATGCGCAGCACGATCTTCTCGCCCCAGAGCGTGGGGCAGGTGCTCATGCGGAAGTCGATGGCGCGCGTCTTGGAAAGGCGCATCTTGATGCGGCCGTCCTGAGGAACGCGGCGTTCGGCGATGTCCAGCCGCGACATCACCTTGAGGCGCGCCGACAGCTTGCTCCCCAGTTGCACCGGCGGCTGGGCGATCTCGCGCAACACGCCGTCGATGCGCAGGCGTATCCGGTAGGTCTTTTCGTAGGGCTCGAAGTGGATGTCGGAGGCGCCGCGGCGGATGGCATCCAGCATGATCCTGTTGACGAAGCGGACGATCGGCGCGTCCTCGATGTCGTCGCGGGTGACGGCGTCCGTGTCGAGCTCGTCGCCACCGGTGACCTCAAGGCCGTCAAGGTCCATGCCGTCGTCATCCGCCAGGCCCGGGACCGCAGCCTCCTGCTGCTCAAGCAACTTCTCGACGGCACGCTGCAGCTTGTCGTCGTCGACGATGATCGCTTCGACCGACAGGCCGCTCTGGAACTTGATTTCGTCGATGGCTGTCTGGTTCGTCGGGTCCGACAGGCCGACGAACAGGCGCTTGCCGCGGCGATACAGCGGCAGCACCCGGTGCTTGAGAAGGATCTTCTCGCTGACCAGGCGCGCCAGTTCCGTGTCCGGGTTCCACGCGTCGAGGTCGAGCATGGGCACGCCGAATTCCGCCGATGCCGCGACGGCGATGTCGCGCGCCTTGGCGGCGCCGGTGGCGATCAGTTGCGTGACGAAGCTGGAGCGCTTCTCCCGGGCCTGGCCGACGGCGGTGAAGGCGGCCGCCTCGTCGACGATGCCATCCTGCACCAGGCGCAGTGGCAGGCCGCTGAGCAGCACCTTGGACAGACCGGGGGATGTAGCGACAGCGTCGTTCATGGTGGTGCCGGCACCTGCGCGTGGCGGACGTCCAGCCTAGGCGCGGCGATGCGGCCGGTGCGGCGAATAAGCATGCTGAATCGTGGCATAGGCCCGGAATTGCACCCGTGACAGGCCTCGCAAAAGGAAACGGGACCCCGAAGGGTCCCGTTACGTCGCGCTTGCGGACGGCTTGGGCTAGCCGTCGCGCGGGCTGTCAGCCATCAGTTCTTGACCCAGCCGTTGGTGAGGCAATCGCCCGAGTATTCCCAGATCAGGCGCGTGTTCGGCGCCGTGCCTTCTTCCGTGGCGGTCAGGATGCAGGTCTCGCCGTCCAGACCCTTGTAACCCGAGTTGGCCGTTGCGGTGATGACCTCGCCGGCGACGGTGACGCTGGCCGTGGCCTTGTCAGTGCCTGCGAAAGCGGCAGGCACACCGTTGGCACCGGCAGCAGCAGCTTCTACGGCTGCGAAGTCGCCGTCGTTGTAGATCTCTTCCAGAGCCAGCTTGTACGGCGCCATGGCATTGACCACTTCCGTGAACGCCGCCTTGCGGGTGTAGTTCTGGTAGGCCGGGATGGCGATGGCAGCGAGGATGCCGATGATGGCGACGACGATCATCAGTTCGATGAGCGTGAAGCCCTTCTGATTACGCTTCATGGGTCAAGTCTCCGTTGGGTCTGCGGTAGCTGAGGGACAATCACGGCATCGCTGCCGATGACAGGACTGAGCAAAGCCCGTGCCAAGGGATGCTAGGGACGCTTGCAGCCGCATTCGTCGACGTGGCGCACAGTTCTGGTGGTCTTCCGGCACGCCTCGCTGACACGCCCTGACGCGTCGTGTCAGGAACTGACAATTCCTGTCAGTCGGGCCGGCCGTCGTGCCTGCTGCGGGCCTCGAGTCCCAGCTTCTTGATCCGGTAACGCAGCTGCCGGAAGCTGACCCCGAGCCGCCGTGCAGCCTCGGTCTTGTTGTGGCGGCTGTCTTCCAGGGCCTTCAGGATCGCTTCGCGCTGCAGCAGCTCCAGTTGCGTCCCGAGAGCCTGGGCCGGCGCCGTCGCCAGGGTCTGGCCTTGGGGCGGCGCCGCAACGGGCAACTGCAGGTCTGCCGCGTGCAGCGCCTGGCCGTCGCCCAAGGCCAGGGCGCGCTCGAGGATGTTCTCCAGCTCGCGCACGTTGCCGGGGAAGTCGTAGGACTGCAGGGCGGCCAGGGCGTCGGGCAGCAGCTGTGGCGCGCGCAGGCCCTGCCCGGCAAGGCGCTGCAGCAGATGCTGCGCCAGCGCCGGCAGGTCTTCACGCCGTTCGCGCAGCGCCGGCACCTGCAGTTCGATGACATGGATGCGGTAGTACAAGTCCTCGCGGAACTGTCCGGCCTTCACGAGGGCTGCCAGGTCCTTGTGCGTGGCGGACAGCAGCCTCACGTCCACCGCCTGCTCGCGCGTGTCGCCGACGGGCCGCACGCGCTTCTCCTGGACCACGCGCAGCAGTTTCACCTGCATGTGCAGCGGCAGGTCGGCGATCTCGTCGAGGAACAGCGTGCCGCCTTCGGCCGCCTGCAAGAGGCCGCTGCGGTCCGCAACGGCGCCCGTGAAGGCGCCGCGCCGGTGCCCGAAGAATTCGCTCTCCATCAACTCCGCGGGCACCGCGCCGCAGTTCACGGCGACGAACGGCCCGCCGGCGCGTGCACCGGACGCGTGGATGAGCCGTGCCACCCGCTCCTTGCCGCTGCCGGATTCGCCGCGGATGTGCACGGGTGCCTGGCTGCGCGCCACGCGCGCGATCATCGCGCGCAGCCGTTGCATCGCCTCGGAATCGCCCAGCAGCGCCGAGGGAGCTGGCCTGTCACCCGCCGTGCCAGACCTGCCGGTCGCGGGCGTGTCCACGTCCGGCAACTGCAGGGCGCGGTGCACCATCCGGCGCAGCACGCCCAGGTCCAGCGGCTTGCCGAGGAAGTCGAAGGCGCCGCCCTTGAGCGCGCGCACCGCGCATTCAACGTTGCCGTGGGCCGTGAGGATGGCGAAGGGCAGCCTTGGCCGCTCGCGCTGCGCCCAGGCCAGCAGGTCAAGGCCGTCGCCATCGGGCAGGCGCATGTCGCAGAGCACCAAGGCGAACGCTTCATCCCGCAGCCGCTGTCGCGCTTCCGCGAGGCTCGCGGCCGGCACGGGGGTGTGCCCCATGCGCTGCACGGCGAGTGCGGCGAGCTCCAGCAGGTCGGGCTCGTCGTCGACGATCAGGATGCGGGCGGCGGTCATGCGCACGAGGCTAGGTCAGGGCGCGGTCCGGCCCAACGGCCGGGGTCGCTGAATACGACACGGAACACACTTCCGCCCCCGGCACGGGGCTCGTGCCGCAGCAACGCGCCGTTGGCCTGGGCCAGTTCGCGGGCGAGGTACAGACCCAGCCCGGTGCCGCGCTGCGACGTGGAAAAGAAGGGCTCGAAAATGCGGTCACGGTCGCTCTCGCTGATGCCCGGCCCGCGGTCGGCCACCTCGACGAAGGGCCGGCCCTGGCCGGGCAGCCGGCCCCACGAGAGTTGCACGGCCCTCCCGTCGGCAGCGTCGGACGTGCCGTGGGTGAGCGCATTCGCGCACAGGTTCCACAGGATCTGCCGCAGCTGGGTCGGGTCGACGGTCACCTGCAGCGCGCCCTCGCCCGGCGCAGCCTCAGGCGCCTGCAGCTGCAGGCGCCCGGGTGGGCAGGGCAGGGTGGCGCAGAACTCCGCGGCGAAGTCCTGCAGCCAGCGGCTCAGCGGCAGTTGTTCGGGCCGGCGCGTGCCGCGCCGCGAGAACTCCAGCACGTTGTCGATGAGGCGGCTCACGCGGTCGCCGTTGTGGCGGATGATCTGCGTCAGGCGCTGTTCCGGTGCCGCGAGGTCCGGCGTTTCCGCCAGCAGCTGCGCGGCCTGGCTCATCGCCGCCACGGGCGTGCGGATCTCGTGCGCGATGCTGGCCGACAGTCGGCCGAGGGCAGCGAGCTTGGACTGCTGCACCCGTTCTGCCAGCAGGCTGGTGTCTTCGAGGAAGACCAGCACCGGCGCCGTGGCGGCGTCGCCGAGCCGCGCAAAGTGTGGCTGCAGCAACCGGTCGCCGCCGGCCGCCGGCAGGGGCAACGGTTCGTGGTCGCCCGTGGCCGTACGCCACCGGGCGAGGGCCTGCTGCAGGGTGGGCGCCAGTGGGCCGAGCGTGCCGCCGGGCTGGGTGGGGATGCCGAGCAGGCGTGCTGCGGAATCGTTGATCAGGCGGATGCGGTCGTCCGCGTCCACCACCAGCAGGCTCTCGCGCAGGTTCTGCACCACGAACTGCGACAGCTGCGCGAGGTTGGCGAGGTCCAGTTCCTGCCGGCGCAGCAGTGCCTCACTCTCCCGCAGCCGCGCTGCCAGGGGTTGCACCACCAGTGCCACGACGAACAGCACCAGCCCCAGCACGCCGGTCAGCAGGAAGTCGGTCGCTGCCGCCGCGCCGGCCTGCCGCCCCAGCAGCTGTTGCAGCAGCAGACCGCAGGCGGCGACCGCTGCGAGGAAAACGGCTTCGCGTCGTTCGGCCAGCAGCGCCATGGCGCCACTGGGCAGGATGAGCAGCACGCCCAGGCCGCTGCCGACGCCGCCGCTGGCCCACAGCGCGCCACACAGGGCCAGCGTGTCGACGAGCAGATGGGCGCGCGCGCGCCGCCGCAGTTGCAGCCAGGCGCGACGGGGCACCAGTGCCAGCGCGGCGGCCACGCCGAGGTAGACCGCCGCCAGCAGCGGCAGCAGGGGCAGGCCTCCCACCGTCGGCGCGCCATGTGCGCTGCCGCCCCCGGGCCACAGGCCGAGGCCGAGCAGTGCGGCCGCGGCAAGCAGCCGGTAGGCGTTGACCAGACGGATGACGCGCCAGGCCAGATCGGTGGGGCTTTGGGCGGGTGGCGGGGCGGGCAGTGGCGCGTGGGCGTGCATCGCGCACGAAAGTAGCAGCGCGGACGAATGCAAACTGGCGGCAAGGTCGCGCTTTCGAGACAATATGCGGGATGCAACCCCGCACCAAGTCAGGCGCGCGATGAACCTCCACGAGTACCAGTCCAAGAAGATCTTCGCCCAGTACGGCATTCCCGTCCCGGCCGGCGAAGTGGCCTCCACTCCCGACGAGGCCGAGGCAGCCGCTGGCCGCCTGGGCGGGCCTGTCTGGGTCGTCAAGGCCCAGGTGCACGCGGGTGGCCGCGGCAAGGCCGGCGGCGTCAAGGTCGTGCGCAGCGTCGCCGACGTGCGCAGTGCCGCCGAGGCGCTGCTGGGCCAGCGCCTGGTCACGCTGCAGACCGGTGCTGCCGGTCTGCCCATCGGGCAGGTCTATGTCGAGGAAGGCTCGCAGATCGAGCGCGAGATCTATCTTTCGCTGACGCTCAACCGCGAGAAGGGCCGCATCGCCGTGGTGGCCTCCGCCGCCGGCGGCATGGACATCGAGCATGTCGCCGCCCACGAACCGGAGAAGATCCTCACCACCACCGTGCACCCGGCGGTGGGCCTTGAGGCCTACCAGGCGCGCGAGCTGGCCTTCGGGCTGGGCCTCACCGGCGCGCAGATCGGCGAGTTCGGCAAGATCCTCAAGGCGCTCTACAAGCTCTACCTGGACACCGACGCCAGCCTGGTCGAGGTCAATCCGCTGATCGTCACCCAGGACGGCCGGCTGGTGGCGCTCGACGCCAAGATCGGCATCGATCCCAACGCGCTGTTCCGCCATCCGGATCTCGCCGCGCTGCGCGACGAGTCGCAGGAAGACGAGATGGAAATGCGTGCCGCCAGGCACGACCTCAACTACGTCTCGCTCGACGGCGACATCGCCTGCATGGTCAACGGTGCAGGCCTGGCCATGGCCACGATGGACGTCATCAAGCTGCACGGCGGCGCGCCCGCCAACTTCCTCGACGTTGGCGGTGGCGCCACGGTCGAGCGCGTCACGGCAGCCTTCGAGCTCATCCTCTCCAACCCCAACGTGCGGGCCATCCTGGTCAACATCTTCGGTGGCATCGTCCGCTGCGATGTCATTGCCGAGGGCGTGATGACGGCCGTGCGCAACGTCGGCGTGAAGGTGCCGGTGGTGGTGCGCCTCGAGGGCACCAATGCCGCGCAGGCGCGCGACATGCTCGCCGGCAGCGGCCTTGCGGTCACGCCCGCCACGGGCCTGACCGACGCCGCCAAGAAGGTCGTCGCCGCCGCTGCGGCGCAGGCCACCCCGTAAGCCCGCCGCACGGAATCCCCATGAGCATCCTCGTCAACAAGCGTACCCAGGTCATCGTCCAGGGCTTCACGGGCAAGCAGGGCAGCTTCCACGCCCAGCAGTGCATCGCCTATGGCACCCGCATCGTCGGTGGCGTGACACCGGGCCGCGGTGGCAGCACCCACCTCGACCTCCCGGTCTACGACACGGTGCGCGATGCCGTGAAGCAGACCGGCGCCACCACCAGCATGATCTATGTGCCGGCGCCCTTCGCCGCGGACTCCATCCTCGAGGCCGCGGCCGCGGGCATCGAACTGGTCGTCTGCATCACCGAAGGCATCCCGGTCAACGACATGATCCGCGTCAAGGCCGCGCTGGCCGGCAGCGGCACGCGCCTGATCGGCCCCAACTGCCCGGGCATCATCACGCCCGACGAATGCAAGATCGGCATCATGCCCGGCTTCATCCACAAGAAGGGCCGCATCGGCATCGTCTCGCGCTCCGGTACGCTGACCTACGAGACCGTCCACCAGACCACGCAGAACGGCCTCGGCCAGAGCACCTGCGTCGGCATCGGTGGCGACCCGGTGCGCGGCATGAACTTCATCGACGTCATCGAGCTGTTCGAGCGCGACCCGCAGACCGAAGGCATCATCATGGTCGGCGAGATCGGCGGCAGCGATGAAGAAGCCGCCGCCGCACACATCGCCCGCTACGTCAGCAAGCCCGTGGTGGCCTACATCGCCGGTGTCACCGCGCCGCCGGGCAAGCGCATGGGTCACGCCGGCGCCGTGGTTGCCGGTGGCAAGGGCACGGCCGCAGACAAGTACAAGGCGCTTGAGGCGGCAGGTGTCCGTACCGTGCAGTCCCCTGCCGAGCTCGGTGGCGCCATGGCCGACCTGCTCAAGCGTCATGCCGCGCGTCGCGCCCGCAGCCAGGCCCGGGAAGCTGCCGCCACCGCTACCGCGCCGGTGCCGGTGAAGGCCAAACCTGCCGCAAAGACCAAGGGCAAGCCGGTTGCCAAGGCCAAGGTCAGCAAGGCCAAGGTCAGCAAGGCCAAGGTCAGCAAGGCCAAGGTCAGCAAGGCCAAGCCGCCTGTGAAGGCCAAGGCCAAGGTGAAGCAGGTTGCCAAGGCCAAGGTGGCCGTGAGGAAGGCTCCGCTGCGCAGCAAGCCGGCCCCGCGAAAAAAGAAGTGACGGCACGTCCCCGGTGAACACAAGCCGCTTGCGGATTGCGCTCGCACAGCTGGATCTGCTGGTCGGGGACGTACGGGGCAACACGGCGCGGGTGCAGGCAGAGACGGCCCGTGCTGCCGCGCTCGGGGCGGACCTCGTCGTCTTCCCGGAGCTCACGCTCTGTGGCTACCCACCCGAAGACCTGCTGTTCCACCGCGGCCTGAGAGCACAGGTCAACGCGGCACTCGACGAGCTCTCGCAAAGCCAGGCCGTGGCCGAGCCCGCGGTGCTGGTCGGCTACCCGGACTACGAGGGCAGCGCCGGCGCACCGCGCATCTACAACGCGGCAGCGCTCATCGGACGCGATGGCCTGCGCGTCGTGCACCGCAAGAACTGCCTGCCGAACTACCGCGTCTTCGACGAGAAGCGCTACTTCCTACCCGGGCAGCAGGCCACCGTGGCCACACTGCGCGGCGTGCGTCTGGGCCTGCTGGTCTGCGAGGACATCTGGGAGCCGGCTCCGGCCGAGGCGGCGCGCGCTGCCGGTGCCGAGCTGCTCCTGGTCATCAATGCCTCGCCCTACGAACAGCGCAAGCAGCGCGAGCGCGAGCGCGTGCTGGCCGAGCGCGCGCGGGCCACTGGCCTGCCGCTGGTCTACGTCAACCTGGTGGGTGGCCAGGACGAGCTGGTGTTCGATGGCCGCTCCGTCGCTGTCGATGCCCATGGCCACATCGTGCTGCGCAGTGCAGCCTTCGGCGAGGCACTGGACTGCCTCGACGTCACGCGTGACGGGACGGGCCGCCTGCAGCTTGCGCCCGTGGCGCCTGCGGGTATCGCGCCCGAACTGGCTCCGGAAGAGAGTGTTTACCGCGCCCTGGTCCTGGGCGTGCGTGACTACGTCGACAAGCATCGTTTCCCCGGCGTGGTGATGGGCCTGTCGGGTGGCGTCGATTCCGCCCTCACGCTGGCCGTGGCCGTCGATGCACTGGGCGCGGACCGGGTCCAGGGGGTGATGATGCCCTCGCGTTTCACCTCGCAGATGAGCCGTGACGATTCCGCCGAGCAGGCCCGCACCTTGGGCGTGGCCTACAGCGTCATTCCCATCGAGGGCATGTTCGCAGCCACGCTCGACGCGCTGGCCGGGCAGTTTGCGGGCCTGCCGGCCGACACCACCGAAGAGAACATCCAGGCGCGGTGCCGCGGACTGCTGCTGATGGCGATCTCGAACAAGACCGGCCGCATGCTGCTGACCACCGGCAACAAGAGCGAGATGGCCGTGGGCTACGCAACGCTCTACGGCGACATGAACGGAGGCTTCGCGCCGATCAAGGACTGCAGCAAGATGCTGGTCTACCGGCTCTGCCGCTATCGCAACCGGCTGGCGCAGGAGCGCGGTGAATACGGCGGCGCCGAGGTGATCCCGCAGCGCGTGATCGAGCGCGAGCCCACTGCCGAGCTGCGGGCCGACCAGAAGGACAGCGACTCGCTGCCGCCCTACGAGTTGCTCGACGCCATCCTCGAGGCCTTCATCGAGGACGACCTGTCGGTCGACGAGATCGTTGCCCGCGGCTTCGACCGCGCCGTGGTCGGGCGCGTGCTCGACATGGTCAAGCGCAACGAATACAAACGCCGGCAGGCCCCGCCGGGCATCCGCGTCAGTCGCCGCGCTTTCGGCCGCGACTGGCGGTATCCGATTACCAACGGCTACCGGCGTTGAATGCCAGCACTGTTGCCTGTTCGGTAGTCACCAACGGCTACCGGCGTTGAGCCGCTGCCTCAGGGGTTGAGCGGCCGGTCGCCGTCAGCATCCTTCACGCGCGTCGGCAGGCCCATCTGGTCCAGCAACCGCAGGAAGGGGCGGGGCGGCAGTTCTTCGACGTTTGCCATGCGCTTCACGTCCCAATCGCCACGGGCAATGAGGATCGCGGCGGCCACCGCCGGCACGCCGGCCGTGTAGGAGATGCCCTGGCTGCCGACTTCGGCATAGGCCTCTTCGTGGTCGGCGACGTTGTAGAGGAACACTTCGCGCTCGACGCCGTCCTTGCGGCCTTTCACGAGGTCACCGATGCAGGTCTTGCCCGTGTAGCCGGGGGCCAGGGAGGCCGGGTCCGGCAGCACGGCCTTCACCACCTTGAGCGGCACGACCTCCTGCCCGTTGGCCAGTCGCACCGGCTGCTCCGACAGCAGGCCGAGGTTCTTCAGCACCGTGAAGACGTTGATGTAGTGGTCACCGAAGCCCATCCAGAAGCGCACGTCCGCCTGCGGGAAGTGCCGCGACAGGGAGTGGATCTCGTCGTGGCCGGTCATGTAGGCGGTGCGCTCGCCGACCACCGGCAGGTCCCACACCCGCTTGTGCTCGAACATGCGGTCCTGCTGCCAGCGGCCCTGCTGCCAGGACCAGACCACGCCGGTGAACTCGCGGAAATTGATCTCCGGATCGAAGTTGGTCGCAAAGTACTTGCCGTGGCTGCCGGCGTTGATATCGACGATGTCGATCGAACTGACCTCGTCGAGGAAGGCCTCGCGCGCCATCGCGGCGTAGGCGTTCACCACGCCCGGGTCGAAGCCGGCGCCAAGGATCGCCGTGATGCCCCGTTCCGCGCAGGCCGGGGCGCGCTTCCATTCGTAGTTGCCATACCACGGTGGCGTCTCGCAGATCTTCAGCGGCTCTTCGTGGATGGCCGTGTCGATGTAGGCCGCGCCGGTCTCGATGCAGGCCTGCAGCACCGCCATGTTGACGAAGGAGGCACCGACGTTGATGACGATCTGCGTGCCGGTCTGCCTGATCAATTCCGCGGTGGCGGCCACGTCGGTGGCGTCCAGGGCGTGCGTGCCGACCGGAACATCGGCCGGCAGCGCGCCTTTGTCGCGGAGGGACTGGACGATGGCGTCGCACTTGGCCAGCGTCCGCGACGCGATGTGCAGTCCACCGAGGTCGGTGCGGTGCCGGGCGCACTTGTGGGCCACGACCTGGGCGACGCCGCCCGCACCGATGATCAGGACGTTCTTCTTCATTTCCGCTCGCACCTTCCTGTTCCCCGGTCACGGCCGGGGGTTGTGGCCTTGCCCGCCTGCCCTCAGGACAGGCTGGCGACGTAATCTTCGTAGGCGAAGCGGCGCTGCACGCGCACGCTGCCGTCCAGTTCACGCACGGCGATGGCCGGCATCTGCAGACCATTGAACCAGTTCTTCTTGACCATCGTGTAACCGGCGGCGTCGAGGATCGACAGCCGGTCGCCGACCTGCAGGGGCGCCGGGAAGGCGAACTCCCCGAATACGTCGCCGGCGAGGCAGGATTTGCCGCAGACCATGTAGTGGTGTGGGCCGGCATCCGGCGCCATCTTGGCCCGCTGCCGGTAGATGAGCAGGTCGAGCATGTGCGCTTCGGTGGAACTGTCGACGATCACGAGCGCCTTGCCGTTGTGCAGGACGTCGAGCACCGTGACCTCGAGCGTGGTGCATCCGGTGATCGCTGCCTCGCCGGGCTCGAGGTACACCTGCACGCCATGCCGCGCGGCGAATTGCGCCAGCCGCGCCGCGAGGCGCTCCAGCGGGTAGCCTTCGCCGGTGAAGTGGATCCCCCCACCCAGGCTGATCCACTGCACGCGTGCGAACAGGTCGCCGTAGCGCGTCTCCACGTCGCTGAGCATGCGGTCGAACAGGCCGAAATCCGCGTTTTCGCAGTTGTTGTGGATCATGAAGCCGCTGATCTGGTCGATCACGGCGGCAATGCGGCCCGGATCGCTTTCGCCCAGGCGGCTGAAAGGACGGGCCGGGTCAGCGAGGTCGAAGCCCGAACTGCTGATGCCCGGGTTCAGGCGCAGTCCGCGGGGCAGCGTGCCGCAGCGGGCAGCGAAGCGCTGCAGTTGGCCCACCGAGTTGAAGATGACCTTGTCGGCGTGGGCCACGACAGCATCGAACTCATGCCCGGCCCAAGCCACGCTGTAGGCGTGGGTCTCGCCGCCGAAACGGTCATGGCCCAGCCGCACCTCGTTGAGCGAGGAGGAGGTCGTCCCGTCGAGATGCTCGCGCATGAGGTCGAAGACGGCCCAGGTCGCGAAACACTTCAGCGCCAGCAGCGCCTTGGCACCGCTGAGGCGCCGCAGCGTGGTGATGCGTTCGAGGTTGCGCAGCAGCCTCGCCTTGTCGACGAGGTAGTACGGGGTCTGCAGCATCGGTCGGGCGTGCCCGTCAGAAGCGTTCCCAGACGCGCCACCACGAGGACCGCGGCCCTTGCGCAGGCGCTGCGGACTCCGGGTAGTTCGCCGCGATCACGGCACGCGTGTTGTCGGCCAGCTCCCAGTAGCCCAGCTGCTGGTAGCACTCGACCAGGATGTCGAGTGCCTCGCGGGTGGTCGGCGCGCCGTCATAGCGTTCGATCGCGCCCTGCGCGCGGCGCGCGGCGGCGATGTAGGCGCCGCGCTCGAGGTAGTAGCGGGCCACCTGCATTTCGTAGCCGGCGAGCCGGTTGCGCAGGTAGGTCATGCGCTTGCGCGCATCGTGCACGTATTGGCTGCGCGGGTACTGCTCGACCAGCGTGCGGAAGGACTGGAAGGACTTCAGGGCGGTGTCGGGCGGGCGCTCGGTCAGGTCGATGCCCATCCAGCGCTCGATGCGGTAGGGCGTGCGCTCGAAGTCGACCAGGCCTTTGAGGTACCAGGCGTAGTCGATGCGTGGGTGCGCCGGGTTTTCGCGGATGAAGGTGTCGGCGGCATCGAGTGCCGACTCTTTCTCGCGCGCCTGGTAATAGGCGTAGATGACATCCAGCCGGGCCTGGCGCGCCTGCTCCGTGAACGGGTAGCGTGCGGTGATGGCCTCGAGCACGCGGATGGCTTCGCCGTAGTCACCCGCGCGCAGTGCCTTGCTGGCGCGCTCGTAGAGGAAATCCGGCTGCATGCGCTGCAGGCGGCTGGCGTCGCTGGCGCAGGCGCCCAGCAGCGCCAGCAGCGCGATCACCATCATGCCGGTCAGCAGGCGGGCCGACAGGGCGCGGGAGGCGGGACGCAGGAACGACGGCATGGCGGGTCGGATCCGGGGGGGCAGGACGTGCGAGTATAGCGGGATGCCCGCCGAAATCCGCGAACACCACCTGACCCTCCCTGAGGACCCGGCCGGCCGCCGCCTCGACGTCGTGCTGGCCGCCCTGCTTCCGCAGTATTCCCGCTCGCGCATCGCCGGCTGGATCAAGGAAGGCGCCGTGCAGCTGCAGGGCCGGCCGGCGAAGCCGAAGGACCTGGTCTTCGGCGGCGAGGCGGTGGCCCTGCGGGCCGAGTTGCCGCCGGACGAGTCCGTGCTGCCACAGGCGATCGCCCTGGAGGTCCGCTACCAGGACGCGCAGCTGCTGGTGGTCGACAAGCCGGTCGGCCTCGTGGTCCATCCCGGCGCCGGCAACCCGTCCGGCACCCTGCAGAACGCGCTGTTGGCCTGGGATCCGAAGCTGGCCACCGTGCCGCGGGCGGGCATCGTCCACCGCATCGACAAGGACACCAGCGGCCTGCTGGTGGTGGCGCGCAGCATCGAAGCGCATGCGGCGCTGGTCGAGATGCTGCGCGAGCATGCGATCCACCGCGAGTATCTGGCTCTGGTGGTCGGGCGCGTGACCGGCGGGGGCACGGTGGACCAGCCCATCGGGCGCCACCGCACCGACCGTCTGAAGATGGCCATCCGCGCCGATGGCCGCGATGCGGTCACGCATTACCGGGTGGCCGAGCGCTTCCGCAACCACACCCTGCTGCGGGTGAACCTCGAGACCGGGCGCACCCACCAGATCCGCGTGCACATGGCACACGTCGGCCACCCCTTGGTGGGCGACCCGGTCTATGGCGGCCGCCGGCAGCTGACGGCGGGCGAGGATCCGGCGGCGCGCGCCGCGCTGCTGGCGTTCAGGCGCCAGGCCCTGCATGCCGCGCGCCTGGCATTCGAGCACCCGATCACCGGCCAGGCCATCGAGGTCGAAAGCACCCCGCCCGCGGACCTGCAAGCGCTGCTGGCCGTGTTGCGCGCCGCGGCCGCAGCAGGCGCATGACCGGCCCCGGCTTGTTGCAGGCCCATTGGCCGCTGCCCCTGCCGGTGCGGGCTTTCACGACCCTGCGCAGCGGGGGGGCGAGCCTGCCGCCCTTCGACAGCCTCAACCTGGGCCAGCAGACCGGTGATGCCCCGGCGGCGCTGGCGGAAAACCTGCGGCGGGTGACCGTGGCCGCCGGGCTGCCTGGGGCGCCGGTCTGGCTGCGTCAGGTGCATGGCGCCGCCCTGGAGGACGTGGATGTGGCGGGGGCGCGCGTGGCCGATGCCGCGCTGACGCGTACCCCGGGCCGCGTGCTCGCCATCCAGACCGCGGACTGCCTGCCCGTGGTGCTGGTGGCCGAGGACGGTTCGGCCCTCGCCGCGGCGCATGCAGGCTGGCGGGGGCTGGCGGCGGGTGTCCTGGAGCGGAGCGCGGAGGCCGTGCAGGAGGTGGCCCCGCGCACCAGCGTGCACGCCTGGCTGGGCCCTGCCATCGGGCCGGCGGCCTTCGAGGTGGGCGCGGAGGTGGTGGCCGCTTTCATCGACCAGGATCCGGAAGCGGAGATCGGTTTCGTCGAGAACGCCCGCGGCCGCTGGCAGTGTGACCTGTACACGCTGGCACGTCGCGCCCTGGCGCGGGCGGGTGTGGCCTCGATCAGCGGCGGCAGTGCGTGCACGCACACCGACGCCGGGCATTTTTTTTCCCACCGGCGCGCCGCCCCCACCGGACGCATGGCCACCTTCGCGTGGCTGGCGCCCGGTGCCGCGCAGACGCCCTGATACACTGCCGCCCCCGTGTCGACGCTCAGCCACATCGTTCTCTTCACTTTTCTGGGCGGAGCGCTCAGCGCGCTGGTTGCGGCCGGCTTTCTTGCCGTGCCTGAGCGCGCGCGCACGCGCGCACTGCCCTCGCTGGTGGCGTTCGCCACTGGCGCGTTGCTGGCTGCAGCCTTGTTGGGTCTGTTGCCGGAGGCAATCGAGCGGGCGCCGGTGGGCGAGGGTGCCCACGTCGTGGGCCTGGCCGTGCTGGCCGGCATCGCGCTGTTCTTCATCCTCGAGAAGCTGGTGCTGTGGCGGCACTGCCACGAAGACCATTGCGAGACGCACGCGCCCGACCCGCCGGCGCGCCTGCACCACCATGGCGATGCGCCCGGCCACCACCATGATCATGTGCGCCGGCGCAGCGCAGCCGCACTCATCCTGATCGGCGATGGCGTGCACAATCTCCTCGATGGCGTGCTCATCGCCGCGGCGTTCCTCACCGACACCAACCTCGGCATCATGGTCGGGATCGCCGTGATGGCGCATGAGATTCCCAGCGAGGTGGGCGACTTCGCCGTGCTGTTGCACGGTGGCATGAGCCGCGCCCGCGCCCTGCTGGCCAATGTTGCCGTCAGCCTCACCTCCATTGTCGGCGGCGTGATCGGCTATTTCGCCCTGTCGCGCGTCGAGCAGTACCTGCCCCAGGCCCTCGCCGTCGCTGCCGCCAGCCTCCTCTATGTGGCGGTCGCCGACCTGATCCCCGGCCTGCACCGGCGCGTCGATCCGCGCACCAGCCTGCTGCAGGTGCTGCTGATGGCCGCGGGCGTGCTCACGGTGGTGGCCGTCGGACATCTGGTGCCGCACTGAAGCACAGCGGTCTGCGGTTCCTGCGTACTTGAACCCGCGCCGGCCGGCCCCACGAAGCTGGCATGCGCAACGACAAACTCACCACCCGCTTCCAGACCGCCTTGGCCGACGCACAGTCGCTGGCCGTGGGCCGGGACCATCAACAGATCGAGCCGGCGCACGTGCTGCTCGCCCTGCTCGAGCAGCAGGGCGGCAGCCTCAGGCCGCTGCTGTCCAAGGCTGGCGCCAATCCGGCGAAGCTGAAGACCGACCTGGCCGCGCTGCTCGACCGCCTGCCAAAGGTGGAGGGCACTCCCGGCGAGGTGCACGTCGCACCGGACCTGATCCGCCTGCTCAACGTCACCGACAAGCTCGCGCAGCAGCGCGGCGACCAGTACATCTCCAGCGAGCTCTTCGCGCTGGCCGCCTGCGACGACAAGGGCGAGCTCGGCCGGCTGCTCAAGGCTGCCGGCGTGGCCAAGGCCACGCTCGAGAAAGCCGTGGACGAAGTGCGCGGCGGCGAGGCCGTCAGCGACCCCAACGCCGAGGAAGGGCGCGAGGCCCTGGCCAAATACACCATCGACCTGACTGAACGCGCCGCCAGCGGCAAGCTCGATCCGGTCATTGGCCGTGACGATGAGATCCGCCGTGCCGTGCAGGTGCTGCAGCGGCGCACCAAGAACAATCCGGTGCTGATCGGCGAGCCGGGGGTGGGCAAGACCGCCATCGTCGAGGGTCTCGCGCAGCGGATCATCAATGGCGAGGTGCCTGAAGGCCTCAAGAACAAGAAGATCCTCGCGCTCGACATGGGCGCGCTGATCGCTGGTGCCAAGTTCCGCGGTGAGTTCGAGGAGCGCCTGAAAGCGGTGCTCAAGGACCTGTCGAAGCAGGAAGGCCAGGTCATCCTGTTCATCGACGAGCTGCATACGATGGTGGGCGCCGGCAAGGCCGAGGGCGCGATGGACGCCGGCAACATGCTCAAGCCCGCGCTCGCGCGCGGCGAGCTGCATTGCGTCGGTGCCACCACGCTCGACGAGTACCGCAAGTACATCGAGAAGGACGCTGCCCTGGAGCGCCGCTTCCAGAAGGTGCTGGTCGACGAGCCCTCGGTCGAGGACACGATCGCCATCCTGCGCGGCCTGAAGGAGCGCTATGAGGTGCACCACGGCGTGGAGATCACCGATCCGGCGATCGTCGCTGCCGCGCAGCTCTCCCACCGCTACATTGCCGACCGGCAGCTGCCGGACAAGGCCATCGACCTCATCGACGAGGCCGCGGCCCGCATCCGCATGGAGATCGACTCCAAGCCCGAGGTCATGGACAAGCTCGAGCGGCGCATCATCCAGCTGCGCATCGAGCAGGTGGCACTGAAGAAGGAGGACGACGAGGCCTCGAAGAAGCGTCTCGCTGCCCTCGAGGAAACGTTGCGCGGCCTGGAGAAGGAATACGCGGACCTCGAGGAGGTATGGAAGGCCGAGAAGGCGACCATGCAGGGCGCCGCGGCCGTGAAGGAGGAGATCGAGAAGACGCGTCAGGAACTGGAGGCGGCCCGCCGTGCCAACGACCTGGCGAAGATGGCCGAGCTGCAATACGGCCGTTTGCCCGAGCTCGAAAAGAAGCTTGCCGCTGCGGCTGCGGCCGAACAGGCGCCCGCCACCCTGGTGCGCAGCAGTGTCACCGAGGAGGAGATCGCCGAGGTCGTTTCCAAGGCCACCGGCATCCCCGTGGCGAAGATGCTCGAAGGCGAGAAGGACAAGCTGCTGCGCATGGAGGAGGCGCTGGGCCGGCGCGTCGTGGGCCAGCCGGAGGCGCTCAGGATCGTGGCCAACGCCATCCGCCGCTCCCGCGCGGGCCTGTCGGACCCGCGCCGGCCCAACGGTTCTTTCCTGTTCCTGGGCCCCACGGGCGTGGGCAAGACCGAGCTGTGCAAGGCTTTGGCGCAGTTCCTCTTCGACACCGAGGACGCCATCGTCCGCATCGACATGTCGGAGTTCATGGAGCAGCACTCCGTGGCGCGTCTCATCGGCGCGCCGCCGGGCTACGTCGGTTATGAAGAAGGCGGCTACCTGACCGAGGCCGTGCGGCGCAAACCCTACAGCGTGGTGCTGCTCGACGAGGTCGAGAAGGCGCACAAGGACGTCTTCAACGTGCTGCTGCAGGTGCTGGACGACGGCCGCCTGACCGACGGCCAGGGCCGCACCGTGGATTTCCGCAACACCGTCATCATCATGACCTCCAATCTGGGCTCTGATGTCATCCAGCAGCTGGCGGGCGAGCGCCAGTACCAGCGGATGAAGAACGAAGTGATGGAGCGGGTGCAGCAGCACTTCCGGCCCGAGTTCATCAACCGCATCGACGACATCATCGTCTTCCACCCGCTGGGGGCAGAGCAGATCCGTGCGATCGTCGACATCCAGCTGGCGGCGCTGCGCGGCCGTCTGGCCGAGCGCGACATGACGCTGGTGCTGACGGCCGCGGCACATGACCGCCTGGGCGAAGCCGGCTTCGATCCTGTCTATGGCGCACGGCCGTTGCGGCGCGCGATCCAGCAGCAGGTGGAAAACCCGCTGGCCGAGCGCATCCTGCGCGGCGAATTCCTGCCGGGCGACTCGGTCACCATCGATGCCGGTGACGACGGCCTCATGTTCGGCAAGGCGGTGCGTTGAGGCATAATTGCCGCCATGCCGTTCTATGAATACCAGTGCCAGGCCTGTGGCGCGCAGACCGAGGCCCTGCAGAAAGTCAGCGACGCGCCGCTCCGGAAATGCCCGGAATGTGGCCGGCAGAAGCTGGTGAAGCTGGTCTCGGCACCGGTCTTCCGCCTCAAGGGCGGCGGCTGGTACGAGACCGACTTCAAGGGCGACAAGGACGCCAAGCGAAACCTGGCTGACGCTGACAAGGAGCCCGCGCCTGCCGCGGAGGGCGACAAGGCCAAGGACGCAGCCAAGGAGAGTGGCAACGCGGAGAAGGCCGACAAGGCCGACAAGGCCGAAAAGGCAGTGCCCAAGCCTGTGGCCGCCAGGCCGCGCGCGAAGGCCAAGTCCGCGACCAAGGCCAAGACCAAGACCAAGGCGAAGTCGGCGCGCGGTGGCGCGGCGCGGCGTTGAGGCCTGCCGTGGGCCGCACGCTGCGCAAGTACCTCATCGCCGGCCTGCTGGTCTGGCTGCCGCTCGGCGTCACCTTCCTCACCTTCCGTTTCCTTCTCGAACTGCTGGACCGCTTGCTGCTGCTGTTCCCGCCGCGCCTGCAGCCCGAGGCCCTGGTGGGCTTCCACGTGCCGGGCTTCGGGGTGCTGCTCGCCTTCGGGGTGGTCCTGCTCACGGGCATGCTGGTGGCCAATTTCATCGGTCGCCGTCTGCTGGGCTGGTGGGAACTGGTGCTCGAACGCATTCCGCTGGTGCGTTCCATCTATTCCGGCGTCAAGGGCCTCACCGAAACGATCTTCACGGACACCGGCCAGTCCTTCAGCCGCGTGGTGCTGGTCGAGTATCCGCGCAAGGAAATGTGGAGCATCGGCTTCGTCACCGCCACCGATCTGCCCGCGGTCGATGCCGTCACCGGTGGCCGCCAGGTCTGCGTGTATGTGCCAACCACCCCCAACCCGACGTCCGGCCTGATCGTCTTCGTGCCAGCCGCCGAGGTCGTCGAGGTCGACATGAGCGTCGATGACGCCATGAAGATGGTCGTGACGCTGGGCGTCGTCGGGCCGCCGAAACGGGCAACGCCTGAAGATGCCAACGCTGGCTGAACTGCTGGCACGCGAGCGCGCGGCCTTCGAGGCGGCGCGTCCCCGTTCGCGCGCGCTTGCGGAACGGGCCCGCCGGCATTTCCCGCATGGCGTGCCGATGCACTGGATGCGCGACTGGGCGACGCCGTTTCCCCTGTTCGTCGATCGCGCGGTGGGTGCGACGCTGATCGATGTCGACGGCCATGAATACGCCGACTTCTGCCTTGGCGACACGGGCGCGATGTTCGGCCACTCGCCGCCAGCGGTCGCAGCGGCCATTGCCGGCCAGGCCGCGCAGGGGCTGACCTGCATGCTGCCCTCGGGCCCGGTGGCCGAGGTGGGCGAGCGCCTCGCTGCGTTGTTCGGCCTGCCGTGGTGGCAGATGGCGCAGACGGCCACCGACGCCAACCGGGCCGTGCTGCGCCACTGCCGTGCCATCACCGGCCGGCCGAAGATCCTGGTCTTCAACCACGCCTACCACGGCACGGTCGATGAAACCCTCGCCGTGATGGCGCCCGATGGGAGCACGGTGCCGCGTCCCGGCCAGATCGGCCGCATCGCGGACCCGGCGCGCAGCACTGTCGTCGTCGAATTCAACGACCTGCCTGCGCTGCGGGCGGTCCTGGCGCGCGGCGATATCGCCTGCGTGCTTGCCGAACCGGTCATGACCAACGCCGGCATGGTGCTGCCCGAGGCCGGATTCCTGCCGGCGCTGCGCGAGGCCTGCGATGCCACCGGCACGCTGCTGGCGATCGACGAAACCCATACGCTGTCGTCCGGCCTCGGTGGCCATGCACGCCAGGTCGGCCTGCGGGCGGATCTGCTCGTCTGCGGCAAGGCCATCGCCGGCGGCCTGCCCTGTGCCGTGTTCGGCTACAGCGACGACGTGGCCGTGCGCATGGCGCATGCGGAGGCGCGCCGCGAGCCGGGGCACTCCGGCCTGGGCACGACGCTGTCCGCGAATCCGCTGGCGCTGGCGGCGCTGCACGCTTCGCTGACGCAGGTGATGACGGCGGAGGCCTATGCGTACATGGAGCGCGGTGCGCGCCGGCTGCAGGTGGGCCTCGAGTCGGAGTTCGCGGCACGTGGCTTGGCCTGGCAGGTCTCGCGCGTGGGCGCGCGACTGGAGTTCGGCCGTGCCCCGGCGCCGCGCAATGGCAGCCAGAGCCTGGCCGCCATCGACCACGCACTGGAGTCGGCGCTGCACCTGCATCTGCTCAACCGCGGCTGCCTGCTCACGCCGTTCCACAACATGATGCTGGTGTCGCCGGCGACCACAGACGCGCAGATCGATGGCCTGCTGGCCGCGCTGGCGCAGGCGCTTGAGGTCTTCGCCGGCGTCTTGCCCGGCCGGGCAGGCGCATGAACGCAGAACTGCAGGCCTTTCTCGCGCGGCATCCCGAGGTGCATGCCGTGCAGGTCTACCTCACGGACCCGTCCGGGGTGATGCGCGGCAAGAACCTGCGGCGCGACGAGCTCGAGGCCGTGTACACGCACGGCCGCATGGTCGCCGGTTCCATCCTCGGACTCGATGTCACGGGTGCGGACGTGGAGGCCACGGGCCTGGTCTGGGAGGCCGGGGACGCCGACCGTCGCTGCCTGCCGGTACCGGGCACGCTGCAGCCCATGCCCTGGCAGCCCGGCATGGGCCAGTTGATGCTCAGCATGCACGAGATGGATGGGCGCCCCTGCGATGCGGATCCGCGGCATGCGCTGGCGCGCAACGTGGCGCGGCTGCAGGGCCGGGGCTTCGAACCGGTGTTCGCCTGCGAGGTCGAGTTCTACCTGCTGCGCCGCCTGCCCGACGGGCGCCTCGTGCCTGCCGGCAGCGACCTGCCGGCGCGTGAGGGTCAGCGCGAGCGCATCGAGGCTTACGGCCTTGGCCGGCTCGACGATCTGGCGCCGGTGTTCGCGGACCTGTTCGCCGCCGCCGATGCCCAGGGACTGCCGCTGGGCACGCTGATGTCCGAATACGCCCCGGGCCAGTTCGAGATCACGCTGCAGCACCGCGCGGACGCGCTGCGCGCCGTCGACGAGGCCATCCAGTACAAGCGCCTGGTGCGTGGCGTGGCGGCGAAGCACGGCCTGCTCGCCAGCTTCATGGCCAAGCCGTTCACGCAGCGCGCCGGCTCGGGGGCCCATCTGCACCTGAGCCTGGCGGATGCCCAGGGCGACAACCTCTGCGCGGCCGATGATCCCGCCGGTTCGCCGTTGCTGCAGCACATGATCGCCGGTCTCGAGGCCACTGCTGCCGAGGCCTTCCTGGCCTTCGCGCCGCACGGCAATTCCTACCGCCGGTTCCAGCAGCAGAGCTACGCACCGGTGACGGCGAATTGGGGCATCAACAACCGCAGCGTCAGCCTGCGGGTGCCCGCCGGTCCACCCGCCACGCGCCACGTCGAGCACCGCTTCTGCGGTGCCGATGCCAACCTCTACGTCGCGGCTGCCGCGGTGCTGGCCGGCGCAGCGCAGGGCATCGAACAGCGGCGCCTGCCGGGGCCGGCCGTCACCGGCAATGGCTACGCACAGGCGGCAGACCCCGCCCAGGTTCCTGCTGACCGGCGACTGCCCGCCACCTGGCCCGAGGCCATCGCGCGCGCGCGCCAGTCCGCCTTCCTGCGCCAGGCCCTCGGCGAGGGCTTCCACCGCGTGTACCTGGCGATCAAGGCACAGGAGTGCGCTGCGTGGTCGGCCGAGGTCACCGACATCGACCTGGCGTGGTACCTGCGCAGCGTCTGAGGGCGGTGGCTCAGGGCCGCGGTGTCACGATGGGGAAGTCGGCCGGGAAGCGGTCCAGCCACGACAACCACTCCTGCAGCAGCGCGGCATTGCCGGACACGCGGATGCGCCCGGCCGCCACGGCGGCTGCCATGTCCGTGCGGCCCAGCGTGATGTCGTCGAGCGTTGCCCGGTCCAGTTGCAGCGACAGGTCGGCGGCCGCACCCGCGGTCGCCGCGACGCGTGTCGTGCGCATCACGCTGTTGCCGATCTCGACGCGGTAGCGCTCACCAAGGTCCGTGAACTGCCAGTCCATGACCAGGCGCCGGCCGTCAGCCTTGGCGGCGTCGAGGCGCACGGCGAGGAAATCAAAGTACTGCGGCAGCGTCATGGCCCGCACCAGGTCGGGCCGGTAGTTGGCGTTGTGCGTTGCGGCCGGGGGCCCACGGCGCATCTCGCTGGCGCCCTGCAGGTAGGCATTGCGCACCGTCGCGGATTCGGCCGCATGGCCCAGTTTCTCGAAGGCCAGCGCGGCCAGTTCGCGCGCATCCATGCGCAGCGGCGCCGACAGCACGGCCATCGAAGCCACGCGCGCCACCCAGCGATGGTCGCCGCGGGCGAAGTCTTCGGTCGCGCGGGCGAGTACTGCATCCACGCCGCCCATGTACGCGATCATCCGCCGGGCTTCTTCGACCGGCGGCAATGGATCGAGGTTGGCAGGGTGGCCGTCGTACCACCCCAGGTAGTGCTGGTAGACCGCCTTCACGTTGTGCCTGAGGCTGCCGTAGAGCGGATGGCTGGCGCGATCTGCCAGCAGTGCGGCCGGAAGTTGCACGCGTTCGGCGATCTCGCCAGGCGTATAGCCGTGGTTCATCCAGCGCACGGTCTGGTCATGCACATAGCGGTAGGTGTCGCGCTGGCGCCCGAGAAAGGCCTGCAGCCGCGACTGTCCGAAGACCGGCCAATGGTGCTGCGCGATGAGCACGTCGCTGCTGCTGCCAAACCGCTGCAGGGCCTCGTCGATCTGGCGCGACCACGCCAGGGCGTCGCGCACCTGGGCACCGCGCAGCGGCAGCAGGTTGTGCTGGTTCTGCGTGGCGATCTCGCCCATGTCGAGGACGCGGTGGCGGGGCAGTTGCAGCACCATGCCCGCAGGCGCCTCGGTGCCCGGCGTCAGCATGAACACCACCGGCACGCCGTCGATCTCATGCGTCTCGACCGGCTTGCGGATCAGGTGGGTGGGCATGATCAGCGTGGTCGTGCCGACCGAGGAAGACTTCCCCAAGCCGACATCCACGAGGCCCAGCGGGCCGCGCGGCAGCATGGGTCCGAACTGGTAGTGCGTCCGGCGCAGCATCGCGGTGCCGGCCGTGACGTTCTCGGCCACGGCTTCGGTCTCGAATCCCTCCGGCGCATAGATGCGCACCTTGCCGGCGCGGACATCCGCCTCGTCGACGACGCCTCGCACGCCGCCGAAGTGGTCGGCGTGGCTGTGCGTGTAGATCACGGCGCTCACCGGCCGCTGCGGACGGTGGCGGAAGTACAGGGCCATCGCCGCCTTTGCGGCTTCGGCCGTCAGCAGGGTGTCGATCACGACCAGCCCGCGGCGTCCCTCGACGATCGTGAGGTTGGCGATGTCCAGGCCGCGCAACTGGTAGACGCCCTCGGTGACCTTGAACAGGCCGGCATGGCGGTTGTCGCGGGCGTGGGCCCAGAGTACGGGGTGCACCGTGTCCGGGGCGACCGGGTTGTCGAGCAGACGGGAGTGCGCTGCCGTCCAGCCGGGACTGCTGCCCGCCGCAAAGAGCGTCTCGTCCATGGGGGCGACAAAGCCGGCTTCGAGGTCGGAAGTGGGTGGCCCCCCGTCCGCCCGGAGCGGTCCGTGCAACGCCAGCAGGCTGAGCACGAGGGCGAGGGGACGGGCGTGGCGCCAGCGGCGGTGACCTTGGATTTGCATGGCCCAGTATCCCCCAGGCCTGTCGGGATTGCGATTCTGTCCAGCTCGCTGGACGCCCCGACGGCCCCTCCGTAACATCCGCCGGTTCGCTCACACGAGTTCCGGGAACACTGTCATGCGCAGCCATTATTGCGGCCAGGTCAACGAATCTCTCATCGGCCAGGAAGTCACCCTCGCGGGCTGGGTGAACCGCCGCCGCGACCATGGTGGCGTCATCTTCGTCGACCTGCGTGACCGCGAAGGTCTGGTGCAGGTGGTCTTCGACCCGGACCGCGCGCAGCTGTTCGCCGACGCCGAGCGCCTGCGCAACGAGTATGTCATTGCCGTGAAGGGGCGCGTGCGCGCCCGCCCGGCCGGCACCACCAACGCCAACATCGCCTCGGGCCAGGTGGAGATGCTGGCCTTGGAACTCACCCTGCTGAACCGCTCCGAGCCGCTGCCCTTCCAGCTGGATGAGCAGGTGAGCGAGGAGGTGCGCCTGCGCTACCGCTACCTGGACCTGCGCCGCGAGGAGATGAACAAGCGCCTGCGGCTGCGCCATCGGGTCACCAGCGCCATGCGCCGCTACATGGACGACCACGGCTTCCTCGACATCGAGACGCCGATGCTCACCAAGGCCACGCCCGAGGGCGCGCGCGACTACCTGGTGCCCTCGCGCACCCATCACGGCAAGTTCTTCGCCCTGCCGCAGTCGCCGCAGATCTTCAAGCAGCTGCTCATGGTGTCGGGCTTCGACCGCTACTACCAGATCGTGCGCTGCTTCCGCGACGAGGACCTGCGTGCCGACCGCCAGCCGGAGTTCACCCAGCTGGACATCGAGACGTCCTTCCTGTCGCAGGACCAGATCATGGACCTCATGGAAGGCCTGATCCGCGACATCTTCGGCAAGGTCATGGAAGTGGCGCTGCCCAACCCCTTCCCGCGCATGAGCTATGCCGAAGCCATGCGCCGCTACGGTTCCGACAAGCCGGACCTGCGTGTGCCGCTGGAACTGGTCGATGTGGCCGACCTGGTGGCCGGTTGCGACTTCAAGGTGTTTTCGGCGCCGGCTGCCGACCCCAAGGGTCGCGTCGCGGCGCTGCGAGCGCCGGGTGGCGCGGCGTTGTCGCGCAAGGAAATCGACGACTACACGGCCTTCGTGGCCCGCTACGGTGCCAAGGGTCTGGCTTACATCAAGGTCAACGACAAGGCCAAGGGCCGCGAGGGCCTGCAGTCGCCGATCACCAAGTTCCTCTCGGACGAAGCGCTGGCCGGCATCCTTGAGCGCACCGCTGCGCAGGACAACGACCTCATTTTCTTCGGCGCCGACAGTTACAAGGTGGTCAGCGATGCCATCGGCGCGCTGCGCCTGAAGCTGGGCCACGACCTCAAGCTCGTCGAACACGGCTGGCGCCCCTTGTGGGTGGTCGACTTCCCGATGTTCGAGTGGGACGGCGACGAAAAGCGCTGGGTGGCCATGCATCATCCGTTCACGGCGCCCAAGCTCGACGACCCGGCCGCGCTCGCCGCCGATCCGGGCAGTGCGGTGGCCAAGGCCTACGACATGGTGCTCAACGGCTCCGAAGTCGGTGGCGGTTCGGTGCGTATCCACCGCGAAGACATGCAGTCGGCGGTGTTCTCGCTGCTGGGCATCGAGACCGAGGAAGCCCGACTGAAGTTCGGCTTCCTGCTCGATGCGCTGAAGTTCGGTGCGCCGCCGCATGGCGGGCTGGCCTTCGGCCTGGACCGGCTGGTCATGCTGATGGCCGGCGCCGAAAGCATCCGTGACGTCATCGCCTTCCCGAAGACCCAGACCGCGGCCTGCCCGATGACCGACGCACCTACCGAGGTCGCCGAGCGGCAACTGAAGGAGCTCAACATCCGCGTGCGCCAGGCGCCGGTGGTCGCACCGGGCTGACGCCATGCCGTCCCGCGGCACGGTCGTCTATGTCCACGGCCTGTGGATGACCGGTGCCGAGGGCCTGTGGTTGCGGCGGCAGCTGGCGGCGCAAGGCTGGCGCACCCGCAGCTTCCTCTGGTCTTCGATGTTCGAAACGCTCGACGCTGCGGCGCTGCGACTGGCCGGCCAATGGCAACGGCTGGCCGAGGATGCCGGTCCGGTCCATGTGCTGGGCCACAGTCTGGGCGGACTGCTGGTCCACCGGGCTCTGGAGCTGGGAGCGCCGGCCGGTCGCGTGGTCTTCCTGGCCTCGCCACTGCAGGGCAGCCGGGCGGCGCGCTGGCTGGCGGCGCGCAGCGGCGCAGGCCGCCTTGCACTGGGTCGCGCGGGCCTCGCGCTGCTGGATTCCCGGCGGCGGCAGTGGCCCTGGAGTTCGCCCGCCGCGGTCATCGCCGGCACGCGCTACGCAGGCCCGGGCCGCTGGTTCGGCGCGGTGGGTCCGTACAGCGATGGCACGGTCGAGGTGGCTGAGACGCGCCTCGAGGGCGCAGCCCTGCATCGCGAGTTGCCCGTGTCGCATCACGGCATGCTGTGGTCGCAGGCTGTGGCGGAAGCGGTCGCTGCCTTCCTCGCCAGTCCGGGCCGTTGACCGCACTCCCCACGGCTGACATCGTCGGCCGCATGACCACCAGCGGCATGCGGCACATCCCCGGCGGAACCTTCACGATGGGTTCCGAGAAGTACTACCCCGAGGAGGCGCCGCGGCGTCGCGTGCGCGTCGATCCGTTCTGGCTCGACGAGACGCCGGTCACCAACCGCGAGTTCGCGAAGTTCGTGGCGGACACGGGCTACCAGACCTTTGCCGAGACCCCGCCCGATCCGCAGGACTACCCGGGCCTGCTGCCGCACCTTGCCAAGGCCGGTTCGCTGGTGTTCTTCCCGACCTCGGGGCCGGTGGACCTGCGCGACTTCAGCCAGTGGTGGGCCTTCACCTTGGGTGCGGACTGGCGCCACCCGACGGGGCCTGGCAGTACGCTGGCGGGACTGGAGGACCACCCGGTCGTGCACGTGGTGCATGCCGATGCGCTGGCCTACGCGACTTGGGCGGGGAAGTCGTTGCCCACGGAAGCGGAGTGGGAGTTTGCTGCGCGAGGGGGTCTTGAGGGCTGCGAGTTTGCCTGGGGCGATGCGCTCGCGCCGGACGACCGAATGCTGGCCAACTTTTGGCAGGGCAATTTCCCGTACGAAAACCACGCCACTGACGGGTGGGAGCGGACCTCCCCCGTCCGCAGCTACGAGCCCAACGGTTACGGGCTCTACGACATGATCGGCAATGTCTGGGAGTGGACCGACGACTGGTATGTCCAGCCGGCCGGCAAGCGTCCTGGCAGCTGCTGCGTCGCCGAGAACCCGCGGGGCGGCAGCGAGTACGCCAGCATGGACCCCGGCAGTCCCGACCTGCGCATCGGCCGCAAGGTCATCAAGGGCGGCTCGCACCTCTGCGCGCCCAACTATTGCCAGCGTTACCGGCCGGCGGCGCGCCACCCTCAGCCGCTCGACACGTCCACCAGCCACGTGGGCTTCCGCTGTGTCGTGCGTGCCGTGCAGGCGCCCGGACGGCGCCCCTGATCTTCAGCGGCGCGCTGCCTCTGCTGCCGCAGCCGTGACGTCCATGCGCGCCCGCCATGGATCCGCGCCCCACAGCGCCTGGCCATTGGTGCCAAAGTCCATGAGGCCGTCGTCCGCGGCATCATAGGCGGGCCACGGCCGGCCATTGGCCTCCGGCTTGCCGTCACGCGCGAAGGCGACCAGATGGTCCAGGATGGCAGCCGACATGGCCGAGTCCTGCGCCGTCAGCGCCTCTCCGTACTTGGCCTTCACGGTGTCGAAGAAGAACGGGATGTCGCTGGCGTGCGGCGCGCCGTCTTTCCACTCGCCACGCATGGATTCGGCCACGTACGAGAAACGGTAGAGGTAAGCGGCCTGCTTTTGTTCCGTGAACAGCTGCGCCACGTGGCGCGCTGGTTCGCCCATGAGGCGGTCCATGTAGACCTCGCGCACCAGCGCCGGCAGTTCGCGCGTGCCGTCTGGATCGTAGGCCTTGCGGGCCACGTCGGCACGCGCGCTGAAGCTCGCGAACAGCGCGTCCTTGCTCTCTGCCATGCCAAAGCCGATGTCTGCGCTGGTGGCGCCCACCATGAGGTCGGCCTTGTTGAAGCGGCCCGCGCGGTAATGGGCCTCGGGTTCGTCAGTGACGATGACGCCGTCGACCATCGGGCCGCTGTAGGTCGGCTTGTTCGGATCGCCGCTGCGCATCGAGGCCAGGTTCATGCCGGCCACCACCTGCTCGCCGGAGAGCGTACGCAGCGCTGCCAGTGCTGCGGCATCGGTACCGGTGATGCCCACGGATTCGGCGAACCACTGGCCGATCTGCTCGGCCGAGGGCACGCCCTCGTGGCTCTGGTCCAGGTGCCGCGGACCCATGAGGCTGCCGCGCCCGCCCCCGGACTGCACCACGGCGCGCGTGAACAGGCCCTGCGCTTCGGGGCTGGTCAGCAGCATGTGCACCGAACCACCGCCGGCGGATTCGCCAATGACCGTGACATTCGACGGGTCGCCACCGAAAGCGGCGGCGTTGCGCTGTATCCAGCGCATGGCGGCCAGCTGGTCCATGTAGCCGTAGTTGCCCAGCGCCTCGCCCCCGGGGCGGGCCGCGCTGAGCGCCGGATGCGCGAAGAAGCCGAAGCGGCCGAGCCGGTAGTTGAAACTGACGAAGACCACGCCACGGCGCGCGACCGCGCTGCCGTCATACACCGCGGGGGAGGCGCCGCCATTCACGAAGCCCCCGCCGTAGATCCAGGCGATGACCGGCAGAGGCTTGTCGCTGGCGGCCTCGGGGCGCCAGACGTTCAGCACCAGGCAGTCTTCGGCGGGCTCGGTGCCCAGCGGCGCCGCGTCGCTGGGGAAGGGCAGCTGCATGCAGTCATGGCCGTATTGGTCGGCCCGCCTCGGCTCGGTCCAAGGCGTGACTGGCTGTGGTGCGCGCCAGCGCAGCTCGCCGACGGGCGGCAATGCGAAAGGGATGCCCTTGAAGGACTGGATGCCGTCGGCGGCCACACCGACGACAGGGCCGGTGTCGGTGACGACCTGCAGGGGCTGCGTGGCGGGCGTACCGGTGCAGGCAGCGACCAGCGCCGCCGCAGCCACGGTGAAGACACTCAGGGCTTGCGTGCGAAGGCGCATGGTCGGCTTCTCCGGTCGGCAGTGAAACCGCCCGGCATGTGCCGGGCGGCGGGGGCACTCAGGCCTGGGCGGCAGCCTGGCCCTGGGCCTGCATGCGGCGGGCCTTGCGGGCCATCAGGTCGCCGATGCGGGCCAGCGAGGCCAGGTGGAAGAACACCGCCGCGAGATAGCCCTTGCGGTGCCACTCGGCGATGGTCGCGTCATCGAGGTTCTGCAGCTTCTCGGTGTCGACGATCTGGAAGCCGTCGATGCCGATCTTCTGGCCGCCCGGCAGCGTGCCGTCGACGCGGCGGTCGACCAGCAGGCCCTTGGCGGTGAGGGCGCGGCGGAACTCCAGCGTCTGTGCCGACTCGGCGCTGTAGGCCTGGCAGAACTGCATCGCGTTCTTGGTGAATTCGCTGGGCTGCTGGTCGTCGCCGAACAGCGCCTGGCCTTCCTCGCCACCCTGGGCAAAGCGCGGCGAATCCGCATCGATGCACAGCGCCAGTTCGGTGCCCTCGGCGTTCATCTGCATCAGGCCGAACGGGTGACGGCGCACGTAGGCGGGGATGTAGATGTCCTGCGCCCAGAACTTGTCGTCGACGAACAGGTTGCTGCGATCCACGCCGATCAGCGCGACCGGGCCCGCATCGTCACCGGCGGCGAACAGCACCGGGAAGAAGCGCGAGGCATCGGCGAACTCGCCCATCACCACCGGCAGGCCCATGGCGTCCTTGGTGAAGCTGGCGTCGCCATCCTTCAGCCGCCAGTTGCCGTGCTGGGTCGTGTTGAGCGGCTGCGGGTTGGTGTAGAACAGGGCTTGCTGCTGCTGCGGGGCCTCGGCCATGGGAATCGTCCTGCTGGAAATGGGGAAAACCGGGCGGCGACTATAGCGTATCCATCCGGGGGGATCATGAAGCGTGGTTTATGTCTGCTGGCCCTGTGGGCCACGGTTTCACTCGCCCAGGACGCCACGCCCGGCGCCCAGTGGCTCACCTACAACAACCGGCTTGATGGCCAGCGGTGGTCGCCGCTGAAGGAGATCAACGCGGCCAATGCCGCGCGGCTGGGCGAGGTGTGCCGGCTGCAGGTCGATGGACCGACGTCCTTCCACTCCGGGCTCATCGTCGCTGACGGCCTGATCTACACCAACACGGGCCGCGAGACCGTTGCAATGGATGCCACGGACTGCAGCCTGCGCTGGCGCCACAGCTGGACGCCGGAGGAGGACCGCGGCTCGCCTTCCACGCGTGGGTTGGCGCTGCTGGATGGGCGCGTGTTCCGCGGCACCGGCGATGGCCGCCTGATCGCGCTGGATGCCGCGACCGGCAAACTGCTGTGGAAGACCGTCATCGCCGCGCCCCGCCTCGGCGAGTCCGCCTCGGCGGCGCCGCTGGCCTGGGGCGGTGTGGTCTACATGGGCATTGGCGGCAGCGAACTCGGCATCCGCGGCCGTGTCATGGCCTACGACGCGGCCACCGGCCGCGAGCTGTGGCGTTTCCACACCATTCCCATGGGCAAGGACACCGGCGCGGAAACCTGGCAGCGCCCGGCATCGGCCAAGACCGGTGGTGGTGGCGTGTGGGGCGCGATGACGCTCGACGTGACCACCGGTGAGCTGTTCGTGCCGGTGGGCAATCCCTGGCCCGACATCGACAAAGCCTACCGGCCGGGCGCCAACCTGTTCACGAACTCGATCATCGTGCTCGATGCGCGCACCGGTGCCCTGCGCTGGTGGTACCAGGCGTCGCCGGCGGACTGGATGGACCTCGACCTCGCCGCGGCACCCGTCCTGTACCGCGCCAGTGGCGTTCGTGACCTCATGGTGTTCGGCGGCAAGGACGGCCATGTCACTGCGGTCGACCGCGACACGCGCAAGGCCGTCTTCAGGACGCCGGTGACCACCGTCGAGCCGATTCCGGAGATGCCCAGCCGCGAGGGCCGGCGCATGTGCCCGGGCTATGCCGGCGGCGTGGAGTGGAACGGCCCGGCACTGGACCGCGACAGCAACCTGCTCATCACCGGTGCGGTGGACGCCTGCTTCATCGTCACGCTGGGCAAGACCGAGTACTCGCCCGGCGGGGCCAGCTTCGGCGGTACGGTCGAGCCCGTCGGCGAGACCACGGGCTGGGTCACCGCGATCGATGCCGAGACCGGTGCCGTGCGCTGGAAGTACCACGCCGAGAAGCCGGTGATCGCCGGCGTCACCCCCACGGCGGGCGGCATCACCTTCACCGGTGATCTCGCCGGCAACCTGCTCGTGTTCGAGACGCAGAGCGGACGTCTCGTGCACAAGGCCCAGACCGGCGGTGGCATGGCCGGTGGCGTGGTGACCTACGAGGCCAAGGGGCGCCAGTATCTTGCCTTTGCCGCCGGCAACATCTCGCGCAACGCCTTCGGTGCGCATGGCCTGCCCAGTGTCGTCGTCATGGCGCTGGATCCACAGCGCATCGCCGGTTCACCGGCCGTGAACAACCCGCGCAGCGACGCCGCGGTCGGCCCGGCCAATCTCGCCAATGGCCGCCGGCTCTATTCGCAGGTCTGCGTGGCCTGCCACGGGCCGGACGGCAATCTCGTGCCCGACCGCAAGCTGGCGGCCCTGCGCGCGCGCCAGCCGGTCGGCACGACGGTGGAATACCTGAAGGCGCCCAAGGCACCGATGCCGGCGATGTACCCGGACCTGCTCAACGCGCAGAGCCTGGTGGACGTGGCCACCTGGGTGCACGAGGAGTTGCGCTGAGGCCGTGTCAGCGCTGCGGGAGCAACTCCCGCAGCGCATAGAGCGCGGCCTGCGCCTCCCGTGGCGAGAGCGTGTCGGGATCGAGCGCGGCGAGCCGCTGCTCTACCGCACTGGGTTCAGGTGCTGCTTCCGGCGCCGAGAAATCCAGCGCGGCCTGCGGCGAGGTGGCCGCCACCAGTGCGTCGCGCTGGCTTTCCAGTGCCTTGAGGTACTGCCGCGCGGCACTGATCACCTCCCGCGGCACGCCGGCGAGCTGCGCGACTGCGAGGCCATAGCTGCGATTGGCTGGACCCTCGCGCACCGCATGCAGGAATACCAGTTCCTCACCATGCTCGGTGGCGTCGAGGTGCACGTTGGCGACGCCGGGGACTTCGTTGGCCAGTGCGGTCAGTTCGAAGTAGTGCGTGGCGAACAGCGTGAAGGCGCGGATGCGTCCGGCCAGCTGCCGCGCCACGGCCCAGGCCAGTGACAGGCCATCGAAGGTGCTGGTGCCGCGGCCGATCTCGTCCATCAGCACCAGGCTGCGGTCGCTGGCGTTGTGCAGGATGTTGGCGGTTTCAGTCATCTCCACCATGAAGGTGGAGCGGCCACCGGCGAGGTCGTCGCCGGCACCGATGCGGGTGAAGATGCGGTCCAGCGGTCCCAGCTCGGCACGCGCGGCGGGCACGAAGCTGCCCATGTGCGCCAGCACGGCAATGAGGGCCACCTGGCGCATGAACGTGCTCTTGCCGCCCATGTTGGGACCGGTGACCACCAGCATGCGGCGCCGCTCGTCGAAGCGCGTGTCGTTGGGCACGAAGGCGCCGTCGCCGAGGAACTGCTCGACGACCGGATGGCGGCCGCCTTCGATGGCGAGGCCCGGCGGTTCGCAGAACACAGGCTGCGTCCAGCGCAGGACGTCAGCCCGTTCCGCCAGGCAGGCGAGGGCATCGAGGCTGGCCAGTGCCGCAGCGGTGTCCTGCAGGGCCCCCATGCGGTCGACCAGCTGCGTC